>DFJI01000025.1:72945-104339 GCA_002372235.1 Prevotella sp. UBA3675 | reverse complement strand
ACAAGTTTATTGTTCGTTTTTTATTTTGCCGTTTGGCAGAAAAGTTTTATTTTTGCGATGCGTAAATATAACATTACTCACCTAAAGACACCGAAGTCCCTCATGTTTAAAATCTATATATCCGAATCTGTATATTATGACATCATCGGCACAGAAGAGAAAAAGACCGAGGCCGCACGCTCCAGTCTTTACAAGTTGCTGAAGCTCATGACTCCAAAGGAGAAGAACCAGCCACAGGCGCTGAAGTTGCTGTCGGCTGCAGAGACTGAGCAGTACAGGAGCCATCCTGAGACCGTTCTGAAGAATCCTTCCACACTGTATGTACTGAATGTTGCCCCGGCTGAGGCATCCGACATACAGCGGCGGTACGGTGTGATGTGCCTCTGTGGCGAACATCCAAACATCTCTCCCCTCATTGATGTGAACGACATACACGTCTCGAACAACGGACAGCGGCTTGGACGCGGATGGGACTCGGTGCTGGACAGCGTAGAGAAGCTGCCCTCCAATGCACTGCTGCTCACCGACCGTTACCTCTTTGCCTCTACCCAGCCCAATGTGGGCAACGGCATAGCCAATATCTACGACATACTGCAAGAGCTGCTGCCTCAGCAGTTTGAGGGGGGCAGCTACCACGTCACCATCGTGTTCGACGACATGAGTAAGGAAGAGACCTATTCCTTCAGCGACATTGCTGCACAGTTGGAACAGCTGAAGCCGCGCTTGGGCCGCACCTATCCCCTCATGATGGAGGTACTGGGCATCACCCCCGACTGTCCCCTTTACAGCAAGCTTCACAACCGCATGATCATCTCCAACTACTTTCTGGTGGAGGCTGCCCACAAGCTGGCCGCCTTCAATAAGGACCGTGCCACGGCCCGTCAGATGATTATCCCTCTGGCCCTCTTCACCGAAAGCAGTCTGAACGGCATATCCACCCCTCCACTCGATGCCATCAATCATATGCTCTCATCTCTCCGTCAGTTCTCCAGGTCGCTGTCCTACCGCCCCTCCCACAACGACTACCTGTATGCCGTCAACGGTCAGCGCATGGAGCGGTGCATCAGCATGAGGAACCGACTGCTGAAGTGACATGTATGTAGCAGAGGGGAAAACACTGAAGTGAAAATAAAAAAGAAATACCAAAAAGGAATAACTAAAAAAACAACTATGGAAGAGAATAAATTGATATCACCAAAATGCCTGCAATTAGAGAAAGCATATACTTTCTTTATTGTTCCTTTCTATTTTGAGGACGGAGAATGGAAATCTATTCATAGCAGACTCGACAGATGGGAGCCTATAACTGATGACATATACAAAGAAGATGTGCTTTATCCATATATTATGGATATCTTTAGACATGCAGGCGATGCAACAGAGAGAACTCGTCTTTCCATTTTCACTTTTCGCCAGAAAGACACAGGTGAATATTCGCAGATGTTTGTAGATAGACTCTTAGGAAAGAAACAAGTTGCCTTGCTTGCCACAAATGCCGAAGAGCGGAAATTGCCTCTTACAATTTCTTTTACTCTGCTTAATCGTGAGGGCTTTAAGCCTTATCTGTTTGTTTCTTCCACAGCGCGGATAGGAATGCTTGTTCTTCCGATAGAATTAGAAGACAAAGACGATGTTAAAAAACTTATTAAACTCAACTATTTCCTTCACAAACGCAATGAATCAAATAAATATCAATGCGTATGCTTGAATCCCAATAAACAGGATGAGGCCACATGGCCTAAGAATATTGACGAGTGGAACAAAACGATTCCGAATCTGTGGAAAGAGAATCAGAAATCAACGAGAAAGAGGAATGATTATATTTGCTGGAACTTAAATGACTTCATAGATTGCATTTTAGGCACAATGGGCATGCCCCGTGAAGGAGAAACGCGAATAAAGTATTTTAGTAAATACAGAATGCACCTTTTCACCTTCTGCTCAATGCAGGATGTTGAGAATGAAGTCACTAAAGAGAACATTGCACCCGATCTCTTGCGCTTGTGCCGCTGTGTAGATGCAAAATATATGCTGCCGTTTAAGCAAATGGAAGAGCATGGGTCAATGATTCAGACTTATGAGAACATCTTTTTTGCATCATCCATTGAGGGAACTGCAATGATGGCCATCGGGAAAAAGGATAATAAAGAGTTCATAGGAAGTATTCATAACAAGTTTAATCGTCAGTATCTGTTAGTCTATCTGTTGGTCCTTATACAGCGTTATACGCTCCAAAGCCTTGAGCGTAGAATGACTGATTTCGAATTGACTGACAAACTTTCTGACGATGAGCTATGGAATCTGATCGAAGTGATGTGCGGTATTAAGACAAATTGCTATTTTACCGATGTGTCTATCTATACACATCATAGCCAGTTCTATCATCTTTGCTGCGATAATCAACACATCCCTGAAACCTTTGAAGAGGTAAGTAGCAAGATAGAATTGCTTAAGCTTACCACTGATCGGAGAATGCAGCAGCAAATGAAGAAGCAACATAAGCTGCAGGAGGAAGAAGCTGAAAGACAACAGGCTGAAATAGAAAGAATCAAGAAGAATGAAAAAATAGAAAAAGATGAAGCGGAGAGAAGACAGCATATCCTCAATGTGGTGGTAGCTGTTCTGACTGTTGCGCAGGTCATTCAGGCTTCTTATGAAATTCTTAATCACAGAAGTGAGCCCAAAATGTGGTATTCATTGGTATTAGGTGCTGTAGCTGTGACCGTTTTAATATGTCTCATGCGGAAAGATGTGAAAACTTTCTTTGGTAAATAATTTTAATCAGAAGAATAACTAAAAACTACAAGAAAATGGCAAATGTGCAATTCCAATTAGTCCCAGTTGACTATTCAAGACCCTATGACGAACAACCCGAGTGCAAGCGCCACATTATTGGTGCCTATGCTAATTTGGCTCGCCACAACATGACTGTAACAATCAATACCGTTATGCAGGCTATCGGAATGAATCTTTTTAACGAGAATGATATAGATGACGCATTTAACAAAAGTCACAGAAAAAAGATAGCGAAATTGGACAATATTCAAAAGGTAAACCTGCAAAAACGTCTTTATCGTCATTTTCCTTTTTTCAAGAGAATGAAGTTAGAGGATGAAAACAAAAAAAGTGTCCAGTTGAATACTCTTTTGGAGGTAATGGCAGATTTTACCAGTTGCATGGCTATGCTTCGTAATTATTATACCCACTATCATCCATACAACTCATTTTTAGAACAGGAAAAACAGTTTGAACTGAAGAAGAGAATGGGCAAACGTCTCCAATATCTATATGAAAATACAGCTCAGTTATTCAAATCTAACGAATCTCTGCCTCACGAAGCCAATGAGGTGTTTGCAACTTTGAGAATACCTGAAGATTATGTAGAAGAATTTATGCCGGGAGATGAAGGATATGACGAATTGTTAAAACTGATAACGGATCCTCGTACAAATTCATTCAAGAAGAAAGGCTTGAAGTTGGAGATGAAGAGCCAGAAGATAACGAGAAAATCATTACGATATGTTCGCAATCCGGAATATCAAGCATATATGATGGATGATTCAAAAGGAATGTCTGATGTAGCGATAATATATTTTCTTTGTTTGTTCCTTGAAAAGAAAGTGGCATTTGAATTGATGGAGGAAGTGGGATTCACAAAGCAAGTTAAGTTTACTGGCAAAAATGCAGATCAACAACTTTTGTTTGTCAAGGAAATCATGTGTATGAATCGAATACGCATGACAAAGACAAAATTGGATAGCGAAATGACAGATACAGCTCTTGCGCTTGATATGATTAGCGAGCTACGCAAATGTCCAAAGCCACTTTACGAAGTGTTTTGCAAGGAAGCGCGCGACGAGTTCAAGGATGATGCAACCGTTTCATGGGAACGCATACATAACGAAGAGGCTGTTGCTACAGAAGAGACAACGGAAGATGAAAACAATGGGGCAGAATCAGTTGACAAGAATACTCCGCGCAGTACGTTTGTGCGCTGGGAAGACCGTTTCCCTCAAATGGCATTAAGGTATATTGACTGTCAGGGGTTGTTTGATGACATACGCTTCCAACTTAATCTTGGAAAATACCGTTTTGCTTTCTATCAGCACGATGCATCGTATAGTGTTGACAATGAGGAAAGACTACGCATTTTGCAAAAAGAATTGCATGGTTTCGGTCGCATTCAAGAGGTCAATCCCCAAATGAAAGAGAAATGGGCTACGTTGTTTGATGAAAAATACGTTGAAGACGGCCTGACTCAGAAAAGGCCAGACCAATCAGGACAGGCACCTTATGTCACAGAGCAGGATGCTCAATATGCGATTGATGATAAGAGCCATAGTGTTGGGTTGCGATGGGAAGGCTTTGAAGCTACAGGTGACCCACATAAACATTATGGTGACTTGGACGCACAAAAGATGTTTATTCCTTATCTGCCTACCAACTTGCAGAAAGACACAACGAAAACCAATCAAGCAGAGCCTCTTCTCGCTCCACAAGCAATGCTGAGTCTTTATGAACTGCCTGCTTTACTTTTCTACCAGTATTTATCGGTAAAATATGGAAGGAGTAAGTTTGAGGCAGAAAATGTAATCAAAGACTATTACAAAAACATAAGATCTTTCTTGGATGATTTCTCAAAAGGCCAAATTCATCCCATAGGAGGAACTCCCGTAAGAGATGTGAAGAAACAAGAGGAACTATGGACACAGCGTAAGACTGAATTAAATGAAATACTCCAGAAATACAACCTCAAGGATTCTGATATTCCCAGCAAGTTGCGGTATTATTTGTGCAGTAAAGAGGTTGACTACGACCAAAAACTTCTTGATTCTGCGCTTAACAGACTTAATGAAAGAAAGAAAAGGGTTGAGAAATCCAAAGAGAGTTTTAATGAAAAGAAAAAGCTTATCGGCACGAAACAAAACAAGTTTGACCGAATGAGGGCAACGATTAAGACGGGTCAACTGGCTCAGTGGCTTATTCGGGATATTTGGGACTGGTTGCCCAATAATAGTATATGCCGAAAAAAACTCTCAGGGCAAAGTTATGCTGTCTTGCAATCTTCATTAGCGATGTTGGGACAGCAGTTCTCCGAAACAGGTGTAGATATATTAAATGTGAATAGATTGAAGTCAATGTTCACAAAGGCTGGTGTCATTTCACAATCAGGTGAAATTGACAAAAATCAGCATCATCCGTTCTTGAATGAAGTTTTCAGTCAATGTCAGATTGATTCTGTGGAATATTTCTATGAGACGTATTTGGATTGTGAGTTGACACATATTGAGAATGTAGATAAGGAAATACGCGAAGGCAGCGATTTTGATGATTACCTGAAAATTCCTTTCCTCCACTGTGAGCGCCGTCGTTGGTGTGAACAGGATTTCAATAGTCTGCGTAATTTGGCTAAGCGCTATTTGAATCGCCCAATACAGCTTCCTGATGGACTCTTTGCCAAGTCAATATTCAATTTACTACTTGAAGCAGAACCAAAACTAAAGGTAGCTCTGATGACAATTCGGGGGGCAGCAAACAATCAGCAGCTTGACAACAATACGGCTTATCTTATCAGATTATATATGGAAGAGGTTGAGGGCGACCATTCACAGCCGTTCTACAGTACGGCTCCAATTGATGGTGCCCCCAGTCCATATCGCCATGTCTATCGGTTATTCAAGAAATATTTCGGACAATCTATACCAGGGACCAATCAAACAACGACACCTGCTTATACCATAGAAGAGATTCGTGAAATCCTAAAAGACAAGAGTAAGCTCATGGAGCTTATATTAAATCATATTGCAGACGATTTGGCAAAGTTCAGAGAAAAGAAAAAGAAGAAAGTGAAATCATTCAACTTGAAAGCATTTATTGATTTGCAATGGAAGATTGTAAAAGATGAAAATGCAACAGGTAAGGCTAAGAGAAATTTTCAGCAGAGAAAGCAGGAAGTTGATAAACGCATCAACGCGAAGAAAAAGGAGCTTGAGGGGCTAAGGGCCAAAATAGAAAAGGAAGTTGATGAATACGAAAAAAAACTTATTCAGAAACAAAAACGGCAATTCGATAAAGTCGCAGATAACGAACGCATTATTCGTCGGTTTAAGACACAGGACGTTTTAATGTTTGTAATGGCTCGCGAGATATTGAAGGCAAAGAGCAAAGACAGGGATTTTACGAAAGGTTTCTGCCTGAAATATGTGATGACAGACTCACTGCTCAGCAAACCTATCGACTTTGACTGGAGGGTTAATATCAAAGAAAAAGATAAAAAGCCCGTTACTAAAACTATCAGGCAAGAAGGTATGAAAATGAAGAACTATGGTCAGTTCTATAAGTTTGCAAGTGACCATCAGCGTTTAGAGTCATTGCTCTCGCGTCTGCCAGGCGAGATTTTCTTACGGGCTGAGATAGAAAATGAGTTCTCTTACTACGATACGAATCGGAGCGAAGTGTTCCGTCAGGTCTATATTATAGAAAGTGAAGCCTACAGACTTAAGCCTGAATTGCTGGATGACAGCAATGCCAATGAAGGATGGTTCTACTATTCAGACAATCGAACAGGCAAACAGCGTCCCATACGTAATAGCTTCATTCAGTTACTCGAAATATTAGCAGCAGGAAAAGACGGCATCCTTGACGACAATGAGAAAGTGGCTATGCAAACCACTCGTAATGCTTTTGGTCACAACACATACGATGTTGACCTTGATGCTGTATTTGAGGGAAATGAGCAGAAAAAGAAAATTCCCGAGGTGTCAAATGGCATTACGTCAAAGATAAAGGAAGGAACTACAGAACTCAAGAAGAAACTCGAGGAATAGATATCACTATGCCTGCCCAACTCAACATGCTCTGTCAGATTCCTCGTCTTCACCTTGCATGGTGCACGGTGAAGGCGAAGGGATCTGTGGGCGGAATTGATGGAATCTATCCGCTCTGTACGGAATGCTATGCTAGGATTGAATACATTCCACCCGTTCAGAAGAAAGAACCGGTGAAGATTGTGGTCATATAGTATATGGATCATGGTGCGCGAAGCGATCTTTGACATTATTGATACATACCAAAAACATTTGCGAAAAATTGGTTTGAACTTTTGTTGCTCATTATCAGCTACTTGATGGCTTTATGCCAAAATCATCAGAATGGATTTTCTTCGCAAGAAAGAAATTAACTGGTAAATCCTTGGAGACTTGCGAAATTTTAATTAATTTTGCACATCAGAAAGCCTTTCAAATCGTGAGCGTTTTTCGCAAGAGAGACTTAACGTGGTTTGGCGACAAATCATTTGCGAATTTTCTAAGAGAGGTTAAATCGCTGATAATTAGAGGATTTAGAGAAATGGAACCCATAAAAACCCAGCATTTGACAATGAAAAAGCAAGGCATTTGCGAAATTCATGTCTGCGAGATGGCTAAGTCTTGCAGAATCAATGTGTTAGGGTTTGTAGAAACGTCAGACCTTTATCAGACGACTTCTTCAAAGTACTTTAAACAGGACTGTTGTAGAAGCTTATCGTTTGGATAGGTATGACAACATCTATCTTTTGGCGAAAATGCCTCAAGAAGTCGGTTGTAGAAGCTTATCGTTTGGATAGGTATGACAACAGTCAACGGATTCACATCGATAGGAATGTTAGCGTTGTAGAAGCTTATCGTTTGGATAGGTATGACAACATGTAGTCCCCCACCTTTTTGACGAAATCAGCCGTTGTAGAAGCTTATCGTTTGGATAGGTATGACAACTCATAGTTGTAACTAAAATTTAGAATTATATAAGGTTGTAGAAGCTTATCGTTTGGATAGGTATGACAACACCCTTCGCTCCCCCGCTGATGTAAGCGGGCAGTTGTAGAAGCTTATCGTTTGGATAGGTATGACAACTCTGGCCGGCAGAACCATTAAGTGACAGGGTCACGGTTGTAGAAGCTTATCGTTTGGATAGGTATGACAACCCTGTATGGTCATAGTGGTCAATGGTGACCGCCGTTGTAGAAGCTTATCGTTTGGATAGGTATGACAACCTGCAGTGAACCCTTACGCACAACGACGGGCAGGTTGTAGAAGCTTATCGTTTGGATAGGTATGACAACCTCTTACACAGGTATCGCTGACAGCAGCCACATTACGTTGTAGAAGCTTATCGTTTGGATAGGTATGACAACCGAAACTCGAAAGAGCCCCACAGCGGACCAACGAGTTGTAGAAGCTTATCGTTTGGATAGGTATGACAACTTGTCTTCTTAGCTGAGTTGCGATCGAAGTCCTGTTGTAGAAGCTTATCGTTTGGATAGGTATGACAACTCAAAGCAGCCGCTTCTGCGACCATCTTTTTGTTGTAGAAGCTTATCGTTTGGATAGGTATGACAACAACAAAGACCATCATTATCTTTTCTCAGCTTAATGTTGTAGAAGCTTATCGTTTGGATAGGTATGACAACTTTGAACTTGTTTGCCATAATTTTTTTATGTTTGTGTTCTATCATTATTCCAGTACAACAAGGATTAGAACACGAAGAACTTGTTACTAACTCTTTTTGGTTCAGAAATTTTCGTGAGGCAATCGGAAACTGGCGCACCGGGACAACTTGCGCTGTTCTTTCCACCATGCATAAAAAAAGAAGAGCCGGGGATGTTCCCCGGCTCTTCAGTCATATTATTAAATGTGCAGCCCCGATGTATTCACCTCTTTGACGATACGGCAAAGGGAGTGAGCAATGTCATTCAAGCAACCACTTCCATGCTGGAATTACTTCAATCTGTTTGCCTTTTTCTAACGGAACTATCCCCTCTTCGTCGTAAGTAACAATCACCATGCGCTTCAACGAAAGAAAAGCATCTAATTGTTTCAATGCCTTGGTCTCACGCTCAAAAGTGTTCTGCATACCTTCACCATAGACGGAATAGGAGGCTTGAACGGCATAGCCTTCTTCTGCTATGAGGAAATCAACCTCGACATTTTTGTTGTAGTAATACAATTTCTCTCCATAGCGTTTGCGCAGATGAATGGCGCAGAGATTCTCCAATAGCGCAGCATCTCCGTTAAACAAAAAAATGCTCAGCAGACCGTTGTCAACGAAGTAGTGTTTCTTTACCGTCTCTTTCTCCACAAACTTCGAGGCATAGTTCTCCAATGAGAATAGCGTGCAGGCATCCTGCGCATAACGCATATAGTCGCTGACGGAAGACACGGCTATATTCGTCCCTGTGGAGCGTATCAGATTGGCAACGCGATTATATGATATGGGCTGCATAACGTTTTCTGCCAATCGCTTTATGGTCAGCCGCAATGCCATCTCGTTCTTTACCTTGTTACGTTTAATGATGTCACCCAAGAGAATCTTTTCGTACAAACCGTTAAGCCAGTTGCGTTTGTTACGGAATAAGAGCAATTCCGGAAAACCGCCCCACTTCAGATAGTCTCCAAAAGCCTGTTGCACCATCGCACGCTGGCTACCATATTGCCACTCTTTTTCTAATATGATTCCTTTGGCATCCAAGTATTCTGAAAAAGTATAAGGATATATCAACGCATCAAGGAATCGCCCACCAAGTACCGTCTGTATGTCGCGGCTCAGCATCTTGGCATTGCTGCCGGTGATATAGACATGATATTTTTTGTTGGCTAAACGACGAGCAAAATGTTCCCAGCCCTCAATATTCTGTATCTCATCAAAGAAAAGAATGGGTGTGCGATTATACACCGACTGATAGGCTTGCAGAATAAGGTCGAGTTCGTCAGCTGTCATGCCTATCAGGCGCTCATCGTCAAAGTTAAGATGCACCATATCTTCTAACTGATAGCCTGCTGCCATCATTTGTCTGGCACGTTTATATAGCATATACGATTTGCCCGCCTGACGTACTCCAACAAGTACATAGCGCCCGTTCTCTTCGAAGTCAAACGGGCGATCATATAATTCCACGTCTCTTATTTCTTCCTGTCCTTCATGAATCAGGGTACGGAATGTTTCTTTCGTTATTGCCATGATGTTTCTTTATTTGTATTGAAAATATGAAAACGTGGGCAAAAATAATATATTTATTTGATGCCAGCAAACAAAAACGGCGTTTTTTATTTGGTGTCAGCAAATAAAATGAGGAATGCAATAATAGACTTGTAAGTAAATAAACAATAATTACTGCTTATCAAGAAAAAGTAAGTGAGATATTCAATGACAACGACTGAGTGATGTTTTCGGCAAGAATGCTCATGCGGAAGTGGTGCGCGAGGATGCTCGTAATATTGTTTCGATACCCGAAAAATGGGCAGACATGGTAAGATCTGAAGGAACAGCTACAGGTGAAGGGACACTTGTGACTTACGGGGGATGAGTGGCGAGCGAAAATTGAAAATTGAAAAAATCGGGTGTTTCTTTTGAGTTTCACTCGTTTTTTAGTAATTTTGCAAATGTTTTTTATACCTATATACTATAAGTTATCAAGACATGAGAACAATTCTTGGACTGCTTCTTACCATGATTTCATTGACTGTTGGAGCACAACAGCCAAAGCAGGTGTTCGTGACGCTCGATGTGTCGGGCAGTATGGCGGGCAATAAGTATGTGCTGGCCAACTATACCACGCAGATGATTGTGACACTGTGTGACGAGGACGACGACGTACACATGATTGTGTATGGACAGGACAAGAAACTGTCGGACGAGAAGGAACCGCTGAGTGTCATTCAGCGACCCATGAGGCTGCTGAGCTTCGGGAAACCAACGTCGAATATGTCGCAGTTCGACGATATCATAGGATTTAACAGGACGTATAAGCCTTCGACGACTAAGCAGAACTGGCTCTTCATTATAGGCGACGGCTACTGGGATACCAAAGACAAAAAGTACGTGAAGGATGCAGCGCAGTTCACGGAATGCGTGAAGGGCGGCAGTCTGCAGGTGTGCTATCTGCAGACGTGCGACAAGCTGAGTGAGCACTCTGACTTTACCGAGTTTGCCGAGCGCTTGGGGGTTGTGGACATCAGGAGGTCGAGCACCAACCCGAAGACCATTCAGGAGGGCTGCAACTACTTTGCCCGGAAGATTCTGGGCTTCAGCAATACGCCGCTCGACATGGAGAAAGACGGGAGCAAGGGCGTCAAGCTGGAGTGCGAGCTGCCTATCAAGGAGTTCATCGTAGTCTATCAGGACGAGGTGATGCCCGAGCGGCTGCCTGTCATAGCTGAGGCTGTGAGCGATGGCCGGCAATTAAGCGTGAGCCACAAGGGCACTCCCACTACCAAGGCGGTGAAGACGTACGGCAATGAGAAGAACCTGAGCGGCAACGTGTGGCGCATCAAGGCCAGTGGCAGTATTCCGGCCAACACACCGATCGAGATTGAGTTTGACAAGCACGTTGACACCAAGAAAATCAGTATCTATCCGCTGGTGGAGGAGATAGCCTTTGGCGGTCTGGTGATCAGCTATGACAATAACATGAAGATGCTCGACGACAATACGGTGGCCGTGTGCAAGGGAAACAACAAGGCACAGGTGCGGATAGAGCTGAGCGAGCAGTCGAAGAGCCAGATACCCGAGGCGCTGCTGAAACGGACGAAGGTGGTGGTGAAGTCGAACAACAAGGAGTATGACGCTTCATACAAGGACGGCGGCTTTGAGTGCATGATTGATCTGAATGGCGAGCGCACGCAGTACTATGCCGAATGCGACTGCCCGGGCTACTTCACCCGCGTCACGCCCATCAAGACCATTGTCAGGTCGCTCGAGTGCGACTTGGATGAGAAGGTGCTGCCGGAGGTGGATTTCGGCAAGAGGACTTATCACCAGCTGATGATAGACCCCATAACGGGCACGATTCACGATGCGAACACGCTGGAGACACTCGACCCTAAGAAGTTCGACCTGGACATTGAGATAGAGGACGGCTTCATGTATGAAGAGCCGTCGATTCGCGTGGAGGGCGACAAGGTGCTGATGGATGTGAAGCCTCGCGGCGACTGGTGCGAATGCCTGTTTCCCACCGACCTGAACATCATGATTACCTCGACACCCAAGGAGGGAGCTTTCAGCGATAAGAACTACGTGAAGACGCGGATTCCCATCCACGTGCAGGTGGTGAAGGACACGCCCTGGCTGTCGCGCTGCCTGTGGGTGCTGGTGGCGCTGGCGTTCCTGCTGTGCTTCATGTTCTATCTGCGCTTGCTGATGAAGAAGAAGCGCTTCAAGAAAAACGCCATGCTCACCCCGAAGTATTACAGCTACTACGGCGACCTCATTGACGACCAGGGCGGACGCAAGCTGCGCAAGGAGGGCTTCGGCGCATGGTTCGCACGGTGGTTCCTGCCCGGCGACGAGCGCATCACGCTGAGCGTGGATAAGCCCGTGGTGGACAACCTGACGGTCATTGCTGCCGAGTCGAGAGACGTAGTGAGGCTGCTGAAGTCGAGCTGCGACTGGAACACGATGGAGCTGGCGGGCTACGACCCTGAAACCGACACGGGCAAGCAGAAGACCGTGAACATGGGCGACATGGGCATCATAGAAATCAGTCTGCCCAACGGCTCGAAAGAGGGCGAAGTGGTGTTCTCCTCGGGCAGCGAGGACGACGGAGCCGGCTACCGCCTCTTCCTGGGACTGCTGATGGGCGCTTCGATGGTGGCGTTCGTGGCACTCGTGGTGATGATGTTGCAATCACTCTGAAATTATTCACAATAAAACAACATAAAGAAGAATATGGCTTTTCAGACTACATTGATTATTGGCTTGGGCGGTGTGGGCTCAAGGATCGTAGAAGGCATCTATAAGAAGTTTGATGCAAGCAATCCTTCGGAGATGGACCGGCGGAACGTGGCTTTCCTGTGTCTGGACACAGACCAGAACGACATTAAGAAGCGCCTGGAGGTGATGCCGTCGGGCTCGGTGGTGAAGACTTCGTCGGACCTGAGCTGCACGATAGGCGGCTATATAGATAAGGTGAAGTCGAAGACGACCGTCCTGGACTGGTTCGACACGCGGAGCCAGCAACTGCTCAGCATGCCCATTGACGAGGGCGCGGCCCAGGTGAGAATGGCTTCGCGCCTGGCCTCGATCTCGGCCATCGACGAAGGCAAGCTCGTAGCCATCGACAACAGCATCACCTACTTGCTGAACACTGAACCCGAGCGCCACAGGGGCAACAACATCAAGATTCACATCGTGTGCAGTCTGGCAGGCGGAACAGGCGCTGGCTCGTTCCTGCAGACGGCCTACTACGTGAAGAATGCCATGAGGGAGCATAATGCCACTGCCCCCAAGATATCGGGCTACTTCCTGCTGGCCGACGTGCTGTGCTGCGACAACAACGTGGGACTGTCGGAGGGACAGAAGGAGAACGTGCGCTCGAACACCTATGCCTGTGTGAAAGAGCTGGCCGCCTTCTGTAGCGGTGAGGAGCACCGCGTGCGCGACATACAGTTTGAGTACAGACTGGGACAGAAGAACAAGAGCCTGCCCGTGGACGTGCCCTATGACTTCTGCTTCCTGACCGACTACTTCGGTGCCGACGGCGGCAACCTCATCAAGGAAGAACGATATGAGGAGCAGGCCACGGAGTTCATCTATATGAATGCCTTCGACCCCATAGGCGACAACTACCGCCAGAAGGCCATCAACGACATACGCCAGAAGATAGAGCAGGAGGGAGCCAGCCGCTTCGCATCGTTCGGCGTGTCGAAGCTGGTCTATCCCGTCGATGACCTGATGGCCTACTTTGCACGTCAGCGCGTGGTGGATAACCTGAGCGGCACGTGGCTGCGCATTGACAGGGATTTTGACGAGCGCTATGCCGAGTACAAGAAGAACATAGAGCAGGGCATACGTTGCGAAGAGCCCGACAGGGGCAAGCACTTCATGCAGCAGGTGGAGGTGCTGGGAAAGACCGGCGCCGGACGCGAGGGCGTGGAGTTCAGACGCATTCTTGAGAGCACGAAGATTTATCCGGAAGGTAAGGATATAGGCATACCCAAGGCGAAGGTCTATCTGGACAGCGTGGACGGCTACGTGGCCGGACTGCTGAACTCGAGCAGCGAGCTGTCGGGACTCTATGCCACTTGTACGGTGGCCAATCCGAACTTCACGAAGAACACCGGCTCGGACAACGACCTGGGCTTCGTGGTCAGAAGGGAGAGAGAGCTTGAGGACTATCGCAAGGCCGTCATCAACTTCATCGACGGCACCAAGTCGGCTGCCATCAAGCAGTGTCTGGTCATCGACCACGATGCCGAGAACTTCGTGTCGAAGAATCCGCAGGCCGACGGCAACCATCTGAACACCTATATTCTGGAAAAGGAGAAGGAGATGCATCCGCTGGCCGTGCGCTACATGCTCTATGAGATACAGGCCATGCTGAAGATGGGGCTGGAGAAGAAAAAGGCCGAGAACAAGAAACTGGGCGTCAAGATCAATGAGACCTACAAGAAACTCTTTGACGACCCGGAGACGAAGGACCGCGTGGAGGATGCACGCGAGAGTCTGAAGAAGGCCAGTTCCAGAAACTCGGGCATTCGTATGCTCAGTGGGCTGCTCTCGGGCCAGAATCCCTATAAGGCCGCTAAGGAGAACTATGAGAGCAAGTCGAGACAGCAGGCTGAGGACATCAAGAAATATGCCCGTGAGAAACTGCTCGAAGAGACCTATGCCGGACTCCTCATGCAAATCAACCTGCTCATTGAGGAGGAGGAGAACTTCTTCAAGAGCCTGCCCAACGCCATCTACGAGGTGAGCAGCTCGCTGTCGTCACTGCTCAAGAAGCACGATGCCAACAACAATCCCTGCATTTCCTACGTGCTGGCTTCAGGACAGATCAAGAAAGACATCTATGACTTCGTGATCAGCCACAACGACTCGCCTTTCTTCCCCAGCGAAATGTCGGCTGCCCTGTATCGTAGCATGTACGACAATATGGTGAACTCGCTGGAACAGACCGGCTATGCCACGTCGAGGAAGAAGAGCTCGGCTGCAAAGAAAGCTGAGCGGATGGAGGCAAACAGGAAGATCATAGAGCAGTGTGTGAAGTTCCAGGAGGAAATCATTCGCGACAAGAACAGACAGTATGCAGAAATGAATGTTCTCGCGGCACTGAAGGAGGAAGCCATGCGCGAATGCGACAACGACGAGCAGAAAGCCCATGACTACCTGCTGGACAAGTTCCGCGCTTTCCGCGACAGGGCCGAGATATGGGGCGCCAGCAGTCTGGACAACGCGGTGCGCTACATCAATGCATGGGGCATTAATCCCGCCTGTCTCGATCCCGACACCATCACCGAGGCTGAGGCCGACGAGCTGTTTGGCGACAAGAACCTGGACACCAATGTGAAGAATGCCGCTACGCGCGTAATCTCTGAACAGTTCAGTCCCTTCGAGATCAGTCGCGTCAATGCCGCCACACTGCTGATGGTCGATAGAAACTACAAGGGATTCCTCGCCAAGGAAAAGACGGAGCTGACAGACGAATCGGTGGGCACTTATCTGACTGCCTACCAGCATGTGATTGACAAGGTGAACGCGATGAACAGCAAGACGTACTCGCCACACCTCGACAAGCACTGGCACCTGCCGGCATACATGCCGAACATAGGCTCCACACAAGCCGACGAGATAGAGAGGGTGTTCAGAGCCCTGTGCTGGGGCTTGCTGCTGGGCAAGTTCAAGTCGGAGGCACGCGGCGGCGACAATTACTGGAAGTATGTAGGCGACTATGCTACCTTTATAAAAGATGTTGACGGTCATCTGATCCTGACGGGCAACTCACTGAAGTATGCCGTTGACAGACTGTTCCAGGGCCTGACCACTAACCCCGGAATCGTGGCCCAAGTGTTGCAGGCTGCCGATGAATGGTGGAATGACGCAAAAGACCAGTGGCTGCAAAAGGAATATGATGAGACCGTCGTGCAAGAGAAGATGAAGCAGTTCGCAAAGGTGCAGGAAATCGTGAACTTCAGGTTCAACCTGTTCCCCGGCGACAAGTCAAATAATGGTTGGTTCAGCATTCTCACCTCTAAACAGAGCCTGCTCCTCGACAAGCTCCTCAACATGGATGGCGAGCAACTGCGAGTGGACTTCTTCGACGAGCTGCTGAGCCGGCTGATTGCACTCTTCGGACCTTCCAAGAATACGGAGCAGGTGTGTGAGTATGTCATCAAACGTGTGGACAAGGCCAATGCCGATCTTGCAAAGGCCCGTTTGAATGAGTTTGAAAAGAGAAACAGCTTCCAACCGATAGTCTGATGATGAACGATGTTTCTGTCTTGCTGAACCTGACAGGGAAGCTGGTCTTTGAGAAGACTAATCCGCTCCTGGACTTGGTGGGTGGTCATGGTCCGTTGCTGTTCTATGACCAACTCTCCTTAGAGCGTTTCCCCTTGGCGCAAGAGGAACAAGAACGTCATGTGTGGCAACTGCTCGTCAGTCTGCGCAATCTGTTGGGAAGCCGACGGCTGTCGGTCGATGACAAAGGCGGGAAAATCCGCTTGATTGTGACACTCGACTTGGTGGGGGGATTCTCTCACCCGTCAGGGCAAACGCTGTGGTTCCCGGCACAAAAGGTGCGGCAATTCATGGAAATGCTGAACCGCGTGTTTGAGAAAGAACCGCAGCTGCTCTCCCGATTCGAGTACTCTTTCGTCTTCATGGAGTGGGATGCCGATAGTTCCGAGCTGGCAAAAGTCTATCGCTCACTGGCCTACGACGGTTGCTATGGACAGCCTGCCGCATGGCTCTCGTCGGAAATGCTGACTGCCAATGGTACAAGAGACCGACTGATAGCCACTCAGGCCCTACTGGCGGATGAGGTGTCGTTGGACAATGTGGCCGCGTGCTCGCTGTTTGCCACTTTCCAGAAGGCATTGCAGGAACAGGTGGCGCGGATTGCAACCATCCTCTCGCGGGCAGGACTGGACCAGCCTTTCAGGAACCTTATCCCGGCAGGAGTGGCCAATCTGAAGACCATCGGCGACTTCAGGACGTTCGACTTTGACGAGTTGTTCCGCCATGCTGTAAGCCAACTTGCCGGCCTGCGCACTTTATTGCTTGGCAACAGTTCCTTCTTCGTATTTAGAATGAGGACAGACACCATTACCCATCGGAAGAAGGATGAGGCGGTGTTCTTCTCGTTCTTGCAGCTGTTGGCAACGAGGACAGCCTCCTGGCCTGCAAGATTCACCGTGGTGGATGCCAGCATGAACGAGCACTCATTGAACGTGGAGGCAATAGCCCAGCTCAAGTCGGCAGTCTCGGCGGTGCTGTACGTACTGAGAAGTGACGGCGCATTCAAGTGGTCGCCTACGATGAAAGTGTCTTACTCGGTGTATTCTGCGAACAATGTGAAGACAGAGGACTCGAACGACTATTATAAGCAGAACGAGGAGATAGATGCGAGTTGGAAACAACTGTATGGCGAGTTTTGCCGTCTGCGACAAGTTCCTTTCTTCTTCGGCAGTGCGCCTGGCGACTGGAGTTGGTATTCCGATGTGTTGAGGAATCTGGATGAGATCTACGACTTCACCGTGGAACATGACCGTCCTCTTTACGCCTCGTCGGGAAGAATCACCGACAAGGAGATGAAGGTAGAGTATGCCGAGGCATCGTATACTGAATTGGAACTGAAGCAGAAGCAGCTGGAAGCTAAGAAGACCAGTGTCAATCTGCTGGCCGATCTTAAGGAATATCTGAAATCGAGGGAGAAGCCACTGGCCACTCTCGAGGAACAAAAGGAAAAGCTGAAGACGGAGATGACCAAACTGGGATTTGCCTCTACTACTCGTTGGATTTCGCTCGTGTCATGTGTGATCATAACGCTTTGCTATTCGCTCCACTTCATCTATACAGAGAGTTTAGCCGAATCGGTCTGGACGGGAGCTTGCCTGGGTGTCGTCGGTATCGTGTGCTGCCTGGCAGCATGGATTGCCCAGATAATCATCAAGTCGGGCATTGACGATATCTTTACTGTGATAGACGACAGCCTCGTTAAGATAGACGGTCAGAAACAGGCATACTTGAAGAGTATCAACAATAGAGTCAGTATGCAGAATGAATCGGACATCAGACGAAAGAATCTGGATGAACTCAGGGGAAAGCTGAGAATGTTTGCAAATCATAACATGCAAGTGGAACTGTGGGAGAAGCACTTCACCACGATGGAAGCGAAACTGTCGGATATGCTGCAGTATGTAGGAGGATCGGCTTTAGCTCATGAGTCGGCAGCCTTCAGGATTGATGACGATGACCTGGACATAGAACAGATGCCCAGCATTCCTATCCCCGTAGGAGAGCAGTTCCAGAAGATGACCACCAAGCTCTCGCAAGGCATGGTGTTTGAGAACGTCACCTGTTTCCTGAATCAGCTGAACGTCACTTGCGATAATAATTAATCTGCCTCAGAATCAATATATGTTTTACGCTTCGATAGCCATATCTGTTTTTGCTCTTTTCATATCGCCGCTGTTTACCTATAACAAGTCTGAAAAGAAAGATGCCTATCAATGGTGGCATGTGCCGTGTTTCGCCTTGCTCTATATCGTGGTCATGTATCTTCTTTTCCATTTGGGCAATGTTTCCAGTTGGCCGGGATTCAATATGCTGTATGACGATTTTGCCGTTGAGGCGGTCTATGTGCTTGCATGTGCCTTGGTCTGGCAGGTCGTCAGTCTGTTGCTGCGTCAGTCGGCTGTTCACAAAAGGCTCATACCCTTCTACAGGAAAGTGTTTGCCAATAAAGGAGAGAACGGTGACAAGGTGTTGCCCTTTCCTTACTTCATAGACCAGGCCGGAGCGGTCAGGGCAAGGGTGGGGAAGCCTTTCTATCGCCGCATGCTGCAAGGCATCATTCTCGGTGTGGCACTTATCTATATGCTCTACTTCCTGATAATGGAACTGACAGGCATCAAGTTCTATCTGCTTTCGTCTTTTGCACTCTTTGGCCTGCTTCCGTTGACAGACTATTTCCACTACTTGAAGGCGGCTGTACCCGATGAGGAGAAAAAGAAGAAAACAGCTACCAATCGGACACGTGACGACAATCTGCCGCCAAGTGATATGGAGAAGCTGTGGGAACAGTATGCTGAGATGTTCACCAATTACTCGGTGGCATGGGCGCGGAAATATCATAAAGACGAAGAGTCGGGCAAGAACAACGCTGACATCATAGAGAATCTGATGCTCGACCTGACAAAGACCACTTCCTCAAAAGGTGCCGACGGCTTCATTGAGAATGGCAATCTGGTTGATGTCTTTACCCGGATAGAGCCTCTGTTCAACTGGGAAGAGGAAAACGGACGGCTCGTTCTTGTGATTATCGACATGCCCAACCATTTCTCGGGTCATTCCTTCTTGCAGGAGATGGCCGAGGAACTGCGCGTCATTCTTCACAAGGGGAAAGACCTGAAGGCATACGACGAGTATTCGTCGGAAACAGAGTTGAACAGCAGTGTGGTGGTAGCCTCGCTGTCGGTGCTCTCACAGCGCGATTTGGATCAGGAGTGGATGAAGCGAATCGGACTGGTCATAGTTGTCAATCAGCTTGACAAGAGCGTCTCGAATCTGTGCGAGTGCCGCAAGTTCTCCTATCTCCTGCATGCCCTGAACAAGCAGTATCAGCTGTTGTTCATCACTCCGCTCTTGCGCGAAATTGATCCTACGCTGAAGAACACATGGCTCACGGGATCCAATACGTTGGAGAGGAAACTGATACAATATCCCACAGGCTACCATCAGTTCTTTATTGCCTACAACCTTGAGGACTACCTTGAGCGTCTTCAGAAGATCCTGACCGTACTTCCGTCAGAGCCGTTGTCGGCAGGAACAGAAATGATTCCGATAGCACTCAGCCGCATGTTTGGCGGTGAGGAGAAAAACGTCACCCCCGTTCATCTGCTCGACTTGGCCTACTCCAATGTCATAGAAGGTGTAGAGGAATTGGGAAAACTACATAACAACAATCTCGCTCCTGTGAGAGAAGAAGACAGGGCGAAGCACATTCATTTTCACTTGCAACCCTTTGAGAAGGTGGACGAGGCACAGGTGTTTGCTGTCATCTTTGACAGAGACAACAATGCCCCGGCTGCCTATTCGAAGTGGGTGTATTTAGGGAGACAGGAAAACTTCTCTGTGGTGCTTTCAAGGCCCTATCTGTTCCGAGACTACTTCAATGCCAATTTCGACTTCTTCGTGAATGCCCCCTTCGCTGCACTCCAGCCCCATCCGAGCAAGAGCAGAGTGACGCTTGCCATCATTTTGCTGGAGATGTTGCAGAAGTCGGAAATGAGCGAGCAACAGTTGCGTAGCTTGCTACAGGATTTCTACGATGAAGCAGCCATACAGTCGGTCTCAGAAATCATCCAGCAGTTGTTCACAACCTATTTTGCCAACGATATAGCAGGCAAACTGAGAACCAGGCACCATGTGGCATTCGATGGGAGCAAGTACATCCACCAGAACATCTATCAGCTCGACTTCTCTGACAGCGTGAACTTGTCATATCTTGACCGCATCACGGTGAAGGATGAGTCCGATAATGTGCTGTTCACGATTCTCAAGGACTTGCTGCCGCAGAACTTTGACCGGGGACAGACACATTCCTTCTATGGCAAGCCCTACGAGATTACCAGCTTCGACAGTGCAAACAAGGTGCTGAAAGTGAGGGCAGTAAACACGCGGTCGGTCAACGTCTCGTTCTATAAGCCAGTGCAACGTGTCTCTATCAGTGGCAAGAGAAGGGCCATTGAGGGCATGGAGAG
Source organism: Prevotella sp. UBA3675 (assembly GCA_002372235.1). Taxonomy (GTDB): domain Bacteria; phylum Bacteroidota; class Bacteroidia; order Bacteroidales; family Bacteroidaceae; genus Prevotella. The sequence goes on along the minus strand of DFJI01000025.1, from coordinate 83,603 downwards.
CTCAGAAGTCTGGACAAATTCTGCTACAGGTAAGGAAATAAGGTTTGACATTGCGGGCTTTGAAACCAATGTCGCGGTAGAAACATCCAGATGGTATGAGTTCAGCCACTATAGCTGCTACTGTCCTTCCTTTGATGCTACGCTCATGAGGGAACGGAAATATGAGAATGGGCGAGTGCTGAAAATGACATTCCATTTCCTGAAGACGAAGACGTATCTGGAGCGGAAGGATGATATACGCAAGAGCCTGCAGATTCTTCTTTATGAGGCCATGCGCTCAGTATTCCCGCACCATGCTCAGTATCTGATTATATCCTCCGTAGGCGAAGGCGATGCTGAGCTGCCGTGGATCTTTAATCAGTTTGCTTGCAATGACAAGGATGAGGAAGACGCATTGTCGTTCTATTTCACTGAAGATGCCCATATAGACCTGGGGCTCATCGGGGCGCTCTCAAAGGGCGACAATCTGGGCGTCGGCTATATGTTCCGCTATATCTTCGACTATCTGATGTGGCTCACCGAAGAAGAGGCCGCTCCAGTCGGGACGTATGATGATTTCAGGAGAGGCAAGAATCATGATAAGCTGGCATTCCTGAAGTATGGGCGCAGCCAACTGCCGTCTTATTTCGATGTCGATTTGCTGATCACCTTCATACGTGACTTCTTTTGTAAGGAAGACGGGAAAATCTTGCAAGGAGTCGCAGAGCGGATGAATCGGCAAGAACTCTACGGCGAATGTGATTTCTGTCGCAAACGAATGAAGAACCGTGAGATGGAAAGACTTTCCGACGGGCGTATGCGCTGTCCTGCCTGCTCCAAGGATGCCATCGACACCGATGAGGCATTTCTCAAGCTGTGTGACGAGGTGAAAGCCGCTTTCAAGACCCATCTGAACATCGACTTCAGCCATATTCCCCACACGGGCAAGCTGATTCCTGCGGTCGAATTGCATAAGCTGGGCGGCAAGGCATTCTCTATCACCAACGGCTATGACCTTAGACAACTCGTAGGACTGGCTTGTGACCGCAAAGACGATGTCTTTTATGTCGAGAACGGTTACAAGCCCGATGCCACCTACGGCACGATAGCTCATGAGATGACCCATATCTGGCAATATAATGATTCTGATTTCATCAAAATGAAAGAGATACATGAGGAGCTTGTCGAAGGGCTTGCCGTCTGGACAGACCTGTTCCTTTCAGAAAAGCGTGGAGTGGCTAATGTAGAGGGATTGAGAGAGGCATGGCTCGCCAGGGATGACCAATATGGGCGCGGCCTGAAATTCATCATGCAGACCTGTCCCAACGACCCGTATGGGTACATCCATGATGAAGCAAAGAAATTGTAATTGACTATGGAAATATATCTTGTGACAGGAGTTCTCGTGGCGGTCCTCGTGGCCGTGCTTACCTACATCGTGGGCGGACGGGGCAAGAAGGAACTCATGAGTGCCGTTGCCGCCCTTACCGCCGAGCGCGACGTGCAGCGAACGAATGCTCAGAACTATGCACGGCAGTTGGATGAACAGAATGCAAGCCATGAGAAAATCATGGCTTCGCAAAAGGAAAACTATGAGCGTGCGATGGGAGCTCAAAAAGAGGACTACGAGCGTGCAATGGGAACTCAGAAAGAGGACTACGAGCGTGCGATAGGAGCCCAGAAAGAGGACTATGAGAAGCGGCTGAGCGAGCAGAAGGCGGAGCTTGAAGCATTGCTTGAGCGGCAGGTGGCACAGCTGAAAGAAGCGCATGAGGCACAGCTCTCGGCACTCAGAAAGATGAACGAGGAACAGGTGAAGAGTCAGCTCGACCTCATCCGCGAACAAATGCAGACCACCTCGGAGAAGGTGCTCAAGCAACGGCAGGACGAGCTGGGAGAGCGCAACAAGGAGCAGGTATCGAAAATCATCGACCCCTTGCAGAAGAGCCTGAAGGACATGCAGGAAGCACTCGACAAGACGAAAGAGCAGCAGACCGAGGCACTCACCCGATTAGACGAGACCATCAAGATCAATATGCAGAAGAGTGCGGCCATCGGCGAGACTGCCGACCGGCTCACCCGTGCGCTCACTGGCGAAGTGAAGGTGCAGGGCAACTTCGGCGAGCTGAAGCTGAAGCAGTTGCTGGAGGACCTGGAACTGAAGGAGGGTGAGCAGTATGACACCCAAGAGACGCTGAGGGAGCGCAACGGCAAGACGGCCAAGGGCGACGACGGTCGCGGACTGATACCCGACTTCATTCTCCACTTCCCCAACAGCCGTCATGTGGTGGTCGATTCGAAGATGTCGCTCACCGACTACGAGCGCTACATGAACGCTGAAGACGGCACCCCGGAGAAGAGCGCCTTCCTGAAGGCTCACATTGAGAGCGTGAGGGCACAGGTGAAGCGGCTCGCCCGTAAGGAATACACGCGCTATCTGCCCGACGGTTACAATCGGCTGAACTTTGCCATCATGTATGTTCCCATCGAAGGGGCACTGAACCTGGCGCTGCTCAACGATTCGTCGCTCTGGCGCGAAGCCTACGATGAGGGCGTGATGATTCTCGGTCCGCAGACCATGTATATGAACTTGCGCGTGCTGGAGATGATGTGGACGCAGGTGCGACAGCTGCAGAACCAGCAGGCCATGATGGATGCTGCCAACACGGTGGTTGAGCGTGTGCAGGACTTCGGCATGCGTTTCATGGATGTGGAGTCGAGCATGTACGACACCATCAAGAAAATCACCCGACTGAAGATCGCCACTGCCGACGGCGGTCCTAGCATCATCACAGCTGCTCGCAATCTGCTGAAGGCCGGGGCGCGTGAGAACAAGAAGAAAAAGTCGCTCTCGGAGATGGAAGAGACGATGTTCATCGATGCCGACACACAGCCGATGCTGGATGCTGAGCCGAAGAAGGAACCGAATGAAAACTGAAAAAAGGAATCAATTAAACACAAACTTTATATGCAACTGACTGAGACTTTTGAACGGGTGAAGCGGGCTTCGAAGAGCTTAGCCCTGCTCACCGACGAGCAACGCAACAAGGTGTTGCAGGACGTGGCCGATGCCATCATTGAGAACCAGGCGAGAATCCTGAAAGCCAATGCCGAGGACTTGTCGAAGATGTCGAAGGAGAATCCGCTCTACGACCGGCTGCAGCTGACCGAGAAACGGCTCGGCGACATTGCTGCCGACATGCGCAACGTGGCTACGCTGCCATCGCCCTTAGGCCACATCACCAAGCAGAAGACGTTGCCCAACGGGCTCCGCCTGCACCGCGTGAGTGTGCCGTTCGGGGTCATCGGCATGATCTATGAGGCACGTCCCAACGTCACGTTCGATGTGTTCTCGCTCTGTTTCAAGAGCGGCAATGCCTGCGTGCTGAAAGGTGGCAAGGATGCCGACTGCAGCAACCGCGAGGAGGTGGCGCTCATTCATGAGGTGCTGCAGCGCCACGGCGTGTCGGGCGATGTGGTGGCCCTGCTGCCAGCCACTCACGAGGCCACCGGCGAGATGCTCAACGCCGTGGGCTATATCGACCTCTGCATTCCCCGTGGCGGGCGCAAGCTGATCGACTTTGTGAGAGACACTGCCCGGGTGCCGGTGATAGAGACGGGTGCCGGCGTGGTGAACACCTATTTCGACATCGACGGCGACACGGAGATGGGCAAGGCTATCATCATGAATGCGAAGACGCGCCGCGTCAGCGTGTGCAACGCGCTCGACTGCCTGATTATTCACCGTGACCGCATCGGCGCTCTTCCCATGCTCTGTGAGCAGCTGGCCGCGAAGAACGTGGTCATCTATGCCGATGAAGAAGCCTATCGCCTCTTGAGCGGCAACTATCCCTACTTGGAGCATGCAACGGAAGATTCGTTCGGCACAGAGTTCATGGACTACAAGATGGCCGTCAAGACCGTTGGCTCTTTAGAAGAGGCGCTGGCACATATCGACCGCTATGGCAGCGGACACAGCGAGGCCATCATCACTCGTGACGAGAAAGCAGCCCGGAAGTTCCAGGCCCATGTCGATGCCGCCTGCGTCTATTGGAATGCGCCCACCTCGTTCACCGACGGCGCGCAGTTCGGCCTGGGTGCCGAGATTGGCATCTCCACACAGAAACTTGGGCCTCGCGGCCCTATGGCTCTCGAAGAGATTTGCACTTACAAATGGCTCATCGAGGGCGAAGGACAGACAAGACCCTGACCGCAATGCCTAAAATCATTCAAGTGAAACGCTTGTTCTTTGGCAAACGGTTTCTCGCCATCACACTGACTGAGATCATCCTGACCACTGAGAAACTGAATGCTACTGAGCTGAACCACGAACTCATACATGTGGCGCAGCAGCGCGAGCTACTCTATTTGCCGTTCTTCATCTGGTATGGCATAGAGTGGCTCGCTCTTTTTGTCAAATACCGTGACCCGATGCAGGCTTACTACCACCTCCGATTCGAGCAGGAAGCCTACCGCCATCAGCACGACCTCAGCTACCTGAAGCACCGTCGGCACTACCGCTACAGTCAGTAGCCTTATTGTTGCCGCATGTGGGGTCGGCACCGTCAGCACCCCCTTTATACTGTATGGCCAGCATGGTGAGGTCGTCGCTCTGTTCGGCATCGCCCACGAATTGCTGAACGGCACTGGTCATCTCTCCAATCATGCAGGCAGGCTGATGCCTGTTTTTAGCGAGCTGCTTCTTGGCCAGCGCCATGATGCGCTCGTCGCCGAACTGCTCGTGGCGTATGTTCTCAGCCTCGTTCAGTCCGTCGGTGTATAGGAAGATCGTCGTGCCGTGCTCAATGGTAGCTTGCTGCAGGGTGAACTGCCATTCCTCCATCACGCCGATGGGCAGGTTGGCATCGCATGGCAGCAATTCTACGCCCTGTCCTATCATCAGCGGCGAGTCGTGGCCCGCATTGCAGTAGTCAAGCAGCCCAGTCTTCAAGTCCAGCACTCCCACGAACATCGTCACAAACATGCTGAGCTCGTTGCCCACGCTCATGGTGCTGTTGATGGCCTCTACAATCAGGTCGGGCTTGAAGATATAAGACGACACGTTGCGGAACAGAGTACGTGTGACGGCCATGACGAGAGAGGCTGGCACGCCTTTTCCGCTCACGTCGCCGATGCAGAAGAACAGGTGCTCGTCGTGCAGATAGAAGTCGAAGAGGTCGCCGCCTACAGCCTTTGCCGGTGTCAGCTGTCCGAAGATGTCTATGTCTGTACGCTCAGGATAGGGTGGGAACGTCTTGGGCAGCATGCTCATCTGTATGCCGTGTGCAATGTTCAGCTCGCTCTCTATCGATGCCTTCTGCATGGTCGTCTTCTTCAGCTCATCCACATAGCTGGTCAGTGAGTGCTGCATGTTCTCGAACGAGTCGCGCAGCTGATGCACCTCGTCATGGCTGTTGACATAGGGCAGCACAGTGTCGAAATTGCCCTTCGCCACCTCGTCAGCCGATGTGGCCAGACTGCGCAGCGGCCTAACGACTCTCTTGATGGTATATCGCCCAGAGACATACACCACCAGCAGCCCTATCACGATAATCATGATGGAGAGGCCACCGAACACACAGCCACTACCTTCGAATATTATAGACGGCACCACCATCACCAGCGACCAGTTCGTGTATTTCACCGGGCGGTAGAACATCCACACTCGTTCGCCTTCCAACAACACATTCTCCACATTATTCTTATTCAGTGCCAGCAGATTCTTCATGATGTTATCAGGCAGATCGGCTGCATAGTCCTGTATGTGCTTTCGGCCCATGCGTTGCATGTCAGGGTGCAGCAGTATCAAACCAGTGTTGTCAACCAGGAAATTATAGATTTTTTTCTCGCTGTCCCACTCGTCGTCTTTGTTGTCTTCACTGTCTTTTCTGTCTTCGTCAAACTTGATTTCTATCTTCTCCTTCAGCCAGTTCATCGACATGTCAACTCCCAAGACGGCCACCGTGCTGTCACGGCTGTCACGTATTGGCAACAGATACGACACCACGGGGGTGTTGTAGTCGAACGTGTCGATATATACCTGTCCCCAGAAGCCTTCCTTTCTGCTCAAAGCCTCCTGGAACCAGTCGGCCTCCAGATAGTCGAATCCGCTGCCGCCCAGTGTCATGGCCGCAGTCAATGTTTTGCCGTGGCGAACGGCATAGGGGCAGAACCATCGTCCCTTCTCCGGGTAGTAGTTCTCGCGGAAGCTGACGCCACAGCTTCGGATATAAGGGTTCAGCTTCAGCAGCCGGTCCATGATAGGCTGCAGCTTGTCAGGCTTGTCCAGGTTCTCTGCGATTACGGGAGCCGTGTTGGTGGCTGCCACATACAGGTCGGAGGTCACGCGCCGTATGGTCTCGTAGTCGCCGGCCAACAGCCTATTGCACAAGGCTCCTCCTCCAAAATGAACAATAGCGTAGCCCAACCAGAACAGCAGGAATACGGGTAGCAGCATGATCAGGGCCATGCGGAGCATGATGTTCCATGTGAGCCGCTTGGCAAACGAGCGGTCGTATTTTGGCCTTGCCTTTTTCTTCCAGAATGTCATCAATTCGTCTATTTTTGTTTGCAAAGGTAAGTCATTATATTCGTTTCGCAAAAAAAATACGACCTGTTTTTACAAAGTGACAAAACAACCAGCTAAACTTGGGCCTCGCGGTCCCATGGCCCTCGAGGAGATTTGTACTTACAAATGGCTCATCGAGGGCGAGGGACAGGTGAGGCCCTGATTCGTTTTTTCTTTATTTCACTACGATTTTCTTTCCACCTATGATATAGACACCGGCAGGAAGTGTGCGCAAAGCCTCACGATAAGGAATGGCTGAGCGCAACTTCATGCCGTTTGTGTTGAATACATCGACCAGTGAGTCATCGGTAAGAATGGCATTGATGCCGCTCAGCACGGTCTTCACGCGAATCTTACCGTCAGTGTTGAGTGTCGATGTGTCGAACTCGTAGGTGTTCTGACCTTCCGATTCACATCTCACAATGACATCGCCCGTGGCGGCAGTGAAGCCCGAGGTGAACACCTCGATTTCATCGCCTTCGCTCAGTGTGCGTGTGCTCGGCACTACGACGAGTAGTGTGTCACTATTGTGTGTGATGCGTCCGGTTACCTTGAATTTCGAATTACTGTTGGAGGTGAGCAGGCAACGTATGGTGGCCCCCTGGCGCATAGTGAGCGTGCCTATACGCAGTGTGCCTGCTGCTGTAGCACTGATGCCAGCTGCCAGTGTTCCCCCTTTGTTGACAATGACGCTCGAAGCCAGTCCGTTGCCCGACAGTGTGCCTCCCTGACCCACGGTGATGGTGCCAGTGGTCATAGCTGTTGTGCTGGTGCTGTAGAGCTCGAGCGTGCCGCCATTCACAGTGATGGGGGAGGTGTGGCCCACGTTGCGCAGTGAGAGTTTGCCCGTGCCAACCTTCTGAATGCTGGCAGCCTTGAGCTGTCCGTAGAACTGTGTGTCCTCATTGAGGAATCCTATCTGGTAGGTGCTCTGCGAACCGCCCAGTACACCATCGGTTGCAGTTGAGGCCGACGAGAGCGCACCTATCTTCGTAGTGGCTGCCACCTCGCTGCCACCGCCACTGGCAAAGTGGGCAATGTAGGTTCCAGCCCCCACGCTGAGGCGTGTCTTGCTCATGTCGTTCACGTTGCTCATCAGCCTGAACTGTCCGCCAACAGCCGTTAGACGGCCTTCGAAATTGGCAAAGCTGGCTCCCACATCGCAACGAACGTAGCGCGTCTCAATGGTCAGGTTGCCTGCCCCCTTGAACGAGCCGTTGATCTTGCCGCGCGACGTACCCAGAATACGGTTGGTCGTACCGTCTTGAACCGTGATTACATGGTTCAGCACAGGCATGGTAGAACTGTTGTTGTTGTCAATCTGATGGACCTCTCCTCCTGCCAGTACCATGTTGCCGCCCACTCGTCCAAAGGTGCTGTTCCATGCGCCTTGCGCTATGATGCCCTGCTTCACGATGATGCCTGCAAACGAGTTGGCGCCGCCATAGCTGAAGTTCAGTTGTCCGGGGCCTTCCTTCACCAGATAGCCTGAGCCTTTCACCTGTCCTTTCAGCGAAAGCGAGCTGTTGGCCTGTGCAATACGGATGGTGGCTGTGTCGGTGACGGTGAGCACTCGGTTGGTCGCCATGTTGTCCTTGCTCAGCACCATTCTGCCGCCGTTCAACTGCCAGTTGTCGCCTGCACTGGCCGAAGCTCCCATTGCACTGTTCTGTCCACCGTCGTAGAAGTTCGGAACAGTGAGCTGACCGCCCTTGTTCACAATGGTCTTGCCAGTATAGTCACTGTTCTTCAGGTTGAAGATGACGGTGGCTCCGTTGTTCACGGTCACATCGCCCTCGCCCGAGATACCACCGTTGCCCGAGAAGGTGTAGGCACCACCGTTGAAGACGACACCCTTGGTCACCATCATCTCGTTGATGGTGATGCTCTTGTTGGCTCCGCTCTCATCGAATACTACCTGGTCGCCGCTCACGAAGGCTGTGTTGCCGTTCAGGCTGAAGTTCTCAGTTTTGTAGTCCCACACGTTCGACTCGCTGCCCGTCCATTTCACGTCGTTTGAGGGGCTGCGTGTGGCATTGATGCGCAGCACGAGCTGTCGCTCCTTGACAAATAGGTCGTAGTTGATGCCATCCAGTCCGCGCACCTTGATTCTCGACGGGTCGCAGGTGAGCGTGCCGGTACATTCAGCCAACACGTATTCATCGGCTTTGTCATCGAGGAGATTCACGGTGATGTAGTTCGTATTCTTGAACGTGAGATTGCCTTCTACGATGAGTCTGTTGCAATCAGTAAACTCTTCTTCGCCGTTGAATAGATGGTAGCACGACACCTCCAGATATACATTTCCGGGAAGGGTCATGCTCTTCTTCGAGGTGATGTTTCCGGTTACGCTACGGTCGAAGCCGGGCTTCAGCCTACAGCCTTCGTAGTTGAGTGCTCCCTCGAACGTGATGGTGTCGCGCAGTGTGACGTAACCGCCAAGGGTTCCCTTGGCTCTCAGTTCTATGGGGCCGAGAATCTCGCCACTTACTTCAAGCGTGCCTTCGCTGATGATTGTCGGTCCGGTGTGCTTCAGGTGCCCCATCATAGTGGCCTTGCCCTGCATCGACTTGACGAGCGAGCCCGTTCCAGTGGTGATCATGCCTTCGGAAGTCCCCTGGCGCGTGCTCCGCATGATATAGTCGTGGCCTTTAGGATTCATCAGATAGATGATACTGGCATTGAGGGGCGTGTCAATCATGATGTGATCACTGTTGTCGCCCGTGAGGTCGAACATGAGGCTCTTCCCGTCGGCATAGTTGGCAGGTTCCTTCATGTCGAACGTGGTGAAGCCGTTGCTGATCGAGCCTCCCTTCCATCGCAGGTCGGTCACCATGACTGGCGGCAGGGGTGGCATGGGCATGTCGCCTCCCAGATAGAAGCCCGTGTTAGGATGCTGATAGTAGCCGCGTGTGGTGCAGTCGCCGCGATAGTGCGGGTCTTGCTGAAGTGTGTAGATGCTGTAGTCGGTGGGAATGTTGGTGGTATAGCCCACGAGTCCCGTGCAGGCATCGGCATTCTGATTGGCCAGTATAATCTCCTCGCGCCAGTCACCGATGATGTCGCCCATGAAGGCCGGACGGGTGCCCGTTCCGCCATGAGTGGCCCAGCTCGATTCCTGAGAGAACTCGGCCAATCGGTCGCCCAGCACCCGTGTCACCATCATGTTGGTGCCCCAGCCCGAGCCGCCAGGCGAGTTAATCCACTCGCGCTGCAGGTTGCCGTCCCACCAGATGCCTTCGAACATTGAGCCTGATCGTGTCTGGCCTGTCTTCTCGCCCTTGCAGTCATACACGAACTCATCGACATAGCTCAGAATCTCGTAGCCCTTGTGTGAGGCATCGATGTCGAGACAGGCACCGCGCCCCACATCATAGACCGAAGGCAGATACCACTCCTTGATGCGGTAGCCCGTGGCCGGGTCGTAGAGCAACTGTCCCAGGAGGTCGCTTTGCTGGATGGCGTAGGCTTCCAGTCCTGGGCGGTCGGGGTCAATGTCGCTGATGATGAAGCGGTCGCCGTGACCGATGCCAGGTGAGCAGAACCATCCCTTCAGCGGATTCACCGAATAGCCGCCTTGCAGCATCTCGTCGTAGCCGTCGCCGTTGACATCGCCTACGCGCAGCTGATGAAACTCTGCCGGCCAGGGGCGCTTGTCGTTGCGGCTCCATGTGGAGGAGTGGTGCCAGTTGGAGGGTGTGCCGTTGGTCCAGTCGTAGTCCCAGGTGAATACATAGTTGTGGTGGGTCTTGTTGTTGTCGCGATCCAGACACTCCATGATGAGCGAGGGGTGAACGCCGTCGAGATAGGCAATGGCGAAGTGGCCGTCCATGGCCGAATAGCCGTCGCTCATGTAGCTGGAACGGTTGGTGCGCGTGTAGGTGTCGGAACCATCGTGAACCTCGCTGTATTTCAGTTCGCTGCATGCAATCTCAGCACCTGTCATGCCGTCGATGACAGACACGTAGAACGGACGGTTGCGCACCGTCTGCTGCCGGTAGTCCACAATGCCGTCGCCATCTACATCAGGCACGGCGCTGCCCATTGCATACAGTCCCCACGTCTCGTTCTGCTTGTCCCAAAAACGAGTGCCGTCGCACGACTTGATGAT
>DFJI01000025.1:45893-72853 GCA_002372235.1 Prevotella sp. UBA3675 | reverse complement strand
CAGTTGATGTCGTAGGCCACCACCATGTCGTTCTGTCCTCCGCAGATGTTCATGTTAGGACCCATATCGACCGTCCAGAGCAGTTCACCCGTGAGCCGGTAAGCCTGTATCTTGTGGGTAGTAGTAGCAGTGTTGTCGCTTTGGTTCTCGGCATCGTCGCCCCCTGTGGCGCCTGCAAACAGACGGTCGCACAGCACGGCATCCATTTCACCGTCGCCGTCAAGATCCATTGGCCACACAAACTTCGTGCGGTAGTCGTTGCGGGCAATGACTTTGTTGTCGAAATCGAACTTGAACCACACGTTGCTCCACGGCTGGGTGGTGTAGCGGAAGGACTTCGACAGCGGCCCTTCGGTGCCGTCGGGACTGATGGCAGTCACGGCCCACTCGGTGTTGGTGGCCACCGACGAGGGCTTATAGTTGGTCACCTTGAGCGGTGTGCTGTTCACCTTCGTAAACTCGCCCGTGCTGCCTGTACGGCGATATACGTTGTAGGTGGTTCCCTCGGGCTCCTGTGCCAGTTTGCGCCACGACACTAAATAGCCGTTGCCACCACTGGCGGTCACACTCCGTTCTGTACTTTTTCGGTAGGTCACTACCACGCCCCGCCCCATCGGTTGCAATAGTCGCTGGGCCATTGATGTCAAGGGGAGAAGTGTGCAGAACACCAGTCCCATGATGAGTTTTTTTGTCATGTCACGATTTTTAGTTGATTGTTTTATTTGCTTGCCCCGTAACAAGTGCCTCCAGCATGCGCTTGAGCACCACCGAGCAGCTGATTTCGCGGTTGGCTGCCTCGGGAATGACGAGCGAGTTCTCCGACTCTATCACGTCGTCGGTCACAATGAGGTTGCGGCGTACGGGCAGACAGTGCATGAACTTACCGTTGTTTGTCCACGACATGTGCTCGGTATCCACCGTCCATGAACGGTCCTCACAGGTAATCTTTCCGTAGTCCTCCGGACAGGTCACGCCCGGGTTCGACCAGTTCTTGGCATAGATGAAGTCTGCCCCCTCGAAGGCTTTCTTCTGATCGTACTCCACACGGGCGTTGCCCACAAACTTCGGGTCGAGCTCGTAGCCCTTGGGGTGGGTGATGACCAGGTCAACGTCCTCGGCGGCATTCATCCATTCGGCAAAGGAGTTTGGCACGGCCTGCGGCAGGGCGCGGCAGTGGGGAGCCCAGGTGAGTACCACCTTCGGGCGCTCCACGGTCTTATGCTCCTCAATGGTGATGAGGTCGGCAAAGGCTTGCAGTGGGTGAACGGTAGCCGTCTCCATGGCGAAGACGGGGCGACCGCTATACTTGATAAACTGGTGGAGCACCGTCTCGGCATAGTCGTAGTCGCGGTCGGTCAGTCCGGCAAACGAGCGCACGCCGATGAGGTCGCAGTAACAGCCCATCACGGGGATGGCCTCCAGCAGATGCTCGCTCTTGTCGCCATCCATGATCACACCGCGCTCCGTCTCCAGTTTCCAGGCACCGGCGTTCACGTCGAGCACTATCACGTTCATGCCCAGGTTCATGGCTGCCTTCTGTGTGCTGAGTCGGGTACGCAGTGAGTTGTTGAAGAAAATCATCATGAGCGTTTTGTTCTTGCCCAGATGTTGGTATTTGTAACGGTCGTTCTTGATTTCCATTGCCTCGGCCAGTGCTTTGTCTATAGGACCGAGATCTTGTACATTGATAAAACTCTTCATAATTCTGTGTGGTTATGTTTCGACTACAAAAATACGAATAATCGTTGAAAAGTCTGCCCTCTTTTCAGAAGATTAACTAAGTCATCGAATAATTTAGGCTAAATCATCAAGCAATATAGCCTAAATCACAAAACGATTTAGGCAAGATCGCATTACGATTTAGCCTAAATCGTTTCGTGATTCTGCCTAAATCGTTTCGTGATTCTGCCTAAAACTCATCGTGATTTAGGCTAAATCATCTGCTTCCATCTGTTACCGTTGCAAGTTGTTGATAATCAACGGGATGCAAACAGAAACAGATGAAACAGATGTTTTGCAAATTTATAGTATAACTGAGTTTTCCATCCCTAATTTCTTTATTAAGAATTATAGCGCTCGACCTTGGTCGCTTTGCTTGCAAAGAATAAGAGCCATAATTCTTGATAAAAATAAGGTTGGACACCTTAACCTGAATTATTCATGGAAATAATCTATGCCGTAGGCAAAGAAGATATACCATGAATGTTATAATGTTCATGAATAATTTAGGTTAAGTCATTTGTCTTCTCTGAAAATGGCCGTTTTTTTGAAATAATGTAAAATGAAGAGGCAAAACGATGTTTTTTGCAAATTTTTTATTAATTTTGCAAGGTGAGTAATAAAAGCCTAAACAACCCGATAGAAAACATGGACGAGGAGATAAGAGACAACGAGACACTGAATGACAACGAACAGAATGGCGCTGCCCTGCCTGCCGACGAGGAGGTGGGGGAGAGCCATTCTGACTATAGACCCGTGAACCGATTCGATGCGGCTGCCGTTCACCATCTGAGCGGCATGTATCAGAGCTGGTTCCTCGACTATGCCAGCTATGTGATCCTGGAGCGGGCCGTGCCCCACATCGAGGACGGACTGAAGCCCGTGCAGCGACGCATCCTGCACTCCATGAAGCGCATGGACGACGGGCGCTACAATAAAGTGGCCAACATCGTGGGCCACACCATGCAGTTCCATCCCCACGGCGATGCCTCCATCGGCGATGCCCTGGTGCAGCTGGGACAGAAAGACCTGCTCGTTGACACGCAGGGCAACTGGGGCAACATCCTGACCGGCGACCGCGCCGCAGCCCCGCGATACATCGAGGCACGACTCTCGAAGTTCGCCCTCGACACCGTGTTCAATCCCAAGACCACCGAGTGGCAGCTCTCCTACGACGGGCGCAACAAGGAGCCCATCACCCTGCCCGTGAAGTTCCCCCTCCTGCTGTCGCAAGGTGCCGAGGGCATTGCCGTGGGTCTCTCGTCGAAAATCCTTCCCCACAACTTTTGCGAGATATGCGATGCCGCCATCAGCTACCTGCATGGCGAGGAGTTCCAGCTCTATCCCGACTTCCAGACGGGGGGCAGCATCGACGTGTCGAAATACAACGACGGACAGCGCGGCGGCGTGCTGAAGGTGCGTGCCAAGATTGAGAAGGTGGACCAGAAGACCCTCGTCATTCGCGAGCTGCCTTTCACCAAGACCGTGGGCACCCTCATCGAGAGCATCACCAAGGCCATCGAGAAAGGCAAGATCAAGGCCCGGCGCGTGGACGACCTCACCTCGGCTGAGGTCGAGATCCAGATACACCTGGCACCGGGCGTGTCGTCCGACAAGACCCTCGATGCCCTCTATGCCTTCACCGACTGCGAGATCAATATCTCGCCCAACTGCTGCGTCATAGCCGACAACAAGCCGCAGTTCCTCACCGTGAGCGATGTGCTGCGCCACTCGGTAGAGCGCACGAAGGACCTCATACGGCAGGAACTTGAGATACGCAAGAACGAGCTGCTCGAGCAGTTGCACTTCCAGTCGCTGGAGAAGATCTTCATCGAGGAACGCATCTATAAAGACAAGAAGTTCGAGGAGGCACCCGATATTGATAAGGTGTGCGAGCACATTGACGAGCGCCTCACCCCCTACTATCCGCAGCTGGTGCGCGAGGTCACGAAGAACGACATCCTGCGGTTGCTCGAAATCAAGATGCAGCGCATCCTGAAGTTCAGCAAGGAAAAGGCCGACGAGCTCATGGCCCGCATCAGGGCCGAGATAGAGCAGATCGACCACGACCTGGCCAACCTCACCGAGGTGACCGCCGACTGGTTCCAGTTCCTCAAGGACAAGTATGGCAAAGACCATCCGCGACTCACCGAGATACGCAACTTCGACACCATCGAGGCCACGAAGGTGGCCGAGGCCAACCAGAAGCTCTACATCAACCGTGCCGAGGGATTCATTGGCACGGGCCTGAAGAAGGACGAGTTCGTGCAGAACTGTTCCGACATCGACGACGTCATCATCTTCTACAAGGATGGCAAGTACAAGATTGTGCGTGTGGCCGAAAAACTGTTCGTGGGCAAGAACATCCTGTGGCTGGGCGTGTTCAAGAAGAGCGACAAGCGCACCATCTACAACGTGGTCTATCGCGACGGAAAAAAAGGCCCCTGCTACATCAAGCGGTTCAACGTCACGGGCTGCACCCGCGATCGCGAATACGACATCACGCAGGGCACGCCGGGCTCTAAGATCATGTACTTCACGGCCAATCCCAACGGCGAGGCCGAGGTCATCAAGATTACGCTCGATGCCTCAGTGCAGGTGCAGAACCCGCGCATGAGCATCTTCCTGGAGCGCTCGTTTGCTGAGGTGCTCATCAAGGGCCGCTCCTCAAAGGGCAATCTGCTCACGAAGAAGCCCGTCCATAAGATTGGCCTCAAGAGTCACGGCCACTCCACGCTGGGCGGACGCAAGGTGTGGTACGATCCCGACGTGAACCGTCTGAACTACGACGAGCACGGACAACTGCTGGGCGAGTTCTTCGACGACGACCAGATTCTGGTGGTGCTGAAGAACGGCGAGTTCTATCTCACCAACTTCGACGTGAACAACCATTACGAGGAGAACATCCTGCGCATTGAGAAGTTCCAGCCCGATAAGGTGTGGACGGCTGTGCTCTTCGATGCCGACAACCAGGGCTATCCCTACATGAAGCGCTTCCTGATGGAGGCCAACAAGCGCAAGCAGAACTTCCTGGGCGAGAATGCCGCGTCGCAGCTCGTCATACTGACCGATGTGGCCTATCCGCTCGTCAAGGTCACCTACGGCGGTGCCGATGCGTTCCGTGGTTCAGAGGAGGTCGATGCCGAGACGTTCATCTCGGTGAAGGGCTTCAAGGCCAAGGGCAAGCGCCTCTCCACCTGGCAGGTGGAAAGCATTGAGGAGCTGGAGCCCGTGCGTTTCCCGGAGAGCGAGCTTTCAGAGAGCTCAGAGAGCTCCGAGCTCTCTGAGAACTCCGAGAACTCTGAGCCCTCCGAGTCCTCTGAGCTCTCCGAGCCCGAAAACCTCGACCCCGATGCCGGCAAGAGCCAGCAGCAAGTGATTGACGAAATGACGGGCCAGCTGCGCCTCTTCCCCGACGAAGACTAACCCCCACCCACCGTAATTATGAACAGCCATCGCATACAGAACTCCCTCCTTGCCATCGCAGTCTTCCTGGGCGGCCTGCTCGTCTCAGGGAAGGCCGCTGCGCAGGTCGTTGCACAGCCCGACACCCTGGTGGGCGCTCATGTCATCACCACAAGCTATCAGCTGGGCGTGGGAGGCAGCGACGTCCTCGACACCTACCTGTCGCGCCAGAGAGCCACCGGCATCGCATTCACCGGTCTCATCATCTCCGAGCGCCAGAAGATAGGGTCGCGCTGGTCCACCGTCGTTCAGAACCAGCTCCGCCTCTCCTCCAACTCCGATCGCAACGACCACAGCACCCTCTTCGAGGCCACTTACAACTTCTATTTCGGGCGCTACTTCTCCTGGCAGCTGCTCGATGGCCGACTGAACCTGCAGGCCGGCCCCTCGGCCACGCTCTGTCTGGGCGTGCTCCACAACAGGCGCAGCAATGCCAACAACCCGGCACAGGCTCGTCTCGCGCTCCACGTCATGCCTTCGGGCATTGCCTCGTGGCGCTTCCCTCTCTTCCGCAGACAGTGGATGCTCCGCTACGAGTTCGAGTTGCCGCTCGTGGGACTGATGTTCAGTCCCAACTACGGGCAGTCCTACTACGAGATCTTCGGCAAGGGCAACTACGACCGCAATGTCGTGCCCACCACCTTCGTCAGCGCGCCCACGTTCCGCCAGCAGCTCACGCTGCGCTGCAACCTCGGTCGCACCTTCACCCTCTCGCTGGGCTATCTGGGCGACTATCAGCAGGCGCAGGTCAACTCGCTGAAGCAGCACGTCATTTCCCACAATGTCATGATTGGCTTCGTCAAGCGATTCCAGTTCATTAAGCACCGTCCTAACTAAACTATGATGATGAAGAAGAAAATGATGATGAAGATGATGAGAGACCACCGCATGTTTGCCACCTTAGGCACGCTCCTGCTGTTGTGCCTCGCCGTATGCTCGGCGTGTGTCAATGAGGAGCAGTTCGAAGACACACCTCAGGGCAACTTCGAGACCCTCTGGCGCATCGTTGACGAGCGCTACTGTTTCCTGGACTACAAACAGCACGAGATAGGGCTCGACTGGCAGCAGGTGCATGACAAGTATCGGGCGCGTATCACTGCTGACATGAAGCGCGACCAGCTCTTTGAGGTGCTGGCCGAGATGCTGGCCGAACTGCGCGACGGCCACGTGAACCTCACGGCTCCCCACGACCTGGCCCGCAACTGGTCGTGGTACGAGAACTATCCCGCCAACCTGAGCGACACGCTCCTGCGCCGCTATATGGGCACCACTTACAGAATCTCCTCAGGGCTGCGCTATCGCATCCTCGACGACAACATTGGCTACATCCGCTACGAGAGCTTCAGCAACGGCATTGGCGATGGCAACCTCGACGAGGTGCTCATGCACATGATCCTCTGTCGCGGCATCATCATCGACATTCGCGACAACGGCGGCGGCGAGCTCACCAATGCCGAGCTCCTGGCTTCACGCTTCTGCAGCGAGAAGACCCTCGTGGGCTACAATCAGCACAAGACGGGAAAGGGCCACAGCGACTTCTCGCCAATGGAGCCCGTCTATATAGAGCCGTCGGCTGGCGTTCGCTGGCAGAAGCCCGTTTGCGTGCTCACCAACCGCCACGTCTATAGCGCGGCCAACGAGTTCACGGCCTACATGAAGGCCATGCCCAACGCCAAGGTGGTGGGCGACCGCACGGGCGGCGGCGCCGGCATGCCTTTCTCCGACCTGCTGCCCAACGGCTGGGTGGTGCGTTTCTCGGCGGTGCCCACCTACGATGCGCAGAAGCAGTCGTGCGAGTTCGGCATCGAACCCGACTACTACGTGCAGCTCACTCAGGCTGACTTCGAACAGGGCAAAGACACCATCATCGAGTTCGCCCGTGCCTTGCTGGCACAATAAGAAAGATAGACCCGAACCACCTTATTATATATCGACCACGAATTCAACGAATAGGACGAATTTTTATATACGCTATAATATCGACCACGAATTGAACGAATAGGACGAATTTTTTATGCAGTATAAGTAATTTCCCTAATGCATCAAAGATGCAGTCGAATTTCACGAATTGCTAAGCGTAGCAAAATTCGAGTCATTTGATGGTTGCTTGCAACGCTTTGTGGAATGCCTGTAACCAGCATAAATTCGTAAAATTCGAAAAATTCGTGGTGAAATAAATAATTTCATGGTCATATAAATAACTTCGTGGTTTCATAATTGATGCGAAAGTTCAGTGGCCATTAAATGAAGTTGCCTCGGCAGGGAGGCAACTTTTTTTCGTGATAATTTTGCATAATCCGCAAAAACAATGTAACTTTGCAGCCGCTTAGCTTTTTAGCGGCTACTGCGCCTGTGGCGGAATTGGCAGACGCGCTAGACTTAGGATCTAGTGTCTCGCGACGTGCAGGTTCGAGTCCTGTCAGGCGCACAAAAAAAGAATCTTCAGAAACCCTATCCCTTTGGATAAGACTTCTGAAGATTCTTTTTTTTTCGTAGCGTTCGTGTTACTCTTGTTTCTCTGCCTCCTTGTTCTTCACGACCTTGCCCTCCACTGGGTGCTTATACCAGTCTCTGGCCTTCGTGTGGTCGGCAGCCCATGTGTTGAACTCAGGATAGGCATCCTTGATGCAGGTCTTCTCCGTAGGCCACTGCCACTTGCCCGGAACGACGATTCCGTGAGGATCCTGACCCTTGACCGAAATCTTCACACTGTTGAACAGTCCGTTAACCTCCGACACGAGCACGAACGAGCAGGCTTGGAAGTCAAAGTCGGCAGGCTTGCTGATTGTGATGGTGATTGGCTGAGCCGAGTCTTGGCCAGTGTTGACCATCGAGCCTTCCTTGGCACCCAGCACCTTGTGCAGCTCGTCCTGGAACACCGGAGTGAGCTTGCGGAAGTTCTGCTGCGTCTTGCTGTCGAAGTAGAGCCACAGGTTATTGTTGGCACCGAGGGCCACGAGCGAGATGTCCAGTTTCGAGGCATCGTCAGCGTTCTCATGCACCTCAATCACACAGTCGTTCAGGTCGTAGTCGCCGAAGTCCTGGTCCTCCCATACGTAGGTCCACACCTGCGGAACCGGAGGCACAGGCTCGGTGATTTCCCGGATGCGGTCCACACCCTCAGGAATCCAGAACACGCGGTCGTTGTAGTCCCAGTCGTTGCCGTCCTCGCAGGCCACCACGACGTTCTGGTTCAGCTGGAACACCTTCACGTGCTCGCCTTCGTTGTCGGCCAGCAGCACTTTGTCCTTCACCACCTTGAACTTCAGCACGTCGCCCGGGGTGAACACATGGCTGTCTTCGTTGTTGTTCAGGTCGCGGCAATAGAGGAGATGTCCGTGCAGCTCGAATTTTCTTGTCTCGTCATTATAGGCGAAGAAGTCCCAGCCTTTGGGATATTTGTCATAGATGATGAACGAGGCCGAGCCATTCTCGTCGTTCTTCGGAAACCAGTCGTAGCCCAAGGAGGTGGTCGATTCGCTGTTGCCGCCCACGTAGGCGATTGGCAGCGCATTGATGCCGTAGGGGTTCTTGCGCGCCTGCACCGCATTGGTGTAGTTGTGCTTGCCCATCACCTTGCGGTTGTCCTGTCCCTCTGGCAGCACCCTGTGCAACAAGTTACGGAAGGTGTAGAAGTCTTTCATGTAATACAACTTTTCTTCAGCATCCTTCTCCACAGGAGCAACCTTGCGCGGTGCCCTGCGAACATCATCGCGATAGACGAATGACACCTCGCTGTCCAGTCCGGGCGTGAAGGCACGTGCCACGCACTCGCCGCTCTGCGTCAGGCAGGCAGCATAGAGCAAGTCAGCGCTCTTGGGGGCGCGGAATTTGATTGTCGTCGTGCCGCCGTTGGTGAGCGATGCTGTTGCCAGGCGGTTGCTCTCGCCGGCATAGGGGTTGGCATCGAGCACGGCCACGGTGCTGATGTTGTCGAGGTTGGCATCGGCTGTGATGGTGATGCTATACTCCTCGGAGAGCGACCAGTCCTGCTCCTTGTCAATACTCACTCCCAGCACCTTCTCGGCATAGGCCACGCGTTCCGGATCGGTCACCACAGCGGGGGTGCCTCCGTCATCGGTGGTCTCCTCGGGCTTAGGTTGGTTCTCATACATGTCCTGCTTACAGCTACTGAGTGCCATTGCGCCAAGGAGCACCAGACCGAATGCCTTGCTCCAGCTACTTGAGGACAACACAAAATGATTCATCATTCTTTTCATATTCGTTAACTAATTAATAATTGAACTTTCTCATCATTTTTTATTAAACCATGAATTTATTTATTTCACCACGAATTTTTCGAATTTTACGAATTTATGCTGGTTACAGGCATTCCACAAAGCGTTGCAAGCAACCATCGAATGACTCGAATTTTGCTGCGCGCAGCAATTCGTGAAATTCGACTGCATCTTTGATGCAATGGGGAAATAAAAAATTCGTCATATTCGTTTAATTCGTGGTCGATATAATAGTTTAATTCGTGGTCGAAATAGCAAAGTGGTAAGTCATATTTTAGAAGTTGATGGTGACGGTCTTCGTTTCGTTCTTGTTGATCGTGACGGGTTGCGTCAGTGTGTAGATGCCTCCCTGTTGTGCGCTGTAGTAGCGCAGTTGCAGTGATTTTTCAGCCGAGGTACAGAATACGGTGAACGGCACTGTGCCCGGCATACTAACCGTCAGTCGGACCTGCCGAGATACCTCTTGCAGCTCTGTAGCAGTGGCGGCTGTCGAGTCGCCTTTGTATTGGTTCTCATTCTCATTTTTGTTATGTTGTTTGATTGTTACGAAAATACATTCTCTGTCTTCATGTCCTGCCTACGAATTCTTACGTCGTTATCATCCGGCACACTTGTTTTGGTTGCAAATTTATAGAAAAAAGTTCAATTTTGCAATAATTCAGACACATTGCCCCCTAAAAAAGACACATTGTCCCTTCAGAATTAACAAATTGCATATTTTGAAACTGATTTTCGGACAGAAAATGCTATAAAATTGGGTTGGGGTGGGACAGAAATTATTACAAAATCAGGTAGGTTGGGGTTAGGAAAGAAATTATCATAATTACCATAATTTTTTTCTGGGAACTGGCGGGGTTAGGAAAAAATTATCCCCGTTTCGTTCTTACCAACCGAACAGGTCGGCGTGGGTGCCCGTCTCAAGAAATAGTAACGTCAGCTCACGGTCGTGCTGCTCCCACGTCATCAGCCAGTTCGGTTGGATGTGACCGTTTATATACTCTTTGCGTGCAAAGATATAACATCTTCGCGAAACTGCAAAGTGATTACGACAATTTTTGCTGCACCGTCACGATTTAGGCTATATCATGTCACGATTCAGGCTATATCATGTCACGATTTAGGATAGATTGCATCACGATTTCATATAATCTGTTTTTACTTGACAAATATGATGTGATTGTCGGTCGCGATGGCTTCTCCCCTCATTGTGAGAGGCATGTTTTTCCACTTCCATGCGCGATAGACTTTCGTTTCGACGAACTCTTCTTCCGTAGCCCCCAAGCCCGCCTCAATATCGTAACTTTGCTCTCTAACGGATTGTACTCGCATATTACCTTTATCCTCAGGAAATGTAATACGAGGCTCGTCAATGTATGGGTTCTCGAATTCCATATTGACATAGCCTATGTATCCACGTAACTCAATATAACATGAAACATCCTTTTTATTGACTTTCGTTGAAATCCTGTTACCTTCGATGGAGTAGGTGCCGGTGAGTTTTATGATAACAACCTTGTTTCTGTATCTGCGTGTTATTTTTCCTACCTTGCCTTTTGTGTATCGAGGACGGTGGAGTTTCACCTTGAAAGTTCCGTCTTCGTTGAACTGACAATAGCCCTTTAAGTCGTCATAGCCTGTGCGCAGAGCACCGATGAGTTCTTTAGTACACTTCCATTTGCCTACGATGTCGGAAAGTGGGATATTCGGTGCTTTCAAGTGGGTCAACGCGGTATCAATATCCATTGTGTGAGCGACAGATGGGGCGCTGTCAAGTGGTTGTCTTACGTCAGCTGACAGCTCATTTAGGTCTGTGAGCACCATCTTCGTGTCGGTAGGTTCGCTGAGTGTTTCTTCTTCTTTTGAAACATCCTCAACAGGTTGCTCTTCCATACTGACAGCTTCTGAAGGTTCGCTCTTGGGCGTGAAGGTCTGTCTGATGCTTTTCATTACTTTGTTTTCTGCCTTGACAATGTTGTTCTCAACAGCAGTCATCGTTTGCGGACGGGCGAAGGCCACGATTGCCAAGGCACTCAGCGGCAGGAGATAGACGGCTTTCATGGCCACCCATCTTCGTGATGGTTTCTTGTACATCATTTGGAATCTTCGTTTAATTGGACTTTGGTTGAGGGCGTTCACCACAGGCTGCAGTCCCGAAGTGGTAGCCTTGCGTATTAATAACAGCTGATATTCGTTTTCATCGATACCATTCTGTAGCACACGGCGGTCGGCCTGAAACTCATGCACATCGCGCAGGTCTTGGCGCAACATCCATGCAAAGGGCAGACACCAGAGCATGCGGCAGGTCAGCTCGCAGAGCAGCATGTCGAAGGAATGGCCATAGTGGATGTGGGAGAGCTCGTGGCAGAGAAGAGCCTCACCCCCAACCCCTCTCCGATTGGAGAGGGGAGTGATTAGATTTTTGTCGGCGGGGGTGAGCAGTACCCATCGCATCCAGCTGCATGGTGTCTTGATAGCAGGGTGGGTGAGCACCTTGATGCCTTTGGGCAGGCCGTCAATCTCCATGCGCTTGCCTTGATGGATGATGCGGATGAGGGTTGCTAATGAGATGATGTAGCGCAACCATGCTATGATAAGCCCAATGAAGTAGATGAGGATGATGGCAGAAAGTACAACCGCCCCCGTCTCAGTTTCCCCCCTTGATGGGCGAGAAGTTGTTGCCATAGTATCTTCCACTTGTTCTTCTTCTCCGATTAAGGGCAGGGACGAAGTTTGTAGCTCCTTGATTTGCTGTTCCAGCATTTCCCGTCCTTCCGCAATGACATTTGTCTGTTTCGTCTCCATCTGCACCAATGGCAGCACCATCGAGGCAGCAAGAACGGCCAGCAGCACCATGCGGTTGAGCGAGTGCAGCGTTTCGCGCTTCATGATGAGGCCATAGATCGAGTAGAGCAGTGTGAGCACCACGGCCCAGCGAATGATATAGATAATGAAAAGACTCATGCCGTTGCTTTTACTGTTTGTTGGCCTTCAGTTCCTGCAGAAATTCTAACAAATCCTGCTCGCTTACCTTTTCTTCAGTCACGAGCGAAGATACCAGTTCCATGTAAGAGTGCTTGAAATAGCGATCGACGAAGCCGCCCAGTTTTGTGCGGCCATAGTCTTCCTGTTTTACTATGGGGAAATAAATATAGCCCCGACCTTGCTGGCGGTGGCCTGCATATCCCTTGCGTTCGAGCGACTGCACCATCGTGGCGATGGTGTTTACGTGGGGCCGAGGCTCGGGGTATTGTTCCACGATGTCTTTCGGTGCGCACTCACCCAGTTGCCACATCAGTTCCATCACTTCTTCTTCCTTTGAGGTTAGTTTCTGCATATTCTTTTCAACGATATTTTTAGTTTGATGATGCAAAGATATAATAATAGCACCGATACCTCCAAATATCGGTGCTACCTTTTAAATTATTTTTTTAGTTGAAAACGGAAAGTAAGCCTCTTTCATGGGGCGCATCCCTGCGCCCCATGCTGTTCCTCGAGGTTCTTCTATGAAAAATTGACTACTGAAAATAATTTTAGCTAATAACTTTTAGTGATTCTTCGGCCTTTTATTTCTTTGGCAAATCTCCCGTGCGAGTCAGCGTGAAATCTACGGCTGAGAACCATTTCGAGCGGCAGGGATGGTCTGTAAACGTGGCATCGTTTGATACACCGTAGGCAATGGAATCGTTCTGGGTGACCACGATGTTGTCGATTGTAATGGTGGACCATCCGTAGCCTTTGCCGTCTTTTCCGGCTATGATCTTGTCGCAGAGCTCCTGTTTCCATTTCGGCTCCTGTCCTATTTCCATCAGCGAGTCGAGTTCGGACTTTGTGCGTCTGAAGTGCTCAATGAGTTCGCCGCCTTCGTCGCCATACGGCGGAATCTCTGCCAAATGTTTATTGTCACCCACGGCATAGATATAGCAGCCTCGACCCTCTGCCCGGCCATTGCACACCAATTTGTAAACACCCGGTACCACCTTTTGTTTGTGTTCCATTTGATAGACGTGGCTGCAGTCCCAGTCGTAAGAATCGAGGAAGCGTATGTTCTCATCGCCGGTGAAGTAGTGGCCGCTCCATGTGTAGTGATGGCAATTCTCGTGCTTCACCACCGTCCATTCACCTTGCTTCAGGTAGTCGATGTCTCTTTCTTCCATGACTATCCCCTGATAGGTGTGCGTGCGGTTATACTCTTCCGTGTAATGCTCTTGTACTACATCCTGCAAGTAGATCATGGCAGGGATGAACGAGCAGAAGGAAGCCAGCCAGAGTGCAATCCACACGATGCGCTGAACCATGCCCATAGGCTGTGTCTTGCCCGACTTGGTGAGCAGCATGTGCGCAATGGCATAGATGGGAATGAGCAAAATGAGCAGCAGACCCACTACGAAGAGAACAACCACCCACGGGTGTATGGCAAACAACTCAGGCAGATTCAGTTCTCCCAGTTTGAAAGGCAAGCTGTTGAGGCTGGCTGTAGGCACCGTGAAAATAGTGATGAATGACACGACTATGACTACCGTGCAAATGGCGAGAGCAAAGCCGGATAGGATAGCGATGCCGAGGAAGAAGCCCATGCATATCTTCAGCAGGAAAGAGAAGATGCGGTGGAGTAGTCCGTAGCTCTGTGGCTGCTTGTTCTCTATGACCACGCCTGCCAGGTTCTGCGGTGTCACAGGCTTATTCTGCATCTGTAACACTTGTTCGGGTGTGCGTGCCTCGGGTATGACCAGCGCCAGAATGATGTAGGCTATGAGTCCGGAGCCATAGAAGAAAGTAAGCAGCACTGTGGCAATGCGCAGAATGGTGGGGTCGATGCCAAACGAGCAGGCCAGCCCTGAGAGCACACCTGCCAGCATCTTGTCGTTAGGATTGCGATAGAACTTGCGGTGGGTCATTTCTTGCAGTATCGACTGGGCATATTCGGCCCCTTTGTGTCCTTCGGTTGAGGCACTTTCGTCATTGTTTCCAATGGCTTCGTCCATCTGCTCAGGCTGGCCAATCTGACTGATTATGCCGCGAATATGGTCAATAGTAATGGCCGTGTTGCCTTGAGCTTTAAGTTCGTCCAGCAGTTCGGCAATGCGTGACTCTATGTCGTCGGCAATTTCCTCACCGCCTTCCATGTGCTTGAAATGGCTGCGTAGCGAGTTGGTGTACTGGTGAAGCATGTCGTAGGCATCCTCGTCAATCTGGAAGAGGCGACCGCAAAGGTTGATGGTAATATTCTTTTTCATTTTTTTTTGAGTGGGGTTAAAGGTGGAATTCAGGGTTTAGGCTTTTCAGATAAGTCACTGTGGCGGCAAGCTCGCCCCATGCGGCATTGAGCCCTTCCAGGAACTGTTCGCCCTCAGGGCTCAGTGCGTAGTACTTGCGGGGTGGTCCTTGTGTTGACTCCTGCCACTCGTATTTTAGCAGTCCGTCGTTTTTCAGTCGGGTGAGTAAGGGGTAGAGCGTGCCTTCCACCACGAGCAGTTCGGCCTGTTTGAGTTGCTGGATGATGTCGCTGGCATACGAGGGGCGTTGCTTCAGCAACAGCAGCACGCAGTACTCTAACATGCCTTTGCGCATCTGTGATTTCGCGTTTTCAATGTTCATGATTTGCTCTTTTTATAGTTTGATGGTGCAAATATAGGTAAAATACAAGTACCTTGCAATACAAAGTACTATAAAAACCATAAGATTTAACGCTCTTAAACATTAAAAAACTGTTTACACCTCTTTATTAATAGGGGGTGTAAACAGTTATGGGGAGCAAGATTGAATGCTGAAAAAAGGCAGTTTATGCTCTTTTTAGGGAAGGAACACCGTGTGGGGAGTGGATTCAGGATGCTCAAGGAGGTCGATGAGGATGTTCTCACGCTTGCCATTGGCGATGATGACGCGGATGCCGGCTTGCTGAATGTTCGAGGCAGTGGCATACTTCGACTGCATGCCGCCACGACCGGCTGAGCTCTTCTCGGTCAGGATGTATTGGGAAAGGTCGGTGCCGGGCGCCACCTGGCGTATGAGCTGCGAGGCAGGATCGTCGGGATGACCCGTGAAAATGCCGTCGATGTTGGAGAGCAGCACGAGCGTGTCGGCCTGCATCATCCGGGCGATGAGGCCAGAGAGCTCGTCGTTGTCGGTGAACATGAGCTCGGTGACCGACACTGTGTCGTTCTCGTTGACGATGGGCAGCACGCCGTTTTCCAGCATCACGCGCATGCACTGCTGCTGGTTGCAGTACTGCTCGCCCGGCTGGAAGTTCTCCTTCATGGTGAGCACCTGCCCTACATGGATGTGATACTCGCGGAAGAGGTCGTAGTAAAGGCCGATGAGCTTGGCCTGCCCCAATGCGGAGAAGAGCTGGCGCTGCTCCACGGAGTCGAGCTCGTGAGTGGCCTTCAGTTCGCGCCGACCGCAGGCCACGGCTCCCGATGACACCAGTATGACCTCGCAGCCCTTCTGTCGGAGCCATGCTATCTGATCGACCAGTGCCGACATGCGGGTCACGTCGAGTCGTCCGTCGGGACGAGTCAGGGCATTTGAGCCTATCTTGATGACAATCCTTTTCTGCATAATCTGTCTTTTTATTTAGTGCTGATCGTATTGATGCCTTTCTTCAGGCTGATGTGGTGCTGCTGACCGTTCATGGCCAGTAGGAGCCTGCAAGGGCGCTTCGCCTCGATGCGGAGTGCCGAGACACGTGCGTCGGTCCACGTCATGTCGATAGTGAGTCCGCCTCGGGCGCATATACCTGCTATATGGCCGTCGCGCCAGTTGGCTGGCAGGGCTGGCAACAGGTCGAGCGACAGTTCGGGTTGTCCTTTGGAATCAACCGTGTAGTCGCTCTGCATGAGCATCTCTATCACGCCTGCACAGCCGCCGAAGTTACCGTCGATTTGGAAGGGTGAATGTGCATCGAGCAGGTTGGGATAGGTGCCGCCTCCACGTCGGGCATCAGGGCCGTTGTAGCCGTCGGGGCTGACATAAGAGAGCAACTTGCGATAGAGGTGGTAGGCATTGGCGGCGTCGTGCAGACGGGCGTAGAGGTTCACTCGCCAGCCCGTGCTCCAGCCCGTGGTCTTGTCGCCCTTGAGTTCGAGTGTCTTAGCTGCTGCCTGTAGAATGTCGTCGCGGCTGTTCACGCCATCATGGGTTTGATGGCCCGGGTAGATGCCGAAGAGGTGGCTCTGGTGGCGGTGGTGCGGGTCCTTGTCGTCCCAGTCGTAGAACCACTCTTGCAGGTTGCCCTTCTTGCCGATCTTATAGGGCTGGAGGCGCGCGAGCACCTGCTGTGCCTGCTGCTGAAAGTCGGTGTCGGTGTCGAGCACGCGGGCAGCCTGCAATGCGTCGGCCAGACACTCGCGTATGATGGCTATGTCGGCAAAGCCGCCGTAGCATGTTCTGCCTTGGTAGCCTGCATCGTTGACATAGATGTTTTCAGGAGAGGTAGCAGGAGCGGTGATGAGATACTCAGGCCCGTCGATGCCCATGTCGCGGGTTGAGATGAGCCAGTCCATGCAGAACTCGGCAGCTCCGCGCAGCACGGGATAGTATTCGCTGAGGAAATTGCGGTCGAGCGAAAAGGCGTAGTGCTCCCAGATGTGGGTGCTCACCCATGCACCGCCCATGTTCCAGTTGGCCCACGATGGGTCGCCCGACTGCAAGCCAACGGGGCAAGTCATGGCCCAGATATCGGTGTTGTGGGCCAGGCACCATCCGCGCTGCACGCCATAGTAGGCTTTGGCCGTGAGCTCGCCCGACCCTTGCAGCTCTTTCATGAATGAGAAGAGCGACTGGTGCATCTCCGGCATGGCAGCCGTCTCAGCCGGCCAGTAGTTCTCTTGCAGGTTGATGTTTGACGTGTAGTTGCTCGACCAGGGCGGCAGTATCTTTTCGTTCCACAGCCCTTGCAGGTTAGCCGGCACGTTGGGCGTGCGCGAACAGCTGATGAGCAGGTAGCGGGCATACTGGAAATAGAGAGTTTCGAGACTAGGATTGAAACGTTGCTCGTCGAGATAGTCAAGCAGCTGGACATCGGTAGGACGGCTGTCCTCAGTCATCTGTTTGCCGAGCGTGAACCTTACGCGGTTATAGATTTGCTGATAGTCGGCCACATGGCGGCTGAGCAGGTCGGCATAACTGGCAGCGGAAAGGCGATGGAGGCGCTGGTCGGCAATGACCTTGTAGGGTTTGCCTTCGCTGACGGGGTCTTTGTCGTAGCCGTTGAACGACGTGGAGGATACCACGTAGAGCGTAGCCTCACGCGAACCGTCGATGACGAGTGAAGCGTGGTCGGCCTTTACGTTGTCGGCTTTCACCTTGACGGCTGTGCGGAAGTGAATGCCCCGTTGTGGGTCATAGAAGAAGTGCTCTTTGTCGCGTTGCACGTAGTTGGGCAGCGAGGTGTAGGCCGTATAGCCGTCGGCTCGCAGCACTGTTCCCTCGGCCTGCAGCTCATGGCGCAACTGTGAGGTGAGTGAGAGTCGCAGGTGCAATCCCTGTGGGCTGTCGGTGGTGATATGGACTATCAGTCCAGAGTCGGGATGGGTGACGAAGTAGGTCACGCTATAGTCGTGGCCGTCGCGTTTCCACTCGGTGTGTGCCGTGGCATTGCCAATGTCGAGCCATCGGCTATAGTCGCTCTGTATGCCAAGGGTGTCAAGATATGCTATCTGCAGTTGTCCGAGCGGCTGGTAGTTCTGTGTGTAGTGTCCCTGCACCTTCCGTTGCAGGAGGTCGGCCTTCTTATAGTCGCCCTGTCGCAGTGCTTCCCGTATGTCGGGTATGGCCTTGTGAGCCTCGGGTGTCATCACCTTCATGTTGCACGGCTCACCCGTCCAGAGTGTGATGTCATTCAGCGAGATTTTGTCCACGCGAGTGCCGCCATAGACGATGCCTCCCATAGTACCGTTGCCTATGACGAGTGCTTCTTCGAAATAGTCGGCAGGCCGGTCATAGTGTAGTGTCTGTGCGCCAGTCACTGTGACGAAGCATGTAGTGAGGGCGCTAAAAAGGATTTTCTTCATATTAAGCTTTAAGGTCTTTGTCTTTCTCGCGGATCTCCACTCTCCTGATCTTTCCGCTGATGGTCTTTGGCAGTTCATCGACGAATTCCACGATGCGCGGATACTTGTAGGGGGCTGTCACACGCTTCACGTGCTGCTGCAGCTCCTTCACGAGATCGTCGCCAGCCTTGTCCTTCCACTCTTTGCCCAGCACCACGGTGGCCTTGACCACCATACCGCGAATGTCGTCGGGCACGCCCGTGATGGCGCACTCCACAACGGCAGGATGGGTCATCAGGGCGCTCTCCACCTCAAACGGACCAATGCGGTAGCCGCTCGACTTGATTACATCGTCGATGCGTCCCTCGAACCAGTAGTAGCCGTCCTCGTCGCGCCAGGCCATGTCGCCTGTGTGGTAAACTCCGTCGTGCCATGCCTCGTGCGTCTTCTCCTCGTCGCGATAATAGCCCTTGAACAGTCCGATGGGCTTTCTTGCATTCCCGGTGCGAATGACGATCTCGCCTTTCTCGCCGTCTTCGCACGGCGTTCCGTCGGCACGCAGCAAGTCGATGTCGTACTGTGCGTTGGGAATGCCCATCGAGCCGGGCTTCGGCTCCATCCAGGGGAAGGTGCCGAGCGTCATGGTGGTCTCGGTCTGTCCGAAGCCCTCCATCATGCGGATGCCGGTCTTCTCGTAGAACTTGTCGAACACGGCTGGGTTGAGTGCCTCGCCTGCCGTGGTGCAGTATTCGAGCGACGAGAGGTCGTAGCGCGAGAGGTCCTCGCGTATCATGAAGCGGTAGATGGTGGGCGGTGCACAGAAGCTCGTCACCTTGTATTTCTCCATCTGTCGCAGCAGCGTGTCGGCATTGAATTTCTCATGGTCGAACACGAACACCGTAGCACCGGCGAACCACTGTCCGTAGAACTTGCCCCACACGGCTTTGCCCCAGCCCGTGTCGGCCACGGTGAGATGGAGCGAGCCCTCATGCAGGTTGTGCCAGAACACACCAGTGGTGAGATGGCCCAGGGCGTAGAGATAGTTGTGGGCCACCATCTTCGGCTCACCCGACGTGCCCGATGTGAAGTACATGATCATCGTGTCGTCGTTGTCGTTGGCGACGGCGGGCCGCTTGAACAGCGGTGCCTTCACCACCTCGGCCTGATAGTCGCGGAAGCCCTCGGGGATGGGCTTGCCGTGGTCTGTGATGGTGATGTATTGCGTGACCGTGGGGCTCTCTGCCTTTGCCAATTTTATCTGTTCGCAAACGTAGGGGTCATCTACGCAGATGATGGCCTTGATGCTGGCCCGTGTGTTGCGATACACGATGTCGTGCTTCGTGAGCATGTGAGTGGCCGGAATGACGACGGCCCCTATCTTGCAGAGTGCCAGCATCACGACCCACCACTCGTAGCGACGTTTCAGGATGAGCATCACGGGGTCGCCCTTGCCAATGCCGACAGACTGTAGATAGCTGGCTGCCTGGTCGCTCTGCTCCTTGAGTTGAGCGAACGTGGTGCGTATCTCCTCGCCCTGGTCGTTGGTCCAGAGCAGTGCCAGCTTGTCGGGTGCCTCCTCTGCCCATGCGTCCATCACGTCGTAGGCAAAATTGAAGTGTTCGGGGATGATGAACTCCAGGTTTTTGTTGTAATCCTCCACTGAGGTGAAGCTTGTCTGCTTCAAAAATCTTTCTACCATAATAATAAACTAAACCGTAAATGCCAAGAACTTCACGGCCTTCTGCCCGATGGCCAGCATGCCGTGGGGCTTCGACGAGTCGAAGTAGATGCTGTCGCCCTCTTCGAGCACGATGGTCTTGCCTCCTATATAGAACTCCATAGCTCCCTCGAGCACGAGATTGAACTCCTGGCCCTCGTGGCTGTTCTTGTAGATGGTGCGTGCACCGGGCTTGGGCTCCACGGTGACGATGAACACGTCGGCCTTGTGGTCAACGAATCCGCTCACGAGGCTCTGATACTTGTATGCCTTGGTGCGCTCAATGCTCACGCCCTGTCCTTTGCGCACTACGAAGTAGGACTTCATGTGGGGTGTCTCGGCAAAGATGAGCTCTTCGGTCGAAACGCCGTACTTATGGGCGATGGCCATGAGTTTGGATATGGTGATGTCGGTCTCTCCGGCTTCTATCTTGAGATACTTCTCCACGCTGATGCCGATGACCTCGGCCACCTCTTCAGCAGGGATGTCGAGCACCTCGCGCAGTCCGCGCAGTCGCTCGCCTATTTGTTTCAGTTGTTCGTCCATGATTCTTTATTTTAGTCCAGCCTTCAGTCCTCTGATCACTGCCGAGGTGAAGCCTGCATGTTCCATCTCGTTCAGTCCCTTGATGGTCACTCCGCCCGGGGTGGTCACCAGGTCGATGGCGGCCTCGGGGTGCAAGCCGCTGGCTTCGAGCAGTTTCACGGCTCCCTCCACGGTCTGCATCACGATCTGCTTGGCATCGTCGGCCTTGAAGCCCAGTTCCACTCCGCCCTCAGCCGCAGCGCGAATGTATCGCATGGCGTAGGCAATGCCGCACGAGGCGAGGGTAGTGCCGGCTGCCAGATGCTGCTCGTCAGTGATGATGACTTGTCCTAACTGTTCGAAGATGTTCTTCACCAGTTCAATTTGTTGTTGCGATGCAGCAACACAGGGGACGAGGAAAGTCATGGATTGTAACTGTGCGATGGCGATGTTGGGGATGCAGAGGAAGAGTGGGGGACACTGTTCGCCCAACCACCCTCTGATGCTCTCCGACTTTACGCCAGCTGCAATCACCACTAGTACTTGATTCTGAGGGGCGAGCGAGTCCTTGATGCTCATAAGTACTTGCTCTACAAGCCATGGCTTGACACATACCATCACTACGTCGGCTCCCTGGGCTGCCACTGCATTCTCGGTGGTAGCACATACGCCCTGCTGGGCAAACTTCTCCACCACTTTCAGCGAGGGGTCGCTTACGGTGATGTCTTCATTCTGGAAGAACTCACTCTTGATGAATCCTTCGACGGTGGCGCCACCCATGGCACCAGCACCTATCATTGCTATTTTCATCTCTCAACTCTCAATTCTCAATTGTCAATTCTCGCATCTCACACCTCTTCCGGCTTTACCCTGATGAGTCGTTCGATAAAGTCGTCTGCCTCTTCCTTCGTGAGACACAGGGGGGGCAGCAGGCGCAGGATGTTCTGTCCGGCACAGCCCGTGAAGCAGTGTTCGTGCTTGATTAGTGGTTTGCGCACCATGGCGTGCGGCATGTCCAGCTCGATGCCGATCATCAGACCGCGACCTCGCACCTCCTTGATGTGTGAACTGCCAATGTTGCGGATGCCCTCCATCAGGTAATCGCCCACCACGCGGGCGTTCTCCACCAGTCCTTCGCCCTCAAAGATGTCGAGCACAGCCAGCGCTGCGGCACATGCCAAGTGGTTGCCGCCAAACGTGGTGCCCAACTGTCCATAGACAGGTTCGAACTCAGGCGAGATCAGTACTCCACTCATGGGGAATCCGTTGGCAATGCCTTTCGCTACAGTGATGATGTCGGGCTTGATGCCCAGCCACTGGTGGGCGAAGAACTTGCCGCTGCGTCCGTATCCGCACTGAATCTCGTCGCAGATGAGTGTGGCATGGTAGCGCTTGCAGGCGTAAGCCAGTTTCTGTGCAAACTCAGGCGTAGCCATCTGAACACCACCCACGCCCTGAATGCACTCCAGGATGACGGCGCTCACGCCGCCCCGCGACAGCTCGCGAATCCAGGGCTCAACATCGTTGAGCGGCAGGAAGCGCACGTGGTGGTTGTCGTTGACGGGAGCCACAATCTTAGGATTGTTCGTCACCTCGACAGCCAGTGATGTGCGACCGTGGAAAGCCTTCTCGCACGACAGGATGCGGTTGCACGTGGGGTTCTTGAACGAAGCCAGCTTCAAGGCATTCTCATTGGCCTCGGCACCGCTGTTGACAAGGAACAGCTGGTAGTCGTCGTAGCCGCTTATTTTGCCCAGACGATTGGCCAGTTCCACCTGCAACTTGTTGACCACTGAGTTCGAGTAAAATGCTATTTTCTCGAGCTGTTCTGTCACCTTTTTAATATAATGAGGATGCGAGTGGCCGACACTGATGACAGCATGTCCGCCATAGAGGTCCAGATACTCCTGTCCCTTGTCGTCCCACACCTTACAACCTTTGCCTTTGACGATGTTTACATCAAAGAGCGGATAAACGTCAAATAGTTTCATGATGATTCATGCTTGTAAACAGATGCAAAGATAGGGTTAATAACTGACAAAACGTAACTTTCACGTATCTTTTAGTGATAATTTGCAAAAATAACAGCAAAACATCCCCCTCTATTGCTCATGTATGGGGATGTTTGTGCGAAAAAAGCTGTCTAAATTTGGTAGTTATAAAAGATAATCTTAACTTTGCGCCTATAAATAACCCTAAAACAATAGAACTATGATGAACAACGAGCATTTAATTCTGAATGCGAATCCTATCGTGGCGTTCCTTCAGAAACCATCGGCAGATTTTACTAAATCCGACATCATCGACTACATCGTGAAAAACGACATCCGCATGGTGAACTTCATGTATCCCGGTGGTGATGGCAAGCTGAAGACGCTGAACTTTGTTATCAACGACCTGGCTTATCTCGATACAATCCTCACCTGTGGAGAACGAGTCGATGGATCCAGCCTTTTCTCGTTTATCCAGGCAGGCTCCAGCGATCTGTATGTGCTCCCTCGGTTCACTACGGCTTTTGTTGACCCTTTTGCTGAGATTCCTACGGTGTCGCTGCTCTGCTCCTACTTCGACAAGGATGGCCATCCGCTCGAATCGTCGCCTGAGCATACGCTCCGAAAGGCTGCCAAGGCCTTCACTGAGGTGACGGGAATGGAGTTTCAGGCCATGGGCGAGCTGGAGTACTACGTCATCAGTGACGATGAGGAGGTGTTCCCTGCTCAGGACCAGCGTGGCTACCACGAGTCGGCACCATACGCCAAGGCCAACGAGTTCCGCACCCGCTGCATGCAGTACATTGCGCAGGCAGGTGGACAGATTAAGTATGGTCACTCGGAGGTGGGCAACTTCATCATCGATGGAAAGAACTACGAACAGAACGAGATAGAATTCCTGCCCGTACCCGTGGAACAGGCTGCCGACCAGCTGATGCTTGCCAAGTGGATGATTCGCAACCTGGCCTATCAGCTGGGCTACGACGTGACCTTCGCACCTAAGATCACCACAGGAAAGGCCGGTTCAGGACTCCACATCCACATGCGAATGATGAAGGACGGCAAGAATCAGATGCTAAGCCTCTCACCAACATCTTCAGAAAAGAGGGGGAGTGTGCTAAGTGAAAATGCACGAAAGATGATTGCAGGCATGATGGATCTGGCTCCTGCCATCACCGCCTTCGGCAATAAGAACCCTACCTCGTACTTCCGTCTGGTGCCTCATCAGGAGGCTCCCACCAATGTTTGTTGGGGCGACCGCAACCGCTCCGTACTCGTGCGCGTACCGCTTGGTTGGGCGGCTGATGTGAACATGGCTGCACTGGCCAATCCTCAAGACACCTCTCTATCCTCAGCTCCCTCACCCCTTACCTCAGAAAAGCAGACCGTGGAGATGCGCTCGCCCGATGGCAGTGCCGACCTCTATCAGCTGTTGGCAGGACTCTGTGTGGCCTGTCGTCACGGCTTCGAGATGGCCGATGCATTAGAGGTGGCAGAGAAGACCTACGTCAACGTCAATATCCACGCTTCCGAGAATGCCGACCGTCTGGCCACGCTGGCACAGTTGCCCGACTCGTGTGTGGCGAGTGCTGAGTGCCTGGAGCGTCAGCGCAAGGTGTTTGAGGAGTATGGCGTGTTCTCGCCTGCCATGATCGATGGCATCATTGCACAGCTGAAAGCTTTCGACGACCGTACGCTCAGAAAGAACGTCGAGAACAATCCTGAAGAAATCATGAAGCTTGTCACGCAGTATTTCCACTGCGGATAGTGCAAAAACTTGCCTGGTTTTAGAATGCCGATGCCTTCAGTTTCAATCCTGTAGTCTCATCGAGGTCGAACAGGATATTCATGTTCTGCACGGCCTGACCTACAGCTCCCTTCAAGAGATTATCAATGCATGAGGTGACGAGCAACTTCTGTCCGTACTTCTCGCAATGCAGCACACACTTGTTAGTGTTCACCACCTGCTTCAGGTCGATGGGATTGTCGCTGTAATGGGTGAAGGGCTCGTTGGCATAGTAGGCTTTGTAGCCATCGACAATCTTCTCTTCAGAAACATTTGTCTTGATAACGGCAGTGGCGAAGATGCCACGGGCGAACGAACCGCGATAGGGAATGAAGTCGAGGTCGCAGTCGAGCCGTCCCTGCACCATCTTCAGCGTGCGGCGGATTTCAGCCAGGTGCTGGTGCTGAAAGGGCTTGTAGATGCTCATGTTGTCGGCACGCCAGGAGTAGTGTGTGGTGGCTGAAGGCTTCTGACCGGCACCAGTAGATCCCGTGATGGCATTGATGCTCACGTCGTGGGTGAGCAGTCCCATCTTGGCGGCGGGCAGCAGTCCGAGTTGTATGCAAGTGGCGAAGCAGCCAGGGTTGGCCACATACTGGTGCTGCATGATCCATGAGCGGTTCACCTCGGGCAGACCGTAGGCAAAGTCGTACTCCTGTCCGTTCTTACCCGCGAACTCATGCTCCACACGGAAGTCCTGCGCCAGGTCGATGATCTTGACGTGCTGCGGGATGGT
The DNA here is from genome assembly GCA_002372235.1 of Prevotella sp. UBA3675. Lineage (GTDB taxonomy): Bacteria > Bacteroidota > Bacteroidia > Bacteroidales > Bacteroidaceae > Prevotella. The sequence continues at coordinate 47,686 of DFJI01000025.1, read as the reverse complement.
GTGTTCACTGAGGAAGGTGCGACTCTTGCCGTGGCCGAAGCAGAGAAATACCACATCGACGGCCTCGAAGTCCATCTGGTCGCTGAACCGCAGGTCGGTGTCGCCGAGGAGTCCCTCGTGAACGTCGCTCACCCGATTGCCGGCATTGCTCTCTGAGTGTGCAAACACGATTTCGGCCTGAGGGTGGTTCAGTAGCAGGCGGATGAGCTCGCCTCCGGTGTAGCCTGCAGCACCTAATATTCCTACTTTTATCATGATGTTCTGTTTTTTTAGGAAAGAAATTAGAATAATTAGAATAATTTTTCCAGAAATATATCTTTTTTTATGACTCAGTGATGTATTCTTTGTAGTTTTCTTGTGTGAGCAAGATGAAGTTGTCGTCTTCAGGGAGGTATAAGTAGCGCTCAGCTCTAAGACTCTTTTCTCCGAAATTCAGAAGTATTCCTCTGTATTGCTTCGTGATTCGCATGTAGTTGAAGAGTTGGGCTCTGTGTTCAGAATTTATCTCATTGGCCGATTTCAATTCGATGATGATGCCTTTGTAGTAGAAATCTGCATAATATGTCTTCTCCATCAAGATGTCTTTGTAGTAGAGATGCAATAGCTTCTCTCTTTCAGCCTTCATGTTCCGTTGGTCCATTTCGATGGCAAGCGCTTCCTGATAGACAGGTTCAAACATGCCTCTGCCTAATGTCTTGTGTACTTCCATCGCAGCACCGACAATGTCGTAGATGTCTTTGTACTCTTGTCTTGTCATTTGGGTATAGAGGATGCTGAAAAAATGTTTTCTGGAAAAATTATGCTAATTATTCTAATTTCTTTCCTGATAAAATTATCCGTTTCGGGTTATCTTTTCTCGTCCTTGTGTATGCCGTAGTACACGCGGAGGGGGGTGCTCGACACCTTGATGAAGCCCTTGGCCTCGTCGGCAGTCCAGCCCGTCTGGGTCTCGCCATACTCGCCCAGCTTCGACTTCGTGAGGTCGTTGGCCGAGTCGATGCCCACGGTCTCGAAGCCGTAGGGGCGCAGCTTCAGGATGGCCGTGCCCGTGACGTTGCGCTGCGAGGAGGTGAGCATGGCCTCGATGTCGGGCATCACAGGCTCCAGATACTGACTCTCGTGCAGGAACATGCCGTACCAGTTGGCCACCTGGTCCTTCCAGTACTGCTGCCACTTGGAGAGCGTTGACTTCTCCAGCAGGCGGTGAGCCTCGATGATGAGCTTGGGCGCGGCAGCCTCGAAGCCTACGCGACCCTTGATGCCGATGATGGTGTCGCCCACGTTGGCATCGCGCCCGATGGCATAGCTGGCACCGATCTCTTCAATCTTCTGGATAGCTTTGATGCGGTCGTCGAACTTCTCACCGTTCACGCCTACAATCTCGCCCTTCTCGAACTCAATCTTCAGCAGCTGTTCAGGTGCCTGTGCCGTGACGTGTTTTAGATAGGCCTCCTCGGGCAGTCCCTGAGTGGGGTCGAGCAATTCGCCACCACAGATAGAGGTGCCCCAGATGCCGACGTTGTAAGAATACTTCAGCTTGGTGAAGTCGGCAAAGTAGCCGTTGGCATTCAGGTAGTCAACCTCCTCCTTGCGCGTGAGGTTACGGTCGCGGGTGAGGGTGATGATCTCTACCCCGGGTGCCATGACGAGGAAGGTCATGTCGAAGCGTATCTGGTCGTTGCCGGCGCCGGTGGAGCCGTGGGCAATGGCATCGGCACCAATCTCCTTTGCATAGCGCGCGATGGCGATGGCCTGGAAGATGCGCTCGCTCGACACCGAGATGGGGTAGCAGT
>DFJI01000025.1:441-45847 GCA_002372235.1 Prevotella sp. UBA3675 | reverse complement strand
GGGTAGCAGTTGTTGCGCAGCACATTGCCGAAAATCATGTATTTCAGCGACTTGGCATAGTACTCTTGGGTCACGTCGAGGGTGACGTATTTCACGGCGCCCAGCTTGTAGGCGTTCTCCTCGTTCCTCTTCAGCTGTTCGGCTGAGAAGCCGCCCGTGTTGGCGCAGGCAGCATAGACTTCATAACCCAATTCTTTCGTGAGATACATCACGTTGTAGGATGTATCCAGTCCGCCACTGAAGGCGACTACAACACGGCGGCCCCTCCTGGCCCCCCCTTGGGGGGGTAAGGTGTTCCCGTTATTCACTTGTTTTGTAGTTTCCATATTGTCTCCTTTATTTTATTTATTGTGTTATTTGTATCACAAAGAATCTGTTCGTTAGAGAATCGTATGACCGTAAATCCCTGTTTCTCCAGCCACATGGTCCTTTCTTCATCGCTTATTTGTTGTTCTGGTAACTGATGATACCCGCCATCAACTTCGATGATGAGCTTTATTGAAATACTTGCAAAGTCGGCAATGAATGATCCGACAATGTGCTGTCGTCGGAATTCTGTGCCTAATCTTTTACGTTGCAGATAGTTCCAAAGTGCAGATTCTGCTTCAGTCTGATTCTTTCTGTTTTGTGCTGCAAACTCTTTTAGTCTTGTATATAACGTAGGGTCTGCCGTCTGGAACATCTTCTCGGAGCCGCTCTTCTCCCCCCCCAGGGGGGGATGGGAGGGGCTTTCGATTTGTCTGATCCGTTCAAGTGTCTTTTCATCTATTTTGGCTGGCAGGTGTTCTTCGGGGTCGAACAGCATGCCGGTGCAGATGCAGTACTTGCGGTCGGTGCGGTGGAGCACATCGACATTGACGCAGCCCTCGCAGCCTTTCCAGAACGCCTCGTCGTCGGTGAGTTCGGCAAAGGTGACAGGCTTATAGCCCAGGTCGGTGTTCATCTTCATCACGGCAGCGCCGCTGGTGAGCGAGAAAATCTTGGCATGCGGCCAGCGGATGCGGGCCAGGGTGAACGTCATGTCCTTGATGCGCTTGGCCAGTCCCATGCCGCGAAAGTCGGGATGCACGATGAGGCCGCTCGTGGTGACATATTTCTTGTTGCCCCAGGTCTCGATGTAACTGAACCCTGCAAAACGACCGTCGGGAGACAGGGCAATGACCGCCTTGGCCTCCATCATCTTCTTGGCCAGATACTCGTGTGTACGGCGTGCGATGCCCGTTCCGCGCACCTTGGCCGCATCGGCAATGGTGTCGAGAATGGTGTCAACGTAGCACTCGTGCTCGGGGCCGGCTACTACCACGCTAATGTTTTCTTTATCCATAATGCAATCTTATGACCTTGATTTATTTTTTTTTATTTGATATTAGGAATTACTGTGCTCAGCGCATCGATCACCTCGTCGTGCGACACGCCCTCCTTCAGGGCAACGAAGATGGTGTCGGCACCGGCAATCGTGCCCAACAGTTGCGGCAGGGCACTGTTGTCTATGTTCCAGGCAATGGAGCTGGCATAGCCGGGACGGGTCTTGATGATGGCCATGTTGCCGGAGAAGTTGATGCTCACGAAGCCAGACATCTGCATCATCTCGCGCACGGTAGAGGGAGTGGACACGCGCTTATACATCGACTCGTTGGGCAGCACATACACGTAGTTGCCGCCCATTGTTGCGGCCTTGGCCACCTTGAGCTGCTTCAGGTCGCGGCTCAGCGTGGCTTGCGTCAGCTTGAATCCTTCCTTCTGGAGCGCGTTCAGCAATTCCTCCTGGCTGCCCAGTTGCTGGCTCGAGATGATGAGTCTTAATGCTTCAAGTCTGTTGTTTTTAATTTTCATATTGGTATTCTCTTCTTTTGGTTGCGGGGGTTGAATAAGAATATTTATACATGAATGAGCTGCAAAAATACTTATTTATATATATATCGCCAAATAATTCTGCATATTTTATCGAAAAAACTGCTCTAAAACATAAAATATGCATCTTTATTGCATAACACACAAAAAAGCGGCACCCATCGTCCCTTGTGCGATGCGTGCCGCCTGATAACGTCTAAACGTCTAATAGACTATTAGTCTTACTTCAGCACAACCTTCTTTCCGTTGATGATGTAGAGACCCTTCTTGGTCTTCTCTACCTTCTGGCCGTTCAGGTTGTAGATGGCATCGTTGGCATTCTTGGCGTTGTTCACGTTCGTGATGCCCACGGTAGCGTTCTCGTCGAGGGTGAACTTCACGTTCTTGAAGGCCAGCCAGCTGATGTTGTTGTCGGCAGCCACATTGAACTTGATGGTCAGTTTGCCATCGGTGTCAACCGTAGCCTTTGTAGCCATTTCCTTCAGATAGAACTGAGTGTTGCCAAGTTGCTCGCCTACCACGCTCTCGCCAGTCTGGTCGTTCACCTGGAAGAAGATGCCTGTAGCAGGAGCTGTAGCACCATTCTTGATGCGAACGCGCACCCAAGCGGTCACGTCGTAGATACCCTTCTGAACATTGTTCATCGTTGCAGTGATGGCGTTCTCGGCCAGAGACTCTGTATCGCCAACCCAGTACTCGAAGAACGGAGTAAGATAGTTTGTTCCGTCGTTGTTGCCCTCTACAGACCATGTGTTGATGTAAGGAGTACCATTTACTGTCGATGTGTAGGCTGAGAGCAACAGTGAAGGCAGTAATCCTTCCAGACGTGAACCATAGTTGAATGCCTTGGCGTCTGCATCGCTGATGGTGCCATCGTTGTAACCAGTCTGAGCAGTGTTGAATGCTGTGTCAAAGGTCTGCTTGGCCTCAGCTGTGTAAACATTGGTCTTCTCCAGAATGTCGGTCAGCTCGTTGAGCACGCCATTCAGGTGTGCATAAGCTTCAATTGAAGCCTTGGCCACCTTCACAGCCTCCAGTAGTGCCACCACATCGCCTGCAGCCTTGGCATCTGCAATTGCCTGAGCGGCAGCATTGCTCATCTTACCCTCGGGAATTTCAATGTCGTCGATGTTGGGCAGAGCCTCAACGAAGGTCAGGCGGAAGTTATCGACCTTGTACCAATAGTAGCCTGCTTCGGTGAACGAACCATCGGCATTACCACCAATGGCACCGATGGTTGCTGTACCGTCAGTGACGTAGAACTCCATAGTACCCTCGGCGAATGTGCCTGCATTGGGGCTTGAGAATGCCTCGCTGTGGTCGCCATTTGCCAGCAGGTACAGACAAGGCTTGTTGCCTGCGGTGATAGCGTCGTTGGCCATCAGGGCCTTCAGCTCATACTTACCCTTAGGCAGGTTGGTGATGGTCTGCGTGATGGGAATACCCTGCCACCATGTGTTGAACAGGTAGTCACCGTCGCAACCCTCGGTGGTATAGGTGCCATTGCTGTTAGGCTTCACACCTGTATCAGAGCTGCTGCCTACCGTCCATCCAGTCAGGTCACCAGTCTCGAAGCTGTTGTTCACGATGAACTTGGTCACGTCGTCACCAGGATTAATGGTCTCTGGCTCTTCCTCAGCATCGCCCAGACGGGTCAGCGTCCAAGGACCAATCACGGTGTAGTCGCCAGCCTCTGGAGAAGCGGTCTTCACGATACCAATCTTCACATCACCGTCAGCAGGCAGGTTGAACTCAACCTCGTTCACATACTTGCCAGCAGCGAACCAGGCCTTTACGGCGTTAGAAGAGTTGGGAACCCAAAGATTGTTCACCTGTACAGCACCCTCACCAGCGAGGTCGGTGTCAGAAGCACCGTCGTAACGGTTTTGAACGAGTGCATTTGTGTTCTTTGTACCAACAGTTGCGTAGAGCTGAGCAAACTTCGTGATGGCATCGGTCTGCATGGCTGCATATTCATCGGCTTCGCTTCCGCTGTAGCGATAAGCGGCCTGTGCGGTCAACTTATACTTACCTGCGGGCAGGTTAGCGATAGTCTGGCTGAAGTTGAAAGTTGCACCTGTGCTGGCTTTCACAATACCTGAACCGTCTATACCCTTTGTGCCGGCATCATCCCAACCCTTGTTTTCAGAGTCGGTCAGGTCAGCATTCGCGATATAGTCGGTGTAGTCGGTCTTCACGGCCTCAACTTTCTCAATGAGGTCAACCTGTGCAACGGTCATATCCTTCCAGCTCAGTACCACGTCGGCACCGTTCTGGATGTTGGCAATCTCGTCTGCGTCGAGCACAAGGTCAGCGCTGGTCGTGCCCTGCTGGATGTTATCCAGTGTCTCGCCAGCATTGTCAATCTTCAGGATCAGCGTGCCCTGAGTGACGATGCGGGGACGGCTGCTTGCAGGCTGATTGCCCACGCTTGAGATGGCCACCTTGATGGTGTCACCCACCTTTGCAAAGTCCTTGAAGTACTTGTTCTCCAGCGTGATGTAGTTGAACTCGTTCTCGTCAACCTGAGAACCTTGTGCCTCAGTCCAGAGTGTGCCGTAAGCAGGCTCGAACGCGGGAGCTGTAGCCTCCAGCTGTACCAGACGGAAGTCAGAGAATGACATCCACTGGTGTTGAGTGTCGGCTACACCTTGCACACCGATGTTGACTGTGCCAGCTTCTTTCACTTCAAACTCAAGAGATGTGTCGTTCCAACCACGGTTGAACAGACAGCCAGAAGCACCAAGTGCAGGCATGCCTGTAGTGTCGTTTGCAGCGAAGAGACTGAACATCACTCCGTCTGATGCACGGCTCTTTACAGTCATCAGATACTTACCGGCAGGCAGGGTGATGTCTTGCTTCATGGTCACATCCCATGCGTTTGCGCCCCAGTTGCCACCGTCGAAGTACTTATGTGTAGAGTTGTCATCGCCGTCAGTCCAAGGTTCAGCATTCTTCACGGTAAGACTGCCACCAGAACCTGCGCCCAGAACAACTTTCCAGGGCTCGGCAATAGCGCTTTCAGCTTTCGGGTTTGTGATAGCGTCAGTCATGTTGACGGCACCCTCAACACCCTCTGCCATTGCATGTGATTCTGCAAACTGGCGATATGCCTTATAGATTGCAGCAGTCATAGTTGTTGCTTCGGCAGCCGTTTTGGCTACTGCGTTCAGTGTAGCCTGAGCGGCTTCCTTCTTGGCTTCTGTAGCGTATGGGAAACGGTCGTCATAGCCCACCATTTGGATGTCGGATTTGGCAGCTGCCAGGTCCTCATAAGCAGGTGCTGCAGCGATAAAGGCATTCGTAGCAGCATCCAGCGCTTCAATAGCTTCCTGATACTTGTCGGCAGTTGCGTTCGTATAGGTTTCAATCGTATTAGCCAGAGTTGTACGTTCCTCACCGGTTACAACAGCATAGTTCTCGTCAGCAAGGGTGTTCTTAGCTGTCTCAAGTGCGGTGTTGTAGCCTTCAGGTGAGAAGTAACGCTCCACTTCAACGAGCATAAACCCATCGAGTTTTGTGTTCTGTGTCCAAGATGAACGGAAGGTTACAGCGTTAGATGTTGCGGTGAATACAAAGTTGTTCTCTGTCCAAACATCAGCGTCACCCCACTTGAGTTGATACAGAACGGCACCTTCATAGTTGTCTTTGCTCTCGTCATAGATGCGAAGAGTTGAGTATTTCAGATTGTCGTCTGTAGGCTTCTGACCGCTGGTGTAGCAGCGGAACAGATAGGTCTTGCCAATCTCTACATTCCATTTGCCACGGATGTTCTTGTCTGAGCCAACACCACCTGCAGAATACTGCAAGTATGCGCCGCCGTCAAATCCTCCCTCAGTAGCCAAAGTGTAGTTGCTGGCATTAGCTGCAGCCCATGCACCTGCATACCACCCTGCTACACCATCATCAAACGAACCGTTTGTGATAATGTTCTCGCCAACAACCTTGTACTGCTTGTCGTCAACAGTGACGATTTCCGCGTCAGGTCCCTCAGGCTCTTCATAGACGATGATTTTCTCGATAGCCTTGCCTTTGGTAATCTCAAAGCCAAACAGACCGTCTTCTTCCATCTTATAGATAGCACGGCCAACGCCTTCGTTGAGGGCAGTCTTCACGGCTCCGTCGTCCTTCCTGATGGGATCTTCTTTGCTGCCAGTGTAGAATTCCGATCCAGTGTAGATAATCTCAACCACTTGACCAGCTTTCAGATGACCGATGGCTGCGCAGCGGCCAGCACCGCTTCCAAGTGTCAGACCTGCTTCGGTGATTGACCAACCCCTTCCGCCTGAGAGGACTGCCTGGACTGCAATGTCTTTCAGACCTTCATTTGTGCAGAAGAAAACATTATTGGGCTTTGAGTTAGCTTGATTCCAAATAGCACCTGCAGCAGTCTCCTCAATGGTCAGTGTGATGTCGCCCATTGTCGTGAAATCAAACTGCTTTACAATGTTGTATTTCGTTGCGTCAAAGTCTGTCACGGTGACAACAGCTGTGTCAGCCACATCGGCATTGGTATCCCAGCGGTTGATGATGTTAGCTTTGCCAACGGCAACAGCAGTCACAGTGCCGTCTTCAGCCACGGTAGCAACAGCCTCGTTGTCGCTCACCCATGCTGTTGTGAAAGTGTTAGGATCTACTCTGACTGCCAGTTTAGTCGTTGCTTCAGGAACCAGATTGATTGCTTTGGGGCTCACAGTGATGGTGGGCTGAGTAGCATCTGGACGCTCCCAATCTACGATCCATGCTGCGTTAATCTGATTACCATCTGAATTGCTATTATCAAAATAAATAGCGATGGATTGCTGGGCTTTGATACCAGATATCGTCAGCTTTCCTGAAGTATCAGCAGCTTTACCAGGGAATTCACCGCCAGTGAATGCGGTTTCTACGCCATCAACTTCAACTTTGGTTACGACAATTGCAGCACCTTCTTCCTTCGCATTATAGTTTGCAATTCCGTTAATTACCACACTTGTGATAGTGTAGTTTGTGTTTACTGAAATGACGGCACGGTTTCCATCAGTACCTGTGCGCAGTTTAAATCCTTTACTGGTCATTTCTCCTTTTTGGATAGCTCCTTTGCCTGCAATATAGGTACCGTCAATGTAAAAGCTTTGCCCATTGACCTGTGCGTTTGAGCTTCCGCCTCCTGTGGCCTTCTGCTCAGTTTCCGAACCAGTCTCCGCAAATGCGTAGCTGAACGAGAACAGGACTGATAGCACAATGAATAATGATTTTGTAAATTGTTTCATTGTTTTCTGTTTTAGGTTTTTAATTTGCGCCTTCTGGTCCGTTAGCGCATTTCTTTTTTAGGTTTTCTTTTCTTTTTCGTGCCTCTCGGCGGACCTATTCTTATCTCCCAGTCTTAGTGGTGAGACCCGAAGCAGCAATTGGTAAATTTGAGATTTTTGAGGTTACTTTTTTAACATTAAGTTCTACTTAATCTTTTACTATAATAAATAAGGTGTTAGTGTTAGTGGTTGTTAATCAGGTGCAAAGATATGAAAAAATAGTTTTCTTTCCAAAAAATATTGTTTTTACTTTCACCAATTCAAAAAAAAATAGCACCCATCGCTATTCTTTTGCGATGGGTGCCATCTTGAAGTTATTAAGCTCAATCGAGCTCTGCTTTTGATCTTACTTCAGCACAACCTTGAGCTTCGCTCGAGTTCGTTCACGTTCGGAAATGAGTGTGAACTCTCATTTCACTCACTTAAGCACAACCTTCTTGCCGTTGATGATGTAGAGACCCTTCTTGGTCTTCTCCACCTTCTGTCCGTTGAGGTTGTAGATAGCATCGTTGGCATTCTTGGCGTTGTTCACGTTCGTGATGCCCACGGTAGCGTTCTCGTCGAGGATGAACTTCACGTTCTTGAAGGCCAGCCAGCTGATGTTGTTGTCGGCAGCCACATTGAACTTGATGGTCAGTTTGCCATCGGTGTCAACCGTAGCCTTTGTAGCCATTTCCTTCAGATAGAACTGAGTGTTGCCAAGCTGCTCGCCTACCACGCTCTCGCCAGTCTGGTCGTTCACCTGGAAGAAGATGCCTGTAGCAGGAGCTGTAGCACCGTTCTTGATGCGAACGCGCACCCAAGCGGTCACGTCGTAGATACCCTTAGCAACATCGTTCATCGTTGCAGTCAGTGTCTTCTCAGCCAGAGATTCACCGTCGCCAGTCCAGTACTCGATGAAGGGAACCACGAAGTTCGAGCCATCGGTGCTGCCCTCGGTTGACCATGTGTTCAGGTGGTAGCTATCCCAGTTCATAGGAGTCTCATCCCATGCACTCATCAGCAGGGTGTTGGCAGCTGCGTTAGCACGCCATGCAGTTACGAGGAACGGATCCTGCAGGTTGGTCGTTGCCTCTGTCTTGGTGAGCGAGCCGTCCAGATACTTCACCTCCCACTGTGTGTAGTAGGCGTTCAGGGCCTCAGCCGTGTAGAGGTTGGTCTCCTCGGTGAGCTGCTTCATCTTCGGCAGTGTGTTCTTTGCGATGATAGAAGCCTCGCCCTTTTCGATGGCAGCCTTCATGGTAGCGATGGCTGCGTTGATAGCATCAGCACCGGTCACGTCGGCAGTTGCAGTCAACGCGTCGTTGATGGCGTTCTTCACGGCATCAACCTCAATGTCGGCCAGCATGTTCTGAGCCTTAGCGCGCAGCTCGGCCAGTTCCTTCACGATAGCACCGTTCTTCACCTCGTCCATGGTAGCGTTAGCACCATAGTAGGTCAGCTTGAAGTTATCCCAGATGCACCAGAAGTTAGCGGTCTCGCTCTTTGTACCAACAGTCAGTGTGCCGTTCTCAGCCACCTCAACATAGATAGGATCGATGGTGTAGAGTCCGTTATCGAATGAATTACCGGCATCGCCCATGCTGTTCTCTGAACCAGTTTTCAAGGGGAAGTTAGCCTTCTCGTCGTTAGCGAAGAAGTAAGGCAGTGCGAAGTCGCCATCAGTATCCTGACGGTAGAAGCCCTGAGCCGTCACGGCATAGATGCCCTTAGGAGCACCTTCTGCAATCTGGCTGATAGTGAAGGTCGAATGATAGCTCTCAGCGCATGCGTTGTAATGTGAACCATCGGCACCGCCTCCAAGATTCTTGTTGGTGCAGTCCTCGCTGACCACCCAGGCAGCAACACGCTGGTCGTTGCGGTTGAAGGCCGGATCCTTCAGCAGGAAGGTTGCATCGACACCATTCTCAGCCGTTGCTTCGTTAAGAGTAGCTCTCATGACTGAGTTCCAGTTAGAGATGTGGATGAATATCCAGGGATAAGGAGTCTCGCTCAGGACGAGGTTGCCGTCGGTAGCAGCGCTGACATACTTCTTCACGCCGTCGAACATTCCATAGATGTTGAATCCGTTGGTAACTTCCTCGATCTTCCATCCGAATGCAGGAGAATCCATGTAGAGGCCGCTGCCTAAGTAGTGGTTGTTACCACCGTTGCTAATTCTGGTATCGATGTAGTAGTCCTTAGAAGCTGTGTTGTAGGTGACGTCCAGGTCAAGACCAGCCTCGTTTACGATGCCCTGAGTACCCCAGTTCTTACCGGCAGCCATGTACGTTGGCTTGTCGCTGCTTATATGCTCAGCAGCTGCGATATAGTACGTGCCATTATTGATAAGCTGTTCTTTCTTCATCTCAGTCAGCTCAACCTGTGCTACGGTCAGATACTTCCAGCTCAGCACCACGTCGGCACCTTCCTGAATCTTAGCAATCTCGTCTTCGGTGAGAATCAGGTTAGTGCTTGTCGTACCCTGCTGGATGGTCTGTTCCTCGCCAGCATTGTCGATGATCAGTTTCAGTGTGCCCTCAGTGACGATGCGGGGACGGCTGTTTGCAGGCTGGTTGCCCACATGGCTGATGGCCACCTTGATGGTGTCGCCCACCTTGGCAAGTCCCTTGAAGTACTTGTTCTCCAGCGTGATGTAGTTGAACTCGTTCTCGTCAACCGATGAACCGTCGGCCTCAGTCCAGAGTGTGCCGTAAGCAGGCTTGAACTCGGGCACTGCAGTAATGGTCCACAGACCATTGTTGGCCTGAGCCTTGTTGGCATAGACGGTAGAGCCTTCGGTAGCATTGTCGGTACCGAACAAGCCCTTGGCACCCTGAATGGTGTAAGCACCGTCAACGAGGTTGAAGTTCACGACGTAAGCTTCGTCCTTGTTTGCAGTGGTAGAGAGTGTCCAGTTGTCAGAAGCAGTCTTGAGGATATAGTTGCCTTCCTCATTTGAGAGTACGAAGCCGCCTTCAACTTTTGTGAAGAATACCGCAGCGTCCTTGGCAATCGTCACCTTCTCAGTGCCAATGCAGAGGTTGCCTTCTGCAGTCTTGTTGGCAATGTAGTAAGCCTTGCCTTCAGTAGGAATCTGCATGATGGGCTTGAATGTAGCAACGTAATCGTTCAGGCTCTTGGTAGCCTCCTTGACAGCTTCTACTGATTCAGCGGCACTATATGTGCCCTCAGCTATGCCAATCAGAATAGACAAGCCAGCGAGTTCTGAGGCAGGGTAGGTGAAGTACACATCACCGATGGGGTAGGTAGCAAGTTTAGCCTTAGCTGCATCGATAGCGGCCTTGAGCTCTATCAGGGCAATCTCAAGAGCACTGATCGTTTCTAAGTTGAGGTGGCTCACGAAGAGGGCAGGCGTGTTGCCGACTCCGAAATTGTTGGATCCGGTTCCATAGCCCAAGCTGATGGTGATGGGGCTGGCCTCAGTGAGTGTGAAGGCGATGGTGTGGGTAGTCCAAGCACTCTTGCCGTTCATCCACTCAGTGCTGTCGTCGGCGAAGGTTGTTTCGCCCACCTTCACGAAGAAGCGGTTCTCATAGTTGGCCTTTGTGGTGGTGGCATTGGTGTTCTCCACGTCGAAGGTCAGTTTATAAGCGCCAGCGGGCAGCTCAGCAGTAGTCTGCGTGAAAGCTGCATAGTTGGTGTTCCAGCGGCACTCTAAACCAGCAGCGAACTCCGTAGCGAGGTGGGTCTCGTCAACGGTGGCTGCGGGGTGTTCACCGCGTACCTGATAGGTACCGATGAGGCCCATGCCGAGATCATAGTACTGCGCTGAAGTGACCTTATCCCAGCCGAGGGGATCAGCTTCGGGGTTGAATCCGGCATTCACGATAGCGGTTGCAGGATCGAATGCAGGCTCTTCCACGTCACCAGTCTTCTGAATGTATATCCAGTCGATTGCATTGGTTGCTGTGCTACCACCTTTCCATACAACATCAGTTGCAGTGGTCAGTTCTATTTCTTCTGATTCAAGTTCGTTGTGATAGCCATTGCTGGTAGATGTCAGCAGTACCTCATTACTGCCCACAACGATTGTCTGGCTACCCATAGTAGATGTTGGAGTAAAGAGATCTGCCTTAATCTTATACTTGCCTCTTGGTAGGTTGGTGATGATGATGTCTTCTGCTGAATAACCAACAGCACCTCCGAAACTACGGATGTCAGCATAGTTGCCGACATTCTTGTTGGTACCAGCAATAGCCTCACCCTCAGAAACAAATACGATATTACTTATTTCAGTAGCAGTATAACTAACTGACTGAGATGTGGCGGTAGCTCCTAATGTGATGTTAACTCCATACCAAGGATTAGTTCCTTGTTTAGGGCATTCGTAAAGCACACCTTCTTTCAGGATATAGTGGGGGTAGTATGCGCTTATAACATCGGCTTCAAATCCGGTGCCTTCTGACAACACTGTAGAAGTTGTGTTATCTGTCAAAGTATAACTTACGGTAGCTGCTTCACGGAATACCAGCGTAATAATATTAGATGCAGCGTCTGCAACAGTAGTAATAGTAGTGTTGCCTGACTGGTAGATGTACTTTTTGCCGCCAACAATAAATGATTCCATATCATTAGCACTGGCAGTCTGTTCTGAGCCAATAGCGACGTTAGTATAGACAGCAGCTTCCTTCAGCTCGTTGGTTCCATCTGTGAATTTCACCGTGTAGGATGTAACACTGCTAGCATCTGCAGTCGTAATAACTAAGCTTGGAGCATTGGTTGAAGCCTTTCCATAAAGATCAGCACCACCAGCATTGCCAGTCCATTGGAAGATGATGTAGTTTTGACCTTCGTTGAAGATAGCTTTTACAGCATCGGTTACGTCCTGTGTCAGATTAAGACGGTCGCCCGTGCCACCGGTGGGAGCAGCTTCAACAGCTTTTCCTGCACGATTTGAGGCGTTGCGTAAATCTTTTCCTTCCTGTCCTGCAAAATTAGCCCAATCCAGGTCGAATTCTTTAGCCATGTAATAGATAATGTCGTTACGGCCAGATCTTCCTCCCTGGTTTACACTGTAGGTAAGAATTGCCTTTGTGATGGAATGGCCATTGGGGATTGTAGCTGAGAACTTAGCGTAAGCACATCCAGCCCAACTATTTGCTGCATCATTGTTATAATGCTCTTTTTCAGCGTCAACAGTGGAGGCACCTTTGTTGCTGCCCCATTGCGCGCCTGCAGTGTGATCAAGCGTAGCTGTAATCTCATCTGCCCAAGCAGTTGTTACGCCAAATACCATCAAAGCGCTCAGTAAGAGCGATTTCAGTAATTGTTTTTTCATTATTTGCTTGTTGTTAGTAATTGTTTCTGCGCCTTCTGGTCCGTGAGCGCTTGTTGTTTTTTGGTTTTCAGCTTTTTAGCTTTTTTCGTCTGTGCCAGTCTGCGGACCTATTGTTGCCTCCCAGTCTTAGTGGTGAGGCCAGATGTGGCACGTAGTTCGTCGTTGTTTCTCTCTCAGTTGTTTTTGAGATTCGTTTCTCTTTTTTAATGGTTTGTTTTTTAAGTTAATAATATGATAGGTAACTAATTATAATTGTTTTTCTTCCAGCATATAGGTAACACCATAGTTTTTAATAGGGCAAAAATAAGAAAAAAGCCGATACCACACCTTATTTAATATGATTATTTAACTTTTTTTATTCTTGCTCTTCCTTTGTTTGGAAAGCCAGGGCATACATGCGCATCTGCTTCACCATCGCCACGAGGCCGTTGCTGCGGGTGGGGGAGAGGTGCTCCTTCAGTCCTATCTTGTCGATGAAGTAGAGATCGGCATCGAGAATCTCCTTCGGTGTGGCATCGCTCAGCACACGGATGAGCAGCGTGACGATGCCTTTCACGATGAGTGCATCGCTCTCTGCTGAGAAGTGCACGATGCCGTCGGCATAGTCGGCCTGCAGCCACACGCGGCTCTGGCAGCCGTCTATCAGGTTGCTCTCCGTCTTGTATTTCTCGTCGAGCGGCTCCTGCTCGTTGCCCATGTCGATGAGCAGTTGGTACTTGTCCATCCAGTCGTCCAGACCGGAGAACTCTTCAATAATCTCGTCTTGGCGTTCGTTGATTGTCATGATGTTGTGGGTTGTTTCTTTTTGGGGGTTGTGGGTATTGTGGGTATTGTGGGTTGTTGTGGGGGTTGTGGGTGAGGTGGGTGAGGTGGGTTAGGCTGGGACGAGCTTGAAAAGCTTGTCGCTGGGGCGGACCTTTCCCGTGACGGGTATGGCTACGCGAGTGCCTTGCGGCGCCTCGCTGACGGGATTGCCGTCGTTGTCGTGAATCTCCGTGGCGGTGAGGTACATCACGCCGGTGGTGGGACCCGTCACTAACAGCTTGTCGCCCAGACGGAAGGTGGTGGCCTCTACGGTGAACTCGGCCACGCCGAGGCGCGAGAAGTATTTCACGCCCTTGCCTACATAGACCTTGCGCTCAGTGGCATTCGAGCCGTAGTTCTTGTTCCACTCGCCCAGGAGCTGACCTTGGTAGTAGCCGTCCCAGAAACCACGGTTGAAGACACGCGCCAGGCGCTCGTCCCAGTCGTCCTTCTTCTCTTCGGTGAAAGTACCGTCGAGCACGGCCTGTATGGCCTCCTTGTAGCACTTCACCACCGTATAGACATATTCGGGACCACGGGCGCGGCCCTCGATCTTGAACACGCGCACGCCGCTGTTCATCATCTTGTCGATGAAACGGACGGTTTTCAGGTCCTTTGGGCTCATGATGTACTTGTTGTCTATCTCCAGCTGGTTGCCCGTCTCATTGTCGGTCACGGTGTAGCTGCGCCGGCAAATCTGCACGCACTCGCCCCGGTTGGCCGAGCGGTTGGCATTGTCGAGGCTCATGTAGCACTTGCCCGAGATGGCCATGCAGAGCGCACCGTGACAGAACATCTCGATGCGCACCAGTTGGCCTGAGGGTCCGCAGATGTGCTCCTCCTCAATGTGGCGGTAGATGTCGGCCACTTGCTCCATGCGAAGTTCTCGGGCGAGCACTACTACGTCGGCAAACTGTGCGTAGAACTTGAGTGCCTCTACGTTCGAGATGTTCAGCTGTGTGGAGAGGTGAACCTCTATGGCCCCTCTTGTGTCCCCCCTGGGGGGGATGATGCTATGCAGGGCCCCCCTTGTGTCCCCCCTGGGGGGGATGATGTTATGCAGGGCTGAAGGCTCCTCCTCTATGGGGGAGGTTGGGAGGGAACCTTTGGGGTGTCTGCAGTATTGCATCACCGCCACGTCGCTGGCTATGATGGCCGATATGCCGGCCTCGCGTGCGGCATCGATGATTTGTCGCATCAGTTCCAGGTCTTCTTGGTAGATGATGGTGTTCACGGTGAGGTAGCTCTTCATGCCGTGCTCGCGGCAGATGGTGGCTATCTCGCGCAGGTCGTCGATGGTGAAGGTGGAGGCTGAGTGGGCCCGCATGTTCAGCTTCTCAATGCCGAAGTAGATGCTGTCGGCACCTGCCTGAATGGCGGCGGCCAGAGATTCGCGACTGCCGACAGGGGCCATGATTTCGAAGGAGGAACCCACCCCCAGCCCCTCCCCAGGGGAGGGGGGTGTGGATAGATTTGTGGGGGGAGAGCTCAGTATGGTTTTGTGATCTGACATATCTCTTTGTTTCTAATTGTTGTTCTATCTAAAATATCTCTTTGTTTCTAATTGTTGTTTATTGTTTGTTCTATCTAAATTATTGGATTTCTGGTCTGTTCTATCTAAACTCCCCTCCCCTCTGGAGGGGTTGGGGGTGGGTTCTGTGGGTATTGTGGGTTCTGTGGGTTGCTGTTCTTATTTTACAATAATGGGGAGAATAGTCTGGTGAGGCTTTCCCATAGGGCCACTGCGAAGCCTAGCTGCATGCGGCTGGGCAGGTCGGTGAGGTCGGTTGACTGCTGCTCGTCGGCCAGGTAGATGGCGCGCAGTTGACTGGCGGCCTCCGGACCATAGAAGAAGGTGTTGGCCTCGAAGTTGTTCTCTAATGAGCGGAAGTCGATGTTGGTGGAGCCGCAGGTGGCAATGCAGTCGTCGCACACCATCAGCTTGGAGTGCAGGAAGGCAGGCCTGTAGAGCGACACCTTCACACCGGCCTCGGCCATCTCGCGCAGATAGCTGCGACTGGCCCACTGCGTGAGCCATGTGTCGCCGTGGAGCGGCACGAGCAGGCGCACGTCCACCCCCGTGGCCACTGCCGTCTTCAGTGCGAAGAGCACGATGCTCGTGGGCAGGAAATAGGGCGTCTCTATGTAGATGTAGCGCTTGGCGTTCATGATGATGTTCACGTAGCCCTGCATGATCTCGGGGAAAGGCGAAGACGGTCCGCTGGTGACGGTCTGCATCAGGACGGGGCTGTTAGTGGCGGTCGGGGGCTGTTCGTTGGCGGTGGTCGATGCCAGTCCGCTGTCCGTCTGCTCTATGGGCGGATAGTATTTCTTGTCCTTGATCAGCGTTCCGCTGGCGAAGTACCAGTCAATGAGGAAGGCACGCTGCATGGAGTAGGTTCCCTGTCCCTCGATGCGTGCCATCGTGTCGCGCCAGCCCAGTTCCTGCTCTTTCTTTTTCTTCTTTCCCCCGTTCACGTAGCGCAGTGCGATGTTCATGCCGCCGATGTAGCCTGTGTGGCCGTCGATGACGATGATCTTGCGGTGGTTGCGGTAGTTGGCCTTGCTCGTGAGTCGTGGGAAGTGTACGGGCAGGAAGGGCACGATCTCGATGCCCTCGCGTCGCATGCGGTCGAAGAAACTGTTCTTCACGCTCCAGCAGCCCACGTCGTCGTAGATGATGCGTACCTCCACGCCCTGTCGGGCCTTGTCAATGAGTGCGTCGCTGACGAGTTGTCCCAGTGGGTCGTCCTCTATGATGTAGATGTCGATGTGGATGTGGCTCTTGGCCTTGGCTATGTCGCTGAGCAGCGACGGGAAGAACTGGTAGCCGTCGGTCATGAAGCTCAGCTTGTCGGCATACAGGGGCAGTGCGTAGCTCTGACTGGCGAAGAGCTCGACGACCGGCTTGTGCGTCTCGGGCAGCGGGAGGCTGCGCGTCTCTTCGATCTTGAGCAGTGAGCTGCGCGTGCGCTGATCGAGCGTGCGTCGTCTCACCATGCGCTTGCGCCGTGTGTTCACGCCGAAGAAGATGTAGGCGAGTATGCCGAAGAAAGGGATGAAGTAGATGACGAGCGCCCAGGCCATGGTCTTTGCCGGCTGCCGGTTGTCCATGACCACGTGTATAATCGCCAAGATGGCGAACACCTGGTTGATGAGGAATATGAGGTTGGTTACGCTCATGTCGTTATTTTATGCCTGTCAGTTTGTGGGTCTGCAAGGAGAGTCGCCACTGCGGATGCTCCTCGATGTAGGCGATGCAGTCGTGCAGCAGCTGCGCGTTCCGCGCGGCATCGCCCGTGTCGCAGGGCTGGAGGTAGAGGAGGGGGGCAGGGGCAGGGAACTGGCTCAGGAGGTCGTCGGGGACGGTGATGCCGTCGAAGATGAGCTTGAGCTCGTTGGGGGGGAGGGAGTGGGGGGTGTAGGGGAGGTGGGGACTGTGGGTGGAGTGGGCGTTGTGGGTGAGGTGGGCGTTGTGGGTGGGTTTGGGGGAGATGGTGAGCCAGTCCAGGTTGCGGGGGGCGGGACGGGTGCCGTTGCTCTCCATCGCTACCTCGTAGCCGTGCTGGTGCAGCAGGTCCACGAAGGCTTCGTCGGCCTGCAGGGTGGGCTCACCGCCAGTGAGCACCACGAAACGGGCAGGGTAGGCGGCGATGGCGGAGATGATTGCACTGGCGGTCATCTCACGATAACTGTCGAACTCGGTGTCGCAGAACGAACAACGCAGGTTGCAACCGGCAAAACGAATGAAGACTGCCGCGCGACCGGTGTTGTGGCCCTCGCCCTGCAGCGAGTAGAATATCTCGTTGATGCGAAATGATTTGGTGTTCATAGGGGTTTTTCTCTTGGGGGGGGAGCTCGGGGGGCTCGGAGACCTCGGAGTTCTCTGGGGGCTCGGAGCTCTCTGGGGTCTCGGAGTTCTCTGGGGGCTCGGAGCTCTCTGCCTAATCTTCCTCGTAGGTGGCTATGTTGCCCTCGCTTTCCTGCACCACGGCCTTGTAGCACTCGGGCACCTGCTCGGTACACCAGCGGGCGATGTTCTCGGCGGTGGGGTTGAAAGGCAATACGTCGTTCAGACACTGATGGTCAAGCGGACCCTTGATCTTACGCTTCAGCTCGGTGAAGTCAACCACCATGCCGTTCTGATTCAGCTCGCGTGAGCGACAGTAGAGCGTGATGATCCAGTTGTGACCATGCATGCGGGTACACTTGCTGGAGTAGTCGAGGGTGAGACAGTGACTGGCTGAAATTTCAATTCTCTTTTCTATGTAGTACATGGGTGTTGTGGGTGATTGGTGGGTGATTGGTGGGTGATTGGTGGGTGTTGTGGGTGATTGGTGGGTGATGTGGGTGGGGTGGGATGCTATGTGATGAGGTCGCTGCCTAATTTCTTGGCGAGCATGTCGCGCAGCTCCTTGGTGTCCTTGAAGTCCTTCATGAGCTGCATTAGGCTATCCAGGTTGCTGGGGGCTTGTTGGGGGGCGGTCTGTTGGGGGTCGGTCTGCTGGGACTTTGCTTGCTGGAGCTTGGCTTGCTCTTGTAGCAGCTGTTGCTGAATCTGCCGGAGGCGCTGCTCTACGATGTTGAGGCGGAAGTCCATGACGAGATGGAGCACGCGCTGGCGCAGACTGCCTTCGCGCGGCTGCATCACGAAACGACCACCTAACTGATGACGGTCGATGGCTAAGTGGGTGGCATGACGACTCACCTCTATGTCGGGATGACTGCAGAAGTAGGTCTCGGCCTTGAAGTCCGGCTCCTTGCAGTGGGCCACGGCCTCGGCCAGAATCTGATTGTTCAGGGGAGAGGCGAACTGCAGACCGTCCTGAGAGAGGTCGAAGTCGATGTACTCGGCCACGCTGAGCGAGATGTGCTGCCCGTCGTCGGTCTCTATGTCGTCGTAGATGATTTCCTCGCCATGACGCACTACCTCGCGGATGAGAAGCTGCTCGATGAGGGAATACCCACCCGCTGCCCCTCCCCAAGGGAGGAACCCACCCCCAACCCCTCCCCAGGGGAGGGGGGATTGGTTAGCGTCAGGGGCGGAACTATTCAGACTCCCCTCCCCTCGGGAGGGGTCGGGGGTGGGTGCTGTGGGTGTTGTGGGTGTTGTGGGGATTGTGGGCGATGTGGGTGATGTGGGGCTTTCTCTTTCCCTTTCCCTTTCTTTTTCCTTCTCCTTTTCCTCTTGCCCCTTCCTTATATACTTGTTCATCTCGGCTATGAGGGTCTGCTCCTTCATGCCGATGCGCTGGGAGAAGTCGGTGAGGTAGGTGGAGCGCAGGATCTGGTCGGGAATGACCGATATGCTCTTCACGATGCCGGCGATGGCCTCGGAACGCTTCACGGGATCGGTGACGTTCTCTACGGTGAGCCTGCTCTTGAAGGTGATGAAGTCGGTCTGGTTCCGCTCTATGTAGTCGCGCAGCACCTCTGAGGAGTTTTTGCGGGCAAACGAGTCGGGGTCGTCGCCGTCGGGCAGCAGCAGCACCTTGATGTTCATGCCCTCGGAGAGCAGCATGTCGGTGCCTCGCATGGCCGCGTGAATGCCGGCCTCGTCGCCGTCGTAGAGCAGCGTGATGTTCGAGGTGAAGCGGTGCAGCATGTGAATCTGGTGCATGGAGAGCGCCGTGCCGCTGTTGGCCACCACGTTCTCAATGCCGGCCTGGTGCATGGCAATCACGTCGGTGTAGCCCTCGACCATGAACACGCGGTCTTCCTTGACGATGGCTCGCTTGGCCTGATAGATGCCGTAGAGCTCGCGCTCCTTATGGTAGATGTCGCTCTCGGGCGAGTTTACGTACTTCTGTGCCACGCCCTTGGTGCGCGAGTCTAAGAGTCGTCCGCCGAAGGCCACTACCTTGCCGCTGATGTTCAGCCAGGGGAAGATGACACGGCCACGGTAGCGGTCGATGAGGGGGTGGGAGAGGGTGGCGGGGGTGGTGGGGGCTGTGGGTGATGTAGGTGATGTGGGGGGTGTGGGTGAGGTGGGTTCTGTGGGTTCAAAGCATAGGCCGGTCTTCACCAGGAACTCTGGCTGGTAGCCGGCCTTCAGGGCTGCCGACGACAGGGCATCGCGCCGGGGCAGGGCATAGCCCAGCTGGAACTTCTCCATGATGTCGTCGCGAATGCCACGGCTGCGGAAGTACTGCCGCCCGATGGCAACGCCGTCGGGGTCGTTGTGCAGCACGTCGTGGAAGTATTTCATGGCCCATTCGTTGAGCACGAACATCGATTCGCGCGCACTCTGCTCCTGCCGCTCCTCATCGGTGAGCTCCTTCTCCACCACCTCGATGTTGTATTTCTTGGCCAGCCAGCGCAGGGCGTCGGGGTAGGTGATCTGCTCGTGCTCCATGAGGAAGCTGACGGGCGTGCCACCCTTGCCGCACACGAAGCAGTGACAGATGTTCTTGGCAGGCGACACCATGAACGAGGGGTTGCGGTCGTCGTGGAACGGGCACAATCCCTTGTAGTTGACGCCGCTCTTGCGCAACGTCACGAACTCTCCCACGACATCAACGATGCGTGCCGCGTCGAGAATCTTATCTACTGTCGCTCTGTCTATCATGGTTATATTTCGGTTCGCGTGCGTGGAATCGGACTGCAAAGGTAAGAAAAAATAATGATATGGCGAAATGTGAGGCGAAATATTTGTGACTGAGCAGGTTAAAGGGCAAAACAAGAGGGGGCTTATTTAGACACTGCCCCCTCCAAAACTCGCGCCGAAATCAGCAAGCCGTCCATCGCTTTCAGATTTGCGAGTTTTGGAGGATGTTGTAACTTGCTGTGGTACAGCGAGATACGAAACAAGACTACGTGTAATGAGCTGAGAGACAGGAGGTTGGCGCGGTTTAGGCAGTTTCGTGAGGCGGTTTAGGATGGATGGTCAGGCCATTTAGGGCAGATTACAATGCGAAACAGCCTAAATCACGATGTGGTCTTGGAACGATCGCATCGTGATTTAGGCTGAAATTCGCCGTGGTCTTGGCTAAAAACGGTTGTGGGTTGAGCTGCTTTTCTCGATGAAATGGGCTAAAAATTGCGCAAAAAGCATCGAGTTGCAGTGAAAAAGAACACTCGGTTCTGGAATCGAACAGAGAAAAACGGACTGAAAGTAGTCGGAAAAGTGTTAATAAAACCTACTTTCCGATTTTTTGCAGTCGTTTTTGAGGGGGTCTTATTTAGACAAATGCTCGTCGGTGGAAAGGCCCATTTCGCGTGCTTTCTGTATGAGCAGCTGCATGAGTGGTTCGCGCTCGTTCTCCACCCGGTTGTCGAGCACGGCATCCTTCAGGCACTGTTTCAGCGTGCCCACCTCGCGCGACGGCTTCAGGTGGAACATCTCCATGATTTCGTTGCCGTCGATGACGGGCTGCAACAGCCGCTTGTAGTCCTTCTCCTTCAGGTCGGCCAGCTTCACGCGCACCAGTCTGAAGTTCTCGAGGAACATCTTCTTGCGCACCTCGTTCTTCGAAGTGATGTCGGCCTCGCAGAGCGTCATGAGGTCGTCGATGTCGTCGCCGGCATCGTTGAGCAGTCGGCGCACCGCTGAGTCGGTCACCTCGTTGTCGGCAATCACCTGCGGTCGCATGTGCAGGTCAACCAGCTTCTGCACATACTTCATCTCGGCCCCCATCGGCAGCTTCAGTCTTCTGAAGATTTGCGGCACCATCTTTGCTCCGATGTAGTTGTGGTTGTGGAACGTCCATCCCACAGCCGGGTCCCACCGCTTCGTCTTCGTCTTGCCGATGTCGTGGAGGAGAGCGGACCATCTTAGGTAGAGTTGAGAGTTGAGAGTTGAGAGTTGAGAGTGTGGAGTGACCTTGATGACGTTCTCGAGCACCTCCAGGGTGTGATAGAAGTTGTTCTTGTGCGCCTTCCCGTTGCGCTGTTCCACGATGTCGAGTGCGGCCAGCTCGGGCAGTATGAGCTGTAGGAGGCCAGAGCGCTGCAGGTAGTCGAAGCCGATGCTGGGGTGAGGTGACATGATGATCTTGTTGAGCTCCACCTCAATGCGCTCGCCGCTCACAATCTTGATGCGGTCGGCCATGTGCTGCAGGGCCTCGAAGGTCTCGTCCTCAATCTGGAAATTCAGTTGCGTGGCAAAGCGGATGCAGCGCATCATGCGCAGGGGGTCGTCGCTGAAGGTGATGCCCGGCTCCAAGGGCGTGGCGATGATGCCGTCCTCAAGGTCGGCCAGTCCGTTGAAAGGATCCACCAGTTCGCCGAACCTGCTGTGGTTCAAGCAGATGGCCATCGCGTTGATGGTGAAGTCGCGCCGGTTCTGATCGTCCTCCAGTGTGCCGTTCTCCACGATTGGCTTGCGCGAGTCGTGGCTGTAGCTCTCGCGTCGGGCTCCGACAAATTCTACTTCCAGGTCGTCCTGCGTCTTTACCTGTGCCGTGCCGAAGTTCTTGAACACGCTGAGGTGGGCGTGTCGGCCCAACATACGTTTCAGTTCCTTGGCCACCTCGATGCCGCTGCCCACCACCACCACGTCGATGTCGTCGCAGGGCCGTTCCAAGAAAAGATCGCGCACGTAGCCGCCCACCACGTAGCACTCCATGCCCAAGCGGTCGGCAGCTTCACTGATAAGATGGAATATCTTTTGGTCCAGAATCCGGGCCAGTTCCTCGTCGGAATAAAGTTTCATGTCTTTTGCTGAAAAATAGGAAATAGTAAGAGAGTGTATTCTCTCTTTTCGCCTGCAAAGGTACGAAAAGAATAATGTTCGGATTGTGCAAAGATTCCCGAATTAAGTATTTTTAATGACTAAACAGATTGTGAATGAGCGATAGTTTGTGCTTTTTTCAGTAATTTTGCAGCCAATAATGATGAATCTTGACGAAAAACTGATTACGGCGTGAAGCGATATCGTGTTCTGGGGCTGGTGGTGGCCCTGCAGTGCTGCGCAATGGGGTTCGCGGAGAGCGCGGAGGGCTCGGAGCTCTCGGAGCTCTCGGAGTTCTCGGAGGACTCTGAGTTCTCGGAGCTCTCTCTTCCTGCTCCTAAGATTGACGTGAAGTTCTGGCAGAACCGCACCAACCTCAAGCTGAAGCCTTACCGCTTCTGGGACGACATGAACTTTGCCGGACTGCCCCTGTTCGTGGCGGGCCTGGCCATCAAGAGCGAGAAAGATGCCTTCCGCCAGAACTATGACGACCTGCTGCACACCAACACCCGGCTGATTCCCCACTTCCATACCTCTATCGACAACTACCTGCAATACTTCGGACCGGCCATGACCGTAGCGCTGAAGATAGGCGGCGTGGAGGGACGTTCCAGCTGGCCGCGACTGCTCGCTACCACAGCCATCGGCTACGGCACGATGGCGGTGCTGGTGAACAGCATCAAATATACGGCCAAGGAGCGGCGACCCGACAACAGCAGCTATAACTCGTGGCCCTCGGGCCACACGGCCACCTCGTTCGTGGGAGCCACCATCCTGCACAAGGAGTACGGACTGACGCGCTCGCCCTGGTACTCGGTGCTGGGCTACTCGGTGGCCACGGCCACAGGCGTGATGCGCGTGCTGAACAACCGCCACTGGGTGAGCGACGTGCTCTCAGGGGCAGGCATCGGCATCCTCTCCACCGAGCTGGCCTACGCCCTCACCGATGTCATGTTCAAGGAGAAGGGCCTGCTGCGCAACGACAAGGAGCGCACCGACCATTCGCCCTCGTTCTTCGCCCTGTCGGTGGGCTTGGGACTGGGCCGCCAGTCGCTCAACTTCACCCCCGACGACGTGGTGGACAAGAGCATCCTGGGAAGAGACTTCAATATAGGCAACATAGGCGTGGACTTCCAGACGGCTACCACCATCGACGTGGAGGGTGCCTACTTCCTGAACAAATATGTGGGCGTGGGCGGACGACTGCGCGTGAGGGGCCTGCGAGCCCGTCAGTGGAGCGACCTGAGCAGCTATATTGAGGCCGACATACAGAAGCTGGAACGGAACGTGGGCGACTACTACATGAAGGAACACCCCTTGATGACCGAGCCTGAGCTGACAGCCAAAGTGCAGCGCATGCGCAGCGAGGTGAGCAGCTTCGCTACGACCAGAGACATTGAGGTGGTGAGCAACCACCTGACGGAGTTTGCCGCTTCGGCAGGCGCCTATCTGAACCTGCCCTTAGGGCGCGACTTCGCCCTCGGCTCCAAGCTACTCGTGGGACGGAGCGTGGTGCAGGAGCTGGCCATCAGCGCACACTTTGCTGGAGAAGTGAAGAAGGTGGACTACAACATGCAGTTGGACAACGGGAAGGTGACGCAGCTCGAGATCACGAACGTGGCATCAACCGGGCAGACCTACGACCTGCAGTGGGACTTCCTCACCCTCGGCGGCACCAATCAGATAACCTATGGCACAGGCGTGTCCTGCTCCTATCACTATAAGTCGAACTTCGTGTGGAAACTGTTCCTCGACTACGACTTCACCCGTCGCAGCTTCAACCTGCACTACGACCCCTATCAGTTCGCAGGACAGGCCCTGCCAGGAACAGAGCCCCTGCACGAGGCGCTGGGCGTGCGCCAGGCTCCCCTCGACTATCGCATCCGCCGCAACATGCACCTCTTCACGCTGGGCGGCACGTTTGCGGTCGCCTTCTGAATAGAAGGAACGAACTAAAAAACATTGAGATATATGAAGAAGACATCTTTATTCATCATTGCAACGGCTGCGCTCATGCTGACGGCATGCGGCAACTCGCGCAGGGCAGAGATTGAAGCCCGGAAGGCAGCCCTGAAACAGAAACAGGACTCGGCACTCACGGCCTCGCAGGAACGGCTGGCCCAGGTAGATAGTCTGCTGGAACAGGTCAAGGCAGAACACGACCGCCAGCACGAATGGGTGATGAGCCACAGCACACAGCTCAACGACCAGTCGCCCGAGGTGCTGCGCCTGAACCAGCTTCGCGCCCACCGCGACTCCCTGCAGGCAGAGTGGGAGACACTCGGCGCCAAGATCAAGTACATTCGCAAGCGGCAGGCCGAGAGCGACTCCATCTACGGCGAAGGTTAGGAAGAGATTTTATAGTAAAAAAACTGAAAAACAAGGGCGGAGAGAACAAATTCTTCACTTTTCACTTTTCTCTCTACACTCTTTTTTGTACCTTTGCACCCAAATTTCGAAATTTACACATTAATATTATGGCACAAGAAGACGTTTTTAAGAAAATCGTGTCGCACTGCAAGGAGTACGGATTCGTGTTCCCCTCAAGCGACATCTACGACGGGCTGGCCGCAGTCTATGACTACGGACAGAACGGTGTGGAACTGAAAAACAACATCAAGGAATACTGGTGGAAATCGATGGTGCTGCTCCACGAGAACATCGTGGGCATAGACTCGGCCATCTTCATGCACCCCACCATCTGGAAGGCCAGCGGACACGTGGATGCCTTCAACGACCCCCTCATTGACAACCGCGACTCGAAGAAACGCTATCGTGCCGACGTGCTCATTGAGGACCAGATAGCCAAGTATGACGAGAAGATTCAGAAGGAGGTGGAGAAGGCCCGCAAGCGCTTCGGCGACTCCTTCGATGAGGCTAAATATATGGAGACCAGCGAGCGTGTGAAGGAGACCAAGGCCAAGCGCGACGCACTGCATGCACGCTATGCTGCTGCCATGCAGGGACCCGACCTGGAGGAACTGAAGCAGATTATCCTTGACGAGGAGATTGTGGATCCCATCAGCGGCACGAAGAACTGGACCGACGTGCGCCAGTTCAACCTGATGTTCTCGACCGAGATGGGCGCCTCAGCCGACGGCTCGATGAAGGTCTATCTGCGCCCGGAGACGGCACAGGGCATCTTCGTGAACTACCTGAACGTGCAGAAGACCGGGCGCATGAAGATACCGTTCGGCATTGCCCAGATAGGCAAGGCATTCCGCAATGAGATCGTGGCCCGCCAGTTCATCTTCCGCATGCGCGAGTTCGAACAGATGGAGATGCAGTTCTTCGTAGCTCCCGGCACCGAGCTGGAGTGGTTCCCCAAGTGGAAGGAGACCCGCATGAAGTGGCACCAGAACCTGGGCTTCGGCGCTGAGAACTACCGTTTCCACGACCACGACAAGCTGGCCCACTATGCCAATGCCGCTACCGACATCGAGTTCAAGATGCCGTTCGGATTCAAGGAGGTGGAGGGCATTCACAGCCGCACCAACTTCGACCTGTCGCAGCATGAGAAGTTCTCGGGCAAGAGCATCAAGTACTTCGATCCCCAGACCAACGAGAGCTACACACCGTATGTCATCGAGACCTCGATCGGTGTCGATCGCATGTTCCTCTCCATCATGTGTCATGCCTACGAGGAGGAGAAACTGGAGAACGGCGAGACGCGCGTGGTGCTGAAGCTGCCCGCAGCACTGGCACCTGTGAAACTGGCCGTGATGCCGCTGGTGAAGAAGGACGGACTGCCCGAGAAGGCCCGCGAGATCGTGAACGACCTGAAGTTCCACTTCAACACACAGTACGACGAGAAAGACTCTATCGGCAAGCGCTATCGCCGTCAGGATGCCATCGGCACGCCCTACTGCGTGACCGTGGACCACGACACGCTGCAGGACGGGTGCGTCACCCTGCGCTTCCGCGACACGATGGAGCAGGAGCGAGTGAAAATCAGCGACCTGGCCTCTATCATCGAGGACAAGGTGAGCATCGCTTCACTGCTGAAGAAACTCTAAAAAAGAATAAGAAAAAGAGGAGACTCTCCCCCTTACCCCTCCCTGCGGGGGAGGGGAGTAGATAGAAATGAAAAAGAAAAAGTAAGATGAAAGAACGGATTCTAAAACATCTGAAAGCTATTGTCTATATACTCCTCCCCTTCGTCGGGGGAGGGTGGTTGGGAGCCGCCTGTAGCCAGAACGACGCTACAACCGATGTGCATGCCAACTGGCAGGAACGCAATGATGCCTTCTTCGCATCACTGGAAGACTCGCTCACAAGGGGAACCGGCACCTGGAAGAAGATCAAGAGCTTCTCGAAGACAACGGACAAAAACACCGACTACGTGTATGTGCAGGTGATTCCCACCGGGCAGGAGACAGGACAGACCACCAGCCCCACCTTCAACGACTCAGTGCGACTGAGCTACGAGGGAAGGCTCATGCCTACGGCTATCCCCCTCAACGGAAAGGGATTCACCGACGGGGCCGTGTTCGACACCACCATCTACGGCAGCTACAATCCTCAGACCAACGCTACTGTGAGCTTCAAGGTATCGACACTCGTCAACGGTCTGACCAGTGCACTGCTCTACATGCACAGGGGCGACACATGGCTTGTCTATATACCCTACGCACTGGGCTATAACGACAAGGCCGACAACACGAAGATTCCCGCCTACAGTACGCTCATCTTCAAGGTGACACTCTACGACTTTGCTGCCGAAGGCAACAAACTGCCTAAGATGTGAAGCACATCGCTCACTTAATGATTGAATATTGTGGAAAACAGTAAACAAGAATTGCTGAGCAACATACGATACCCTGACGACCTGAGAAAACTCAAGGTCGATCAGCTCCCACAGGTATGCGACGAGCTGCGTGAGGACATTGTGAAGGAACTGTCGGTCAACCCCGGCCATCTGGCCTCCAGCCTTGGTGTGGTGGAACTGACGGTGGCACTTCACTACGTGTTCAATACGCCCGACGACCGCATCGTGTGGGACGTGGGCCATCAGGCCTACGGCCATAAGATTCTGACAGGCCGGCGCGAACAGTTCAAGACCAACCGCAAGCTGCACGGCATCAGGCCCTTCCCCTCGCCCGAAGAGAGCCCCTACGACTCGTTCGTGTGCGGACATGCCTCGAACAGCATCTCAGCCGCACTCGGCATGGCTGTGGCACAGAACCTGAGGGGCGAGACCGACGGGACCGACCGGAAGGTCGTGGCCGTGATTGGCGACGGTGCCATGAGCGGCGGACTGGCTTTCGAAGGACTGAACAACGTGTCGAGCTCGCCCAACGACATGCTCATCGTGCTCAACGACAACAACATGTCGATCGACCTCTCGGTGGGCGGCATGAAGCAATATCTGCTGGGGCTGAACACCAACGAGACCTATAATGCGCTGCGCTTCAAAGTCTCGCAGTGGCTGCGTGCCAAAGGCATGCTGCAAGAAGACAGGCGCAAGGGGCTCATCCGCCTCACCAATGCCATCAAGAGTGCCATCTCGCAGCAGCAGAACATCTTTGAGGGCATGAACATACGCTACTTCGGACCCTTCGACGGACACAACGTGAAGGAGCTGGTGCGCATCCTGCGACAGTTGAAGGACATGAAGGGACCGAAGCTGCTGCATCTGCATACGAAGAAAGGACATGGCTATGCCCCGGCTGAGGACTACACACCCGTGTGGCACGCTCCGGGCAAGTTCGATCCCGAGACGGGCGAGCTGATCAAGAGCGACACGAAGAACCAGCCGGCCAAGTTCCAGCAGGTGTTCGGCGAGACACTGCTCGAACTGGCCCAGCAGAACGACAAGATAGTAGGCGTTACGCCAGCCATGCCCACAGGATGCTCCATGAACATCATGATGCAGGCCATGCCCGAGCGCACGTTCGACGTGGGCATTGCCGAAGGTCATGCCGTCACCTTCTCGGCAGGCATGGCTAAAGACGGGCTGCAACCCTTCTGCAACATCTATAGCGCGTTCGCGCAGCGCGCCTACGATAATATTATTCACGACGTGGCCATACTGCGACTGCCCGTGGTGCTCTGTCTGGACCGTGCCGGACTCGTGGGCGAGGACGGACCCACGCATCACGGAGCCTTCGACCTGGCTTTCCTGCGCCCCATCCCCAATCTCACCGTCTGTTCACCGCTGAACGAGCATGAGCTGCGCCGAATGATGTTCACGGCGCAGTTGCCCGACATGGGACCCTTCGTCATTCGCTATCCGCGAGGTGGCGGCGTGCTGAAGGACTGGCACTGTCCGCTTGAGCCCATTGAGGTGGGCACGGGGCAGAAGCTGCGCGACGGTGAAGACGTGGCCGTGCTGTCCATCGGCCCCATCGGCAACGATGTGGCCAAGGCACTTGAAGGAACCACGGCAGCCCACTACGACATGCGCTTCCTGAAGCCGCTCGACGAGCGCATCCTGCATGAGGTGGGAGAGAAGTTCCGGCGCATCGTCACCGTGGAGAACGGCGTGCGGACTGGCGGACTCGGCTCGGCTGTGCTGGAGTGGATGAGCGATCATGGCTATGCCCCGCAGGTGGTTCGCCTGGGACTGCCCGACAGCTTCGTGGAGCATGGCACCGTGGCCGAGTTGCAGAAAATAGTAGGGCTCGATGCCGAGAGCATCAGAAAGGCCGTCATGGGCCCCAACGCTTAAAAAAATCCTCCTTACTCATGAAGATAGTCATTGCCGGCGCAGGAGCCGTAGGAACCCACTTGTCGAGACTGCTCTCCACGGAGAAGCATGACTGCGTGCTCATTGACGACGATATGGAGCGGTTGGAAAGCATTGACTCCAACTACGACATCATGGCTGTCAACGGACAACCCACCAGCATCAAGATCCTGAAGGATGCCGGTGTGGGCGATGCCGACCTGTTCGTGGGCGTCACTCCCCAGGAGAGCACCAACATCACGGCTTGCATTCTGGCCCATGCCTTGGGAGCGAAGAAGACGGTGGCCCGCATCGACAATTACGAATATCTGTCACCCTCGAACGAGGCTTTCTTCAGGAACTTGGGCATTGACTCGCTCATCTATCCCGAGGTGCTGGCCGCCAGCGACATCATCAGCGGACTGAAGCTCTCGTGGGTGCGACAGCGATGGGACGTGCATGAGGGCGCCCTGGTGCTGCTGGGCGTGAAGCTGCGCGAGACGGCTGAGATACTGAATCAGCCGCTCAAGGACCTGTGCGGCCCCGACGATCCCTATCATATCGTGGCCATCAAGCGAGGCGACGACACCATCATCCCCAGTGGACTGGATGTGCTGAAGGATCAGGACCTGGCCTACTTCATGACCACGGTAGAGTATATCCCCTATATCCGGAAAATCGTGGGCAAGGAGCATTACGACGACGTGCAGAACGTGATTGTCATGGGAGGCGGGAAGACCGCCGTCAGGGCAGCGCTCACCTTGCCTGAATACATGAACCTGAAGATCATAGAGCGCGATGCCGACCGCTGCGAGCGGCTGAACCAGTTGCTGGCCGAGACCGACACGATGGTGATTCACGGCGACGGGCGCGACCTGGCACTGTTGCAGGAGGAGAACATCAAGAACACGCAGGCATTCGTGGCCCTGACCGATAATGCCGAGACCAACATCCTGGCCTGTCTGACGGCTAAGAAGCTGGGCGTGCGAAAGACGATTGCAATGGTGGAGAACCTCGACTACGTGTCGATGGCCGAGAGTCTGGACATCGGCACCATCATCAACAAGAAGACGATTGCCGCCAGCCACATCTTCAAGATGATGCTGAAGGCCGACGTGCGCAACATGCGCTCGCTGATGATGGTCGATTCCGACGTGGCCGAGTTCGTGGCGGCTGAAGGGTCGAGGGTCACGCGCAAGCAGGTGAAGGAGCTCGGACTGCCCTTCGGCGTGACCATCGGCGGACTGGTGCGTGGCAACGAGGGCATCCTCGTCAATGGCAACACCCAGATAGCGGCGGGCGACTCCGTCATGGTGTTCTGCCATAAGCACCAGCTGAGCAAGGTCGAGAAATATTTCAAGAAGCAGGGCATCTTCTGATAATCCGCAGTTCCTGATACTTTTTTTTCATCGTTTTTTAGAATTGATCAACTGGCACATCATATCGAAAATCATTGGCTCACTGCTTTGTCTTGAAGCATTCTTCATGCTGTGGTGCCTCGTCATGTCGTTCATCTTTGAAGAAGACGACGTGCTGGCCTTCATGATGTCGTCGGCACTCACCTTCGGGAGCGGCTTCCTCTTCCTCTTCTTCGGGCGCTCGGCTGAGAACTCGCTCTCGCGCCGCGATGCCTACGTGGTGGTGGCGGCCACGTGGCTGGTGTTCAGCGTGTTCGGCATGCTGCCCTTCCTGATCCACGGTTCGCTGACCAATCTCTCAGAAGCCTTCTTCGAGACCATGTCGGGCTTCACCACCACGGGCGTGACCACGATCGACGATGTGGAACGGCTGCCCCACGGCATCCTGTTCTGGCGCTCGCTCATGCAGTGGGTGGGCGGCTTGGGAATCGTGTTCTTCACCATAGCACTGCTGCCCTCGCTCGTAGGCGGTAGCGTGAAGGTGTTCGCGGCTGAGGCCACAGGCCCCATGCGCTCGAAGATGCACCCCCGACTGAGCACCACGGCCAAGTGGATATGGTCTATCTACCTGATGCTCACCATTGCCTGCGCACTGTCGTTCTGGGCGGCAGGCATGGACTGGTTCGATGCGCTGAACTACTCGATGACCACCACTGCCACGGGCGGCTTCTCCACCCACAACGGATCGACCGTGTTCTTCAATTCCGTCACCATCGAGTATCTGGCCATCTTGTTCCAGTTTCTTGCCGGCATCAACTTCACCTTATTATATATGTCGATGTTCCGGCTGAAGATAGGTTCGGTGCTGCGCAATTCCGAGTTTCAGCTCTACGTGGCGCTGATCGTGGGTGCCACGCTCGTCATCATGTATATGCTGGTCAGCCGTTTGCACTACCATTACGAGCCGGCCTTCCGCTCGGCCCTCTTCCAGGTGGTGTCGTTCATCACCACCACCGGCCTCTCCAACGACAATGCCGGCATGTGGCCCCACCTCACGTGGATCATCCTGGGCTTCCTGATGTTTGTCGGGGCCTGTGCTGGATCGACCACGGGCGGCTTCAAGTGCATCCGTCTGCTCATGCTGTTCAAGGTGCTGCAGGGAGAGATTCGCCACATTCTGCATCCCAGTGCCGTGCTGCCGGTGAAAATCAACGGACAGAGCGTCCCGCAGTCGCGGCTGGTGTCGCTGTTGGCCGTCTTCACGCTCTATGTGGTCATGCTGCTGGGCATCACCGCCGTCATGAGCATATCAGGCATTGACATCACCAATTCGCTCACCATTGCCCTGAGTCTGGTGAGCAACACGGGAGCCGGGCTCGACACCAACATCGGTCCCGTCATGTCGTGGGCCGACCTGAGCGACTCGCTCAAGTGGCTCTGCTCCTTCCTCATGCTGGTGGGCCGTCTGGAAATCATGACCGTGCTCGTGCTCTTCACCCGTGCGTTCTGGAAGGAGAACTAAGGGGGAGGACATCGGCTCCAGTCTGTTGTCATCTTTGCGATATCTGGGCGCAGACAGTGACATACTGGAGGACGCATCCGCAACGGCTCGTTCTACAGCGGTCCCGGCGACTACACCTTATTTATATTAGAAGAGAATCTCCTCCGCCCCCGCCAGGTCCGCCTCGGCGAGTGCAACTACGACTACATCGAAGTCATCAGCGGTCTGGAGCAGGGCGAGCAGGTCGTGGTCAGCGACATGACGAAGTACAAGGGCAAGGAGAAACTGAAGGTGGATTAGAAAAAACGACGGCTCTTCTTTTCGACTTTTGCCCGTTTTAGTTGTATATCATAATAGAAGGCCCTACATCTACTTCCCGCCGCTGCCCCCCGAGTTCCATAAGCCACGATTGGTGCGTGAGGCACGCAACTACAACAAGGACAACAGCGGCTCGTGGGCCGAATACACCGACGCCCACCTCATCAGGCCGCTGCGAAGTGTCCTCCTGTATTATAGTGAAAGATGAACAGAACTGAGAAAAATAGCAAAAGAACTATAAATGTCTGTAAGATTCTGTTACATTCACTTTGGAAATGCCTAACTTTACAGCACACTCCGGGACTGCGGACGGTATTCAGGGGAATGTAAGTGTAAGCGTAAACAAATAAGTAAAATGAATAAATAATGAAGGTTCATGAACAAGAAAACCATCATCACCCTCCTGCTCTTGCTCACCACTGTCAGCGGTTGGGCACAGAAAGTATGGACCAATCCAGGCTATCGTAACGAACCACACGGTTTCCAGTTTGATGTCAATGAGGTGGAGTTCCGGCCTGACGAGACGGTGCTGCACATCACCGTCAGGAACCGCCCTCATGCTAAGTTCTCCTTCGGAAAAGGCACTGCGCTCAAGACGGAGGACGGCCAGTCGTACACCATCACCAGTGCGAAGAAGACACGCGACGGCGAGACAGACCTCGCGCTTGACAAGTATATAGCCATTTCAGAATCAGGCAAGACCGACGTGGCACTCCACTTCCAGCCGTTGCCTCAAGGCATCAGGCAGTTCGACCTTGTAGAAGGTTATGCCCGCAACTTCTTTAAGATATGGGACATCACCGACCCTGCCTACAAGGAGCAGGCATCGCTCTATGGCAGCAGTTGGCGCAACGCGGAGACGGGTGCGTGGGTTATCAGTCTCTTCAATGACAATGCCGTATATAATAATAAGGTGTGGAAGTATGAAAGGAAGTCAGACAAGAAGATGGTGCTATCTTCGGGAAATGAAAAGATGTCCGTCTCTATCGGCAAGGAGAAAGACGGCAAGCGCATATTCAATATCGGCGGTAAGAGGCAGGCGCTCTCTGCCATTACCACCGATGCCATCAGCGACTATCCTGTGGACGACAGCACCGCTTTCAGCACCGAACTGAGAGAGGGCAACGCCATCGTGAGCGGATGGCTGAGGTACCCCAAGGAGATGCTGCAAAACAGTTTGACCATCGAGGCTACATACGGCAACATTGCCACCGACAACTATGCACACGTCTCTACCCCCGTTGACTCTCTCGGTCGGTTCGAGTTGAGTGTGCCGCTGGTTGGCACGCAGGGGGCATCGCTGCATATACGAACCAGAGAGAACAAGACGGTTGATGGTGTCGGTGTTGTACTGATGCCAGGCGAGAAATATTTCATGCTGAAAGACTTCAAGTCGTCGCAGACGCTCTTTATGGGCAATGACGCCCGACTGCAAAACGAATTGCAAGCGAAAAGTCCAGGCATGGACTATGTCGGTTTTATCGACAACCCTGTGAGCGACGATTCCGTAAGGGTCATGGCTCAGCAGTGGATACACAGCTATGAGCGATGCTTAGCTAAGACCAAGGACTTCCTGGCTCAGCGCCCCAACCTGAGTAAGCGCTTTCGTGACTATATCCACGAGAGCCGGCGCATCGACATCTGCTCCCAACTACTAATGATGCACTACAACACCTATACCCGCTTGTTGCCTGCCGACGTGATGGAGTGGGTGGAGCAGCACTCTGCCGTTGACACATCGATGCCTGTTAATCTCATTAACGGCGTGTCGTCGATGTTGAGATACAAGCGTGAGTGCTACACTTGGGGCGACCCTCGAATCAATGTGCTGTGGAGACGGCCTGCCATCCTGCCCTGGCTTGAGCAGAGGGGAATGCTCCGCCTGAACGACAAGGAGCATCAGGCCATCAGCCAGATGGAGAAGATGAACAGGGAAATCTTCACCCTCTATTCGGAGATAAAAGACCGCAAGGCGCTCAACGATTCCGTGGCGGCGGTGCAGGCGAAATACGCGGAGGCAGAAAACATCATCACCACGATTCAAGAAAGCGAAGACTATCTGAGGGCAGCGAACACGCTCTGTGTGGGCGGTGAGCAGGGCGTTGCCAATGCCATCATCGACTCGCTTTGCACCGATCCGCTCGTGGGCAGCATCTACCATGCGCAGATACTCAACGAGTACATCGACCGCGAAAGGTGCGCACTCCCCGAGGACGTGGAGCCTTACATTGCACTGATCAAGGAGCCTTATTTCAGGAATGTTATCACCAAGAAGAACGACTACTACAAGCAATTGATGAAGAAAAAGGAAGCAGCCGTGAATGCGGTGATTCATTCGTCAACGGATGTAGAGGAACTGACCGACGGCAAGGCTATCCTCGACAAAATCATCGAACCCTATCGGGGCAAGATAGTGTATCTTGACATCTGGGGTACGTGGTGTGTCCCGTGCAAGCGCAAGTTGAGCGAGTCGCACAAGCTCAAGGCCGAACTTGAGGGGTACGACATTGTGTATCTCTACTTAGCCAACCGTTCGCCCGAAAAGTCGTGGAAGAATGTCATTGCAGAGTATGATCTCACGCAGTCCAACTGTGTTCACTACAACCTGCCCGCCGACCAGCAGCATGCCGTTGAGCAGTACGTCGGACTGACAGGCTACCCCACCTACCGTCTTTTCGACAAGCAAGGACGTATGCATCACCTCAACTGGCTCGACGACGAAAAACTGACCGAGTTCAAGAAGAAACTTGATATGCTGGAAGAATAAGTGGAAATGAAATAGAATCAAATGAACAAGAAAGTAATCATCACCATCCTGCTTGCTCTCGTCACAGTGGCGGGGCAGGGGCAAATCAAATGCCACGTCGAAGGAACATTGGAGACCGACGCGTGGGGCGACGAAATCATCATCTGTGAGGCTGGTACTGACCTGCGCGTGGTGGACGAGCCGCGCTTTCACGTGAAAGCCAAGGACGGACACTTCGCCTACGACATCGAGACCGACTTCCCACGGCTCTATGTGGTGTTCTTTCTGAAACAATATGAGAGAGGCAGCTGGTTCCAAGGCGAGTTCTTAGCCGAGAACTGCACCGTGAACATCACGATGTATGAAGACAAGCGGGCGCGTATCGTCAGCAGCGGCGAGGAGGGGCGCAAGCATGCGGTGAAGGACAGCATTGAGGACGTGCGCTTCTGGAACCCCATTGATGAAATCGACAATCAGATGGAAGACCCTGACCGCAGGGCAGAGTTCTACAAGGCGGACTTCATTTCCACCATTGCCAAGGCACGGATCATGAATGTGGACAGCCTGCCAAAGGCATACGTTGACTCTGTCCGTCAGGTCGTAAACCATTACATGCGGAATGAGCGTGAGCAATATACGGCACAAGGTTTGCAGCTGAAACAGCGGCGCGACAGCATCACCGCTGGCTTGGTACCCTTCCGCTTCGCCTACGACGCAGAGCACCCCATGCTTTGGACGCTCTACGACGTGCGCGATGCCATCCAGACGCTCAAGCATGCTGACAGCTATGTGAACTTCGACAAGTCGAAGTTTGAGCCTTACCTGACGCTCTATCACGACAAACTCGCCAATTACTATCCCGGCCACCCCGTCCACGAGCAGATTGCCACCGCCGAAGCGGCCTACCGCCTGCAGCCAGGCAAACCCTACATCGACTACATGGTGCGCAACACAGACGGCCAGCTCGTGCCTATTTCCACCCTCACGAAAGGCAAGGTAGCCCTCATCGATCTTTGGGCATCGTGGTGCGGCCCCTGCCGCCGGCACAGCATCGCCATGATTCCCGTCTATGAGAAGTATAAGGACAAGGGCTTCACCGTCGTTGCCATCGCCCGTGAGCGTAACCGCCAAGCGATGGAAAATGCAGCGAAGAAAGACGGCTACCCCTGGCCGAGCCTGCTGGAACTGAACGACGAGAACCATGTGTGGCGCAAGAACGGAGCCGACAATGCCGGCGGTGCCATGTACCTCATCGACCGCGACGGCACCATTCTCTCCACCTCTACCGATGCCGCGGAATTGGAGCCCCTCATTAGGAAGGCGCTGAACATAGAATAGAAAGGTGGCGGGTAGGCACTGGAGCCTGGATGCAAAAAAAATGGCTTGAACAATTTGACTTTTATCCTTTTCAGTTGTATTATAGATAGACAAGCAAACAGATGACAACTGAAGAGAACCAGATACTGGCACGCTGCAAGGACGGCGACAGAGAATCATTCCGATGGGTAGTGACTACCTATCAGCAGCGCATCTTTTCTGTGGCACTGAAAATGCTGGCCGACGAGGAAGAGGCCAAGGACGTGGTTCAAGAGACCTTCATCTGCGTGTGGCAGAAGCTTGATGCCTACGACCTGCAACGGCCGTTCTCCACATGGCTCTACACCATAGCCACCCGGCTTTGCCTGAACCGGCTGAAGCAGATGCGAACTGTCAACTCTCTGCCGTTAGACGAGCAGGCGCTGCACCGCTTTGCTGCCGATGCCGACAGCTACCGGACGCTGGAGAACCGCGAATGGGCATCGATAGTGCGGCTCTTGGCCGAGGGACTGAGCGCGAAGCAGCGGCTCGTCTTCACGCTCTGCCAGTTAGAGGGCCTGCCATCGTCGGAGGTGGAGCAGATTACAGGCTTGGATGCCCGCCAAGTGAAGAGCAACCTCTACGTGGCCCGACAAACGATACGCAAACGACTGAAAGAATTAGGATATGAATAAGACTGACGACATACTCAACCGGCTGCAACAGGCACAGCAACCCCGCCTCGACAACCCCGACGAGCTGACGGAGCGCATCATGAGCCGACTCTCGGAGCGCGGGCGACCTCGCCCGCAAAAGGGACCGCGGGCGACCTCATCGTTGGCGGGCGGGGGCGCCCGCGCTCCCAGGGCATGGCGCTACGCCGCCGTCGGCATCGCCGCCAGTGTGCTGCTGCTCATCGGTGTGGGCGTGGCAACTCAGCGGCAGGAAAGCCACCCCACGGAATTGATTGCCGACAACGCCGAGAAGGAAAACCACCCCATAGAGTCAGTTCCCACTGATGCTGCGAAGGAAAACACCCCCATTGTATTGGTTCCTAACGATGCTGCGAAGGAAGACGCCCCCGCTGAATCGGTACCCAACGATGCTATGAAGGAAGACGCCCCCGCTGAATCGGTACCTAGCGATACTGTGAAAGAAAACGCCCCCAGTGTAAAGGTGCTCGACGCTAACTTGCACTACGCGGCCTATACGGAAACTAAGGATACGTCCGACTATCAGCCGCCGGCTCGCGTGGACGAGTTCGTCGAGAAGCTGGCCACCTATCACCACATCAATGCCGTAGTACTCAGCGACAGCGCGACACACAGCGTGGCTTACGTCTTCCCCGACAACGACAAGGTGAGGCTCTTCGACCGCCTCTTACAGGTGGCCTGCTCCTACAGCTACGACAGCCCAGGCTACCAGATGACCATCTCGCAGCAGCAGCTGCTGTTCACCCTTGAGGACACGCAGATTAGTCGACGATACCTCTGGCTGGCCGAGCGCATCGGCGGCGGCAGGATCATTCTCTACGCTACCCACGCTCCCACGGGAGCCTCCGTCTCGTCAGAGGCTTATCAAGAATTTCGCGAAAGAACCACTCATACCAATCAAACAACAGAATTATGAAACATTACAGCAGAATAATCATTACAGCCCTTATGGCGGTTGCCACCGTCGTCACCTTACAGGCACAAAAGTCTTGGGTAGTGAAAAAGAATATTACGGTGCACGGCATGCTCAATGAAGGCCGCCTCATCTGGATTCCCATCGACCAGCCTTCGACCGACCCGGCGACGGGACTGAGCACCGTAAAATGGCAGAATACCGAAAACCGGCACGTGAAGGAGCGCGACGGCCAGTGGGCCAAGAGCGTCACCATGGTAAGCAGCAGTTCTACCGGAAGATTTGAAAGAGACTTCACCTTCGCCAAAGCCCTTGAAACATCATCGGAGCTTGCCCCCTGCGGATGGGAACTCATAGAAGAGGATGGCGAGACGGTGCTCCACTGCTACCTGAAGATGCCTGCCGACGTGGTCACCAACTTCTGGCTCGCCTCCGACGAGACCGCCCTCGTCGACAGCGAGACGGGCGTGCAGTATCGTGCCCGCCGCTCCAACCCCGACAGCTGGGGCCAGTATTTCCGCTTCCGCGCCAGGAAGGACAGCATCGTAGACCTGCGCATCTACTTCCCGCCGCTGCCCCCCGAGACCAGCTCCGTGTATATTTACGGCGTACCCAACTGGGGGCTGAACGGCAACCAGACCATCTCCATCAACAGGCCAAATATGTATCACGCCACGATATCGCCCTACGATGCGCCGCCCGAGTTCCATAAGCCACGACTGGTGCGCGAGGCACGCAACTACGACAAGGACAACAGCGGCTCGTGGGCCGAATACACCGACGCTCACCTCATCAGGCCGCTGAAGCATAACACCATGGCCCTCTGGCGCACGGCCGACGCCACCTACATAGCCGTGGCCCGCGAACAGAACTGGACGCGCGAATACTTTGGCGAGGGACCTAACGACCTGCTCATCGACAACAACGGCAAACAGTACCGTCTGAAGGAGGTGCAGGACTATCCCAATGGCAACCTCTTCTGGGTAAGCGGCAACAGCGGCGACTGGATAGCCTTCGTCAAGGTCTACGAGCCGCTGGCACCGGGCGTTCGCACCATCAACTACATCGTGCCCGAGGGCGAGCCCTTCAAGGCCTGGGGCGCCAACTGGAGCGGCACGGTGGAGAGCAACCTCGACGTGGAGCAGTTACGCCGCAACCAGAAGTTCTTTGAGTACCATCCCCGCGTGGTGGTGGAGTAGCAGAATAGTTATTAGTTACTAAAGTAGATTTTTTTCATAAATACCCGGGTAAACAGGAGGCCGCTGCGAAGCGTCCTCCTGTATTATAGTGAAAGATGAACAGAATTGAGAAAAATAGCAAAAGAACTATAAATGTCTGTAAGATTCTGTTACATTCACTTTGGAAATGCCTAACTTTTCGACAAGCAAGGACGTATGCATTACCTCAACTGGCTCGACGACGAAAAATGACCGAGTTCAAGAAGAAACTTGATGCGCTGGAAGAATAAGTGGAAATGAAATAGAATCAAATGAACAAGAAAGTAATCATCACCATCCTGCTTGCCCTCGTCGCAGTGGTAGGTACATCAAATGTGCTTGATTTCTGCATCGACCACAAAGATGTCGCCATCGCGGTCAACAAGAACATTGCGAGGAATGACATCCCAGACAAGGTAACAGCCGTTGGAGAAACGTCCCTCGCCATCCACTTTCTCGAAACCGAGAGCGGCCATGTAGGTGTCGATGGATATTTGCGGCGTGGGCTCGGCATTCTTTACGAGATCCTGCTTCAGAATGGGCATAACGCTACGACCATCGACCCCCGCAAAAGCATGGAGCTGATAGTAAGTTTCAGGAAATATCTCGTTGTGCATCCTGACTTTGTCGAAGAGACGAAGAATACTACCGCTATTTAAAAGATTATTAACCTTGTAGATTATGTCATTGGAAACGTATGTGTCATTCTCATTCCCGCTCGGTCCTGGTGTTCCCAAATCGAACACGGAATCTATCGGTATCCACAGACCGTTTTCCTTAGCGAATGCCTCGGCAACACGCTGCTCGATTTCAAAAGGGCCTACATGTGGTTGGCCATCTCCAAGTTGCGCTTCATATAGTTTGCAGCGTCGATTGAGTTCATCAGAGATTGCTTCGATTCGGCTATTTTCCGCATCTTGCGCTCCACCGCCTCCTTGTGAAA
The DNA here is from genome assembly GCA_002372235.1 of Prevotella sp. UBA3675. Taxonomy (GTDB): domain Bacteria; phylum Bacteroidota; class Bacteroidia; order Bacteroidales; family Bacteroidaceae; genus Prevotella. The sequence continues at coordinate 6,277 of DFJI01000025.1, read as the reverse complement.
CTGATTTAAGAATGTCATAGTCCATAACGATTAAATGATTTCGGCGACAAAGATACGGAAATAAATTGAGAATAATCATCAAACAACATAATAAATTAGAAAAAGAAAACAATGAAAAAGGAATCCGTCATCACCTTTGTCTTCTACGGCTCATTCATATCATTGGCGCAGTATTCCATAAATATAGTAATAAATAGAAAGAATATAGGCCGATTCCTTGCCGTTATCGGCAAAAAAGTGATATATTTGCAGCAAAAAATAAAATAAATACTTGCCGATAGAAGAGATGGAGTATATATCAGTGATGCAGTTTGCCGAGAAATACGGCATAAGAAATCAATTATTAACGCGAGCTCGATGAACACAATTTGCTGTCAGTTTGAAGGTACTTGGTCATAGCTGATGGCGAACGGTTTCGGGAAAGACAACGGGGAGCCGCGCAAGCGGAAAGGAGATGGCACATCGGGAATGGAGGAGGGCAGAATCATCGTCACAACATCTGTCCCTTCAAAGCTCGTCATAACTGACAACGGTCATGGCATCCCGTCATCCGTATCTACACACCTTTTCACGCCTTTCTTCTCCACTAAGCCCCAGGGACAGGGGCTCGGACTTCTGCTGATCCGTGACATCCTCACGTCGCATCATTGCACGTTTAGCCTGCTCACAAGTCCTGAAGATCATCTTACCCGCTTCACTGTTCAGTTCCCTCTGTAGTCTTGTAACATAAAAAAAGTAATGCAGGGAAGAGTTCTAATAAAAATATAGGAACAATCAAGAAAAAGTAATGATATGGGTTAAAAAAGTTACAGAATGAAATGAAATTCTTTGTTTTTCATTCTTCGTTTTCCGATTTTTTTGTGTATCTTTGCAACCTCATTTTTCAAATACAGCGATAACAATATGGGCGGATTTTTCGGTACGATTTCGACCAAGGATTGCGTAAACGACTTGTTTTACGGAACCGATTACAACTCACATTTGGGCACTCGGCGTGCAGGTCTCGTTACGTTTGATAAGGAACGCGGGTTCAATCGTAGCATCCACTCGCTGGAGCGTGACTACTTCCGCTCTAAGTTTGAGGACGAGCTCGATCAGTTTGTAGGCTGCCAAGGTTTAGGAGTTATTAGCGACACCGACCCGCAGCCTATTATTGTAAACTCACATCTGGGGCGCTATGCCGTGGTGACAGTGGCGAAAATCAATAATCTGCGTGAGATTGCAGACGATCTGCTGGCCCAGCGCATGCATCTGAGTGAGATGTCGGCCAACAACATCAACCAGACGGAGCTTGTGGCGCTGCTCATCAACATGGGCAATACTTTCGTGGATGGCATCAACCGCGTCTATCAGAAAATCAAGGGCTCTTGCTCTATGCTCATTTTGACGGAGGATGGCATCATTGCAGCACGCGACTTCCTGGGACGCACACCCATCGTGATAGGAAAGAAGGAGGAGAAACACCAGCAGCGCCTGCAGAATGGCGAATTGGTGGAGTGGGGGCTCTCGGCTTACGCAGCCTCGAGCGAGTCAACCAGCTTCCCGAACCTTGGCTATAAAGTGCTGCGCGATGTGGGACCTGGCGAGATAGTGAAGCTGCATGCCGACGGTATAGAAGTGCTGCAGCCGGCTTTCAAGCGCTGTCAGATATGTTCTTTCCTCTGGGTCTATTACGGATTTCCCGCTTCCTGCTATGAGGGTATCAACACCGAGGAAGTGCGTGAGAAGAATGGTCGCATGATGGGTGAGAAAGATAATGTGGAGGCCGATTTGGTGTGTGGCATTCCTGATTCGGGCGTGGGGATGGCTCTGGGTTATTCTCATGGGTCGAACATCCCCTATAAGCGCGCTGTACTGAAATATACTCCCACATGGCCTCGCTCTTTCACTCCCGGCAATCAGAGCCGTCGAGACCTCGTGGCCAAGATGAAACTCATACCCAACGAGTCGCTGTTGCGTGATGAGCGTGTCGTGTTCTGCGACGACAGCATCGTGCGCGGCACCCAGTTGCGCGACAATGTGCGTGAGTTCTTCGAGAATGGAGCCAAGGAAGTGCACGTGCGTATCTCCTGCCCACCGCTGGTCTATGGCTGTCCTTTCATAGGGTTCACCAATTCCAAGAGTGACCTGGAGCTCATCACCCGACGGATTATCCGTGACTTCGAGGGCGATGACAAGACGAAACTTGAGAAATATTCACAGGCTGGAACGCCCGAGTATGAGCGCATGGTCAACGAGATAGCGCGCAGGTTGGGACTCACCTCGCTGAAGTTTGCCACGATTGAAGATCTCGTAGCAGCTATAGGTCTGCCCAAGGCGCGTGTCTGCACCCATTGCTTTGATGGTAGCAGCTACGATCAGCTACAAGGAGATGGCGAATTCTTCGGATAATTTTGTTCGAAGAATTCGCCATCTACTTTTGTTCATAAAGAGGAATCAGTACCTTTTTTTATTCTTTCTTAGCCGTAAAGAGAAATCAGTATTTTTTTTTATTTTTTCTTAGCCGGTTGCAACAGTTTCTTGTATTCATCAGGACTGTTCAGCAGTCGGATTGCTTCTTCCAGCTGGCGGTCGTAAGCCAGTCCGGCACGTAGCGCACCAGCCTGATAGTGATAAGCCGAGATGATGTCGAGCTCCAGTATTTGCATGATGGCGCTTCGATGTTTGTCGAGATCGTTAGCCACATCGTGCTTCAGCTTGTCTGAGAGTGCATCGAAAGCCTCCTTGGCATCATCGTAATACCCTTCATACTTCGCCGTTTTCACCAGTTCGTCAAATTGTTTGCGCGACACGGGGTCGTAGGTGAACCCGCTGTCTATCACGCGCTGACGGAACTCTGCATAGTCCTGATCGGTGAGATGGAATGTTGTGGGATCGTCGCCAATCGACGGATGTCGCGCGATGTAGTCAACAATATAGTCGAACATTACTTCAGTAGAGTCCAGTCCGCCAATCGACAGATAATAGGCAATGTTGGGCAGCGAGTCGGCTTTCACCTCCACGTCGGGGCTGATGCCGCCACCGTCGCGCACCTCGCGTCCGGCACGGGTGTGGAAGACATGCGTGAGCGAGTCGGCAATGCGCTCCTTATAGGCTCCCTGTCCGTCGCGCTTGTAGTTGATGGCCTGAATGCAGCGGCCCGAGGGGATGTAGTATTTCGAAGTAGTAATCTTAATGTTCGTGTTATAAGGCAGCTCCATCGGCACCTGTACCAGTCCTTTTCCATACGTGCGCGTTCCTATAATTATTGCGCGATCCAAGTCCTGCAGCGCACCAGCCGTAATCTCACTGGCCGAAGCCGTCTCGCCATTTACCAACACCACCATCGGCATGAGTGTGTCAACAGGCTCCAGACGTGTCTTGTAAGTGCGGCTGGCTTGGCTCACCTTGCCTCGGTTCTCCACCACCTGTTGCTCTTTGGGTACCCAAAGGCTCACAATGTCAACAGCCTCCATCTCCGAACCGCCGCCGTTGCCGCGCAAGTCAAAGACAAGAGCCGTAGCGCCCTGCTGCTTCAGTTCGATGAGCGCATTGCGCACCGTGCGTGAGCATCCCTCAGTAAACTGGTTCAGATTGATGTATCCGATTTTCTTGTCTGCCGCCAGCAATCCATACCACGGCAATTCGGGCAGTTTGATGTTTCGTCGCGTAATTTTGAATTTCAGTTCTTTACCCTTCACCTTCTTCGCTTTGGCTGATTGTCCTGGGTCAGGGCGCAGCACCTTCAGCATGAAGCTCGTGCCGGCATCGCCGCGCAGGTGCGACGATACATACGACGTGTTCTTGTCTGTCATCAGCGAGTCGTCAATGCTCAGAATAATATCGCCCTTCTTTAGTCCGGCCTCAGCGGCAGGCATGCCGGCATACGGCTCGTCGATTACAACGCGCTTGCGTCCGGAGTGATACTTGATGATCGAACCAATGCCTGCATATTTTCCTGTAATCATCATTTGCAGGTTTTTCGTTTCGCTCTCAGGATAGTATTCCGTATAAGGGTCGAGCGAGCGCACCATGCCTTTGATGGCCGAAGTGATGACTTGTTCTGGATTCAGTGTATCTACGTAGAACATGTCCAGGTTGCGGAATGCGTTGTTGAAGATGTCAAGGTTCTTACCCACCTCCAGATTGTGGTTCTTGGCCGATGTCGTTTCTTTCTCCTGTGCCGTCATGACCGAAGGCAGGAGAAAAATCAGCAATGCGATAAAGCAATGTCTCATAGTTGTCATATTAAATGTTCTAAGTTGCAAAATTACATGTTTACAACGTAAAAACACACTCTTTTGACCGAAAATTTGCAGAAAATTTGATTTTTCTTGAATTTTTTCGCCAAAAAATTTGCATGATTCAGAAAAACAATATACCTTTGCACCCGCAATCAAGAAATGATGCACACTGCTTCAGTAGCTCAGTTGGTTAGAGCACCTGACTGTTAATCAGGGGGTCGTTGGTTCAAGCCCATCCTGAAGCGCCAAAGAAAGAATCCTGTAGGTCAATGACTTACAGGATTTTTCTTTTTATCACATTTCAAAGTTGCACCCATTTTCGAACGATGCACCCAACCTGCACCCACTCCTTTGCAGAATTTCCCTCAAAAGATTCTGCAAAGAATAATATTTGCGAACCGTTGTCAAGTTCTAACGTTGACAAGTTGAAAACATCTATGAAGTTTCAACCGTCAACAAACCATCAGTTACCCTATCCGCTTGCCCATTACGGCACAAAATAAAACTTTATCATGAAATATTTGCGGTTTTTCTTTGGATATTCAACTAAAAAGTTTAATTCTGCAGCAGAATAGAATAAATATATCATAATGGCTACAAAAGAAGAAGTACAGCGTTTCCTAAATCAAATGAAGGAAAAGATCAAAGTCTTCGGAATTATATATAGAGATGATAGAGGTAAAAATGCCCAGACCCTGATCGATTTGGAAATTACACCTAAGTATCGGGACTCTGTTATAATCAATATAGAAGTCGAGGACTACTCTGAAGGACCTGTCATTGACACTCTCAACCAATGTGGAGAGATGTAGGTCTTTGGAAAAGACGTTAAAGGGCAGGAAGTTTACATCAAGATTACATTGGGTAAGGGATCAAGTGCATTATGCATTTCTTTCCACATTGCAGAACACCCGATGAATTATCCATTTAAATGAAAGTGATATGCAAAGTCCATTTACAGGAGGTCATGCAACCCTCCGCCACGAACTATCAGAACTGACGTTCCGGAAGGAGAAATTCCAGTACGTACACCAGTTTTATGAGTGTGATGAGACCAAAGAGCGCTTCACCACTACTGCTTTGGACGAAGTCAATGTCGGCCAGGTATATAATCAGTATCGGGCCAAATACGGCATTCCATTCCCTGACGAGATTAAGCGTATTCGTCAGCGCTATGGTCTGTCTGCCTCTAAGATGTCACAGATTCTTGGATTTGGTGACAACCAGTATCGCTTATATGAAAATGGAGATATGCCTAGCGAGGCTAATGGCAAGATTCTAATGTCTATTCAGAATCCACACATCTTTGAGAATTTTGTTACCAATGCCAGAAATCAATTTGAGGAAGACGAATTTGCCAAGATACTCAATAAGGTGAAATCGGTCAAAACAGATGCCAATGATGCATTCATCAAGGATTATATCTTCAATGGAAGCCGGAGGGACATCTTCAATGGCTATGCCACCCAGTCTGTTAGCAAACTCAAAAACATCATCCTTTTCTACATAGAGAAGTATCATGGTGTATTCTTCACGATGATGAACAAGTTGCTGTTCTACACAGATTTCTATAGTTATAAGATAACCAGCAAAGGAATGAGCGGTTTGGCTTA
>DFJI01000025.1:0-377 GCA_002372235.1 Prevotella sp. UBA3675 | reverse complement strand
AAGCCATTCAGCGAGGCCCAGTGCCCATTCGTTGGGACAGAATCTATAGTTTCTACGATGACATCCAACAAGAGATTGTGCATTTTGAATCTGGAGCCGAAGGCACAAAACTCACCTCAACGCTTTTTCCAGACCTTTCCGAATTCTCAGACGAAGAACTCGAAATCCTTGAATCCATCTACCAGCGTTTCAAGACAGAGAACTCCACTAAGCTTTCGGACATCAGTCACAACGAAGATGCATGGCAAAAGTATGTTGACAGTGGACAGATGATTAATTTTGATATGGCATTTACATTAAAGGCAATTTAACATCTATGGGGTATAACTGGCAACTGCAAATAACATAATGCTTGTTTGAGCTTTGCCGAGTCGCGA
>DFJI01000021.1 GCA_002372235.1 Prevotella sp. UBA3675 | reverse complement strand
GGAAGCAGCCTGCCAGACCGAACGGAACGGAAAGCACAACGGCCAAAGGCAGGATGTAAGACTCGTACTGCGCCGACAGGATGAGATAGATGAACATGAAGCAGAGCAGGAAGATGAGGGCCGTGGAGTTGCTGGCCTTAGCCTCCTCACGGGTCAGACCCTGATACTCGTATGAATAGCCGGTGGGCAGCACCTGGGCAGCCACCTCCTGGGCAGCCTTGATAGCCTCACCGGTGGAGTAGCCGTCGGCCAGCGTTCCCGTCACGTTGATAGAGGTGAACAGGTTGAAACGGTTGATGTTTGACGGGCCATAGACGCGATCCATGCGGCAGAACTCCTCAACGGGAGACATGCCCTTCGGCGTGCGCACATACACGCTCTTCAGCGACTCCGGCGTCATGCGCGTCTCGGGTGATCCCTGGATCATCACACGGTAGAGCTTGCCGTAGGCATTGAAGTTCGAAGCATACAGACCACCATAATAGCCCTGCAGCGTGGTGAGCACAGTGGTGGGCGAAATGCCGGCCTGCTTACACTTGGCCACATCGACATGAATCATGTATTGCGGATAGTTCGGGTTGTAGGAGGTCATAGCCATCTGGAATTCGGGGCGCTTGTTCAGCTCGGCCAGGAACTCCTTCACGATGCCATAGAACTTGTTCAGATCGCCACCCGTGCGGTCCTGCATCACAATCGACACACCACTGTTGGCCGAGAAGCCCGGCACCATAGGCGGTGCGAATGCCAGGATCTGAGCATCCTTGATGTGAGCCGTCTTCAGATAAATCTGTGCCAGCACGCCATTTGCCTCGTAGGGATTGAGGAAGAAACGGTAGATGCCGTCGCCCTGCCACAGTCCTGCAAGTTTCCAGAAGAATCCTTTCTGGCGCTCAGAGAAGGGCTTCAGCTTGATAATGAAGGTGGCCTGGTCTGAACCGGCACCGGCAATGAAGTTATAGCCCTGAATCTGCTCGCGACTCATAATAGCGGGGTCGGCAGCGAGAATGGAATCCACCTCATTGATAATCTGACGAGTGCGGGCCACTGAGGTTGCCGGCGGCATGGAGATGGTGCAGAAGATGGTGCCGGTGTCTTCGTCGGGCACCAGACCTGTCTTGGTGAAGTGCATGGTAAGACCCAGTGCCAGCACGCCCAGGATGATGGCCACGATGATGGTCTTGGGCATACGCACCAATTTCTGAACATAACTCTTATAGCGATCGGTGGTCTTGTCGAAAGCCGCATTGAACGCAGTATGGAAACGATTGATGGCAGACATCTTCATGGCATGGCCGTCCTTGTCGTGCGGCTTCAGGAAGATGGCACAAAGGGCAGGCGACAACGTCAGGGCGTTGAGAGCCGAGATAAAGATGCTGACGGCCATCGTCACACCGAACTCGCGATAGAACGTACCAGAGGTTCCACCCATGAACGATACAGGAATGAACACCGAGGCCATCACCAGCGTGATGGAGATGATAGCGCCCGAAATCTCATTCATGGCATCGATAGAGGCAGTCAGCGTTGACTTGTAGCCCTGATCCAGCTTGGCATGCACAGCCTCGACCACCACAATGGCATCATCGACCACAATGGCGATGGCCAGCAGCAAGGCCGACAGCGTGAGCAAGTTGATGGAGAAGCCGAACAACTCGAGGAAGAAGAACGTACCGACCAACGACACGGGCACGGCAATCAGAGGAATCATGGTGGAGCGCCAGTCCTGCAGGAACACATAGATGACGAGGAACACCAGAATGAGCGTGAACACGAGCGTGAACACCACCTCCTCGATAGAGGCATAGAGGAACTCGGTCACATCGTAGTTTATCTTATAGAACATGCCTGGGGGAAAGAGCTTGGCCTGCTCTTCGAGCTCGGCCTTCACCTCCTTGGCAATCTGGTTGGCGTTAGAGCCAGCCACCTGCTGCACCATACCCATGACCGACGGGATGTTGTTGTTCTTCATCGACACGGTGTACTGCTGTCCGCCCAGCTCAATCTTAGCCACGTCTTTCAGCTTCAGTGTCTGTCCGTTGGCATCGCTCGACACGATGATGTTGCCAAACTCTTCGGCTGTCTTGAAGCGACCGGTGTAACGCATGGCGTACTCGTAGGCCACGTTTGACTCTTGTCCGAAGCTACCCGGTGCGGCCTCGATGTTCTGCTCTGCCAGCAGTCCCATGATGTCGGTAGGCATCAGGTTGTACTGCTTCATCACGTCGGGCTTCAGCCAGATGCGCATGGCATAGGTCTTCAGACCAGGGCTCTGCACGTCGCCCACGCCCTGAATACGCTTCAGTGCGGGCACGATATTGATATTGGCATAGTTGGTAAGGAACTCGTCGTCGTAACGACCATCCGAAGTCAGGGTGTACATGAGCACCTGTGAGGTCTGACGCTTCATCACCGTCACACCAATCTGAGTGACCTCAGCCGGCAGCAGGGCTTGCGCCTGGCTGACACGGTTCTGCACGTTCACGGCACACATATCGGCATTCAGTCCCTGACGGAACAGGATGGAAATCTGTGCCGAGCCCGACGATGCCGTAGAGGTGATGTAGTCCATGCCTTCCACACCGTTGATACTCTCTTCCAGCGGCGTGATGACGGAGTTCTTCACCGTCTCGGCATCAGCACCAGGATAGCTGGTATACACCACGACCGTAGGCGGTGCAATATCTGGGTACTGCTCAATAGGCAGTGCAACCAGTCCGATAAAGCCCAGAATGACGATGAGGATAGAAATCACCGTCGAGAGAACCGGGCGTTTGATAAATGTTGTAAATGTCATATTTGGGCCCCCCTCTTATCCCCCATTAGGGGGAAGCCGCAACAGGGGCGTGGGCTTTGTTTCTAACTATTAGCTGCAATAAGGCGTTTGTTAGCCTCCCCCCAGGGGGAGGTTGGAGGGGGCTTTACTTCTTCATCGCGCCAACGATATCGCCAGCCGACATCTCTTTCTTCTGCTCGTCAATCTTCTGTTTGTAGCGCTCGGGGGTGATGGGCACAATCTCCATGCCGTCATTCAGCTTGGTGATGCCATTGGTCACATACTTGTCGCCCACCTTCAGACCGTCGGTCACTACATAGTTGTTTCCGTCGTTCTGCGGTGCCACCTTGATTTCGGTGTACTTCACCTTCTTGTCTGAACTAAGCGTATAGACGAACTTCTTGTTCTGCACCTCCATCACGCAAGACTGAGGAATCACGATGGCATTGTTCAGCTCGTTCGGGATGACGATATTGCCCGAAGCGCCACTCTTCAGGAGCTTGTTGGGATTGGGGAACACGGCAATGAGCTGTACGGTACCTGTGGCAGCATCGATTACGCCGCTCATCTTGGTCACCTTGCCTTCGTTCTCATAGATGGTGCCGTCAGCCAACTGAAGCTTCACGGCTGGCATCGATTCCAGGCCATTACCGGTCTTCGACATCTCAAGCGCTACCTTCTCGTTCACAGAGAAATAGACCTCCATCGTGGAGTTGTTGCTGACGGTGGTCAGCACGTTCTGTGCGCCCACCAGAGCACCCACTTTGAAAGGCAGCGTACCCACCACGCCATTGGCAGGGCTCTTCACATAGCAGAAGCTGAGCGCCTCCTTGGCATTGGCCAGTGCAGCCTCAGCCTGGGCGAGTCCGGCCTTAGCCTGCTCGAAGGTATTCTGCGACGTCTGCAACTCATAGTCGCCAATCACATGGTTTTCATGCAGTTTCTTAGAGTTCTCATAGGTCAGCTGGGCAGTATTCACCTGCGTGCGAGCCGTATTCACGGCAGCCTGTGCCTGACGCACCTGCGCCTGATAAGTGACGTTGTCGATCTCGAAAAGCACTTGTCCTGCACTCACGGTCTGTCCTTCCTTCACGTTGATTCTCACGATAAATCCTCCCACCTTGGGGCTGATTTGCACATCCTGTACACCCTTGATAGTAGCAGGATAAGTGGTCTGCGAAGCAGCACTCGACGTTCCGACCTCTACGACAGGATACTCGTTGTCGCCAAAGTTAGGGCGTCCGCCACTTTTGCCACACGATGCAAGCATGGCAGCGCAAGCCGCAACCAGCAAAATCTTGTTTACTCTCATACCTTTAAAAATACTAAAAACTTTAAATCGATTTATGATAATTTTTTATTTTTCTCCAGAAAACCTCTTCTTTAGTCCGAAAACTTTTTGCAATACAAATAGTTTTTCGGGCTGCAAAATTAATAAAATATGTGCAAGACATCGCCGCTTTTATATCTTTTTGCAGTTTATTAGATATATTTATATCGCATCAACTGCGACTCACCTGTAGTCCTTTGTGGCTGAGTGTCATATCCACGAAACGGGCATTTTTACTTCTGCGGTTCTCTTCCAGGACGTGCTTGATGCGTGCCGCAGCCTCCACGTCCTTGGCCACCATGTAGAGATAGCCTCCACCGCCAGCTCCCGGCAGTTTATAGCCCAAGCAGAGATCGTCAACAAGACTGGTAAGCCGGGCCACCTCGGCAGGATTCGTGCCAATGTCGAGCAGCTGGTTTTGCTGCCAGGTCTCCCGCACAAGCCGTCCCATCTGCAGGAAGTCTTGCCGCAGAATGGCTTCGCTCATATCGAGTGCATGCTGGCGCATCAGCCGGAGCTGTTGCAGTTGCTCGCCCTGGTTGAGGAACATGCGGCGCACGATTTCAGCCAAGATGCCTTTTGCCGTGCGAGTGATGCCGGTGTAATAGAGCAGGTGACAGGCTGCATATTCGGGCTGTGTGTATAAGTCGGTGGGCAACCATCGCGCCATCGGTTGCTGATCGAAGCCAGGCTGCGACTGCAACAGCTTCACGCCGCCCAGCACGCCCCCCAGCTGGTCCTGCCATCCGCCCCCGGTGGTGAGCATCTGCTCGAGCATGAGCGTGCGGTGTCCCAGTTCGTTCTTGTCCCATGCCAAAGAGCAGAAATTGCTCAGTGCGCCCAGCACCGTGGCCGATAGAATGCTGCTGGTGCCCAGTCCGCTGCCTGCTGGAATAGCCGAGAGCAGCGTCAACTCGATGCCGCAGCCGAAGTCTTCGAGCTGTGAGCGCAGCGATTCGTAGGTCCGCGCAGCCGCATGCGGCTGGAATCCTGCCAGCACCAGCGCTGCCTTGGGAATGGAGAAAGGCGACCCCACCTTATTATATTGCATGAGCTGTTCATAGCTGTCAATCGTTTCACTGCACCCTAAATCAATGCTATGCAGGATGACGACGGGCTTTGAGGTGGGCTTCACATAGACCTGCAAAGGCGGCTGCCCGTTAAGCTCGATAGCCAGATTGACCACATTGCCTCCCTCCAACAGGCAGTAAGGAGGCGTGTCTGTCCAACCGCCGGCAATATCAATGCGCACGGGGGAACGAGCCCACACAATCTGATCGGGACAGACAGAGAGCCGAGGTATCGGGACATCGGCCAGTTCGTTCTGCTCCAAACTACCGCAGATGCCTTGACGCAACAGGTCGAAAGCCTTCTCGGAATCACCACGGAACATGGCATCGTGGATGCGGGTCATGAGCGGAGCCGACTCTGGCAAAGGCGCAGGCATGGGAATCTGCCCTGACTTGAACTGGCGGGAAGCATCGTCCAAGTCAACCTGATAGAACACGCTGTGCTCCCAGTTGGCCGCCAGCGACTGCCAGTTACGGTTGCGGAAGGCTTGTCGCTGGGCAAAGAGGCGATGCAGATTGGCTGTAGCGGTGATTTCCTCAGCTGAGACAAGCGGATTCTTGGAATAGCTGAGAGCAGAAGTTGACAGATGCTTGGAATGACTGAAAGCAGAAGTTGACGGACAGTCACTCAACAAATCGCTGACGGCCTCGCCCAGTTGACTTCTTTCCACAACGTAGAACTGCTGTCGCTGCTGCTCCTCGCCGTCGAAACGGTCGTCGATGTGATAGATGCGCACGGCAAAACGGTCATCGGCACCTATCGGCACAATATCAATGCAAGCGCCTTGGGGTACCCTCACCTTCCAGTCGTTCTCTGGCACGCCAGTAATCACATGATCGGAACTCAGCTCCCATCCTTTGCCTATACAGCTGTTTTCAACCCATATATTCGTGTTTTCCTGACAGAACGATATATGTGTTTCTGAGTTTTGAACAAAAATGCTGGGATGGGGTTTGCGATCGTGGTGCATGATGGCACGCTGATCGCTGATACGATTCTGGATGGTGGTGGTGGAAGAAATCATTTCGCGCGAAGTGCCGAAATGATAGAACTCGCCGCCTGGCAGCGGCACCACTGCGACCGTCAGTTGGCGCAGTTCGGGGTCGTCAATAAGGGGATGTGTGCCTAAAGAGCAGCCGAAGTCGCTATAAAGGTCATAGAACTTGAGCCGTGCAGCCGATGTCGGCTCCACAGCCGAAGGATGGAGCCTGCTCCGCTCCATCAGGAGTCTCACGGCTTTGTCGGACAGCAGCCACACGCCTATGTCGGTCAGGAACAGATAATCTTTCTGCAACTCATTGAGCTCACTCACCTTAGGCTTCTGCAGCATGTGGTCTAAGACGTGGGGCGCGTCTCTCTTGCTCATGAACACTCCGTGGTGCGAGGCTGTTGTAGCATCGAGCCACAAGCCATAGCACACCACATCGGCCTCCGGCACGGGCTGCAAAGGCTGCGTAGCCCTCACATAGACATCGCCACTGGCTATCAGTGTGTGAAGCGAATCGGGTGCCTTTGCCATCAGTTGCTCATACAGCGGCAGTTGCAATGACAGCAGGTTCTGCCCCAGTCGCTGTCCGCGCTCCCAGCGAAACACTGGAACGGGTGTCAGTATCTTGCTTGAAGGGGCATAGGCTGGCAGTCGCCTGCTCTGTCCGCCTGCGTGTATCAGGATTCGCTTCTCACGGCATAGCCACTCGTCAAAGCCGTCCTTCTCGCCTACTTCGTTTCCGAAGGCTTGCTGCAAGAGCCACGTTGTGCCTCCCCCACTGCCCAGTTTGCGGTCTGCAGGATCGCTCGTACAAAAATAGTCCTGGCTGCTCAGCCCTGTCACTTCATGGAAACAGCCCACCAGATTGGCGGGCAAGGAAAGTAGTTTTTTCATTGCTCAGTTTGTTTTTATGCGACAAAATTAATAATTTCTGAGTGAATTATGCAAAAGTGTGAATAAAAATGAGTACTTTTGCCACAATTACAACTAAAAACAATAACTATCCACCTATGAAGTCAAGTTATTCGAGCAGTGAGATTCTGACAAAAAACGGTATCAGTTTTCTACTGCCTTTCATTCTGATTACTACCTGTTTCGCCGTTTGGGGATTTGCAAACGACATGACAGGCCCCATCGTAAAAGCTTTCTCTAAAATATTCCGCATGAGTGTCACCGAAGGGTCACTGGTGCAGGTAGCCTACTATCTGGGCTATTTTGCAATGGCTTTTCCTGCCGCCATGTTCATTCAGCGCTATTCGTTCAAGGCTGGTGTGCTGTTAGGACTTTCGCTCTTCACCATCGGTTCGCTGCTGTTCTTGCCAGCCAAGATGACGGGCTACTACGCTCCGTTCCTGTGTGCCTATTTCATTTTCACGTGTGGACTGTCGTTCTTAGAGACCAGCTGCAATCCGTTCATCTACACGATGGGTACGGAGGAGACGGCCACACAGCGTCTGAATCTGGCCCAGGCTTTCAATCCCATCGGAGCGCTACTGGGCATGTTCGTAGCGATGGAGTTTGTGCAGGCCCGCATGAATCCGCTTACCACCGCTGAGCGCCATGCACTGCCGGACGATCAGTTCAACATTGTAAAGAATCATGACCTGAGCATTCTCATTCAGCCCTATATCTTCATCGGTCTGATAGCGCTGCTACTGCTGGTCCTCATCCGTATCAACCGCATGCCGAAGGACGGTGAGAAGCCTTCAAACAAGTCTCTCCTTACGTCACTGCGTGAGCTGATTGCCCAGCGGAACTATCGTGAAGGTGTCATCACGCAGTTCTTCTACGTAGGTGCTCAAGTCACCTGCTGGACCTTTATCATTCAGTATGGAACACGTGTGTTCATGGCTGAGGGCATGGACGAGAAGAGCGCTGAGATCCTGTCGCAGAAGTTCAATATCATTGCGATGGCACTCTTCACCGTGAGCCGTTTCATCTGCACGTTCTTCCTCCGCTATATTCAGCCGGGCCGCCTGCTCAGCATTCTTGCCATCTGTGCCATTGCCTTCACGGGAGGTGCCATTTTCTTCCCCGACCGCAATGGTGTCTATTGTCTGGTGGCTGTCTCGGCCTGCATGTCGCTCATGTTCCCCACCATCTACGGCATTGCGCTACGCGGTGTGGGTGAGAACGTGAAGGTGGCTGGCGCCGGTCTGATCATGGCCATTCTCGGAGGCTCGGTGTTTCCACCGCTTCAGGCCATGATCATCGATGCTCACATCACGGTGTTGGGCATCTCGTCAACCAACCTGTCGTTCATCATTCCGCTCATCAGTTTCGTAGTCATCGCCCTCTACGGACACCGAACCTACATCAGGCACTACGTACTGAAACTGAAGAGCTAAACAGTTTTTTTCTTATTTCTTCATTCTTCGGCGATACTCCAGCACGACCACCATCACGATGAGCAGTAACAACACGCCCAGCGCGATGTAGGCGATGGTCTCTGTGCGATCCACCGACTTCGGGAAGAACGAGAGCACCACTTCGTGCTCGCCCGGCTCCACTTTGAGCGCACGCAGCACATAGTTGACGCGCCCCAGCTCTGCTTCCTGTCCGTCGATAGTGGCCGTCCAGCCGGGATAGTATATCTCCGAGAACACAACCACGCCTCCTTGTCCAGACTTCACCTTGTAGGTGAGCTGGTTGGGTTCATACTTCTCTATGGTGACCACGCTGAGCGAGTCCTGCTGACGGCTCTGCCCGAGTGTCTGTTCAAACTTCTTGTCGGCTACAGCCACGTGGCGCAAGGGTAGCTTGTCGAGTGCATCCAACTCCTCATTGGCATTATCCACGTAGCGCACCTCGTCCACCATCCAGGCATTGCCATAGCAATAAGGATTCAACAGCGGTGCCGTCTGTCCCGACTGTAGGGGCAGAATCATGTAGCGCATGTTCAGCATGTTCAGCACCGGACAGATGCTGTCACCGTTCACCTGCGTCATGTCGCCTCCAGCCTTGCTCACAGCGCCGAAGAGTGCCTGCATCTCGCCGGAGATATGGGCATCGATCAGTTCCTGATAGCGGCGCAGTTTGGCAGCATGGTAGCCACCGATAGACTTATGATAGTAGCTGGTCTCGTTCTCGTTGAACGTGCTTGTGGCCAGGTTCAGCACACGATAGTCGATGGCAGGGTCTTGCAGAATGTATTCATCGGTCTGTGTGAGCGGCTTCTTCTGCTCGCGCTCTGTCTTCGACACAAACATGCTGTCATTCAGATAGCGCTTGTTCACCTGCCAGAGGTCGAGCAGACTGAGCACTATCAGGATCATGGTGAGCGGCATGGCCTTCAGCTTCTTGGCTCTGTAGAGCAGCATCATGAGCACACCCACCAAGATGACGGCAAACGAGCGCCAGGCATCGCTGGTGAACATGGCCTTGCGCATCTCCGTGAGGTTCTGCATCAAGGGACCCACATGTTCCTGCGGTAGGCTCTGCAGGGCCTGCACCTCCTGCGAGGAGATGAAGCTGTCGAAGAACAATCCGGGGAACAGGGCGAAGAGCAGACAGGCACCGCCAGTGAGCACGAAGGCTGCGATGAACGCGCGTCCCTTCTCTTTCGTGGAATTAGTATCGGGCTGCATCCACTCCTTCAGCGCCATCATGGCCAGCAGGGGAATGGTAAATTCAGCCACCACCAGGATAGAGGCCACCGTGCGGAACTTGGCATACATGGGCACGTAGTCGAGGAAGAAGTCGGTGAGTCCCATGAAGTTCTTGCCCCACGACAGCATGATGCTGAGCACGGTAGCGGCCAGTAGTGCCCACTTCATCGGTCCCTTGACGATGAAGAGACCCAAGACGAAGAGGAACATGACGAAAGCGCCCACATAGACGGGGCCGCTTGTGCCAGGCTGTTCGCCCCAGTACTGGCCTATCTGCTGATAGATAGGTGCATATTCTGGCTTTGCCTTCTCCATCGCCGTCTTGTTCTGCGACAGGGGAACAGAGGCGCCGCCCTTGGTGTTCGGCACGAGGAGCGTCCACGTCTCGCCAATGCCGTATGACCACTGCGTGATATAGTCGCGGTCCAGTCCGCTCGAAGTCTGATTGGCTGCGTTTTCCTTCACCAGTTCGCTCTTGCCACGCATGGTCTCCTTTCCGTATTCCCACGTGTGATAGAGGTTCGAGAGGTTGATGAGCACGCCCAGCAGTCCGCCCGCAATGCACACACCCGTGGCTTTCAGGAAGTTGGCATAGCGCTTCTCCTTAATGGCTTCCGCCAGGTAGGCCAGTAGCATGAAGGCAATCACGAACAGATAGTAGTAAGTCATCTGCACGTGGTTGGCATGCACCTCAAAGGCCGAAAACAGGGCTGTGACGACAAGTCCCCACAGGTATTTGCCCCGATAAGCCAGCACAATGCCCGCAATCATCGGGGGCAGATAGGCCAAGGCCCATACTTTCCAGATGTGTCCGGCGGCTATGATAATCAGGAAGTAGGTGCTGAAAGCCCACAGCACGGCACCCAGCGCCGCCAGGTGCTGACGGAAGTCAAAAGCCCTGAGCAGGATGTAGAAGCCGAGCAAATAGACAAACAGGTACCACACATTCTCAGGTAGCCACAAGTGGTAGGCTTTTTCCAGTGTACTGAGCGTGGAAGTGCTCTCATAGACGGGTGCCAGCTGATAGGTGGGCATGCCCGAGAAGAGCGAGTTGGTCCAGCGGGTCATCTCACCCGTGCGCTGACGGTAATCCATTTGTTCCTGACCTGCGCCCACGCCAGCCGAAGAGTCGTTGCGATACAGGATGCGTCCCTCAAAGTCGGCAGGGAAGAAATAGGCAAAGGCCAGCACCGCAAAGAGCAGCACAGCCAGCAAGTCGGGCAGAATTTTCTTGAAAGTGTTCATTACGCTTATGTTTGAATTTGTATATTTATTTGCTTCTTTTCTGCATATTATTAACGTCAGTCCGTCAAATATCGGCTGCAAAGGTAAATATTTTTGCTGAAAAGAAAGCTATTCCGTCGCCACTTTCTCGTCACTTAACAATTTTCTATCGGCTGAAATCCCTCTTATATCAAAAGTTCCCCCTTTCCGTCTGCTCTTGGCAAGGGGGGTGTAATTACAAATTTAAACAGTGAATGCCGGATTGTAATATAGTTCCTTTTTGGGCACTTTTTATTCAAATGAATCTTCAACGACAAGTTTCTGCTCTGGTTTGTAAATGATGCATCCTCGGCCCATTTCATTGTAAAATTCCATAACAGTTCTTAGTAGTACATCGTCCTCCTTGATGTCACATTCTATGCGCTGATTTGTTGAGAAACAAGTTCCTAATTCATACTGCATCCACGCGACGCCTTCTTCAATGAATGGGAACACACCTGTTACTTCATAATAGTTACTGATTTTATGATTTATCACTGGAGCAAAATACTTGATGCTATTGACATTAATCTTATCATAGATATTCCATAATGAACGGAAGGATTTTGCCACACCTGATTCAAAGTCTTTTTGAGATGCTGTAATTTGGCGCCTTCCATCAGGAATTGAAGCAATCAGATACATTCCTTCTGTTGGTTGTTTTATTTCAGCATAGTGCAACCCCCTTTGAGGCTTTGCATCTATGATTTGTTCCATCTTCGTCTTCTTTAGGAGTATATCCTCTAAATGCTCACGCAACAACGTATTCTCTTCATTGGGCAGCAACGGAAATGCTCCAATATTCACTTCTTCTATGCTCTTCCAGAAATAGCGTTCTTTGACGTTTTCATTTGTGCCACGTCCAGGAAAGAGTATGTATCCACCAATAATTTCCTTTGCAATATGCTCTTGATAATTGGAACCATAATAAATGGCATCTCTGTAGCGGTGCATCTGGTTGATGGCATCAGGCATTGGGTAATCAGCTAACGTTCCCTTATCGTTGTTCACATCGTTGTCGTCTGCCACACGGTATTTTGCATCGTACAGATAGGTCAACGTAATATTCTCGCGCACCTTTTCTATATTTAGTACGATGTCTGGCCTTTGCTCAGTAGTGGCCGTATGCATCTCGTCTTTGTGACGATTGTAGGTGTGCTGATAGTGCAATGTCACATAGTCGCCCGTCTTATTGGTATCTGGATACCAGAACTTCACGATATGCTCTACTTTGCTACTTGTAAACGGATTGAGCATGGTTTCCTTGTCTTCGTCCACATCTTCATCCTTACATCCCATCACCTCACGCACAAGTCGCTTCATCTTGACAAAACACCATAGTTCATAGATTTCCCATATCTGAAGCGTTCCAATGTTGGCTACACCGTTATAAAGGTCTATACCTCGTTTCAGCTTAATCCAGCTCTTGTATATCTGAACATAGCCCGTTCGATTCTGCAAAACCAAGCTCTCCTGCTTCAGGCCTTCAAAGCGACCAACCAACTTGAAAAACCGGTGATTACCCAGCTTCTTCAGTTTGTTCTTATATCCCCATAGTTGCTCACGCTTCGAATCAGATAACTGTCCTCGCTTTCCGTCAGACAAATCTACACTATTGTCACTTCTCAGAATCTTGTCTATCACGTCTGTCAGTCTTCTGCCAATCCTTTCCAGTGTATATTTGACGAAACGATTCTCCAGCGTATCAATTGTTGTTTCCTTTTCCTGATAGGCAAAGAAATATTGTTCCAGCTTCTCTTTGCCTCGGGCCTCAACCTCATGGTATTCTTCTTCCATCTGAGGAGTCCATCGCTTGATGCGGTCAGCGTGTTTGTATTCTGTGATGTTCCGCTGACGGAAATGGGGCTGATGAACAATTAATGAGACCGCTTTAACGTAACTGTCTATAACTTCTTCGAATCGCTGAATCCAAATCTCGTCCGTGTTGGCTTTGCCGCTTTCCTGTAATTGCTGGTAAGTAGTAGCAAGATATCTGAAAACGATATTCTCATACTCATCATTGACCTCTGCGAGTATTCGCTTATAGTCATTCTTCGTATCAAGTTTAGGCGATACTATCTCAAAGGTAAAGACCTCGTTATGGCGTACACCATTCTTTGTATATTCAAACTCCAGTTTGAAGACGCCTGGCTCATTTAAAAAGCTAACGTCACCAGTCAGCTTACAGCCCTTACTATCCTTGCCTGCGTCTTTGTCGTAAAAGAAGAAGTCTTCCACTTCTTTTTTCGCATGCTTCACTCTTGGCCTGTCGTCTGTCTCAGCAAACTGGATGGTAATTTGGTATTTATTGGTTTCGAAGATTACTGGCGGACATTCTTCCCACTCCTTCGCATCTTTGTATTGTCGGGTCAGCGCAGGATTGCACAGAGTCAACGTCCCAATGTCCTTTGAGGTATATTTACAATAGCTCAGCGCACCCTCACGGATTCTTGATTGGAACCGTTGCCACGAGTAATCAATACTATCCGTTCTAATTAGGATAGTATAATCCTTTGCTGATTGCTCAAACCTCAGTACGTCCATTGCTTATGCTTACGGCCAGAAACGGGTAAATCCAGTTCTATCGAGACGATCTGCCATCTCTTTCAGTTTTCTGTACGAATCAGAATCTTCAGAGAATAGTGACTGCAACGTCTTCAAGACATTTGTTCCTCCACTTCTCCTGAACATATCCTCATCACCCTCTATTCTTGGCAGAATCTTCATCAGGGTGATTTGGTCCATTGCTTGGTCTATCAATGCGGACAGAGCATCATCGTCTATTGCTTCACCCTTTGCAGTAGCCTCATCTATCAATGCACCCAAGTAAATCACCAGCTCGTTCAGCACACGATACGATACTTGGAAAGGTGTATCTTTCAAAGCCGTATTGACTGCTTCCAGTTTCTCTGGCAGTTTCTTCTTGATTATTTGAGCCTGACTCTGATAACGTTCTATTACCTCGTCTGCATTAATGTAAGGTGCCTTAAACATCCCTAACTTCACGACATCTTCATCACTCCTGTATTTCAGACTGTTGCTATTACCAAACATCTGACTCAACTTACCACCGTTCATCTCTATTGTCATAGCCCTGTCTATCACCTTACGCGAGAACTGATAAGTCGTGTCATCCATGTTTACGGTACCTATGACAATCAGATTTGGAGGCAACGTCAGACCTTTATTTACTAAGTCACTGCGTACCTTGATTGTCCAATCATCCGCACCATCAAGCCCTAAATCCTCCTTCATTTTGGTGTCATCTTTGAAGTATTGCTTATCAACGAGAGCACCAGTAACCACATTACCTTCCTTATCTCTTGAACGGGTTTCCAATACACTGAGGAACTCTGCAAAATACTGCTCTACCGGTGCCAAGTTCATCTCGTCAAGACAGACAAAGAAAGGCACATCAGGATTCAGCCAAGCCTTCACTACGAACCTGTCGAACTTTGTAAATCGGTAGCCACCACCATTGAACGAGCTATAATAGCCTAACAACTCAGTAGAATCATGCCAGTTAGGCTTCACCTCTATCATGCAATAGTTACCTGGCGTTGTTTCATCCTTATCCTGCAATTCTTTTGGGCAGGTCATAAAGGCAAACTCACGAACGATGCGCGATTTACCTGTACCAGAGATGCCTGCGAGGAGTAAGAAAGGTTTGGTGCGGATGGCTGTTAGATATTTTTGATTGGCTTGACAAGATTCCAAATACTTCTTACTGTCTACATATAATAAGCTTTCAGGATTTTCAGAAGCAATTAAAAGAATGTTTTCTGCTTCTGGATTTTCAGCCAAAAATTCACAAATATCTGCCACATAACCTTGTGTTGCATTGACAAGATTTGCACTTGAAAGAATTGCAGATGCGCAGAAATCAGACCTGTCAATAGTTTTAGCTCCGCCCCACCAAGAATAATCTGAGAGAAATTTGATTAAAAAATCCTTATTCTTACCTTCTGGATAATAAGTTAATAAAGACTTTGCTGCTTCTATGCTATTTTGGCATTTCCTTATAGGATCCTCAAGAGCTTTTTTAGTATTGTATTGAGTTAAAAGGTGGTTGACCAATTCTTGCTTATATGCGAACATCTCCCTACAGTAAGATGAATAATAAGCAGCAATATATAACCACTGATTGGGAGCGACAATTATACCTTCCGAGGATCTCTGAACCTCAAAAGAGTACTCATTATAGGAAATCTTGTCATTATCGAATTTGGTTATTAGCTCTTTGAACTTCGCAGGCAATCGCCTATCATCATAGGAGAAACTACTATGAAACTTCGTTTCTGTTTGGGTTTTCAGCTCATTCAGGTTTTTTAGTTCTGCCATATCACATCAATTGTTTTACGATTTCTTCTGCAAGTCTTTTGATAACAGGAATAGCAACGCTATTCCCAAACTGGTGGTATGCTTCTTTCTTCGAGACAACGATTCTAAATTCTGGGTTGGTGGCATTATAGTTTTGATTGTTTGCACACTCAGGATGTTCCCATCCATTCCCCAAGATTCTATATCCTTGCAACCTTCCTGCTTCAACAGGAGTGAGCGTTCGAGGATTGAGACCTTTGTCTGATTGGTCAATAAGTATCTCACTGCCGTCCTTCCAATATCGGGCAGAAATGGTGCTCGTATAAGGGCTGTCTGCATTGAAAAGCGAATAGCCAAAGCCTTTTCCGTTCTGTTTGTTTCGTTCCTTGCGATTCTGATGACCTACCCACATGCGATCTGATATCGTAAACTTGGGATCCATTGTCTCACTTGGCTCAAAAATGTCAGACACCTTTGTCTGCATCGTTCCTTCTTTTAATCCCTCTTTATCGTAAATGGTTTTACCATCAGGTGCGATACCCAATGGGTAACGGAATTCCTCAACATTAACCAGTTTCTTACACCAAGCGATAATAAATAAACGTTCTCTGTTCTGTGGGACGCCAAAGAATTTAGCGTTAAGCACATTATACGAATAACCATAACCCAGTTCATCAAGCGTTGCCAAAATCACTTTCAAAGTGTTACCCTTATCGTGATTCTTCAAGCCCCTCACATTTTCGAGGAACAACACCCTTGGAGGTGTACCTGCCTCGATTTTCTCTTTGACAATGTTGGCGATATTAAAGAACAATGTTCCTCGAGTATCATCAAAGCCACGTTTCAAACCAGCAACAGAAAATGGCTGGCAAGGAAATCCGCCACAACAGATGTCAAAACTAGGAATTTCTGACGGTATGGCATCGTTGATGTCCTCGTTAAAATAGAGGTATCTGCCGTCCTTATCTTTTGCGAACAGTTTGGGTTCTATATCCTTGTAGTTGGCTTCGTACGAAATTCGCGCATTCTTGTCCCACTCGCTTGCATAAACACATTTACCTCCAACGCTATGCATAGCCGTATGGAATCCTCCAATTCCTGCGAACAAATCAATGAATGTAAATTTCTTCTTTGACATGAAAAAGCCCTCTTTCGTTTCGAAAAGGGGGCGTGGAGAGATTGGTAGAAGCAAGGCTTAGGACGGCCTACATCAGACAACAATCGTACAGTCCACGCCCGTATGAGCGTAAACATCCGTTGCCTTGTCTGACTGATGTGTTTCCAGAGGTCCTAATTCTGCTTCTTCAGCCTAATCAAGGATGTCAAAGACTCTTATTACTATTCCTTTATCGTTAGTTTGTTCTTTTATAGTTGTTCGCCTTCACCCATACGAACAAGTATCACATTCGGTTAGCTACAAAAGAAAAAACGTGGGTGCTTAACTTCTGCCTGTTCGCTGTTCGAGGCCTTCCACAGCCATAGCAAGTAAACAGACAGAGTAAACACCCACGCAGGAGTATATAGACACCCGTAAAGTGTGCTAGTGAGGACATGGTTAGCCCTCGCAGCACACTACGGAGAGTATATACTACACCCCGTGGAGTTACATCTGCATTTGTCTTGACTTGCTATTTCGATTGTGGAAGTTTCGAACAGCCAAAAACAAAGCGTCAGTAACGCCTTTCAATATGTAGTGCTTCGCCCAACAGCTCCGTCAGCCTCAGATGACATCACAGCCTACGGGCAAATAGCAGCTGCAAATTTAGATAAAATTTTCGAGAATATCAGCCAGAAGAAATAAAAAAGTGAACAAATAGTGCTTAAACGCGTATATTTTAAGACAGAATAACATAAGAACAGATAGGAGTGCCATTCGTTAAGATTTGTTTCCAATTTTAACACTAACTCGCGCGAGAATCGCACGAAAGTCAGGAAACGTTCGGAGGGCTGGAAATTTGCGAGTATTGGGCATTTTGCAATCGGTTGATTGTCAATGGATTACAAAATGGTAGTGGTTTAAGTGGTTCATAATCAGGCGGTTTCTGCGGTTTAGGCTGTTTCACGATGGGGTTTAGGATAGATGGTCACACGATTTAGGCTAAATCGTTGAGCGATTTAACCTAAATCGTGACGTGACATTCCCAAGAACATGTCGTGATTTAGGATGATATCTGGCACTACTCAGTCGCGAAGAGGGGATAAAAGAGCTTCCACTTAGCAGAAAATGAGCAAAATGGAGACTAATAATTGGTGAAAACATGTGATATTGAACAGAATTTTATGGAATCGGACGGCTATTCTGGCGGCTGAGAGAGCGGAAAAGGCCGTTTTTCTCTCCAGAATGAAGATTTTGACAGTAGTTTTTGGGGAGAACTATTTTAACAGTTTTACTTAAAGAATCTTAATCGTGGCCAATTGTGCACTTTTTTATCCTGACTGGCTTATATTTTCGGGGATTTTATCTAATTTTGCAGCCAAAACAACATCTTTTTATTTATGAAAATTGGTATTATTGTAGCAATGGACAAGGAGCTGCGCCAGTTACAGGCTCTTTTCACCGACGGACGTGTGCTGGTGCAGAAATGCGGCATAGGCAAGGTAAATGCAGCACTGGGAGCCCAGCGCATGATCAATGAGTTCCACCCCGATGTCATTATCTCCAGCGGATGCGCAGGAGGCAATGGCGACGACGTGAACATTCAGGATGTAGTAGTAAGTTCCGAGCTGTGCTATCACGACGTGTACTGCGGAACTGCCATTGACAACAGCACCGTGTATGGCCAGGTGCAGGGACTGCCCGCCCGCTATCAGGCCGACCCTCGTTTGCTGAGCAAAGCCACTAACGCTCAACTCTCAACTCTCGACTCTCAACTGAAAATCATCCCCGGCCTCATCGTCACCGGCGACTGGTTCGTTGACTCGAAGGAGAAGATGCGCGAGATCATTGGCCACTTTCCCGAAGCCAAGGCCGTAGATATGGAGTCGTGCGCCATTGCGCAGACCTGCTATCTCAACAACGTGCCGTTCATCTCGTTCCGCGTCATCAGCGACATTCCCCTGCGCGACACCGATGCCTCGCAGTACCACAACTTCTGGGACACCGTGGCCGACCATTCTTTCCAGGTAACTAAGACTTTTGTTGAATCACTATTTTAACTCCCCAACGACTATGGAAGTCATACAAAGTTTCACCATCGACCATACCCGACTGAAGCCAGGCATCTACGTATCGCGCGAGGACAAAGGCTTCACCACTTTCGACCTGCGCATCACCGAGCCCAACAAGGAGCCTGCCGTGGCACCTGCCGCCATGCACAGCATGGAGCACCTGATGGCCACTTGGTTCCGCAACTCCGAGGTCAAAGACGATGTGGTGTATGTAGGCCCGATGGGGTGCCTCACGGGCATGTATATTATCATGAAAGACTATGGGTCGGCGACCGAAGGTCGGGAATCGGGCAGCTACACGGTCGAGGACATGCGTCGGCTGACCATCGAGTGCCTCGAATGGATTCTCACACAAGACGAGGTGCCTGCCACCGAGCCGCAGTCATGCGGCAACTACTTGCTTCACGACCTCCCCATGTGCAAGTGGGAATGCAAGCGCTATCTCGACCGTTTGCAGCACCACTTCCACAGCGAATACACCAAGCTTCAGGTCGTCCTCGACGACGGCAAGGTCTTTGCCGACGCATAATCGCCATTATATATAAACAGAACGAAGGCATTCCCTCAGATGAGGGAATGCCTTCATTATAAAACAGAAAAATCGTTCCTGTAAACTATATGTTCTCTGCAACTCTGCGGATGCGGTTGGACAAATCTATCAAAGCGCCACGCATCTGCTCAGCTTCTTCTGCAGTGAACCCTCCTATGCCACCATTTCCGTCGATTCCGTCCATCTTGTGATAGAACCATGAGGAAGAACGTTGGAAATAGGTGTTAGCGAAATCACGCCAGGATATTGCCATCTGAATATCCTTTACTTTTTTCTTCATGTCGGTAACCACTGTCGGGTACTCTAAAGTCATCGATTCCATATATATATCTTTTTGAATAGACATCACAATTTAATTATAGGGCTGTCGAAGCATGTTGTCAAATAACTGTTGTGCATACCATAACAATTCCGGATAACCGTCAGGAAAAGATTTATTATAATTTCTTATAGCAGCAAGCAAATCTTTTTCTTCTGGTGTCACCTGTTCCCATTCCAATTCTTGTTTCATAAAAATGTAAAATCCTAATTTCGCAAAATTACTACAAATTTTTGTATTAGCAAAGTAATTCTACAAGAAATCACAGTTAAATGTTATACAATCTTATCCAGTGAATTCGAGAACAAGGTGAAATTCACGCTGCCATAGCTGCGGTGTTCTACGAAGTGGGGGTGCTGGGAGAAGTCGTGGTCGCGCCCGTGCTCAAACACGAAAATGCCACCGTCTTTCAACAGCGAATGCTCGAACACGAGGTCGGGAATCTGCGGCAGCTCCTTCAGCGCGTATGGGGGATCGGCAAAGATGAAGTCGAACTGCTGGTGACAGCTCTTCAGGAAACGGAACACGTCGCCACGAAGGGGGATGCAGGCGGTGGTGCCGAGCTTCTTCAGACAGTCGCTGATGAAACGGTGATGGTCGCGGTCCAGCTCCACACAGATGACCTGACTGCAACCGCGCGACACGAGCTCGAGCGAGATGCTGCCCGTGCCGCCAAAGAGGTCGAGCGCCGTGGCTCCGTCGAAATCGATATAGCCGCCCAGCACATTGAAAATGTTCTCCTTGGCAAAATCGGTCGTAGGACGCGCCTTGAACGTGCGCGGTATCTCGAAATGCCGTCCCTTATACTGTCCTGTGATAATTCTCATTACGTCTCACTTTTTAAAAAAGAGCGCCTGCTGGTCGTAGGGCATGCCCTTTGGCTGGGCGTCGAAGTCCTCAAACGGGTCGATGACATGAATGTGCTGCAAGAAGCGGCGCAACTGCGCGAGCATCTTCTCGCGCTCCTCCACATTGGTGGGCGTGTCGTTCTGGAAGAGGTCGCCCACTAAGACGAGCTCGTCCTTGGTGGCCTGCAGGTGCAGCTGGTTCCACACATAGAGCAGGAAATAGCAGGCATCGAAGGTGTGGCGGATGTCGAACGAGTTGAAGAAGCTGAAACGGTTCTGCTGGAAGCTGAACAGATCGAGCCTGCGCTCGTGCACATAGCCGAAGAGCTTCTGCCCCTTGCCGGCAAAGGCACGCCGCTGCAGGTGGCGCCACACGGGAACCATCGCCACACGGAGCGCGACGGTGGGGAAATGGTCTTCAATGACCATGCGCAGGTCTTTGTTGACCGACGAGACGGCCACCACCTTCAGGTCGGCTACTGGTTCATGGAACACGCTCTCGTGCGCACGACTGGGGAAGGAGTGGAAAAACATTTCGCTGGCCTGGCTCTCGTCAAACAGGCTGAGAGGCACCAGCAACACGTCGCCATCGACCATCACCGTGGCCTGCTCAGGCACCTGCATGAGGTAGTCGGAGGTCTTGAAAGCCTCGCGCAGATTGGCAGCCATCGACACCCCGCTCTTCACCACGTATGGGAAGAAGTCGGCATCGGCACCGTCATTGGGGATGTAGAACGAAAGTGTGCCTCGCCCCACGCGGATGGTCATCGGCTGATTGTTCTTGCTTGCTTGTGGCATATTCTGTCTGGTAGGGGTTCCCGTGCGTAATGCTGAGGAGTTTTTTCTGTTTTTTACGATGCAAAGGTAAGCATTTATTGCAAAATTCGGCCCGTTTTTCCAGATAATTCGCTGATTTTGCGCCTAATTCCGCCGAAATGACATATCTTTGCACGCAAAAACAAGAGATAACCCATTGATTCAAGACGAATTGAAACTCAAGGTGCGCGAGGCTTTTGGCCACGTGCCGACAAGCGAGCAGGGGCACGGCATCGACGTGTTCGCACAGTTCATGGCCGACCGCGAGCCCCACGCCGTGATGGTGCTGCGCGGCTCAGCCGGAACGGGCAAGACCACGCTGGCCGGTGCCATCGTGAGGGGCATGCTCGCACTGAAGCAGAAGCTGGTGCTGATGGCACCCACGGGGCGCGCCGCCAAGGTGTTCTCGCTCTACGCCGGACATGCGGCCTTCACCATCCACCGCCGCATCTATCGGCAGCGCACGGCTGGCGACCTGTCGGGCTTCAACCTGAACGACAACCTGCACAGCGACACGCTGTTCATCGTGGACGAGGCATCGATGATTGCCGGAGAGCCACAAGGCGACACGTTCGGCTCGGGGGCGTTGCTCGACGACCTGATACGCTACGTATATAGCGGCCACAACTGCCGCCTGCTGCTCATAGGCGACACTGCTCAGCTGCCTCCCGTAGGCGAGCAGGAGTCGCCTGCGCTGATGAGCGGCGTACTGCGGGGCTACGGGCTGAGAGTACACGAGTGCGACCTGACCGAGGTGCTCAGGCAGAGCCGGGAGTCGGGCATTCTGTGGAATGCCACAATGGTGCGCCATATCATCACGCACGACGAGATGACGCAGTTGCCCAAGATGCGCATACGGGGCTTTGCCGACATCAGCGTGGTGCCGGGCGACGAGCTCATAGAGTCGCTGGCATCGAGCTACAGCCGGGTGGGGGTAGATGAGACCATCGTGGTGACACGGTCGAACAAGCGCGCCAACATCTACAACCAGGGCATTCGCCGAACCGTGCTCGACCGCGAGGAAGAGCTCACCCGGGGCGACCAGCTCATGATAGTGAAGAACAAGTATCTGACAGCCCTACCCCAGAGCGAGAAGCCTGCGACGGGGCTCGACTTCCTGGCCAACGGCGACCGCTGTGTGGTGCAGCGCGTGAGGAGGGTGCACGAGCTTTACGGATTCCGCTTTGCCGAGGTGACGATTCAGCTGCCCGACTACGACGACTATGAGCTGACGGCTACTGCCCTACTCGACACGCTCGCCACCGAGGCTCCGGCACTGACGCGCGAGCAACAGGAGCAATTATATAATAAAGTGTTGGAAGACTATGCCCACATCCCTCTGAAGAGCGAGCGCCTCAGACAGCTGAAGAGCGATGCCCACTACAACGCGCTCCAGATCAAGTTCGGCTATGCCGTCACCTGCCACAAGGCACAGGGCGGACAGTGGGCTCACGTCTATATAGACCAGGGCTACATGACCGACGACATGCTCACACCCGACTATATTCACTGGCTCTACACGGCACTGACCCGCGCCACGGAGCGCGTGTTCCTCGTGAACTGGCCGAAGACGCAGGTGAGTGCCGAAGGGGGAGAACAAAACGAGAACGAATAAAAAAAGAACCACATGATATACATTGACGACCGCATCAACGACTTTGACCTGACAGCCGCACTGCAACAGCTGTCAGCACAGCGACGCGAACAGGCACTGCGCTTCCGCTACGAACTGGGACAGCGCACATGCGCCCTGGCCTATCTGCTGCTGAAGCGCGCACTCAGCGAGGAGTATGGCATCACGGAGAATCCCGTGTTCGAATATGGCGAGCACGGCAAGCCTGCCATCGTGGGCCATCCCGAGATATTCTTCAACCTGAGCCATTGCCGCGAAGCAGTGGCCTGCGCCGTGAGCGACAGGCCGGTGGGCATCGATGTGGAGTCGATACGCTCGTTCAAGGAGTCGCTGGTGCGCTTCACCATGAACGAGCAGGAGGTGGAACGCATCATGGCGGCAGAACGGCCCGAAGTGGCTTTCATCCGGCTGTGGACCATGAAGGAGGCCCGGCTGAAGCTCACGGGCGAGGGCATCAGCAACGACCTGAAGCAGGTGCTCAGCGAGAACGACGCAAAAAAATATACCACCGTCGAATGTCTCCAACGGGGGTATATCTACACGGTCTGCGAAGCGCAGCAGTGACTTCTTATTCTACACGGTCTGCGAAGCGCAGCAGTAAGCGCTCACTTCACCAGATTTCCCAGAATATCGCGGGTCAGCTCTCTTGTGATGGTGCGGGTGGCAGCACTCGTGGCATTCTTCACCACGCGCTCCTTGGCCGAGGTGCGCGACTTTTTCTTCTTGCCCGTCAGCTTCTCGCTCGCCCACGAGCCCACGATAGCGGCCAGCGTAGAGGTGACGGCAGTGAGCACTGCCTTCAGCACCTTGCTCATGAAGCCGGGCTTCGAGCGCTGGGAGGACTGGGAGCGCTCCGAGCTCCCCGAGTTCTCTGAGAGCTCCGAGTTTTCAGAGTTCTCAGAGTTCTCCGAGCTCTCCGAGCCCTCCTTCAAGAGCATCTCATAAGCGCTCTCCCTATCCACAGTCGTGTCGTACTTGCCATAGATACTACTCTGCTTGATCAGGTCGAGTCGCTGCCCCTCAGTGATGGCACCTATCTGCGACAGGGGGAACAATATCCGGGCCCGCTCCACCATCGCAGGAGCGCCCTTCTCGTCGAGCAGAGAGACCAGTGCCTCGCCCGTCTCTAAGTTCATGATGGCCTCGTCGGTCTTGAAGGCCGGGTTGGCACGGAACGTGTCGGCAGCCGTCTTCACCGCCTTCTGATCCTTCGGCGTGTAGGCGCGCAAGGCATGCTGCACGCGATTGCCCAGCTGTCCGAGAATGTTTTCAGGAATGTCGGTGGGGCTCTGCGTGATGAAGTAGATGCCCACCCCCTTGGAGCGAATAAGCCGGATGACCTGTTCAATCTTGTCGAGCAGCGCCTTCGACGTGCCGTCAAACAGCATGTGGGCCTCATCGAAGAAGAACACCAGCTTAGGCAGCGGCAGATCGCCCACCTCGGGCAGCGTGCTGTAGAGCTCGCTGAGCAGCCAGAGCAGGAACGTGCTATAGAGCTTAGGCTGCATCATCAGCTTGTCGGCAGCCAGCACGCTCATCACGCCCTTACCGCCCACCTGCTGCATGAGGTCCTGAATGTCGAACGACGGCTCACCGAAGAAGCGGTCGGCCCCTTGCGCCTCTAACTGGAGCAGCGAGCGCTGAATGGCACCCACCGAGGCCGTAGAGACGTTGCCATATCGCGAAGTGTAGTCCTTGGCGTGCTGCGACACGTAGTCGAGCATGGAGCGCAGGTCCTTCAGGTCAAGAATCAGGAGGCCGCGCTCATCGGCCACGCGGAACACGATGTTGAGCACACCGTCCTGCGTCTCGTTCAGCCCCAACAGTCGGGAGATGAGCTGCGGCCCCATCTGGCTGACCGTGGCACGCATGGGATGGCCCTGTTCGCCAAACACATCGTAGAGACGCACCGGGCAGCCACAGAAGCTGGGCTGATAGCCTTCCTCGAAGAATTCCGGCAGTCGCTTCTCAATGAAGCCGCTCATTTTTCCGGCCTGCGAAATGCCGGAGAGGTCGCCTTTCATGTCGGCCATGAAACAGGGAACACCTGCCTGGCAGAACGTCTCGGCCATGACCTGCAGTGTGACCGTCTTACCCGTACCCGTGGCACCGGCAATGAGTCCGTGCCGGTTGGCCATCTTACCTGTGATTGAGAGCGCCCCGTTGGCGCTATGGGCTATGTAGAGCCCTCGTTGCTCATCATACATAATTGCAAACAGTTACTTTTTTAAAAGAATCCTGTTGCGAAGATAAGCATAATTATCGAGAAAGCCAATAAATGTGACAGAAAGTTGGTGATTTTGTAAGAATCTCTTGCCAATTCGAATATTTATGCTTAGCTTTGCAACATTATGACAAAGGATGAGTTCTACATGCAGCGCTGCCTGCAACTGGCATGCAACGGCCAACAAAATGCACACCCCAACCCTATGGTGGGAGCGGTGATCGTAAGTAACAACCGCATCATTGGCGAGGGCTATCATGTGCGCTGCGGACAAGGTCATGCTGAGGTGAACGCCTTCGCTTCAGTGCGTGCCGAGGACGAGCCGTTGCTGAAGCAAGCCACGATCTACGTTTCGCTGGAACCCTGTTCGCACTATGGCAAGACTCCTCCCTGTGCCGATCTTATAATAAATAAAGGTGTAAGGCGCGTGGTCGTGGGCTGTCTTGACGATTTTGCCGAAGTGCAGGGGCGTGGCATCAAACGACTGCGCGAGGCAGGCATTGAAGTGACCGTGGGCGTGCTGGAGGAGGAATGCAGGGCGCTGAACCGCCGTTTCCTCACCTACCATCGTGCGCTTCGCCCGTACATTATATTAAAATGGGCGCAGACGGCCAACGGATTCATTGACGACCACGGACAGCCTCTGGCCATCTCGACACCTTTCACCAAGATGCTCTCCCACAAGCTGCGGGCGGAGGAGGATGCCATTCTCATAGGTCGTGCGACCGACGACCGCGAACATCCACAGCTGAATGTTCGCGAATGGGTGGGCCATCATCCGAAACGACTGGTGATAGACCATCAGCATCCGCTCAATCTCGACAGTCTGCATGCCCACGGCATTCAGTCGCTCATCGTAGAGGGAGGTGCCAAAACGCTCCAGTCCTTTATGGAACAAGACCTGTGGGACGAGATTCGGGTGGAGACGGCTCCCATCACCGTTAATGGCGGCACCCCTGCCCCACTCCTTCCGCAGAATGTGAGAGTGGTCAGCACAGCCCAGTATGATGGCAATCAGATCATTGTTTACCGAAAGGGCTGATTTTTCAAGAAAAAAGTATCGGGCCCCTTGACAAAATAGCAGTCAAGGGGCCCGATGGGGGGATGGGACTTATAGGACTTATAGAACCTATAAGACCTATATGTTCTATTACCATTCCTTACTTCAGCAGGGCATTGCGGGCAGCAACAATCTCCTCCTTAGCCTCTTCCATCTGGGTCTTCAGCTGATCAACAGAGATGGCGTTGAGCACCACCAGCGGCTCAATAGCCTTAGCCACAGGAGCAAACTCCTCATCATACTCAGCCAGACGAGCCACAGCGTCGGTCAGAAGCACGATACGGAAGGTGATGTTAGAAGCTGCGTCGTCATCGAATGAAGAGAGGAACTTCTCAGAATTCTGAGAAATCACATAGAGCTGCTCAACCAGCGAGGTAGATACCAACTGCCAGAAGAAGTTGATGCGACCGTTCTCGTTCATGGCATCGTAGAGAGCCTGTGAAGTCTCATAGATAGAGGTAGCATTGTCGAGCACCTTGAACGAAGGATCGTTCACGTCGGCAGCCAGCTTCTGGATAGCCTTGTCGAAATCGTCGGTAGGCATGTCGTAGAGAGCGGCAATCTTCTTATCTACGGTGAGGGCGCTCAGTGCGCGATACTTCTCGGCCAGTGTGGTAGCGTTATCAGCAATAGCGGGGTCGAGCAGATAGTCGGGCTTCACCTGCTTCTCCTCGTCGGTGAGCTTGATGCCATTCTCGCCATCCTGCACGATGGGGAGCTGCTTCAGATCGCCCAAAGCCGATGCCAGACTGTCAATGTGGAGTTTGATGCTGGCCTCAACCTGCTCCTGCTCAAACGACTTAGTTGTTTCCTCTACGGGTTCTGCACTCTTCTTGCCTCCACAAGCGGTGAAGGCCAATGCTGCAACTGCTACAGCAATCATTGAAAGTTTCTTCATTGTTTGTTGTTTTTTAGAATTACTGTTATTGAATGAATTGTTTATCTTTCTACTCTGAATGAATAGTCTGCTGATGGTTCTCCATTTATGACTGTTCTTTCCTTACATAGCGTCCGGGGCAGTCTGAATAGAGCAACGCTGCGGCCAGGATGCACAGGAGCAACATCACGCCCAGGTTGAACCAGAGGGTCTTAATGTGCCACGAGCCCAGAATTTTCTCACTGCTATAGAACGGGGCGCGACCGATGTGGCTTCTCGGAGTGAGATAGACAAGACCGGCACGGGCCACGATGTGGTCATCGACAATGTCGAGCATGCGCTGCTGGTCGGCTCCGATTACGAACTCCTCCAGTTTGAGGTTGAAGTTATTACGCTTCAGTTCGAGCACGTTGTCCTTTCCGTAGTCGTGCAGGAACTTGGCCATGAGCGCGTCGCCTGCCAGCGTAGCCTTGTTGCCGCGCTTCGAGAGTTCACGCTCCACCTCTTTCATATACTTGCGCAACGACTCATAGCTATAGTCGCCCTGATACGGTTCCATGCCGCAGTAGTCGCTCAGCACGGGCAGATTGGTCTTTATCACCCGCATGTGGCTGGGCTTCACCTCGCGACCTCGCTTCTGCTCATCGTTCATCGTCTCCAGTTGCGACTGCAGCTCATAGAGGAAGCCCACATTGTAGTACTGCGCTTCATACTTCTGCTTATCCAGCTCGAAGAAAGGCTTCTTATAGCGGTTGTCTGTAAACGAGGTCACAGCCAGTGCCTCAAACGACCAACGTGAGGGTATCAGATCGCCTACGATCGGCACATTGCCGGTGGTGCTCTTCGGAGTGAGATCGGAGAAGCTCACCACGAGTCCGCACAGCAATATCTGCGGAATGAGCAACAGCGGAATGCTGATATAGATGGACACGACAGAACTCAGACACTGCGACAGCAGCAGACCCACGAGATTGGAGAGCAGGGCGGTGGCAAACAGAATGATCCACCACACGCCAAACAGCCCGTGCAGGCCCATGATGGCATTGCCCACCACGATGAAGAGGAATGTCTGTATGAGTGAGAGCACAGCTACAAACACTATCTTCGACGAGATGTAGCTGGAATAGGATAGTCGCAAGAAGCTCTCACGCTTCAGCAGAGCGCGGTCTTTGATAATTTCCTCGGCACTGCCGCTCATGCCCAAGAACGTGGCCACGATGACCGACATGAAGAAATAGCTCACCAGATTCTTATTGTCCATCACGGTATAGCCATCAGGGCCAGAATAGCGCGTGAGCAATGAGCAGATGACGGCCAGCAGCGGAGCTTCGAGCAGCGCGATGCAGAGCCACTGCACATTGGTGATCTTCGTCCTTACGTTGCGGCGCAGGAAAATGGCAAACTGTTTCAGCACGCCGGGCTTGCGCTGGTCGGAATGCGGCACAGGGGTCACCTCGGGTGCATCCATCTTCTGACGGTTCTTCAGGTAGAGCTCATGCCACTCCTGCGGTGTCATCTTGCGCTCGTCTGAGAGTTCGCCACTGCTGTTCAGTGCTTTCTCGTCAATGATGTTGAGCACGATCTCTGGATTCACGTTGCCACACGTTGGGCAGGCGCTGGTCTCTGCATCGGCATAGTTGGCCGCCCGCTTAAAGTAGGTGATGGCATCGATGGGGTTGCCGTCGAACACGGGATAACCGCCTTTGTCGAGCAGCCACAGACGGTCGAACAGCTTATAGACATCGCTCGACGGCTGGTGAATGTTCACGATGATGAGCTTGCCCTTATAGGTCTGTTCCTTCAGCAGGTTCACCACTTTCTCGGTGTCAGCCGACGACAGGCCCGACGTGGGTTCGTCGAGGAAGAGCACAGCTGGCTCGCGTATCAACTCGAGCGCAATATTCAGTCGTTTGCGCTGTCCGCCGGAAATATATTTGTTGATGGCCGATCCCACTTTCAAGTCGCTGGCAGCATCAAGGCCCAGGTCTTTCAGTGTCTTTCGCACGCGACGGTCTATTTCCTCGTCGCTCATGCCCTCGAAACACAGCTTGGCCGTGTACCAGAGGTTCTGATAGACGGTAAGCTCCTCAATGAGCAGGTCGTCCTGCGGCACGTAGCCAATGAGGTCGCGAGCTTGCGGCTCCGAGATGTCATGACCATTGATGGTGATGCTACCTTCTTGTGGGCGCATACTGCCGTTCAGCAGCGAGAGCAGCGTGGTCTTGCCAGTGCCCGAGCCGCCCATGATGGCCAGCAGTTCGCCACTGCGCAGCGTGAAGCTCAGGTTGTGTATGCCGTTGTCGCTATTGGGGAAGCGGAAGTTCACGTCGCGTGCGCTGAACTCCACCGTCTGCGTCTTGTCCTCGCTCTTACCGTTGTGGCGGTTGTAGGCATCCATGATCGTGGAATAATAGACGGGCTTGCCGCTCTTGCCTTTCAGCACACTGCTCTGTAGCCACACCTGATAGACACCCGACAGCACCGGCACATCGTTGAGCAGCACAGTGTCGTCGCCCATATAGGTGAAGATGAGTCGCCCGGTCGAGGGGCTGAGCAGAGTCTTCAAATGTCCCTCGAAGCCTCTCAGCTTGAGCACCAGTACACGGTCGGTCTTCTTGTCGGTGACGAAATCCACGAAGTCGGAGAAAGTCTCTTCACTGATTTCAAACTTCTCGGCCATGACCTTGAACATGGGGTGTATCTTGCCGTCGCGAATGCCGCGCCGCTCACTGCCCTGAATAGAGCCTTGCATAGAGAATTCCATGATACGCAGCAGCAGCATGGGTTCTTCCTGAGCAGGGATCTTGCCGTGCAGGCTCTCGCAAATCTGCGCTACTGCCTCCTCGGTGTTCAGGTTGTCGGTCATGTCGTAGGCCATGCGCATATCGCTGTAGAAATCGAGATAAGCATCGATATTGCGTACTCCGAAGTGATGGCACAAATAACTCACGAGCATGGCCTTTGCCCGTTCTTCATCCACCTGTTCTTCTTTGCCAAACAAGGCAAACAAGCTAAGGAAACTGGACAGAACTATATCAGTCATCTGTAGTTGTAGGTCCTAATAAAACGTATAAAAATCTAGATTTAGGTGCAAATATAGGCATTTTTTCAGACTGAGCACCTGTAATAAGAGTTAAATTTTCCTATTTCCGCCCAAAGTCGGCTGGCACCTCGCCCCACTTGCTGGTTTCCCACTTCATGATGGGATTCTTGTAGTCGTGCGTGCGCAGCCATTGTTCGGCGCGTGCTATAATCTGGAAGAGCTGCTCGGTCTGGGCGTTTCGTTCCAGTTTTGTCTTGCACTGCCGCTTCTTCACCCAGAGTATGGCGTTATAGGAGTCGCTGTAGATAATCTTATGGTGCAGCCCCTGTTGCCAGCAGAGTGCGAGTGCATGAACGATGGCCAGGAACTCGCCTATGTTGTTAGTACCCCATACGGGTCCGAAGTGGAAGATGCGCTGTCCCGTGGTCAGGTCAATGCCCTGATATTCCATCGGTCCGGGATTGCCCGAGCATGCGGCATCGACAGCGACGGCAGCTGCCGCTACCTCCAAAGGTAACGGCAGCACCGTATCATGACGATTGTCAGGAGGATTCTGCAACATATCTTTTCATCACATTCTCTCCGGCACTTCGATACCGAGCAGGCTCATGCCGTTTCTGATGATCTTGGCCACGTTGCGCGCCAACAGCAGACGCACGTTGCGTTTCTGCTCGTCGGGTTCGTTCAGGATGCTGTAGTCATGGTAGAACTGATTGAACACCTTGGTCAGCTCATAGCAGTAGTTGGCAATGCCGCTGGGACTGTAGTCCTTGCCTGCCTGCTCCACTGCTGCGCCAAACTCGTTCATCTTCTGGATGAGCTCAATCTCCTTGTCAGAAAGGACCCCTCCCGAGGGAAGGGAAGACTGGACAGCCTTTCTAACCGAACTCTCCTCCCCTGGGGAGGGGCAGGGGGTGGGTTCTGCCTTCCTCAATATACTCCTTATACGCGCATAAGTATATTGTATGAACGGGCCGGTATTTCCGTTGAAGTCGATACTTTCTTCGGGATTGAACAGCATGTTCTTGCGGGCAT
>DFJI01000049.1:18598-19017 GCA_002372235.1 Prevotella sp. UBA3675 | reverse complement strand
TTCGGCCTTTTGGACTATCTGGAAGAATTGCAACATAATCCGGCCAGAGTGCCCAGTTGGATGCTTTATAACCTGCCCGACGGCATGTGGCTCTTTGCCTATAGCATCCTGATAGCCTGTTTCTGGAATTTCAAGATAAAAGACTGTTGGATGTTCGTCCTGGTAATGCCGTTTATCTGCATTCCTCACGAGTTCCTGCAGGGTCTTGGCATCATGCATGGCACCTACGATCCTTCTGATGTACTGGCTTATCTGCTGGCTATCATGGCTGGTTTCGCGTACATCTATATTGTTCATTCTCTGGCTTTCAAGGATGTGGATAGGGTAGAGCGCAGGCGTCGCAGTACAGGAAAATTGATGCTCACCACCACTTGTTTTGCGCTTTTCGTGCTGCTGGCTATCGGCAGTGATGATACGGT
>DFJI01000049.1:6337-18456 GCA_002372235.1 Prevotella sp. UBA3675 | reverse complement strand
ATTAAAGATTAAAGATAATAAAAATGCTACCGCATTATTCTGATTGAAGAACGTTGCGGTAGCAATTTTTTTTCTATCTTTTCTTTTTAGAAGAACTTCACTTCCTCGCCTATTACCTCGCTGAGCAGCAGGTTGGCTAGTCTTGAGGTGCCCATGCGGAACCATTTGTTGGTGAGCCATTTCTCGCCCAGAACCTCTTTCACGATGGTGTAGTAGATGAGTGCATCCATCACTGAGTTCAGGCCGCCGGCGGGCTTGAAGCCGATCATGATGCCCGTCTGGTCGTAGTATTCCTTAATGGCCTGACACATCACGTAGGCAGCCTCGGGCGTGGCGGCAGGCTCCAGCTTGCCGGTAGAGGTCTTGATGTAGTCGGCACCGGCATACATCGACAGGATGCTGGCCGTCTTGATGTTCTGTGCGGTCTTCAGGCATCCCGTCTCCAGGATCACCTTCATGTCGTGCTCGCCGCAAGCCTCCTTCTGCTGCTGAATCTCGTCCACCACCGTCTCGTAGTCGCCTTCGAGGAAAGCCCCCACGTTCATCACGATGTCGATCTCGGTGGCACCGTCCTTGATGGCCAGCTGCGTCTCGATGGTCTTCACCTCAATGAGGCTCTGACTGCTGGGGAACGAGCCGCTCACGCAAGCCACCTCGACACCTTCCACCTCGAGCGTCTCGCTCACCACCTTGGCAAACTTAGGATACACGCAGATGGTGGCTACGTGGGGCAGGGTGGGGTAAGCCTCGTCAAACTGGTTCACCTTCTCCGTGAAAGCCATCACCGAAGTCTCGCTGTCGGTAGTCTTCAGCGTAGTGAGTTCCACGCTGCCCATCAGGAATTTCTTCACCTCAGGCGTGTCGTTCTCGTGTACCTTCTCTGCGATGATATTCTTCACAGCCTCTTTCACCTCCTCGTCGGTGATGTCGAGACGATACTTCTTCAGAGCCTCTTCAATTCGGCTCTCAGGATGAGCGTGATGATAATGCTCATGCTCATGTTCATGCTGATGTTCTGCCATAGTTCTTAAATTTTTTCTGTTATTATCTCTTAGAAACCATCTGTTCTTTTGTTATTATGTCTTCGAAAGAAATCTGTTCTTCTGTCATAGAAAGAATATGTTCTTTTGTTATTATGTCTTCGAAAAACCATCTGTTCTTCTGTTATTATGTCTTAAAACCTTAAACAAGTTTCTTATTGTTCTTATGTCTCTCCTTGTCGCGTGTTGTCTTTTTCTCCAAGTTCTTCCTGAGTTCCTCTGTCAGGTCTATTCCCGTTTGGTTAGCCAGGCAGAGCAGCACCCAGAGCACGTCGGCCATCTCGTCGCCCAGTGCCTGTCGTCCGTTGTCGGCGGCTCGTTCATCGCCGGTCTTCCACGACTGTTCGCCATATCTGCGTGCGATGATCTTCGCCAGTTCGCCCACCTCTTCAGTGAGCACCGCCATGTTCGTGAGCTCCGAGAAGTAGCGCACGCCATATTCCTTAATCCACTGGTCAACAGCCAGTTGTGCTTCTTTTAGTGACATTTTATTAAAAACATTGAGCCGATGAGCAACATGATGACGATGAGTATCTGGATGTTGTTCTGCATATTGTCCTTTTGATATTCGTTCCAGTTCACCGCTTTATAGATCACCTCAAAGACCCACAGCGCGATGCCTATGCCGCAGGCGATGAATCCCGATGCGATGCCCATCAGTCGGTACATCACGATACCGACAATCATCAGCACGATGCCAGCCGTCTTTATCTGGCTCAAATATTTCCTCATATTTTCTTTTATATATATTTTCTCTTCCCAAATTCCCTCTCCTTGTGAGGGGTTAGGGGTGGGTCTTTTATTCCTTGTTCTTCGTATCCATGCAGATGGTCACGGGACCGTCGTTCACCAGGCTCACCTTCATGTCGGCACCGAACTCACCCGTCTGCACAGGCCGCTGCATCTCCTGGCTCAGACGGCGGCAGAAGTAGTTGTAGAGCGGCACCGAAATCTCGTGCCTTGCGGCCTTGAACCACGACGGGCGGTTGCCCTTCTTATAGGAGGCAAACAGCGTGAACTGGCTCACCACCAGACAGTCGCCGCCCACGTCCATGATGCTGCGGTTCATCACGCCCTGCTCGTCGTCGAACACGCGCAGGGCCGTCACCTTCTTCACCAGCCACTCGGCATCCTCCTCGGTGTCGTCGTCGCACACGCCCATCAGGATCAGATAGCCCTTGCCAATCTGTCCGTGAATGTGGCCGTCGATCTTCACGCTGGCCTCACTCACCCGTTGAATTACGATTCTCATGCCGCAAATTTACGAATATTTTTCCACAATCGCACCAACTTTGCCAAATACTTTCGTCGTGCGCTCGCGATTTAGGTTAAATCGGTCATGGTTTTCGGCGGCTGCACGGTGAGAGTTAGGCTAAATCGTGGGAAGCCCTTGGCCATATCGCGTCGTGATTTTGGCCGAATCACGTCGTGATCTTGGCTCAATCGCACGCACGAAATAGCCTAAACCGTGCGGCAGTTTAGGCTATTCCGTGACGTGAAATATATGTGATGGTGGGCGCAGATTCTTGTCGCCGTCAGGGCTGATGGAAATAGTCATAGACAATTCTGCCCTTCGCGTTGCCTATGATTGTTGTAAGTGTCTCTAAATCAGACTCTTTGATGCGTTTTACGCTCTTCAGCTTCGCCAGTAGCTCGTCCTTGGTCTTCGGGCCGATGCCTTTTATCTCGTCGAGCTCTGAGTGCAGGGCGTGCTTGGAGCGCTTCTCGCGGTGGAAGGTGATGGCGAAGCGGTGTACCTCGTCCTGTAGCTGTGTGAGCACATGAAACAGCTCGCTGTCGGTCTTCAGCTGCACGCTGCGCGGCGGAAATCCGTAGAGCAGCTCATTGGTGCGGTGACGGTCGTTCTTGGCCAGTCCGGCAATGGGGATGTCGAGGTTCAGCTCGTCCTGAATCACCTCTCGAATCACCTCCATCTGACCTCGTCCGCCATCGGCCACGATGAGGTCGGGTAGGGGCTGCTCTTCCTCTATCAGACGGCTGTAGCGGCGGTGTACCACCTCCTTCATCGAGGCATAGTCATCGGGGCCCACGACGGTCTTGATGTTGTATTTCTTATAGTCTTTTTTCGAGGGCTTCATGCTCTTGAACACCACGCAAGCCGCCACGGCATCGGTGCCCGAGATGTTAGAGTTGTCGAAGCACTCTATCTGGTAGGGCATCTTGGGCAGTCCTAACTTGTCCTGCAACTCCTTCATCAGGCGCACCTGTTTCTGCTCGGGATTCAGCTTCTCAGCCTGTTTCAGACGGTCGAACTTATACTGTTTGCCGTTCATCTCAGAGAGGTCGAGCAGGGTCTTTTTGTCGCCTCGCTGAGGGATGGTAAACGTCACGCCGTCGAGCTCCATCTCGGGGTCGAACGGCACCACAATCTCCTTCGAACGGCTCTGGAAACGCTCGCGCATCTCCACGATTCCGAGCTGCAACAGCTCTTGGTCGGACTCGGCCAGCCGCTTCTTATATTCGAACGTGAACGACTGGTTGATGGAGCCGTTCGACACGTGCAGATAGTTGATGAAGGCCGTCTTGTCGTCATTGGTGATGGTGAACACATCTACGTCGTTGATGGTGTGGCTCACCACCTCGCTCTTCGATACAAACGAATCGATGAGCAGGTACTTGCGTTTCACCTCTTCGGCCTCCTCGAAGCGCAGCTCCTCGGCCAGTCTCTGCATCTCCTCGCGCATCTGTCTGAGCACTTCGCGGGTGTTGCCCTTCAGTATCTCACGCGCCTGCATGATGTTGTGCTGGTAGTCCTCGTAGCTCTGCTTCGCCACACAGGGGCCGCCGCAGTTCTTAATGTGATATTCCAAGCACACCTGATACTTCTTTTCCATCACGCCATCACGTGTGATGGGCTGTCGGCAAGTGCGTGGCTTATATAGTTTGTTGATCAGCTCCAGTACGGCATACATCGAACTGATGTGCGAGTATGGGCCATAGTAAGTGCCCCATTTCTTGTTGATGGTTCTGGTCTTGAAGATACGTGGGAAAGGCTCGTTGGTCACGCAGATGCTGGGGTAGGTCTTGCCGTCCTTCAAGAGCACGTTATAGCGCGGATTATACTTCTTAATGAGCGAGTTCTCCAACAGCAGTGCATCCTCTTCAGTGTTCACCACCGTGTAGCTGATGTCCCATATCTTTGACACCAGCACCTTCGTTTTGAAACGATCTACTTCGGTGTGGAAATAGCTCGAAACACGGTTCTTCAGGTTCTTCGCCTTTCCCACATAAATGATGACGTGATTCTCGTCGTAATACTGGTAACTGCCAGGCTTCTCGGGCAGTCGTGCTACAATACTTTTCAGGTAGCTTAGCCTTTTCTCGTTCTCCTCTTTTGTCATTGTTCCACGTGAAACTTTTTGGTGGGGTAAGGGCTCGGAGAGCCCCGAGTGCTCTAGGTTTTCCGAGTGCTCTGAGCACTCTGCTTGCTTTGAGTTCTTTGAGTTCTCCGAGTTCTCTGAGCTTGCTCCGAGCTCTCTGAGCGTCCTGCTTGCTTTGAGTTCTCTGAGCGTTCCGAGCTCTCCGATAGCTCCCAGTCTTCTGAGCGCCCAGCTTGCTCCCAGCTCTTTGCGCGCTCCGAGCCCTCCGAGCCCTCTCCCCTCCTTCTTATGAGTTTTTCCTATATTCCGTTCTTGCTCTATACATTTCTTCTTTGATTCCCCCTTCTTTCAGGAATCGGTCCTTGATGGCCTCTATGAGTCTCAACATCAGCACGTCGTATTGGTAGAGCATGGTGATTGCTATATTTGCAATCGTCTCGTCGCTTCTTTGTTCGATGGCCTTTTGATAGTCCTCCGCGTCCTTATGGGCTATGCAGTAGGCGCGTGTCTTTGTTGCGCGAGGATCGTCCCTGCTCCATTTCTCCAGTCTGTGATTCATGAGATAGTCCTCGTAGTCCGCCTTCAGTTCGTGCATGCTACCTCTCGCTACATTCATCAGTTTGAGTTCCATTTCCTTCGATGTGTTACCATCGATGCTGGCCTCTGCTATGTTCTGCTTACCGCTCCTTGCAGCCTGCACCATCTGGTCGATGGTGCGGTCACCCTTCTGAAAGAACGTGTTAGCGAAATAGTAGGTGATGGCATATAAGCACTTGGCAATCTGATAGACCGTCAAGTGCTCGTAGTCACCACGCTGAGGAATGAAGCTGTCGTTTTTGATCATAGGTGCTTTGGTTTTTTAGTGAGTTATTGTTGTTGTTTGATTTCTTGGAGTTCTCGGAGAACTCCGAGTTCTCTGAGAGTTCTGAGAGCTCCGAGTTTTCTGAGCTTTCTGAGAGCTCTGAGTTCTCTGAGTTCTCCGAGCTCTCTGAACACTCTGTTTTCTCTGAGCCCTCTGTTTTTCTCGGAGTTCTCAGAGTTCTCTGAGTTCTCCGAGTCCTCTGAGCTCTCCGAGCTCTTATATAGTCATGAGCGTAGTCAGTTCTATTCCCTCGAACAGGTCGCGCCCGTGGAGTCCTTCATCTGTGATCTCGATGATGAAGTTGATATACACCTTCTTTGGGTTGAAGTGCTGCACCAGTTTGTAGGTGGCTTTTGCCGTGCCGCCAGTAGCGAGCAAATCGTCGTGAATGAGAACCACGTCATCCGATGTAATCGAGTCGAGGTGCATCTCCACCGTATCTACTCCGTACTCTTTCGAGAACTGCTCCTTAATGACCGTTGAAGGCAGCTTACCCGGCTTACGGGCTAATACCAGGCCACAACCTAATTTGCCGGCAAGGGCCGAGGCCATCACAAAACCACGGCTCTCGATTCCAACGATTTTAGTGATGCCCTTGTCTTTGTATAGCTCGTACATCTCGTCGAGCATGAGCTTGAAACATTCTGCATTTTTGTACAGAGTAGTTACGTCACGGAAGTTGATGCCTTTCTTGGGGAAGTCGGGGATGCAACGCAGGTTGTCAATTAAAAGTTTGTTGTTCATCTTAAAGTTAAATGTTTGGTTATTAATACTATATGAATTGTTTGTTTCACGTGGAACGCGCGTCTTGTTGTTCGCGATTTGTGGTTCGGAGCCAGTGCTTATCGCCCCATGAGCACCAGCAGCACATTGATGTCGCTGGGACTTACTCCCGGAATGCGGCTGGCCTGTGCGAGGGTGGTGGGCTGAATGGCGGTGAGCTTTTGTCGCGCTTCGGTAGAGAGGCTCTGCAGCGACTGATAGTCGAAGGTGGCGGGAATGCGTATGTTCTCTAATCGGTGCATCTTCTCGGCCACCATGCGTTCGCGTTCGATGTAGCCTTTGTACTTGATTCTCACTTCGGCTGCCTCTACGATTTCTTCGCGGCGGTCATTTATCTTGCTGAACAGTTCGCGCAGCTCGGGGATGATGTCCTGCAGATTGGTGAAGTTCAGCTGCGGACGCGCAATGAGGTCTTCGAGCTTCACGCCAAACTGGAGTGGGGTAGTGCCGAGTGCTTCGAGCGCAGCGTTTATCTCTTTCGCTTTGATGGGGAATGTCTTAGCGAAGGCTTCGATTTCTTCAATGGCCGCTTTCTTCTTCAGCCAGTGCTCGTAGCGGTCGCTCTTAGCCAGTCCTAAGCGGTAGCTGCGCTCAGTGAGTCGTGCATCGGCATCGTCCTGTCGCAACAGGATGCGGTATTCGGCACGCGAGGTAAACATGCGATAAGGCTCGTCAACGCCTTTTGTCACGAGGTCATCGACGAGTACACCGATGTAAGCCTCGTCGCGAGCCAGCGTGAAAGTACTGTTGCCGGTACCTGTGTCACTGCCGGCAGCGCCTGCTTTCAATGCTGCGTTGATGCCAGCC
Organism: Prevotella sp. UBA3675; assembly: GCA_002372235.1. GTDB lineage: Bacteria > Bacteroidota > Bacteroidia > Bacteroidales > Bacteroidaceae > Prevotella. The sequence continues at coordinate 11,623 of DFJI01000049.1, read as the reverse complement.
AAGAGACCCTGTCCGGCAGCCTCTTCATAGCCTGTGGTGCCGTTCACCTGTCCGGCCAGGAACAAACCATCGACAAGCTTCGATTCCAACGTGTGAGTGAGCTGTGTTGGGTCGAAGAAATCGTACTCAATAGCATAACCCGGTCGATAGACCTTAGCCTGCTCCAGTCCGGGAATCATGCGCAGTGCATTTATCTGCACATCCATCGGCAGCGACGAAGAGAAGCCGTTGAGATACATCTCGTTGGTTTCGCTGCCTTCGGGCTCGAGAAACAAGAGGTGCTGTTCGCGGTCGGGGAAAGTGACCAGCTTCGTCTCAATCGACGGGCAGTAGCGCGGGCCAATGGAATGAATCTGTCCGTTGTAGAGAGGGGAGTCGGCCAGACCCGAGCGCAGCATCTCATGGACGGCAGGGTTGGTGTAGCACTCCCAGCAGGGGAGGAAGGAACTAACTCCAGTCCCCTGAGACCCACCCCCAACCCCTCCCGAGGGGAGGGGAGTTTGGTTACATTTGGTGATACCGTTATGCTGTGGGATATTGTTTGGTTGATTGTTTGCTTTATTACCTTTAATATTGTTAGCAAAGCTATCTGCATTCCTTTTCTTTGGGTATGGATCAGGGATATTATTAGCAAAGCTATCTGCATCCCCCTCCCCTGGGGAGGGGTTAGGGGTGGGTCTCAGTGAGGGGTTAGGGGTGGGTCTCAGTGAGGAGTTAGGGGCGGTTCTTAAATACGAGAACATATACGATCGTTGCTCACCGTCCTGTCTTCTGAGCTTGGAGAAATCAATGCTCCGTTTGTCTAACCGCACGGGCGTACCCGTCTTCATGCGTCCGGCGCGGATGCCGTGGCGTGTGATGCTCTCGGTGAGATGCTCAGCGGCAGGCTCGGCAATGCGGCCACCCTTCACCATCTTTCGCCCGATGTGCATCAGGCCGTTGAGGAACGTGCCTGCGGTGATGACCACGCAACGGGCTCGCAACTCGCAACCCCAGATGGTGCGGACACCAGTGACGCGGGGAGTGGAGCGATTGGAGGGCTCGGAGCGCTTTGAGATCTTTGAGCTTTCGGAGCGCTCTGAGCTCTCGGAGAACTCTGAGAACTCGGAGCTCTCGGAGCTCTCTGTGATCAGCTCCTCTACCTGGTCTTGCCAGATATCGAGGTTCTCGGTGTGGTCCAGGTGGCTGCGCCACTCCCAGATGAAACGGCCTCGGTCGCACTGGGCGCGAGGGCTCCACACAGCAGGACCCTTGCCCACGTTGAGCATCCTAAACTGAATGGCCGTGGCATCGGTCACGAGCCCCATCTGTCCGCCCAGCGCGTCGATCTCGCGCACAATCTGACCCTTGGCGATGCCGCCCACGGCGGGGTTGCACGACATCTGCCCAATCTTGTTCATGTCCATCGTCACCAGACACGTCTTGGCCCCCATGTTAGCGGCAGCGCAGGCAGCCTCACATCCGGCGTGGCCCGCTCCGACGACGATGACGTCATAATTCATTATCATAATATATTGTTTTTGTAGTTTTTAGATAGAAGAAGTTGCGAACACATGCCATCCGCCATTCTCACGTCGCTGGATGTAGCCTTTCTTGGTCATGTTCTCCAGTTGTTTTTGAAGAGCAGATGTGTTCACAGATATGGTTTTAGAAAGCTCTGCGTAAGTGATGTATGGGTCGTCGTGAATCATTCTGAGGATGACGGGGCCGTTGGCACTTCTGAACTTGATGCGCTCTCCGTCATACCACCAGATTGCTTCGTCCTTACTTTCAATGAAATCGACTTCGTTTTCTATCTCCGTAGCCACGAGGTTTGTGAAGTACTTCATGAATTTTCTGATTTTGCTGAGTGAGGCGTGAGCACCAATTGAGGGTTCTGAACCCACTTCGAGGTCGGCCTGATGGAGCGCTTCAAAATAGTCGGCCTTCTTACGACTGCGCACCACGATCATGGGCCATCCGTGACGAGCCAGGATATAGTTGACCAACAGTCGGGCAATGCGTCCGTTGCCGTCCTCGAAGGGGTGGATGCGTATGTAGCGATAGTGGAACAGGCCAGCCAGCTCCACGGGCGACAGCTTGCCCTCCTGCTCTGCCTCGTTGTACCAGTCCACGAGGTCCTGCATCAGTGCCGGTGTCTCTTCAGGCGAGGCATATTCGAAGCAGTCGCCGTTGCGTGTAATGACGCTGTTTGGCCGGGTCTTGTATTGTCCGGCATGTATCACGAAACTGGTGTACATGCCGCCAGGCAGGTTGCGATAGACGGTATAGTCCTCGCGTAGCAGTGTCTTGTGAAGCTGTCGGATGAAGTTCTGTGTCAGGGGCATCTGTGAAGTGGTGGCCTCCTCGGTCATCATTTTCAGACCCACCTGCGAAGCTTTCATGTCAACGAAATCCTTCAGCTCGCCCTCACCGCTTACTCTTCCGAATAGCAGCAGCAGCTCCGTCTGGCCGTATGTCAGCGTGTTGCCCTCAATATGATTACTGTTGTAGTTGTATTCAATGGTAAACTTTCTGTTCAGCCGATTTCTGAGACTGTCCGAAAGCGGTTGCAAAGCTTGCCATCTGCTGTAAACGTCTTCAATTTTTGACATAATAATGCAATTAGAGTTGATTATACCACCTTAAAAAGTGGTAGTTTACCACCTTTTTAGTGTTTTTTTGCCTGCAAATATACATATTATTTCGAAAACACAATACAAATAAGCGCCTCTTTTTCATTTTGATTCCGTATAAATTACATTTTGATTCCGTATAAATAGTGTAATTTGTTGACAAAAACATTTGCGGTTTCATGATTTTTTGTTACTTTTGTGGCCTAAATTCGCACATGCGTACTTAATATTAAGTATTTTTATGTGGCCCGTGAGGGTCGGTTTGTTAGCATTTATAAATCTAAAAATCAATATTAATTAATTTAATTTCAATCATTTATGTGGTTAATCAATTCATCAATTGGTAGGAAAGTTGTAATGGCCGTCACGGGCATTGCGCTCATTCTGTTCTTGACATTCCACTGTACAATGAACATTGTGGCGTTGTTCTCTGGCGAGGCTTACAACATGATTTGCGAAATGCTGGGTGCCAACTGGTATGCCGTAGTGGCAACACTCGGTCTGGCAGCCCTGGCAGTGTGTCACATTGTCTTTGCCTTCATCCTGACGGCACAGAACCGTAGCGCTCGCGGCGAAAGCCGTTATGAGGTATCGACCGAAGTGAACAGCAACGGTCTGCTCGACGTGGCTGAGCGCTGGGCATCGAGCAACATGCTCGTGCTGGGACTGATCATCCTGATCGGTCTGGGCATCCACCTGTTCAACTTCTGGTACAACATGATGTGGGCCGAGATTGTGGGCATGCCCACCAAGCTGAGCCCCTCTGACGGCTTCGGCTGGATTCAGGAGACGTTCTCGAACCCCTGGTTCGCGGGGCTCTATCTCGTGTGGTTCTGCGCCATCTGGTTCCACCTGGCACATGGTTTCTGGTCAGCTATGCAGACCTTAGGCATCAGTGGAAAGATTTGGCAGAAGCGCTGGAACTGCATCGGTCTCATCTACGTGACGCTGCTCATGCTGGGCTTCACCGTTGTGGTGCTGAGCTTTGCCTTCGGATGCGCACCCTCGCTCTGCTGTCAGGCAGGTGCTTGCGGTATGTAATTTGTAAAAAAACTGTAAATCGTCAACATTGTAATTTAAGATTATGGCTAAAGTAATTGATTCAAAGATTCCCGCAGGTCCCGTACCTGAGAAATGGAAGGAATATAAGGCTCATCAGCGCCTGGTCAACCCGAAGAACAAGCTGAAGCTCGACGTAATCGTCGTAGGTACAGGTCTGGCCGGTGCATCGGCTGCCGCATCGCTCGGCGAGATGGGCTTCAACGTGATTAACCTGTGCATTCAGGATTCGCCCCGTCGCGCTCACTCTATTGCTGCGCAGGGTGGTATCAACGCTGCCAAGTGCTATCAGAACGACGGCGACTCAGTCTATCGCTTGTTCTATGACACGGTGAAGGGCGGTGACTATCGTGCCCGTGAGGCCAACGTGTATCGTCTGGCTGAGGTCAGCAACAACATCATCGACCAGTGCGTGGCCCAGGGCGTTCCCTTCGCCCGCGAGTATGGTGGCATGCTGGCCAACCGCTCGTTCGGCGGCGCTCAGGTGAGCCGCACGTTCTATGCCAAGGGTCAGACGGGCCAGCAGCTTCTGCTCGGTGCCTACAGCTCGCTCTCAGCACAGGTGCAGGCCGGTAAGGTGAAGCTCTACACCCGCTACGAGATGGAGGACGTGGTGATTGTGGATGGCCGCGCACGCGGCATCATCGCCAAGAACCTCATCACCGGTAAGCTGGAGCGCTTCTCAGCCAATGCCGTCGTCATTGCTACGGGCGGCTATGGCAACACCTATTTCCTCTCAACCAACGCTATGGGATGCAACTGCACCGCAGCCGTTCAGTGCTATCGTAAGGGTGCCTACTTTGCAAATCCCTCTTACGTGCAGATTCACCCCACCTGTATCCCCGTGCATGGTGACAAGCAGTCGAAGCTGACACTGATGTCGGAGTCGCTGCGTAACGACGGTCGTATCTGGGTGCCTAAGAAGATTGAGGACGCCAAGAAGCTGCAGAAGGACGAGATCAAGCCTTGGGACATTCCCGAGGAGGACCGCGACTACTATCTGGAGCGCCGCTATCCCGCCTTCGGCAACCTCGTTCCGCGCGACGTGGCCAGCCGTGCCGCCAAGGAGCGCTGCGACAAGGGCTTCGGCGTGAACAACACTGGTCTGGCCGTCTATCTGGACTTCTCGGAGTCTATCAACCGTCTGGGACTCGACATCATCATGCAGCGCTACGGCAACCTGTTTGAGATGTATGAGGAGATCACCGACGTGTTCCCCGGCGACCTGGCCAACGAGATCAATGGCGTGAAGTACTACAAGCCCATGATGATCTATCCCGCTATCCACTACACAATGGGTGGTATCTGGGTTGACTACGAGCTGCAGACCTCCATCCCCGGCCTGTTCGCTATCGGTGAGTGCAACTTCTCCGACCACGGTGCCAACCGTCTGGGTGCTTCGGCCCTGATGCAGGGTCTGGCCGACGGCTACTTCGTGCTGCCCTACACCATTCAGAACTACCTGGCCGATCAGGCTGTGTGGCCGAAGGTGAGCACCGAGCTGCCCGAATTCGCAGAAGCCGAGAAGAAGGTCGATGCTGAGCTCGACCGCCTGCTGGGCATCAAGGGCAAGCGCTCGGTGGACAGCATCCACAAGGAGCTGGGTCACATC
>DFJI01000049.1:5943-6281 GCA_002372235.1 Prevotella sp. UBA3675 | reverse complement strand
CACATCATGTGGGAGTATGTAGGCATGGGTCGCACCGCTGAGGGCCTGAAGACGGGTCTGAAGAAGATGCACGAGTTGGAGAAGGAGTTCGATACCAACCTGTTCGTGCCCGGCACGAAGGAGGGTCTGAACGTAGAGCTCGACAAGGCTGTCCACCTGCGCGACTTCTTCACTATGGGTCAGCTCGTGGCCTTCGACGCCCTCTCGCGCAATGAGAGCTGCGGCGGTCACTTCCGCGAGGAGTACCAGACCGAGGAAGGCGAGGCCAAGCGTGACGATGAGCACTACTTCTACGTAGGCTGCTGGGAGTATCAGGGCAAGGGCAACGAGCCCGAGCT
>DFJI01000049.1:5616-5868 GCA_002372235.1 Prevotella sp. UBA3675 | reverse complement strand
ACGAGGCTATTAAGGTACAGACACGAAATTACAAGAACTAAGAAGCCCCCTCCCAACCTCCCCCTTAGGGGAGGAGAAGTAAAGTAATTAAAAGACCCGAGCCCCTGCAACGGTCTTCCCCCTAAGGGGGGATAAGAGGGGGGCTGTTATTATGGCAAAAAACATTTCATTTACAATAAAGTTCTGGCGCCAGAACGGCCCCAAGGACGCAGGTCATTTCGATACCCACGAAATGCACGACATCCCCGATGA
>DFJI01000049.1:5212-5492 GCA_002372235.1 Prevotella sp. UBA3675 | reverse complement strand
TTCGACCACGACTGCCGCGAGGGCATCTGCGGCATGTGCTCGCTCTACATCAACGGCACGCCTCACGGCAAGACCGAACGCGGTGCCACCACCTGTCAGCTCTACATGCGCCGCTTCAACGACGGCGACGTGATCACCGTCGAGCCTTGGCGCTCAGCTGCCTTCCCCGTCATCAAGGACTGCATGGTGGATCGTGGCGCTTTCGACAAGATCATCCAGGCCGGTGGCTACACCACCATCCGCACCGGACAGGCTCAGGATGCCAACGCCATCCTCATCC
>DFJI01000049.1:4286-5146 GCA_002372235.1 Prevotella sp. UBA3675 | reverse complement strand
ATGCCGACGAGGCCATGGACTGCGCTTCATGCATCGGCTGCGGCGCCTGCGTAGCAGCTTGTAAGAACGGCTCTGCCATGCTCTTCGTGTCGTCGAAGGTCAGCCAGCTCGCCCTGCTTCCCCAGGGCCGCGTAGAGGCTGCCCGCCGCGTGAAGAACATGATTGCCAAGATGGATGAGCTCGGCTTCGGCAACTGCACCAACACTCGTGCCTGCGAAGCCGTATGCCCGAAGAACGAGACCATTGCCAACATCGCCCGCCTGAACCGCGAGATGATCAAGGCCAAGATGGCCGACTAAAGACTCATTTTTATACCTAATTTTATAAAAGCAATGCAATTATTGAGGATTGCATTGCTTTTTTTTATTGATGTTCTGTATCTTTGCAGCATGAATACTATAAAACACGAGACCATCCATAACCAGCACCGGCGTTCCTTTTGGCATGATTACTACCAAAAGGGGCTGTATATGGTGACGATGGTCGTTGAGGGACGAAAGCGGTTGTTCGGCACCATCGAAGGGAGCACAAAAGGACGGCCAGGAACCGGCGAGGCGCCACACATGGCACTATCGGAGCTGGGGCGGTACGTGCTGGAACAAGAGGTGCCGAAGATCCATCATTTCTATCCAGCAGTGGAAGTATGGCAAGTGGCAATGATGCCAGACCATATCCATCTGCTGCTCTATGTACGCGAGCCACTGCCCGAAGGAAAGCACCTGGGCCACGTGATGCGCGGGTTCAAGACAGGCTGCTCCCGCGCGTGGTGGCAATGGCAGGACAACGCTTGTCTTGGCGGAAAAACGCCAAGCACAACAGCAACGCCAAGCACAACAGCAACAGGCACAGGAGCAACAGGC
>DFJI01000049.1:0-4161 GCA_002372235.1 Prevotella sp. UBA3675 | reverse complement strand
CACAGGAGCAGCAGGCACAGGAGCAACAGGCACGGGAGCAACGGGCACGGGAGCGACGGGAGCGGCTGTGCCCAAGGGTTCTCCCTTGGGTAAAGAGCAGCTGCGACCGGTGCTTTTCGAGAAGGGCTACCACGACCGCATCATCAATAAGAGGGGGATGCTGGAGAATATCAAGCGCTATATGAAAGAGAACCCCCTTCGGGCGCGTATCCGTGAGGAATGTCCTCACCTCATGGAGCGACAATTGCACCTCTGGATTGCAGGCCGCGAATATGCGGCCTTCGGCAACCTGTTCCTGCTGAAATATCCCATCAAGGAACAGGTGTTCTTCCATCGCAAGGATCCCAAGACAGGGAAACCGACCGATGAAACCGATGATTTTCGACAAGAACGCGCCCGTCTGCTTCGTATTGCTGAGGAAGGCACGGTGCTGGTTACGCCAGGTATCTCGAAGGGTGAGAGGATCATCGTCAACGATGCCCTCGAATCCCATCTGCCTCTGATTCTCTTGCAGAAAGAACCTATTGGCGAATACTGGAAGCCGTCCCTACGCCGTTTCTATGCCTGTACAGCCGGTCATCTTCTCATTCTTGCTCCCTGGTCGTTTGACGGTGAAAGCGACTATTCCCGCTTTCATCAGCTGAACGACTATGCCCGTGAGATATGCGAAGCCACTGAAATGCGTATCCTGAACTATTACAAGGTGCTTGCTCCTTAATTATTCGAGGTGCGAGGTACGAGAATTTCGATATGAACGTGAAGAGAACATTTGCAATTAAAATACAGTTTTAAGATGAAAAAGACCCTTTTTATCGTGCTGGGGCTCTGCCTCATGACGGCAGCCCAGGCGCAGGACGAGGTGACCATTGACATCAGTGGCAACAACACCTCGTCGAACTATGTGTCCTACAGCCAGGACGTCAACATTGCCGACGGCCAGACGGTCAATGTGAAGATGGCTCGTTACTGCTATTTCTCGTCGAAGGTGAGTGGCTCCAATCTGGGTGTGCTCAACTTCTACGGCGGCGGTGAGCGTTGTTACTTAGGCACGAAAAGCGGTAGCACTTGGGCCGATTTAGGCGGTTTCTTCGGCATCATTAACATCTATCCCTTTAAGGAGAACTCCAGTTCGGCGGGCTCCTACGGTGTGGTGCTGGCGCATGGCGGCAAGAGCTCTTCTGCCGACAATGCCCTGAAGGACCTGCAGGCAGGCAAGCTGAACGCCACGATGCAGTGGAACAAGGTGGTGCTTCACAGCGGTGCCACGATGGCTTGCGAGGCCAACTCCGCCGGTGCCGGCTTCTGCATGGGCGAGCTCGACACCGAGGAGGGCTCCCGATTGCAGGGCTACATCAAGAACCAGCGCTCCGCTTACTATCTCGTAGGTGGCATCAATTCCGGCGGTTTGCTCGCAGGCACCCTTGCTCCTTCTGACTATCGCGACGACACCCAGTTGGGCATCGTGAAACAAGGCAAGGGCACCTATCGCATCACCGGCAACGACAACTACCTGAGCGGTGCGCTCCGCATCCTCGACGGAGCCGTGATGATCAACAACGACCGTGCTGCTGCCGAGAGCGGTAAGAAGCGTGGTGGTCTGGGGGCCATGTCGAGTGAGAGCAAAGCCATTGCCTACGTGTTCAGTGGTGGATTGCTGGGCGGTACGGGCAGCATCGGTGGCAGTGTAGATAACTACGGCACCATCGAGCCGGGCGACAACGCCGTAGGCACGCTCACGCTCCGCAACTACTTCACCCCCACGAAGCAGTCCCACCTCACGCTCCATCCCGCATCGGTGCTGCGTTTCAAGGTTGCCGCTGGTAGCAACGACCGTCTTCTGGTCAACGGCTCTTTGAAGTACGACACCAATACCGAGGACTTCGACACCAGCGACGAGCAGCCCGTTGTCACCATCACCGTCGATGAGCAGCTCAGTCCCAGTGTGGGCGATGAGTTCACCGTGCTCGAGGCCAAGAGCAAGACCGGCGACTGGCAGTTCCTTCTGCGCCAGCCGGGTCGTTTCACCTGGAAGCTCGTTGAGGAACAGACAGCCGATACCTACCTCCTGAAGCTGCGCGTCACCTCTCTTACCGATGCCACCGACGATACCACCAATCCCGACGACACCGATGACCCATCGTCTCACATGGGAGCTTTCTATGACGACGGCATCGACGACAGCCAGGACAACAACACACTGCGCTACTATGCCGACAAGAACCAGAAGAACATCGGTGTGGCGCTCTCCACGTGGAAGGCAGGTGCCGAAGAGGGTGGCCAGCAGTTCAACATGCTCGTAGCTGAGAACGAGATGAAGATGGATGCCCTGCGTCCCTCTCGCGAAGAATTCTCCTTCGGTTCTGCCGACGCACTGGTCAACGTTGCCCAGACCCACAACATGTCCGTTCGTGGCCACTGTCTGGTGTGGCACATGCAGCAGCCCGCATGGCTGAGCAGCGATGGCAAGAAGAACGACAAGAACTGGAGCCGCACCGAGGCCCTTGCCATCATGAAAGAGCACATCAACACCGTGATGCAGCACTTCAAGGGCAAGGTCACCGAGTGGGATGTCGTCAACGAGTGTCTGGACGAAGACCAGTCCATCGTGCGCACCAATCCTGACGGCTACAAGCTGCGCCCCACGGTATGGTCGCGTGCCATCGGCGATGACTACATCGACTCTGCCTTCGTCTATGCCCATCGTGCCGACCCCACGGTGACGCTCTATCTGAACGACTATGATGTCGAGCTGCAAGGCACCGCCAAGGCCGCCGCTTTCCACAACCTGGTAGCTCATTTCCGCGAACGCAACATCCCCATCGACGGTGTGGGCCTGCAGTGTCATTTCTCCGTCAATCAGCTCGACTCCGCCAAGCTGGAGCGCACCATCCGCCGTTTTGGCGAGGCAGGTCTGAAGTGCATCATCACCGAGCTCGACATGGGCATTCTCTCCACCTCGCCACAAGACCTGGAGGAGCAGGCCCGCTGCTACCGTGTTGTCACCGATATTGTGCTCAACAACGCCAACTGCCCCTCGATGGTCATCTGGGGTGTGAAGGACAACGACTCATGGCGCTCAGCCTCCAGTCCGCTGCTCTACGATGCTGGTCAGAACCGTAAGCCCGCCTGGTATGCCGTGCGTTCAGCCCTGCGCCATCGCCAACTTGCCACTCCGGTGACCGACGTGAAAGCCATTCCGAGACTCACACCCACCACCGACTGCGCCATCTACGACCTTCAGGGCCGTCGTGTAGTTGCCACAAAACCGGGTCTTTATATCAGCAACGGAAAGAAGTACATTGTAGTAAGATAGCCAAAATGCGCGCTCAAAGACATCAGCTTACGATTACTTCATGTCAAGATGTGAGACAAATAAAAAAACTGAGATATGACCGATTCTTTCAAAGGTTATTCATTAGGCGTTTTGGCCGCTGCCAGCTATGGCACCAATCCGCTGTTTGCCCTGCCGTTGCTGGGCGCAGGCATCGATGCGTATAGCGTGCTGTTCCTGCGCTATTTCTTTGCCATCCCCATGCTGGCGCTCATGATGGTGGCGCGGGGCAGGGGCTTCGGTCTGCGCAAGGGACAGGTGCTGCCGCTCATTGTGCTGGGCCTGCTTATGGCCGCGTCGTCGCTCACGCTCTATGTGAGCTATGCCTATATCGGCGCAGCCATTGCCTCCACGCTGCTGTTCATCTATCCCATCCTGGTGACCGTCATCATGGCCATGCTTTTCCATGAGCGCATCACGTGGCACACCGTGCTGTGCATTCTCCTGGCCACTACGGGCATTGGGCTGCTCTATCGGGGCGACGACGGGGCCGTGCTCCATCCTGTGGGCCTATTGCTCGTGTTTCTCTCGGCCCTGAGCTATGCCATCTATCTGGTGGGGGTGAACAAAGGTCAGATGCGCGATATTCCCACGCTGAAGCTCACGTTCTATGTCATCGTGTTCGGTCTGTTCCTCTTTGCCTTCCAGTTCCAGTCCTCCACGTTCGGCATTCTCAACGCGCGTCCGCTGCTGTGGCTGCTGGCTTTCTGCATGGCCTTGTTTCCTACGGCCGTGTCGCTCATCTGCACCAGTGCGGCCATCCAGAAGATAGGTTCCACGCCTGTGGCCATTCTGGGCGCAGTCGAGCCTGTGACGGCTGTAGCCATTGC
>DFJI01000013.1:14478-15329 GCA_002372235.1 Prevotella sp. UBA3675 | reverse complement strand
CAGCGTGTGCTGTGCCTCCAGCGTGTCGGACAGGCACCACCCCACGATCTTGCGCGAGTAGGCATCGGTCACCAGGTGCAGGTAGCAGCAGCCGTCCGCCAGGTCGATGTACGTGATGTCGCTCACCCACAGCTGGTTACGTCGTGTGGGAACGAAGCCGCGGATGAGGTTCTTGTACTTGTGGTAGCGGTGGTTCGAGTTCGTCGTGTGCCGGGGCTTGGGGCGGCTCTGCATCAGGCGGGAGTCGCGCAGAAGGCCCAGGAACGCGTCGCGCCCCGGCACCCAGTCACGCTGGAACATGCGCTTCGTCATCAGCCAGAGCTTCAGGTAGCCGATGCCCGGGTCCATTTCACGGATTTGCCTCACGGCATCGATGACGCGACCCACGCGCAGCACGTAACCGGCATCGTGACGGCGACTCTTGTAATACGCCTGCTTGGTGTGGCCAAACAGTCCGCAGCAATACTGTATCGTATAGCCCGTATTGCTGCTCAGGCGATCTACTGCTTGGCCCCAGATTTTTTTCTGATGCGGATGCCCTGCTCCTCGGCTATGTCGATGAGCGTGTTCAGTGCCAAGACCTTGTCCTGACTGTACTTCAGCTGCTTCTCCAGTTTCTCGATCTGCTTGCGCTGAGTTTCTATCAGGGCATCCTGATCTACCACCTGATGTACCTTCTGATTTGACATGTCTGTATCTGTCTCTACGGTTTCACGAGGCAAAGATGCACATTTTTCGTGAATTTCCAAAGGACTCAGGCAGGAATTTATCCAAGAGGACAAAGTATTAACACTTGGAAGGTTGTATTTCATGGAAATCTCCTTCCGGGACATACCGCTCTGCATATACTC
>DFJI01000013.1:0-14331 GCA_002372235.1 Prevotella sp. UBA3675 | reverse complement strand
AACCTATTTCAGTACAAGACATTTTAGTTTTGTTGTCACTCTCTTGGGTCGTCACCAGTCAGGACACTGGTTCAGGGTGCAAATTTATAGAAAAAAATTAATGCGGCAATAGTTCGGGGGAGAAACAGTGAAGGAGGGGCGGGATTCGGACAGAAATTATTCTGAGAACTGGGGAGTTGGGACAGAAATTATTATAATTATTATAATTTTTTTGTGGGGTAGGAAAAGAAATTAACATAATTACCATAATTTCAAGTTTCGTATGTCTAAGGAGTTTAGGAGTATAGGAGTTTGGGAGTTTAGACGTTAGTCTTGCTGGCGGTACTGTCAGTACTGTCGGTACTGGCATTGGACGGGTGCCATCAGTCTATCGTCTAAACTCCTAAACTCCCAAACTCCCTCATATACTTCAAAACTCAAAAACTCAAATAAGTAAAGTCAAATTATAATAATTATAATAATTTCTGTCCGAAAACCATAATAATTTCTGTCCAGAAGCTATAATAATTTCTGTCCAGAAACCATGACCATTTCTGTTCTCTACAGCGAAGTGGCATTTCAAAGGAAGTGCTTTGCTGGGATATGACGTATCACATTGTCATCACCACATACAATGACATCCTCATTGTTCCTGGCTTTCTCTTCCAACATCTCACGCTCGGCTATCTCCAGGCCATGCACGATTTTTTCTACCATCTGGTTATGTTCAACGCTTGACATATTCTTCGATTTTGCTAAATAAATAATTGTTTCTTACTACCGTCTCTTGATCTTTGCCACCTGTGGCAACTATGCTTCTGGGCGTCTCACTGTTGTTGACCAAGACCCAAGTGTCAACAATGGGCATGTAAATCTTGAACAGATTGTCAATACCTTCATAGAACCTTCTGACTATGATGTCACGGGGTATGTTGTGACCGCCTTTGGCAACCCTTTCAGCCACACGCTCTATAGCTTGCTCAGGCGATTTCAGCCAGAAAAAGAGCAAGGTTACAGCATAGTTCTGCTGATGGGCTTTCTCTATCAAACGAAAATAGGAGCGAGTGGCAAGTGTGGTTTCTATAGAAAAGCTTTCGTTTCTGGACAATAATTCTTTTATACGACTAAGCATCAATCGCCCGGCCTCTATGGCCACACTATCGGGGTTGAAGGGTGAGAGTCCGCGTGCTATCTCGTCAGCATTGACGAACTCCTTGCAGCCAAGGATTTCGGGAAGTACCGTATAAGATGCCGTTGTCTTTCCGGCACCATTACAGCCACTGATGATATAGAGTTGCTTTGCTTGCATAAAACGGATGATAATTGTGACTCTCTTCTGTCGCTACCAGTCAGGACACTGGTTCTGGGTGCAAATTTATAGAAAAAAGTTCAATGCGACAATAGTTCGGAGGAGAAACAGTGAGGGAGGGGCGGGATTGGGACAGAAATTATTCTGAGAGCTGGGGAATTGGGACAGAAATTATTATAATTATTATAATTTTTTGTGGGGTAGGAAAGAAATTACCATAATTATCATAATTTCAAGTTTCGTATGTATAAGGAGTTTTGAGTTTGGGAGTTTAGGAGTGTAGGAGTTTGGGAGTTTAGACGTTAGTCTTGCTGTCAATACTGGCATTGGACGGGTGCCATCAGTCTATCGTCTAAACTCCCAAACTCCCTCCTATCCTCCAAAACTTCAAAACTCAAAACTCAAATAAGCAAAGTCAAATTATAATAATTATAATAATTTCTGTCCAAAAATCACACTTGGGCTTGGAAAGAAAATTATGTCAATTATGGTAATTTCTTTCCAAAACCTATGATAATTTCTGTCCGAAAATCATAATTGTGTTAGGAAGAAAACCGCGCAGCAAAATTCGAGTCATTCGTCGGTTGCTGGCAACCCTTTGTGGAATGCTTGTCAACCAGCATGAATTCGGAAAATTCGAAAAATTCGTGGTTAAAAAAAATAATTTTGTGGTTTGATACGAAGGTTCAGCTATTACAATTTTTTTCTGAATACTTCTTCGCGAGTACGACGTTTATAAGTCATTGAAGATTCCATGTATTCCTATTTTTGTTATTTGATTGCTATTTTTACTATCCCTTATTCATCGTTTTCAGGCAGTTCCTGTAGCCTGTCAACAGGGGGGAGATAGTCTGAAGCCTTGTCGCGCGAAATGACAGGATGCCCTGTCTGGACCTCCAGCTTCTTCCTGGCATCGCCTGCTATCTGACCACCTTTGCGAGCCACCTCTGCACTCTGTTTGAAGCCCTTGGGGTTCTGAGCCTTACTGATCTCCGTGGTCGAGGCTTCAGCCAGGATGTTCAGAGCCAGTTCAATATTTGTCATGTTATCGCGAAGGTTCTCCTTCTTCAAGCCCTTGTATTGCTTATACTGCCGTGTTGTCTTTCCGCTCCACGCCTGAGTGATAATGTCGGTCAGCGAAGCATACTGCTGTCCTTCCTTCACGCCAGCCCTGTTCCATTCGTCTGTCAGTTCCTTGCGCACCTCAATGCTCTTCAGCCGCTGGTTGATCCACTTGTCAGAATAGCCCAAACGGCGATAGTCGGCATACGCTTGTTCGAAGTTCAACTCGGGGTCCTGCATCTGGTCGATACGCTGTGCAACCACTTGGGCCATCCACTGCTTGAAAGGTTCAGCCTTGGGCGACGGGATGGACTGAATCAGACGGAACAGTTGCTCCGTGTCGGCTACGTCGGTGAGGCGCATCTTTCCATCAGCAGCCATCATTTTCAAACCGTGACAACTTGTCACGGTTTCATTTCCTTCATTCTTTAACCTTTGCTTTAGTTTTCTCCAATATGCCTGTGGGTCTTTGCTGTCTGTCAGCACACCGCACACATCCACGATAGAGAAATACCATTTCTCTTCTTGGTCGTCCCATACCGTGCGCACTTTCCGCTCTTGGAACAGTTGTATCAAGTGTTTCCTTGTCATTGTCAGTTATATTTCTTTTGTCGTCACCAGTCAGGACACTGATTCAGGGTGCAAATTTATAGAAAAAAGTTCAATGCGGCAATAGTTCGGAGGAGAAAGAGAGTTTTGAGTTTGGGAGTTTAGGAGTTTAGGAGTTTGGGAGTTTAGACGTTAGTCTTGCTGGCGGTACTGGCATTGGACAGATGCCATCAGTCTATCGTCTAAACTCCTAAACTCCAAAACTCCAATAAGCAAGTAGAACTTGCGAAAGTCAAATTATAATAATTTCTGTCCGAAAACTATGCTGGGGCTTAGAAAGAAAATTATGTCAATTATGATAATTTCTTTCCGAAAAACACATTTGAGCTGGAAAGAAAATTATATTAATTATGATAATTTCTTTCCGAAAAATCACACTTGGGCTGGGAAAGAAAATTTTGTCAATTATGGTAATTTCTTTCCGAAAAACTATGATAATTTCTGTTAGAAACCTATGAGCATTTCTGTCCGAAAGACCATGACAATTTCTGTCCGGGATCGGCACGTGAGACGGGGAGGGACTGTTCGCGACGGCTACTCGAAGTAAAGGGTGAGCACCACCATCTTGGAGTGGGCACCCGACACACTCAGGGCGTAAGCATGCTTGCTGGCATCGGTCAGCGAGTTGACGTGAGCGGCATCGAGGGAGTTCACCAAACCATAACAGAACTTCAGCTCGGGAATCAGCTTGAAGAAAGGCAGGTAGAAATCGCAACCTAGACCTATCTCAAGCATCACGTCGTAACGCTTCAGTTGCAGATAGTCCTGATCGTTGCCCGAGAGATTGACCATCGGGTTCACACCGGCAATCAGGTAGGGACGATGGTTGTTGAACCGCTCGGCAGCAAACTTCACGCTCAAGGGCAAAGAGAGATATGTGTTCTTCAGGTTCTGCGTCACCTCCACCACCTTGCCCGACTCGGTGTGCTCCAGCATGTTGCGGAACACGAGGTGCTTCGTGCCGAAGTGCATCGTGGGCGCTAAGCGGAGCGCGAAGTGCTGACTGAGCCGCAGGTCGGCGAGCACACCCACGCTGAAGCCCGGGTTCCAGTTGTCGGCATCGCACAGCACATAGGCAGGCATGGTGCCCCCCTCAGGCAGCTGAATGGTTTGCGGTCCCACGTTGGTGAACTCCACATCTTGCATGTTCAACCCGATGGAGATGCCAAAGTGGAGCGGTCGCAAGTCGATGTACGGCTTGTTCTGCACCTTGCGCTGCTGTCCCACCACGGGCAGGACAGCCGCCACCAGAAGTAAAAGGGTCCAAAAACGTCTCATCACTGTTATTTATAACGCAAAAAGACGTGGGATATTATGCCCTTTTCTATTTCGACACCGTATAAATTGCAAAAATAAATACCGAAATATTAGTATGGAATCAGAAAAGTTATTATCTTTGCATCATCAAAATTGAGTATTTTAACTAACAAACAAATTATTATTGAATTATGGCATACGTAATTGGTGATGACTGCATTGCATGTGGAACATGCGCAAGTGAGTGCCCCGTAGAGGCAATTTCTGAAGGTGAAAAGTACGTAATCGACGCTGATGCTTGCACAGAGTGCGGCACTTGCGCCAGTGTTTGCCCCTCAGAGGCTATCAGCTTAGGCTAATCACAAGTTAGCTTCATAAACCAACAAACGAGGAGGTGCTTCGAAAGAAGTACCTCCTCGTCTTTTTGGTGGATTCAGGTCAGGATATAGGCAAAGTCAGGACAGGGTTTAGGCAAGATCACGATGTGGTCTTGCCTAAATCATGATGTGATGTAGGCTGCATCGCGCGACGATGCAGCCTAAAGGACTGAACGGGATAGGCACGCCCTTCACGTGAAAGAGCCAAGATCTGCACTGCGGAGAGGGGAAAAACATCTGCTCCCATCTGCTCCGCCGTAAACAGTTGAGAAACAGGCGGTTGCAGATGAGAGCAGATGGAGCAGATGTTTTGAAAACTTTTCTGAGCTGTCAGACCTGCACCGATTTACAGTGCGAGAATCTGCTTAGCGGTCTCATTCTCGGGATCGACTTCGATGACCTTCTGGGCAAACTCCTTTGACTTGGCCACATCGTCCTTGATCTTCAGATAATAGACCATGAGGAAGTTGCCACCTTCCTTCAGACGGGCAACGTCGGACTTGTCCTTCTCGGCCTTGGCAGCGATGATGTTGACCAGCTCCTCATAGAAAGGCTGAGCCAGTCCCTGAGTGGCCTCGGGGTCCATCATGGTGCCCACACGTCCGCGCCAGAACAGCGAGTACTCCAGGGCATCGGCGTTCTTCACAGCCAGGTCGGCATAGATCTCGTCGGCCTTCTTCAGCTTCTCCTGCTTGGCATCGCCTTCGAGCTTGTCGGCATACTGCACGTAGAGACGGCCCAGGTCGGCATAGTCGGTGAGCGAAGCCTTCGACACATCCTTGAGATACTGGTCGTAGTACTTCAGGGCATTGTCGTAGTCGTCGAGTCCCTTATAGGCATCGGCCAGCTGCTTCACCACGCCGGCACGCTTGTCGTTGGAGTCGAACTCCTGCTCAAGGGCTTTCTTATAGGCAGCGATGGCCTCGTCGTGCTTCTTGGCACCATTGAGGGCGTTGCCATAGTAAGAATAGTCGAAGTAGGTGAACTTGGCTGAGTCGCTCTGATGGAACAGGCGGTCGGCATAGACCAGTGCCTGGTCGTAGTTCTTCAGGTCGGTATTGGTGAAGAAGGCCAGACGGTTGAAGCCTGCATCGCGAGGCGACTTCTGCAGGGCGAACTCGGCCACCTGCAGTGAGGGCTGATGCTTGCCGGTGAGATAGTAGGCCATAGCGAAGCTGCGCAGGTCGCGCTCTTCCATCTTAGAGCGGTCGGCCTTCTCGAAGGCAGCAATGGCCCCCTCGAACTCATTGGCCATATAGAGGATACGCCCCTTGAGCGCATCGACGGGCAGGTCGGGACGCTGTGCGCGCAGCTCCTCAAGCTTGGCAGCCGCTCCAGAGGGGCTCACCTTGCGATAGACGCTGGCATACTTGTAGTAGGCATCGGGGTTCTTCGGATCGAAATAGATGGCCTGATCGTAGTAGCGGGCTGCACCGCCGCCATCGTCAGACAGGGCCGTGATGTCACCCAGCAGGATGTAAGCCGGACCATAGTTCATCTTGGCAGCCAGCTCGGCATAGACACGGGCGTTGGCCGTGTCCTTAGCCTCGTAGTAGGCGCGTCCGATGCCCACGACGACAGCACCGTCCTTCTTATTCTTCTTATAGATGCCCTTAATCTGCTTATCGGCATCAGGGGCATTGCTCTTGATGATGGCCTTCACGGCCTCCACAGGCGACTCTTCCTGTGCTGCAACAGGAGCGCCGAAGCTGAGCGTCAGGGCTCCGAGGAATAGGTATTTCAATGTTTTCATAACCGTAAATAGTTTTCTGTTGAGTTAGACAATATCTGTTATTAAACGAAGATTCTGTTCAAATGTTGTGCTGAAAGGCTCTGAATGGTCTCTGATGTTTAGATGAACAATCAGCGAGAACGTCAATGCTATTTAACAATATTTACCTGTCGCACATTGAGGTTGGCCGTCACAGGCAGGAGGGCTGCACGGAAGATGACGGTCTGTCCCTGCGGCAAACGGCAGAAGTTGGCAAAGCGCGTGGGAGCCCCCGTGCGCGGCTCGTTGACGAGGGCATAGATGGTGCGCACCAAGGGGTAGTTGCCGTTATAGAGATAGCCCTGATAGGGCTGATAGGCATTGTGCACATTGGCCGAATCGAGGCGCGAGACATACATGACCTGAATGTTGCGACGGAACGTGATGTTGGTAGTGTCGCGCTTGTCGTTGAGCCAGTTCGACCCGATGATGCCAATGGCATTGGGCGTGCGCTCCACATAATCGACCACCTCGCTGCTCTTCAGCACGGCACCGATATTGGAATGGGTGCTGATCTGCTCGCCACCGAGAATGGAATCGACACAGAAGCGGACGGTGCTGGACAGCGGATTGTCGAACACCACGTCGATGTCGCCCATCTTCGATCCCGGATAGATGTCGCTCCACTTGGTGACCTCGCCACGCAAGATGCGCTTGAAGTCCTTGATGGTGATGCAGGAATCGGGGTTCTGCTGATTGGTGATAAGGGCCAGTCCGTCGTAGGCAATGGCCATCTCACGGGGTATGAACGAGCGGTCTTGCAGGTTCTTGCGCTCCTTGTCGGTCAGACGGCGCGTAGTGAACGCCAGCCACGTCTCGTTCTTCATGAGCATCTCAACAGCATCCTGCTCACTCATGTAGCGTGCCTTCAGCGTGTCCTTCTTCGGCAGGTTGCGGTTGAACACATTGATAAAGATTTCGAGTTCCTCATCCAAGATGGGATGGAAGCTCTCGTCAGCCGCAAAGAACGATGCTGCGGCCTCATAGTCATAGTTAACGGTTTTAGGCTTGTTCTCGCAAGAAGCGAGAAACAAGCCTAAAGAGAGTGTTAATCCAACTATGACGTTGAATTGAGTTCTTTTCATACTTTAAGTTTACTGCAGTCTGAAGGTTACAGGCACGGTGTACTTCACACGTACAGCCGAACCGTTCTGCTTACCGGGAATCCACTTAGGCATCTTCTTCAGCACGCGGATAGCCTCCTTGTCGAGTGAGGGGTCGATGGAACGAGCCACCTGCACGTCGGTCACTGAACCGTCGCGCTCGACGACGAAGGTACATACCACACGGCCCTGAATGCCGTTCTCCTCAGCGATAGCGGGATACTTGATGTTATCGCCAATCCACTTCAAGAGGGCAGCCTGGCCACCGGGGAATTCAGGCATCTGCTCCACGACGTCGAAGACCTTGGTCTCTTCTTCCTTCGGCTTCTCGTCGGCAATGACTTCCTTGGCCTTGAGCACCTCACCAGCCTCTTCATCGTTACCCTTCACATCGAAGGTACCGATGGCGGTGTTGGTCTTGGCCAGATCGTCCTGCGACTTGATTTCGTCCTCAGGCTTCACCTCATCGTCTTTCTTAATCTCAGGAGCAGTGAACTTCACAGAGCTCTTCACCTTTTCAACAACTTTCTGCTCTACCTCAACCTTGACAGGCTCCTTGCGCTCAACCTTGGCCTCTTTCTTCTGTGCCAGCTTTGACAGCTCCACATCGGTCTCGATAGCCACATCCTGTTTCATCGCATTCTCCACAACGCCCTTCACAGCTACGATGACGGCTATGATTACACCGATAGCCAGCATCATGAGTATGGAGTAAACATTGCGCTTGCCTGTCTCTTTGCGTAGTTGATAAGCACCATAGGTCTGGTTCTTGCCTTCAAAGACAATATCTACCCAGCCATCATTAATAAGATCGATATTTGACATAGTTCTATACCTTTCTTTTATTTGTCATTCGAGAATTTGATGCCTTTGAGGGTGAGCAATTTCTCGTCATCCTCATTGACCTTGTCGATGACATACTTACCAATACTGCAAATCAACATCTCGTCAAGAGCCTGCACCATGTTGTTATAGGTAGCGACATCCAGCGGCTTGATAATAACGGTCAGCGTCTGCATGCCCTTTTCGCCGAACTCAGCAATGAATTCGTCTGATTTACCGTTACGTATGTCAGAGAGCAGCTTCTCGTAGTCTTCCGATGACATTTTGTCGCCCATCTGCGCCTTTTTCTCGTCGAGCTTCTTCTTGGCCATCATCACACGGGCAACAGGCGAGAAGCCGTCCTCGGTGACGTGTTCAATCAGCAGCTTGCGAACGCCGTCCTTGCCCCAAGTGGTCTCCTTGAGACACTCAGGATTCTCGTATTCGGGCAGACCTTCAACATAGTACAACTTATCCTCACCACCAAGATAGAGTGTGATGGTGTACGAAGCCTTCGTCACCGACTTGTCTTCCTTGGTCATATTCTCATCATTGCTCGGCATCGTGAGCTGCATAGCCTGCGGCTTGCTCAGCGTGGTACAGAGCATGAAGAACGTAATCAGAAGCATCATCATGTCCACCATCGGCGTGAAGTTCACGCGGGTATCCATTTTTTTCTGCTTAGAACCACCTTTTTTTGCCATACTCTTATTCCTCCGCTAATTTTTTGGTGTCAAGATTTGTGATGAGCTGATAGCGGTTCTCGTTCATGTCCTGAAGCTCCGACATCATCTTCTTCACCACGGCATACGATGTGTTGGCATCGCACTTGATGGCCAGACGAAGGTCGGGGTTAGACTCACGAGCTGCCTTCACCCATTCCTGGAACTCACTCATTCCCCCGTTGATACTATCAAGGGGAATGCTCAACTTCTGGATCTCCTCGCCCATCTTCTCCTTCTCAAGGCTGAGATAAGCGGGCAGAACCTCTAAGGGAGCACCGATCATGGCATCTTCCTTGAAGTTCTTGAGCTGAGCGCCAGTGAGGCTGATGCCAAACTTGCTGGTCACCTCATCGAGCATGTCGTTCATCGTGTTGCGGTTCTCAGAGCCCACGTAGATGTTGCCCTGTGGTGACACGAGAATGTTGAGCACATCATTCTCGGGCACCTTGACCTGCGACACGGAGCCAGGCGTGTTGACTTTTACTGGTTCTGGCGTCAAGAATGTTGAAGTCAACATGAAGAAGCACAGAAGCAGCGTCATCACGTCCGACATAGGCGTCATGTCGATCCAGATGTCTTTCTTCTTAATTTGAATTTTACCCATTGATTAACTCTTTAAGCGTAATTAATTAATAAGGTAAAAACGATTAAGCCTCGTTGTGGTTAGAATCGTATGTAGCAGCGATAGTGAAACCAATCTCATCGAGAGCGTAAGTCAGCTTATCGATCTTGTTAGAGAAGAAGTTGTAAACAACGGTAGCCACCCAAGAGGTCAAAATACCTGAAGCAGTGTTCACAAGGGCCTCAGAAATACCGGCAGACAGAGCCATAGAGTCGGCACCACCACCAGCAGACAGAGCCTGGAACGATCCGATCATACCGAGCACCGTACCGAACAGAGCGGTCAGGGTACCGAGAGATACGATGGTTGCAACCATAGGCATGTTCATCTGCAGAGTAGGCATCTCCAGCTGGATGGCCTCTTCGTGAGCCTGCTGAATCTTAGCAATCTTAGCGGCCTTCTTCAAGGTATCGTCCTTCTCAACCGTCTGATACATGTTGATAGAAGCGAGCACCACGTTGGCTACAGAACCCTGCATCTTGTTGCAAAGAGAACGAGCCTCATCGAACTTCTGGTTCTTGATGGCGTCCTTCACCTGAATAGTGAACTTGGCCAGATTCATCTTGCCAGAAGCATTCTTGATAGCGAGGAAGCGCTCGAAACCGAGGCAGATTACGGTGAACAGAAGGGTGAGGATCAGACCTACCACGAAACCGCCCTTATACACGGTGCCGAGCAGGTTTGCGGGGTGTCCGCTACGGTCGCCGCCAACGAAGTTGTCGGGATTACCCATCACGAAGTACCAAACACTGTAACCAGCGATAGCGCAGACGACGAGGATAATCCAAGCATCCTTCACTCCTGTAAAGCCCGAATTCTTTTTAGCTGGGGCTGCAGCCTTTGTTGTTGTTGCCATAATTTTAAATTGTTTTGTTTTTTGGTTATAAATAAATTAAAGTTATAAATTTAAATTTTATTCGATAGGTTAGCACGAAAAATCGGGGGATGATAAGCCCACAATTAGCCCGAATCACGCGCAAAGATAGCAAAATAATGCGGACTTGCGATTCAATTAACCACTTTTAACTCGCAATACAACTTATTTTTTCAGTTTGGCCAGTGCGCCGCCAATGCGCCGCATCGCTTCCCGAATGTTGTCATCGCTCGTGGCATAGCTCATGCGGAAGCAGTCTGGATCGCCAAAGGCATCGCCTCCCACCGTGGCCACATGTGCCTCTTCGAGCAGGTACATGGCCAGATCGGTACTGTTGTTGACGATGCGGTCTGAACCACTGACCTTGCAGCCATAGAACGATGAGCACTTGGGAAAGAGATAGAACGCGCCTTCAGGGACGTTCACCTCTAATCCGGGAATCTGGCGGGCCAAGTCAACGATGAGGTCGCGACGGCGCTCGAAAGCCTTGCGCATCTCCTCGACACACTCCTGGCTCTGGGTATAGGCGAACTCAGCCGCCTTCTGGCTCACGGAGCAGGGGCCGCTCGTATATTGTCCCTGCAGCTTGTTGCAGCCTTTCACAATCCACTCGGGAGCGGCAATATAGCCAATGCGCCAGCCCGTCATGGCGTAAGCCTTCGACACGCCGTTGACGATGATGGCGCGCTCCTTCATGCCGGGGAACTGGGCGATGGACTCGTGATGGCCCACATAATTGATGTGCTCATAGATTTCATCGGCCAGCACGAACAAGTCCTCATGCTTTAATATTACGTTCGCGAGTGCGCGCAACTCCTCTTTATTATATACCGAGCCAGTAGGATTGCTGGGCGAGCAGAGGATGATCATGCGCGTCTTGGGCGTGATGGCGGCCTCGAGCTGCTCAGGCGTCATCTTGAAGTTCTGCTCGAAGGTGGCCTCCACAATGACCGGCTCACCGCCAGCCAGCTTCACCATCTGCGGATAGCTCACCCAGTAGGGAGCGGGGATGATGACTTCCTCGCCCGGATTGACCAGTGCCAGCACCGTATTGCACACGCTCTGCTTGGCACCGTTGGAGACCATGATCTCGGCAGGTGTGTAGGACAGATGGTTCTCGCGTTCGAGCTTGCGGGCAATGGCCTGCCGCAGGTCGGGATAGCCCGGCACGGGTGAATAGCGCGAATAGTTTTCCTCGATAGCCAGTTTGGCAGCCTGCTTAATGTGCTCTGGCGTATTGAAGTCGGGTTCACCCACGCTCATGTTGATCACATCAATGCCCTGAGCCTTCATCTCAGAGCTTTTCTGCGACATAGCCAGCGTGGCCGACGGAGCCAGGCGCTGCAAACGATTAGACAATTGTGACATACGAATATTTATCTTTTTGTTATTTCTAACGTGCAAAAGTAATCATTTATTTCATTTTCTCGCAATGAAAGCGACATTTTCTTTCCTCTCATGCCAAAAAAAACAGCAAAATGCCGCTTCGGCCTATGTCAAATGAAGGGTGTGGCCCATACGGTCCTGCTTGGTCTTCAGGTAGCGAAGGTTGTACTCGTTGGGTGTGACCTCGATGGGCACGTTCTCTACAATCTGCAGTCCGTAGGCTTCCAGTCCGACGCGCTTCACGGGGTTGTTGGTCATGAGGCGCATCTTGTGAACGCCCAAGTGGCGCAGCATCTGAGCGCCACAGCCGTAGTCGCGCTCGTCGGCCTTGAAGCCCAGACAGAGGTTGGCATCGACGGTGTCGTAGCCTTCCTCCTGCAGCTTATAGGCGGCCAGCTTGTTCATCAGGCCGATGCCCCTACCCTCTTGCTGCATATAGACAATGACGCCCTTGCCCTCTTGCTCTATCATCTCCATAGCACGATGGAGCTGTTCGCCACAGTCGCAGCGCTTGGAGCCGAGGATGTCGCCCGTCATGCAAGACGAATGTACGCGCACGAGGATGGGCTCGTCTTCCTGCCACTGGCCCTTGATGAGGGCGAAGTGCTCCTGTCCGTTAGACTTCTGGCGGAAGGGGATGATGCGGAAGTGGCCGTGCTCGGTGGGCATATCCACCTCCTGCCCCACCTCGATGAGCGACTCCTGCTGCAGGCGATAGGCAATGAGGTCCTTGATGGTGATGACCTTCAGGGCATGCTGTGCAGCGAAGACCTGCAGCTCTGGCATGCGTGCCATCGTGCCGTCGTCGTTCATGATCTCCATGAGCGCTCCTGCCGGATAGAGGCCGGCCAGCTTGCACAGGTCAACAGCCGCCTCGGTGTGGCCCGAACGGCGCAGCACGCCATTGTCCTGGGCATAGAGCGGATTGATGTGGCCCGGACGGCCAAAGGTGTGAGGCGTGGAGGACGGATCGGCCAGTGCCCGAATGGTGGCGGCACGGTCGTGGGCCGACACGCCGGTGGTGCAGCCTTCAAGCTTATCGACCGTGATGGTGAAAGGGGTGCCAAGCACCGAGGTGTTCTCACTGACCTGACGCGGCAGGTCGAGCTCCTCGCTACGGCTGATGGTGATGGGGGCGCAGAGCACGCCACGTGCATATTTCAGCATGAAGTTCACCATCTCGGGCGTGATCTTCTCTGCAGCGCAGATCAGGTCGCCCTCGTTCTCACGGTCCTCGTCATCAACCACGATGACAAACTTTCCTTCACGGAAATCGGCTACGGCTTCGTCAATGGTACTGAGTCTAAAATCTTTCATATCGCGTTTCTTTTCTGTTATATTGCTGATGCTTCCTGAGCCATCTTCTGCTGTTCGCCCAGCTTGATGGCTTGAGGAATGATGCGGTCGGAAGTATGCTTGATTTCGCGCAAATCACGATAGAGCCGGATTCGGAAGCGAATCATGCGGAAATAGAAGAAGATGCCCAGCGGCAGGAACAATCCAGTGATGATGTTCAGCCAACGGCGCACGAACGGACGGGTGTGGGCGTGAGTGGCCAGGATGGGATAGTTGTTCAGCTCATTCAGAATCAGCGCATCCTTCGTGTAGCCCAAGTCCTCGATAGCCACCTCGAGCACTTCGCTGATGTGCTCAATCTCGTGGTCGTCGCCAGGCCTGAAGAACACCGAGACGGGCGAAGGCCAGCGCAAGAGCTTGTGCTCTTCTGAATAGGCTTCTATATCATGATTGATGCCTTCCAGCATCTTTACATCCAGCAGATAGTCGGGATCAGAGATAATCACCTCCTTGCGCACGATGTTGCGCTTCATGCGCAGCCCGAGCACCCGCATGAAGAACAGCCGATAGGCATCCATACTGAACACGGTAGAGTCTTTATTGGCCTTATAAGTGAAGAACACGGCCAACGGCGCCAGCACGAGTGAGGAGATCCACTTGCCGAACCACACCGTCCACTCGCCTTCCCTCGCCATGCGCATGCCGGAATTCTCGAAGATGTAATAGACGATGAACACGAGCACCGACACGATGACAGGCACGCCGAGGCCGCCCTTGCGGATAATGGCTCCCAACGGTGCCCCGATGAAGAAGAAGATGATGCACGACAGTGCCAGCGTGAGCTTGGTGAGCGCCTCAATCTGATGGGTGCGCAACTCGCGGTTCTCCCAATAGGCATAGTCCGACTTCATCGACACATCGTTCAGCATCTGTTCCGACTGCTGAGTGGCCGTTCTCACCACACGCAGCCGCTCGTCGCCACTGAGCTGGGCATAGAGCGAATCGAAGTCGAGACCTGCTGCCAGCTGTGGCTGCATGCGGACAGAGTCCTCGTGTGAGGGAACGGGCATGAACATCACATACTCACGAGCACCCTGATAGAACTGCTGGCCGATGCTGTCGCACCGGTTCTTGATGGA
>DFJI01000023.1:37850-39129 GCA_002372235.1 Prevotella sp. UBA3675 | reverse complement strand
AAAATGAACATTTAATCCTTGTTCCAATGGAATGAAGAAAGAACTCCTCAGACTGGTGAAAAGCAGCGCTATCTGTTGTTTTAATCCTTGTTCTAATGGAATGAAGAAAGAACTCACTTTCTGGACAGCGATCGGTTGGATGTTTGGTTTTAATCCTTGTTCTAATGGAATGAAGAAAGAACATTTTGACGGGTATTACAATTGGTTCGGCTCTTGGTTTTAATCCTTGTTCTAATGGAATGAAGAAAGAACAGACTACTGGTTATGCAGCAGCTCAGCTGAAGTGTTTTAATCCTTGTTCTAATGGAATGAAGAAAGAACAAGGTGATGCCAAATGGGAAATTAGCGACAAATGGTTTTAATCCTTGTTCTAATGGAATGAAGAAAGAACATGAGTTCTGGGGCTTCCGTCCGCAGGTGTCTTTGTTTTAATCCTTGTTCTAATGGAATGAAGAAAGAACTTCCAGAGCTGTGTCATTACATTCCGTGATGGTGAGTTTTAATCCTTGTTCTAATGGAATGAAGAAAGAACAGGATGGGGGCGCGATAAGATGTCATGGCATGAGTTTTAATCCTTGTTCTAATGGAATGAAGAAAGAACTCCTTGTCAATAAATGGCAACCCGACGCCTAATGTTTTAATCCTTGTTCTAATGGAATGAAGAAAGAACGATCATCTACCTTGGTGTCGTTGTGGCCCTGGGTTTTGTTTTAATCCTTGTTCTAATGGAATGAAGAAAGAACATCTTGATTTCAAGGTCAATGCCTATGGACAATCGTTTTAATCCTTGTTCTAATGGAATGAAGAAAGAACAGTCCTGTAATCTAATGATTTGAGAAACTGCTTATTCACTTTGTCTTTCTTATATCACTTGTTCTCAGCCACTTATAGGGGCATAGCCCATTTTTTCGCAAATGCCCACATTTTTCAATGTCAAATGTTGGGGTTTTGAGTGTCCCAGACTGTATAACCCACTGATTAAATGTGCTTATTATTGGAAAGAAATTTGCATAATTATCATAATTTTTATGTCCTCATAAACTCTTTTGAATAAAAATTATGGATATTATGGTAATTTCTTTCAACTTATATACGTATTTCTTTCAACAGTACAGGTAGGAATTTTTCGCAAATGTTTTGCCCCTATCCTTGGGTGTCAATAAGTCAAAGAACGCGCCCCCACAGTCACACCACAGCTATCTTTACCGGCTCTTTCTTCTTATACCTAAATTCCGCAGCACTTTAGTTTAATTGTTTTTCTAAGTTCCTGAGCAACAAA
>DFJI01000023.1:0-37715 GCA_002372235.1 Prevotella sp. UBA3675 | reverse complement strand
TGCTGCAAATCAAGTCAAGCAAAATTATCAATGGCATGGCAAAAGTACAAATAAAATCTGAGAGAATCACTCCTTTTGGAGGAATATTTCACGTGAGAGAGCTGTTTTCCCGTTTTGTAGGTCCTGTTATCGACAAAGTACTGGGTCTCCGATAATGGGAGGGCAAGGCATATCGCCTCGTCATACAGCGGGAGCGTCGGTCGAACTGCATATACACACAATATCGGATTACGAATAACCAAATGAAAGTCAATCGCTTAAGAGCATTTTTCCCCTCCTCCTTATTTAGACACAACTGCGGCAAAACTTGGAAAAAATTCAGGAAATGGAAAATGGGACGCGAAAATGGGAGTTTTGAGCGACGCGGTAACTCACTGTAAGACAGTGAGATACAAAAACAACGAATACGAAAGACGGTGACAGTCAGGAGGTTACGACGATTTTGGGCAGATTGCGCCAAGGTTTAGGATGGATGAGGAAGAGGTTTAGGCTAAATCATGATGCGAAATGGCCTAAATCACAACGCAATCTTGGATAGATGGTGTCGCGATTTAGGATGAAATATGGCATTAGATAGCCACAAAGGGGGCACAAAACAGATGCAACGAAGGGAAAAATAGAGGCAAAATCAATAAGAAAAATCCGCGATATAAGTCAGGAAGTGTTCAATACGAGAAGAAAACGAACACTTCCTGACGAATCGGGACGGCAGAAGACCGCCATTTCAGGGGGCTGAGCGTGTTAAAAAAACTTAGATTGCACGATTTTGACGACGGTTTTTAGGGGGTCTTATTTAGACTGAATGATTCACGATGATTCGGTTCACATGAAGGAAATGATTTCAACCACACAGGTCGTTTTTTTTCTTGCAACGGACTACAGGACTGAAAGACTTTTATGTATCACTGGTAAAAGAGTCCTCAAGTCCTGTAGTCCGTTGCTAAATTATTCGAAAACGGAGGCATCAGAGGGTGAAGACAACCGCGTTTTTGCATTCTGCCGACGAGGGGGCTACGCTGATGCGATACTTGCCGGGCTCAACGGTCCACTGACCTTTCTTCACGGAGAAGAAACGGAACATGCGGTCGGTGAGATCGAAGCTGACGGTCTGCGTCTCGCCGGGCTGCAGGGCTATTTTCCTGAAGTCCTTGAGCTCCTTGACAGGACGGTCCTCGGAACACTGCATGGCACCGATATAGAGCTGCACGGTCTCCTTGCCTGCACGACTGCCCGTGTTGGTCACGTCGATGCTGACGGTGCGACCGTTGAGCACGGGTTTGCCATAGCGATAGGTGGTGTAGCTGAGTCCGTGGCCGAAGGGAAAGAGGGGCGCCACGCGCTGCTTGCCCTTGGCCGCTGCCATGCGCTTGTCGAAGCCGCGATAGCCCACGTAGATGTCTTCCTTGTAATAGACCTGACGGTTGACGCCGGGATATGCCTCGGCACCGTAGTCGGCATAGGGATAGTCGTCGAGACGACGGGCAAAGGTGACGGGCAGCTTGCCACTGGGATTGACCTGCCCCGTGAGCACGCGGACGAGGGCATTGCCCGACTCGCTGCCCAGATACCAGCAGTGGACGAGGGCCGGCACCTTCGTCAGCCAGGGCATGCTATAGGGGTTGCCGCCAAAGGTGACGACCACGATGTTGGGCTGAATGTCGGCCAGCTCGCTGATGAGCTCGTTCTGGCCAAAGGAGAGGTCGAAACCCTCGCGATCGCCGTTCTCACAGTCCTGATGGCGGTTCTTGTTCATGCCGCCCACATAGATGATGAGGTCGGCCTCACGCGCCTTGCTCAGTGCTTCGGCCTTGAGGCGGGCCTGCTCGGCAGGCGACACGGGGTCAACCTCATCGTAGAGGGCACGTCCAGAAGCGTAGCCGGGGAGACGTTGAATGTTGAACATTGAACATTGAACGTGGAGTGCTTCCCAAGGGGTGACTTCGTGGAGGGGCTTGAGCTCAGACGAGCCGCCGCCACGGGTGAGCGAACGGGTGGCATTCTCGCCCACCACCAGGATGTTCTTGTATTTCGTGAGGTCAAGCGGAAGCAGAGGGGTGGGCTTTCCGCCCTTTGAGGGGGAGAGGGCCGGGGCGTTCTTCAGCAGCACGATGCCCTCTTCGGCTATCAGCCGACAAGCCTCGACATGGGCTTCGGAGCAGAGGCTGCCAACGACCTTGCGTGGATTCATGGACGTGCGGAAGATGGTGCGCAACACGCGGCGCACTTTGTCGTCGATGACCGACATGGGCACCTTGCCCTCCTCCACCATCAGCTCTAAGGGCCGGGCCATGTAGTAGTGATGATACACCTCGGCAGGCTCGCCCTTGTAGTCGCGCGGCTCGGTGCCCATCTCAATGTCGAGTCCGCCCGTAGCCGCCTGCCACGTGTCGGTGACGGCGTTCCAGTCGCTCACCACGGCTCCGTCGAACCCCCACTCCTGCTTCAGGATGCGGTTGAGCAGTGCATCGTTTTGCGAGCAGTGCACGTTCTGCCAGAGGTTATAGGAGCCCATGACGGTATAGACGCGGGCCCGCTTCACCGCTTGCTCGAAAGGATAGAGGTAGATTTCGCGCAAGGCCCGCTCGCTCACGTTCACGTTGACCGAGAAGCGGTCGGTCTCCTGATTGTTGAGTGCGAAGTGCTTCAGACAGCAGGCCACGCCGTTCTGCTGCACGGCCTGGATGTAGGGCACCGCCATCTCAGCGGCCAGCAGAGGGTCTTCGCCCATGTACTCGAAGGCGCGCCCGTTGAGCGGTATGCGCTGAATGTTGACGCCAGGACCGAGCATCACGTCCTTGCCTCGATAGGCAAACTCCTCGCTCACCGACTGGCCGTAGAGACGGGCCAGGTCGCGATTCCACGTGGCGGCCAGACAGGTGAGCGACGGGAAGGCCACGCAGGAGTCGTTGGTCCAGCCGGCTGTGCGCCAAGCGTTCCACTCCAGCTCCTCGCGCACGCCGTGAGGCCCGTCATCCATGTTGAGCTGACGGATGCCGAGACGCGGCACGCCAGCCGAGGTGAACTTGCTCTGTGCGTGGAGCACGGTGATTTTCTCGTGGGTGGTCATACGGCTGAGCGCGTCTTCCACGCGGTCTTCGACAGCGGCCTGCGGGTCCAGATAGACCTGCGACTGAGCGGCCATGCCCATCTGCAATAGCGATGCGGACAAAAGGATTTTCTTGATGCTCATGATTCTGATGTGATTTCAGGTGAAAAAATTCTGTGACAAATATACGATATTTTCGCAACACCTACTTTAAAACGCGAACCATTTTTATTAGATTAACACTCTATATGGAGCGAAACGGACTATTTTTTCGTATTTTTGCAGCAAAATTTCAATATTCCGTACAGAACAATGATTTGGATGATTATATTCCTGCTGCTCCCGCTGTTGGGCATTGCCTACACGGGGTGGCACATCTGGGCCGTGATGCCAGTGCCTGCATGGTTCCGCGCGGTGGTCGTGGCATGTATGGTGGCATCGGTGCTGCTGCTATTCCTGAACATAGGACGGAGCATCGACCGCATGCCCATGTGGCTGGCCCGCTGCAGCTACGACGTGGGGTCGTCGTCGATCTTCATTCTGCTCTATCTCACCATGACCTTCATCGCGCTCGACCTGGGGTGCCTCGTAGGGCTGGTGCCCAAGGCATGGCTGCACCAGAACGTATATACCACCGGTGCCATCGCGATAGCCCTGTTCTGGGTGTTCCTGCTGGGCAATGCCCACTACCATCACAAGACGCGCGTGGAGCTGCAACTGCCCACCGCTAAGCCGCTGGCGCGGCCTGTAAGGCTGCTGCTGGCCAGCGACCTGCATCTGGGCTATCACAACCCGAGGAAGGAGCTGGCCCGATGGGTAGATATGATCAACGCCGAGAAGCCCGACATGGTGCTCATTGCCGGCGACATTATCGACATGAGCATACGACCGCTGAAGGAGGAGAACATGGCCGAGGAGATGCGGCGCATAGAGGCCCCGGTCTATGCCTGCTTAGGCAATCACGAATACTACAGCAACGAGCCCGAGGCCCAGCGCTTCTTCAAGGAGGCTGGCATTCAGCTGCTGCGCGACAGTGCTACGGTGGTGGGCGACCTGTGCATCGTGGGCCGCGATGACCGCACCAATCCGAACCGCCGCGAGGTGGCCCAACTGGCACAACGGGCTGACATTCAGAAATACACCATCCTGCTGGACCATCAGCCCTATCACCTGGAGAAGGCCGAACAGGCCGGGTTCGACTTCCAGTTCAGCGGACACACCCACTACGGACAGGTGTGGCCCATCTCGTGGATCACGGATGCGCTCTACGAGTGCGCCTTCGGCTCGCATCAGCGCGGCCACACGCGCTACTACGTGAGCTCGGGCCTGGGCATCTGGGGCGGCAAGTACCGCATCGGCACACGGTCGGAATATGTGGTGGCCACGGTCATGCCTGAATGACAATAACAATTACTAACCATTCATAAAAAAACAAAGGAGAAACTATGTTCAGAAGAAGAAGATTGATCACACTGTGTCTGATCACCATGACAGCACTGACAGCCTCGGCACAGGAGTTCTACGACCTCACGGGGTACTATCTGCAGAACAGCCTGTTCGACTCGAATTTCGACTACACCGCCTCGCAGACGGGCAACGTGGCCGAGGAGCAACTGCCTGTGGAGGGATGGACTGCCGCCCACACCGCCAGCTACACCATCACTGGTGTCTATCAGATAGGCACGAAGAAGACTTTCAACAATGCCAGCGTGCCTGCCACCAACGCTGACGGCACGAATACGGGCGGCGTGCTGGCACTGAGCACCGGATGGGAGCAGTCGCTCATCTTCCAGCAGTCGATGAGCCTGCCTGCCGGTACCTATAAGCTGATTTCGGCCTACTACAACGGCGATGCCTCGAAGACAGCGGGCGCAAGTCTCTTGGGATGGATTCCTTCAACCGGCACATCGACCCTCTCGAAGGTGAAGTCCTTTGCCGTGGGCCAGTGGGTGACCGACACACTCACCTTCACCCTGACAGCCACCCGCGCCGGAAAGATACAAATCGGCTTCAAGGGCGCTGCCGGCGGTTCGGCCAACTCAGCCAAAATCTCGGTTGACTACGTGAAGCTGATGCGCAACACGCCTTTCGGCGACACCGACATCAGTCTCTATAAAACGAAGCTGAACACGCTCATCGCTAACGCCAAGGGACAGTATGGCACCGGTACCAAGCGCGGTGCTGCAGCCCTGAAAGCCGCAATGGACGAGGCACAGGCCGTGTATGATAATGCCGAGGCCACGTTTGCACAGATTGATGCCGTGTATGACAAGCTGCAAGCTGCCATCGACACGTTCAAGGCACTACAGACTGCCGACAGCGCCCTGAAGGCACTGCTCAACACAGCCAACTCTACTGCCAGCAAGGCTGCCGAGGGAGAGGCCGTCGAACTGCTGCAGGCCATCGCCGAGGCACAGGCCGTATATGACAATGCCGAGGCCACCGTGGAACAGCTGAACGCTGCCACTGCTGCATTGCAGGCTGCACTCGACACCTATAACTACAGCCATCCCACAGGAGCCATACCCACGGTGACGACCGACAAGCGCTTTGTGCGCGGCGCAACGATGGCCTTCGGCAGAATGACCGTCACCACCAACGGAGCTACCATCAAGACGCGCGGCTTCTGCTGCTCGGAGAACCCAGAGCCTACCATCAACGACATCGTGTCGAAGAAGACACTCCAGAGCAACGGCATCATCTACTGGCTGCAGGACCTGAAGCCCGGCACGAAGTACTACATGCGCGCCTACGTCGTCACCACAGGCTATCAGGTGGCCTACGGCGAGCCCATCAAGTTCTACACCATCCCGAAGGGCAACATCACCTATACTTACAACAACGGCGGCGATGCTGCCACCAACCAGCGCATCAACACCGCCCTGGAGCAGGCTTGCTACTACTTCAACAACATGATCTACACGGAGCGCAAGTACAACGTGGACTACAGCCCCGGCACCCCTACTGCCGACTGCAACTACACTACGGTGAACCACATGAACGTGGGACCTAACACCTCCTATCAGCGCTGCGGCACCATCATGCACGAGATGGAGCACGGACTGGGACTGCAGAACTACAGCACACAGTGGAGCAAGAACATTCTGCGCTCAGGCGACGGCACGGGCTACTGGCTGGGCGACCGCGTGGCAGAGGCACTCCACTTCTGGGACAACAACACTACAACCCGACTGAACGGCGACAAGATTCACATGTGGCCCTACGGCATCAACGGTGCCAATGAGGACAATGGCTCGGAGGTGCTCTACCTGGCCAACGCCATGATTTGTCAGGCACTGGGCGAAGACGGTCTGGAGCACGACTATGCCCGCCATGCCGACCCCTACTACGCACTGGAACAGGAAGACGACGTGAAATACTACCTCACGAACGAATCGGCTTCGCGCGGACTCTACACCGCCTATCTGAAACCTACAGCCACAGGCGTGCTGAAATGGGTGGAGATGACGGCTGAAGAAGCTGCACAGAACGACTCGGTGGCCTGGAACTTCACCTTCACCCCGTCGAACCAGTACTATCAGATCAGAAACGCTGCCACAGGCCAGTACATCACCTACACCAACGGCATCAGAACCGCCACGAAGAGCTCGCTCACTGCCAATGAAAACTGGCATCTGATGAAAGGTCGCGTGGATGTTGACGGACAGCGCGGCTACTGGATCATTCACCCCACATCGAACTGGACACCTCCTTGTCTGCAGGCGAATGCAAACGGTGCCACGGGAGCCGTCACCTTCAACATAGCCAACTCAGCTGTAGCGCAGCGCTGGCTCATCATGACCATGGACGAGACTCGTGCTGCCGAGGTAAAAGCCATCGCCAAGGCAAAGGCTCAGGCTCAGGACATGCTGCAGAAAATCAAGGAACTGATGACCGTACCCCACACCGAGACTGTGCCTGGGACCGATCAGGTCATCAGCGGCACGGTGAGCAGTCTGGAGGCTCGCATCACCGCAGCCGAAACCGTCGCTGAACTGAACGCAATCATCAGCGAGGCACGCACCGCTACCACTCAGTTCTTAGAGAACGTGACGGCTACTGACCGGGAGAAGCCATTCGACCTCACCTATATGATGAACAACGCCTCACTGACCGACGGCACAGAGGGATGGAACGGCGCTGGTACATTCAACTACGGAGCCGTGGAGTTCTATCAGACTACGTTCGACTTCAACCAGACCGTCACGCAACTGCCTGCCGGAACGTATCAGTTCTGTGCACAGGGCTTCCAGCGCCCCGGCACCACAGCCACATCATACAGCGACTATACAGTCGGAAACAACAACGTGACGGCCTATATCTATGCAGGCTCGAAGAACCAGAAACTATGCCACATCTGCGACACGATGCTCAACACGAAGGTTGGTGTCGGAAACGAGTCAACAGCTGGCGGAAAATATGTCCCCAACGACATGCAATCGGCCTCAGCCTACTTTGCCAAGAAACTGTATGAGAACCGCCTCGCTACGGAACTGACCACCAGCAATGCTTCGCTGAAGATGGGCATCCGCTCCAGCAACATGGGCAGCAGCTACTGGGCCATCTTCAATGACTTCCGCCTCTACTTCTACGGAAAAATGCCTATCGAAACACTCGGCATTGAGACGCTCAACGCCGAAAGCACCCTCCAACAGAGTCGCAAGGGAATCTATACGCTCGACGGTCGCCGCATGAACAGCGATGCCCAGTTGCGTCCCGGCCTCTACATCATCGATGGCCGCAAGGTTGTCGTGAGATAAGCGAATCGGGAACGACCGTAGAAAACGGTACACATAAAATAAGCGAATCAGAAACAACCGTAGAAAGCGGTACACATAAATGAAGGCTGCGCGACAACATATCGCGCAGCCTTCATTTATCAATATATGTTATTCTGTCTTAGAACAAATATGTTCTTTTGTTACTCTGTCTTAAGAAAAGAAGTTATTCTGTCTTAAAAATATGTTCTTTTGTTATTCTGTCTTAAAAAAGAAGTTATTCTGTCTTAAAAAAAGAAGTTACTCTGTCTCAATACTCGAAGGAGGAGCCACCGAGGAACTCGCGCAGCAGCGAGGTGGGAGGAATCTGAGCTTCTGGTATGGGCTTGATGTAGCGCAGGAACTTGCGCAGACGATAAGCCTCAGCATACTCCGGGCAGTTCTCCGGCACCTGCTCCAGCAAAGGTTCAGCCTGACTCTTGATCACAGCCAGTTCGAAAAGCATGGCCGTATTGAACATAGCGTCAGCTTTCTCCTGATAAGGGAATATCCACTTGTTCTCACCCTTGCGCACCGAGGGCCATCGACGAATGGTCTCACGGGCATCGACGCCTCTATACTTATTGTCGCGGATGATGCGGCGAAGCAGACGGTTGTCGGTGGTAGGGATATAGTTGTGATTGTCGAGCAACAACGTGGTGAGTGCCGAGGCATAGACACGGAACTTCAGCTCATCAGGAATCTGAGCCGTGAGCTCAGGATTGAGCGCATGAATACCCTCTACCACCAATATCTGACCATCGTTCAAGCGCAGTTTCTTACCACTCCACTCGCTCTTGCCGGCTTGGAAGTTATAGCGTGGCAGCTCAACCTCCTCGCCACGGAAGAGCGCAGCAAGCTGCTCGTTGAGCAAGGGTATGTTCAGCGCATGGATGCTCTCAAAGTCGTAATCGCCCGTCTCGTCGCGCGGTGTCTGCTCACGATCCAGGAAATAATCGTCGAGCGAGATAGGCACGGGCTTGATGCCATTGGTGATGAGCTGCACCGACAGGCGCTTGCAGGTGGTGGTCTTACCCGATGACGACGGCCCGGCAATGAGCACCATACGGATGCCTCTCTTACGGGCTATCTCCTCGGCAATCTTCGAAATCTTCTTCTCCTGCAAGGCTTCGCTCACCTGAATGAGCAGATTGGTCTCGCCTTTTGAGATGGCCTCGTTCAGGTCGCCAATGGTGCGCAGTCCGATGATGTTCTGCCAGGAGTGATGTTCCTTGAAGATGCCGAACATCTTATCCTGCATCACCAGCTCGCCCAACTCCTCTGGATCCTCTCGCGAAGGCAGGCGCAACAGCAGGCCATCGTAGTATTTCTCCAGTCCGAAAAGATAGAGCTGTGAGGTATTGGTGAGCAGCGAGCCATAGTAATAATCATAATACTCATCAATATCGTAGAAGGTGGTAAAGAGTGAGCCCGTGCTTTGCAACAACTTCACTTTCGAGTAAGTGTGCAGGATGGTGAACATCTGGATGGCCTCCTCGGTGGTGGTCTCATGACGGTGCACGGGAATAGCCTCATCAATGATTTCCTGCATACGCTTGCGAATCTTGCCGGCATCCTCAAGCGTCACAGGATGACCGATGTTCAGGTTCACATAGTAGCCGTTGGAAACAGGAATGTCGATAGCCACCTTGCACTTCTCATACAGGTCGTGGACGGCTTTACAGAGCACGAAGAAAAGCGTGCGGGTGTAGGTGCGGAGTCCAGAAGACGAAGTAATGTCAAGAAACTCCACATCCTTGCGCTTATAGATGCGGTAGTGCATGCCTTCCACCTTGTTATTGACATGGGCACTGATAGGCCCGTGAGGCAACGTGAGACCTGTCTTGTCGTACAGTTCTTCGAGCGTACTGCCAACAGGAATATCATAGTCCTGTCCATTGTTCTTGCAGCGAACGCTAATAGTCTTTTCCATAAAGAATTAGTTGATTTTATAGTCCAGTGCCTCCGTTCGTTCTATATAGTCAATGAGCGAATGGCGCACGTCAATTAGGTTTTTCTGTGAGCGGAGCAGCACGTGGTGCTTGCCTGTAGAGTCGCGCAGTTGGAAGAACAGCTTGGTCTTGCCGGGATGTTCGCTGATGAGCTCCTGCAACTCGGTCACAATCTGATCGTCCAGCATGTCGGTGGTCAACGAGATGGTGAGACGGTCGATGGCCTTTTCCTTCACCGACTGCAGGAACTCTATGTTCTGCACCTTCAGCTCTTTCTGTCCACTGTTCCAGAAACGGGGCTTCATCTTACCCACCACATAGACAGCCGAGCCTTCGGTGAGCCAACCGTTCCACTTGGCCCAGTCGTCGCCAAAGAGCGCCAGTTCGCCTGAGCCGTTGAAGTCCTCGATGGTGGCGAAGCCGCAGGGCTTGCCGTTCTTTGAGAACTTGGAGCGTACTGCCGTCACGATGCCGCCCAGAATGACATCCTCACGGTCGGCAAGCGCCGCTCCATTGTCGGCCAGTTCATCGCATCGGGCATTGCACAGGTTATCAAGCACTATCTTATATTCGTCGAGCGGATGGGCTGAGAGATAGATGCCCACCAGATCGCGCTCCTTGTTCAGTCGTTCAATATCGCTCCAGCGCACATCGGTCTTCGGAATGGGCGGCGTGGCAATCTCCACGCTGTCGAACCCGCCAAACAGCGAGTTCTGGGCCTCGTTCTTAGCCTGAGCATAGGTCTGTCCGTAGCGAACGAGTGAGTCGAGGAACGTCTCTCCCTTGGCATTCTCGGCAAAGAACGCCTCACGACGGATGCCAAAGGAATCGAAGCCGCCACTCAGGGCCAGTGACTCGAAAGCCTTGCGGTTCACGCTGAGTGCCACTCGCTCTGCAAAGTTGAAGATGCTGGTGAACGGTCCGTTCTCCTCACGATCCCTGATGATAGCCTCAGCCACGGAGTCGCCCATGCCTTTGATGGCCGCCAGACCAAAACGTATCTCGCCCTTTTGGTTGACACCGAACTTCAGATACGATTCGTTCACGTCGGGGCCCAGTGTAGCAATGCCCATCTGCTTGCATTCGTCCATGAGCTTCGTGATTTCCGTGATCTGATCGCGGCGGCGCGTCATGATGGCGGCCATGAACTCAGCCGGATAGTTGGCCTTGATGTAAGCCGTCTGATAGGCCACCCATGAGTAGCAGGCGGCATGCGACTTATTGAAGGCATAGGAAGCAAACTTCTCCCAGTCGGCCCATATCTTCTCCAGAATCTTCGGGTCGTGTCCGTTTTTCTTTCCGCCCTCAATAAACTTCGGCTTCATGGCATCTACAATATCCTTCTTCTTCTTACCCATTGCCTTTCGGAGGGCATCGCTCTCACCACGGGTGAAGTCGGCCAACTGGCGCGACAACAACATCACCTGCTCCTGATAGACAGTGATGCCGTAGGTGTCCTTCAGGTACTTTTCCATGCAAGGAATGTCGTACTTGATTTCCTCTCGTCCGTTCTTACGCGCAATGAAAGAAGGGATATAGTCCATAGGTCCCGGACGATAGAGGGCGTTCATAGCGATGAGGTCTTCAAACACCGTGGGGTGCAGCTCGCGCAAGTATTTCTGCATGCCAGCCGACTCGAACTGGAACGTGCCGATGGTGCGCCCCTGCTGATAGAGCTCATAGGTCTTGGGATCGTCGATGGGGATGTGGTCAAGGTCTATGTCGATGCCGCGATGCTGCTTGATGTTGGCGCATGCCTCCTTCAGCTCGGAGAGTGTCTTCAGTCCCAGGAAGTCCATCTTGATGAGTCCGGTCGATTCAATCACGTGGCCATCATACTGCGTGCAGTTGGTCTTCGTGTCCTTGAAGTCGGGGTCGTCTGCCGTAGAGACAGGCACCCAACTGCTGATAGGGTCGCGACAGATGATGAAGCCGCAGGCGTGGATGCCCGTTCCGCGCACGGTTCCCTCAAGCATCTTGGCATACTTGATGGTATTGGCCAGTACAGGATCCGACGAGGCTTCGGCATCGCGCAGTTCCGGCGTACACTTAATGGCATTGGTCAGATTCATCTTCAGTCCGTCGGGCAGTCGGTCGGGAATGGCCTTACACAGCGCATTGCTGATGGACAGCGGCAACTTCTCGACACGTGCCACGTCCTTGATAGAGTTCTTCGTGGCCATCGATGCGTAGGTGATGATGTGGGCACAGTTCTCATGACCATACTTGTCCATCACCCACTTCAGCACCTTGCCGCGTCCGTCGTCGTCGAAGTCGGTATCAATATCAGGCAAAGAGATACGGTCGGGATTCAGGAAACGCTCGAACAGGAGGTCATACTTCAACGGGTCTATCTTAGTGATGCCCAGACAGTAGGCCACCACACTTCCGGCAGCCGAGCCACGACCAGGGCCCACCCACACGTCGAGCTCGTCGCGTGCCGAGTTGATGAAGTCCTGCACAATGAGGAAGTAGCCTGGGAAGCCCATCGTCTTCATGATGTGCAACTCGAAGCGGATGCGGTCATCTACTTCTTTCGGCAGCGATGAGTGGAAGATGGTGTAAGAAGAATCGGGATTCCCCGTTGACACCTCTATCTTTTCCATCTTCAGTTCCTCATCGGGCAAATATCGCTGCTTGGCACCCTTATAGGCCAATTCGCCCAAGTAGTCGGCCTCAAACTTAATGCGATACAGCTTGTCGTAGCCACCCAGCTTCTTGATTTTCTTCTCGCCATCCTCGCGCGAAAGCGGATTCTCTCCGTTCTCATCGCGCGTAAACTCTTCATACAGCTGCTCCTGCGTGATGCGCTGCCGCCACTGCTCCTCGGTGCCAAAACTCTCAGGAATGGGGAAGAAGGGCATGATGGGGTCGTGGTCGATAGAATAGATTTCGACCTTGTCGAGAATCTCAAGCGTATTGCTCAAAGCCTCGGGCACGTCGCTGAATATCTCGTTCATCTCAGCCTTGGTCTTGAACCACTCCTGCTTGGAATAGAGCATGCGCGTGGGGTCGTCGAGATCCTTGCCCGTAGAGAGGCAGAGCAGGTGGTCGTGGGCCTCAGCATTCTCCTGTTCCACGAAATGCACGTCGTTCGAGCAGATGAGCTTGATGCCATACTCATGAGCCAGCTCAATGAGCACCTTATTGGCTTTCTGTTGCAACGGAAAGGTTTCTCTGTTGGCTCTTATCGAGGGGTCTTTCACCTCATGACGCTGAAGTTCCAGATAGTAATCATCGCCAAACACGCGCTTATACCACTCTATGGCTTCGCGAGCACCGGCCATGTCGCCATTCAGGATTTTCCGGGGCACCTCGCCGGCAATGCAGGCCGAACACACAATCAGGTCTTCGTGATAGCGTTCCAGGTCGGCGCGGTCGGTACGGGGGCGCTGATAGTAGCCGTCCACCCACGAATTGCTCACCAGCTTGATCAGGTTCTTGTAACCATTATAGTTCTTGGCCAGCACAATGAGGTGATAGCCGCTCTGGTCCTCACGTCCGTTCTTCTGCTCCTTAGGGCCATGCTTGGCCACATACATCTCGCAGCCAAAGATGGGCTTGAAGGGTTCCTCACCAGCCTTCTTGCGGTCTTTGTTCACGCCAGCCACAATGTCGTGCAATTCCTTGATGCCAAACATGTTGCCATGATCGGTGATAGCCATTCCCTTCATGCCGTCGCCGATGGCTTTCTTCACTAAGTCCTTGATTTTCGACTGTCCGTCGAGTATAGAATAATATGTATGTACGTGTAAGTGTATAAAGTCTTCCATTATTCAGCTATGCCAGTTTCAATTAAATAAACATGTTCATGCTGCAAATTTATATTATTTCTCTGACCTATCCAAATTTTCCCATCATTTCTTCTATACCTTTTCGTTCCCTAAAAACTGCATACAAATGCACAAACTTGTTATTTTTGTGCAAATATTAATTAAATTTCGTTAACAATGTGCGCCTTAACAACGGTCGAAACAAACTAAATGCATACCTTTGCAGCCGATTTTTTTAAGATTTATTTTTAAAGGATATGAAAAATTTAAAAGTTTGTCTCGCCAGCATAGTGCTGGCAGCCACCACAACTAACGCCCTTGCAGGCGGAATCTTAACCAACACAAATCAGAGTATTGACTTCTTACGCAACCCTGCCCGCGATGCCGCCATTGGTCTGGATGGTGTGTATAGCAACCCGGCTGGCGTGGCTTTCATGCCAAAAGGATTCCATCTGGGCATCAACTGGCAGTACGCTCACCAGACGCGCACGATCACTTCGACCAACGAGCTTTTCCGCCTCGGTGCCAAAAACGGAGGGAATGACACCAAGACCTTTAAGGGCATAGCCAATGCCCCCTTCATACCGTCGGTTCAGGCTGCCTGGAACACCGGTAACTGGAGCTTCCAGTTCAACTTCTCCATCCCGGGCGGTGGCGGCAAGTGTGAGTTTGCCGACGGTCTGGGATCATTTGAGACGGCGGTTGGTGCCATCGCAACCGGACTGCAACAGACCTCAAACAGCCTGAACCAACTGACGAGCCTCTTCGGCAGCAGTGTTCCCAATGTCACTGGCTACGATGCCGACGGCTACATGAAGGGACGACAGTATTACTTCGGATTCCAGTTGGGCGCAGCTTACAAAATCAATGAGCACCTCTCGGTCTATGGCGGTGTGCGCGTGCTCTATGGCTCAGCCACCTATGAGGCCCGTCTGAACAATATCAAGGTAATGAATGGCACTGACGGAATCTCATTGCCCAAGTATTTCGAGGAGGTAAAGACGGGACTGACCAAAGCTGGAGTGAACCTGGCCACAAACGGCGCCGCCCCTTATATCACTGCCCTTACTAACAAACTGATAGATGCCGGAGTGCCTGCCTCAGCGGCCACGGCGAAGGCAACTGAAACCGTCAAGAACGCAGCTGACAAGCTTCAGGCTCTTGCCGATCCCAACTCTGAACTGAATGCAAGTGCCGAGAAGCTGGCACCCTATGCCAACGGCATGAACCTGAAGAGCGACCAGTCGGGTGTGGGTGTTGCTCCCGTTCTGGGCATCGACTATAAGATCGGTGCGTTCAACTTCGCTGCCAAGTATGAGTTCAAGACTCGCATGCGCATGAAGAACAACTCCACACTGGAAAAGGCTGTCATCGAAGCCACCAAGAAGTTTGAAGACGGAACGACCGTTCCCGAGGATGCCCCTGCCCTGCTCACCGTGGGTGCTCAGTGGAGCATCATCGACAACGTGCGTGTCAATCTGGGCTACCACCACTTCTTCGACAAGCAGGCCCATTGGTACAATCACAGCGAGAAACTGCTCAGCTGTGGCACCAACGAGTTCCTGCTTGGTGCAGAGTGGGACATCATCAAGAAGCTCACCGTGTCGGCAGGCGGACAGATCACCCGCTACGGACTCACCGATGCATATATGAACGACATGTCGTTCGTAGTCAACAGCTGGAGCTTCGGCGTAGGTCTGAACTTCCAGGTGGCCAAGAACGTGAAGCTGAAGGCTGCCTACTTCCAGACCAACTACGGGAACTATGACATGAACACTCCCGCGCAGACCCTTGCAAGCATGGGTTCCACCAACATCACCGTACCTGCCGGACGCAACTCGTTCACCCGTACCAACAACGTGTTCGGTCTGGGCGTTGACCTCAATTTCTAACACCTCATGAAACAGGGAGACATCTGGAACAAGCACTGTCGTGAATTGACCGACTTCATGACGACGCACAAACGTCGCCCGTCGAAGTACAAACTGGAGGAGCACGACCTGCTGAATTGGTTCAAGTATGCGCGCAAGCAGCTCGCCAAGGGCAAACTGTCGGAACAGCAGCAGCAACAGCTGGCCGAGCTCATGGCCCTTGCGCAAAAGGTGCAGCGCAAGAATCAATACGCCTATCAGCAGGAACAGTCCTCCACCCTACCTTTCGAGACAGAATAGCAGCTCTTTACGACAGGACAACAAAAAAACAGAAGAACTTTTCCGTTCTTCTGTTTTTTCTTATACACCAGTTACTCTGCCTTAGAGGTTGGGGTTGATCTCGTTCCACTTCGAAATCTCGGGAACGATGTTCAGCGTCACCAGCTCGTCGCGCATCTTGCAGAGGTGCTCATAGCTCTGATCCAGCTTGGCGTTCTCCTCAGCCGTACCCTGGGGAACCTCAAACTTGGCACCCTCCTGAGTCATGGTAGTCTTCATGGCCATCATGATGTGGTCGTACTTGTCGGTCTTCACATAGGTGCCTACGGGGAAGCGGAAAGGCTCACCGCCCATGGCAGCGCGAATCATCTCAACCGACAGATAAGCAGGGCTCTGGAAGCTCGAACGACCGCGCAGCTCAATGATCTTGGCGCCGCCCTTCGTCACGTCCACCTTCATCTGCTCCCACTCCTCAGCAGGGAACTCAGCCGTACCGATGATGTCGGTCAGCTTGCGGCCAGCTACAGTCACGTGGCTTCCGAATACTGCCATCTGCTCACCGTGACCGCCGTATGTAGCGCAGCCCTTGATCTCGCTCTGCTTCACGCCGAACTTCTTGGCCAGAGCCGACTGTAGGCGAGTGGTGTCCAGACCTGCCAGCGTAGTCACCTGTCCGGGTTTCAGTCCGCTGTAGAGCAGTGTTACCAGACCCGTGAGGTCAGCAGGATTGAAGATAATCACCACGTGCTTCACGTCGGGGCAGTACTTCTTGATGTTCATGCCCAGCTCCTCGGCAATCTTGCAGTTGCCAGCCAGCAAATCCTCGCGAGTCATGCCAGCCTTACGGGGAGCGCCGCCGCTCGAGATGATGTACTTAGCACCAGTGAAAGCCTCTTCCACATTGGTCGTAGCCACGATGTGAGCCTCATCGAATCCGCTCTGGCGCATTTCCTCAGCCACGCCCTCCACTGCATTGGCAGCGAAAGGAATATCATACAGACAAATCTCGCTTGTCAGACCCATCATCAGGGCCGTCTGAACCATGTTCGAGCCGATAGCGCCGGCAGCACCGACAATCACCAGCTTTTCGTTAGTCAAAAATGCCATAATAATTCTACGATTTAAAGATTACTGTTTTACGATGTTGCCGCAAAAGTAGTAAAAAATCACGACATTCATGCATTCCCTTCTCATTTAAAATGTTATTTATTATGAAAAGGTACGGCTTTGCAAAGTAGAAATGACAAAAGAGTTGACCTTTTACATTCATTCGTGACAACTGGTCGCCCGTAATGAGCAAATGAAAATGTAGTTTATTCACAAAGTTTGCAAAACATCTGCTCCATCTGTTTCCCATCACCATTAATCTGGAAATCAACCGATTACGATGGGAACAGATGGAGCAGATGTTTTGCTACCTGTTTTTGGGGCTTTTTATGTGTACTTGGCGGCTTCTATCATCGCCAGCGCTCTATTTTGCAATATACTTCTGGCCTTTCTTTATCAAGATGCCTTTTTCACTCTTTTTTGCACGCTGGCCGTTGACTGTATAGA
This sequence comes from Prevotella sp. UBA3675, assembly GCA_002372235.1. GTDB lineage: Bacteria > Bacteroidota > Bacteroidia > Bacteroidales > Bacteroidaceae > Prevotella. The sequence continues at coordinate 20,483 of DFJI01000023.1, read as the reverse complement.
CGGGCTGGCCGTCTGCATCAGCAGATATGCCGGAAATTCCAGTCGGAGTTTCGTCAGGCAGAGCTATGCGGAAAGTCACATCGCCCTCCACGTTGGTCTGCACAGAGTTGATGTCCGACACAGCGCCTTTCTTAATGGTTCCAGTCTGATGACCGCTGAATGCATCAGTTGCCTGCAACACGATGGTCACGATTTCCCCACTATGCTCTTTGATGTTCGTAGGCTTACTTGGATTATAGCCCATGATGAGGTAGCCGCCGTCGGCAGTAGCAGTGACGGTGCAAGTGTGGCTGCGCAAATGCCGCGATGACAGAATCACGGTGTTGTCATAATAGCGTTCGCCTTCCTCTTCCTCATAGGAGATGTCAACATTCTCTGGTAGATAAAGGTATAACTGCCACCCCGTAATGTCCATCGGGTTTTCAAGGCTCACTTTCAACTCAGCTGTCTTTCCAGCCTCTATCTTCACATCTCCAGCCGTCATTTTCAACGTCTGGGCAGATGCCCTGCCGACAAGTGTCAGCAGGGCAATTATCATCATTGTTTTGATTGTTCCCATTGTTGTTTATATTCTTTACGTTTAACAAAATAAGTCTTATATCGCGCGTTCTGCCGACTTGTCATGTTTGCTGTTCCTGCCATGATGTCGGTGATGGCTACGATGTCGGCAATGCCCACTTGTCCGTCACCGTTCACGTCGGCAGAAGTGAGCGAGACGTTGCTGTTCGTTCCAACCATATAGCCCGTAACGGCTACGATGTCGGCAATACCAACCTGCCCGTCACTGTTCACGTCGCCTCGGATTGTTGACGACAGGTTCAACGACATTTCACGCATAGCCTGCTTTCGCTCCACATTGCCCGCCGAATCGGTCAGCACCACATAGAAGCCGTGGTCTATGCCATCATAGATTTTGACCGTAGCAGTAGTATCAGCAGGCACATTCTCGGCAGCCTTGAACCATGCGCCACTACCATATTGCACATATACATCGTAGCGCCAAGGTCCGCTAAGTTCGTCCATTGTCCTTATACTTAAAATCGCAGTCGTATCAGATGATAGTGTTACATTCGTCACATGACTCTCTGGGGCTGTTCCATCTACGATGTTCGTCCAAGTAGGAGTCATGATCACCCCTTCTTGATCAAACACAATAGCAGCACGATTGCTCACAGACTCTCCTTCCACCATGCCAGGCTTCAGTTTGATGTCAAAGGTCAGCTCGCCTTGTCCGCTACCGTTTGAGTTTACTGGCAGAACTCCTTGCATGGCATCATCGGTTGGTTCCATAGACATGGGATCCAGAGATTCTATCGTCCAAGTTGCAATGCCTTTCTGTTCATCAAGCGAAAGACTCAACTGAGCAATCACATCGATTTCTGGGCGCAAGTCAATAGTCTTCTTATTCAACGACTTCACTCCACCAAGATTTACAATGTCTCTATTACCCAGTTTAATACCTGTGACAGCGAAAGTTGAAAGGTCGAAACGTGAGGTGTCAAGTGTATCGCGCACTACAATCGTATGAGCCGAAGCATTTGCTATTTCCGGATCGTTCTCAAACTCAATAGTATAATACACATCGGTTGTTCCCTCTTTCATATACTTGCTGCCAGACTCCGCCATGTAGCCGAAGATGTCGTTGGGATCACCAGGATTCCACTGATTGCAACCATGAGGGTTTGGATCGGGACAAGGATCGCCTCCGAATGTATTCTGGAATGCGTTTAAACCAGACATGACTTTGCCCAATGCCCCCGGGTAAGGAATGCAATGCCCTAACCAGTTATTGAAAATATCATTCGGATTTGGCAGGTAATAGTCAGGAAAGTATTCATAAGGATCATCGAACAATCCACTTGCTGCAAGTTGTGCTCGTTGTGCCCTGTTGCTTCTATTGTGCAAGGCATTATGAATTCCTCCGAGTACCTGTCCAAGCCCTAATGCCGTAGCACAAGTACACTCTTCTATCCAACTTTTGATGACTCCTGCATAACCGCATGGGTCTGGCATACAGCTTGTAGCGACATTGCCGCCCATACTACCACCAGCGCCTCCACTACCGCCGCCAGGCAAGATAATCACTGCCCCAGAACCACCTCCAGAACCAGAGCCACCTCCGGAACCACCTCCGGAACCATCACCAGAACCAGAGCCGCTGCCAGAACCAGAGCCGTTGCCGGAACCAGACCCAGAACCACATCCTGAACCGCCGCCGTTTCCTCCGCTAAACCCGGAACCGTTTTGGGCCAATGTTTGAATAGCATTCATAGTCTCCGTAGCGTAGAAACTCCAAGGTGTACCTGTCCATGCATATACATTATAGGTGGCATGGTTGCCTGCTTTGAATCCTAACACATAAGTTTGTGTCTCACCCGGCAACAAAGTTGGTATCACCGCAGGAACCATTCGGGCTGCAATGCCTTTCTGTTTGAAGTTTTCAATGTCATGTATAAACACCAGCCCACTGTCAACCAACTGCTTGTCGGCCTCTACATCAAAATTCAAGAAACTGAACTTGTCTATTTTCTCCACATTGTCAAATGCTATATAGAAGGGAATGTGCGAAAGTGTCAGGTTGCTGGGATTGGTTACCTTTATGCTTACAGGATAAGGACTCGCCACACTGCGAGGATCAGTAATTTCTATCTGAATGTCACTGAAGTCAGGTATGGCAAGTGTAACAGCCGATGCTACAGTAACCTCACTTGTATTGCCGTCTTCTTCAAATTGTAACACAAGATCGTAGCTTCCTTTCACCTCAGTTCCATCAAGCACAAAGACAAGAGTTGCCTCCGATTTGCTTATGGCTGCTATAGTATCTGACGGAATGATTTGCGTTCCGTTTTTGAGATATACAGACCTCAATTCAGTAAATCCATTGCCACTAATATTCATCATTTGCACACCTGGCAGCACGCCAAATTCATCTGGCGTATAGCTCAGCACTGCATACTTGTCAATATGCTGATAGTCTATACTCAAGTTACGACAGTTTTGCGCAGTCACGTCGTGAAGAGCAATATAGTACGTTCCGTCATCAGGAGCGTATGAGCCACCATACTTGATAGCATCTGGCCCCGAAACAGCATAGAGTTCTTTGCCCGATGGCGAGAACAGCTGCACAGAGCAAGGATAGTCTGTCTTGAAGGCCAGACTATCACCTCGCAGAGCCTCCACCTTATACCACTTCAGTTTATTGTCTTCAGGCCGTTCTGACGTTTTGTGTTCACCAGGACGCAGCAGTGTCACTTCTGTCACTTCTTGCCCCACCTGATAGTCCACGAACTGTTTCGTCTCGTCCACGGATCGCCCGGCGACATCATAGAAGCGGATGTGGAAATCGTTCTTGGCATAAATCATGGGCTTTTCATCTTTCACCTCGAAGTGGAAGCATGACGAGCGGATGGGCTGTGTCTCCACGGGCAACAGGGAGATCAGCTTGAAAGGATTCTCCCGCTTGCTGAGCTTCACCTTGCGCATGTCCTCCTCATTTTCGTTCAGCCAATAGTCGTACTGCACAATGCCATCGCCACCCAGCGGTGCCTTCCAGAAATAGGCTGTCTTCTGTGAAGTAGTGATACCCTGCTCGCTTATCAGCATATAGGCGATGCGGTGCAGCCCGTCGTCCAATGCCGACACGTCAAGGTCGAAGTGGAAGAGCCCGTTGCTCATGGTTCCGGCCTCGCTCTGCGTACGGAAGTTGTCAAGCGAATAGACGCACTTCATCGTGCCAATCTCCTTGTCGGTGATGGCACGCAAGAAGAAACAGTCGGAAATATTAGAGGCCACTCCCGACGGAGTAATCACCTGAAACGAAGCACGGTGCACACCTACGCCGATGGAATCTACGTTCATCTGCCAGTGCATGATGCCGCCGGCTGCAGGCACTTTCTCCTGGGCAACCAGTCTTCCATCGACCATGCAGATGCACGTCATGTCGGCCACGCCCTCGGTCTGCGGCACTTTGATGAACATGCGCGACACGACCTCCGACACCGAGGTCTCACTCACCTGACTATGGATGGTGTGGAAGCCGTCATCCAGGTGCGACACGTCTATCAGCACTGCTTCACTGGGATGCTCGACCGTGGTGGTCTGTCCATCATTATCGAACCAGTAGGTCCACTTCGCTGCATTATCCAGCATCTGCCTGTAGAACACGGCCCGGCTCACGTCGGTCATCACGCCCTTGGCATCCTTGGCCTGGCAATAGACATAGTGCAGGCCGGGCTCCAGCATCGTGACGTCGATTGAGTAGTGTCCGCCCGTGGAGGCCGACTCATAGACATGCTCCACATCGTTGTCGAACCAATAGTAGAGTGTCGTAATGGTCTTGTCTGGTATATGACAGAACAATGTGGTATGCGGTGGCGAGAATCGTCCCGCCGTATCGGCAACCTGCACATGGAGGGTGTGGAATCCCTCACTCAGCGCTCCCGCTTCGGCATCGATGCGGAACGATTCGCCCTGCGAAACACCTGTGTGCCGATGGGCATCGTCGTCATCATACCAGTAGAGCCAGTCGTATGCAGCCTGCCCTCGTGTTGCCCATGGAATGCACAGGAAGCACAGGAAAAGCAAAAACCTGTTCATCTATATGAATGCTTTAAAAATTAATACTCAGCGGCTTTCACCTCTATATCCACACTCAGCTTGCCGTCGGCAGTTGACTTTGAGGCGACGTTGCATTTCGTGATCTTTGGGATTGTGGGGTCTTCACTGTAAGGGAGATTGCCGCCATAAATGCCTACCTGCGTGCCGTCTGTGCCAAGATAGGTCTGTGCAGCAGTCTCAGTGAGTTCAAAAGACCAAGAGTCATTAATATAAGTATTATACCCCGTTACATTATAGGTCTTGAATACGGATGAGATTGCATTCACATATTTATTAGTCGAATTCTTGGCAGTCATGTTCTTGAAAATATCTGAATGGCCTAATCCTACGCAATTAATTGCCGTACATGAGGAAGGTATCATCACAACATATCCAGCCTGAACTGCATTCTGAATAATACAATTTTTGTAATAGGCATTTACCACACTAGTACTAAGGGCTCCATGATTATATCCAAAATCATATTTTACGAAACAGTTGTCGAACTCTACCGTAGAAGATGCTTGATTGGAAACCGGAGAACAGACGATACTGTTAATGAACACCGCATTGGAATTGGCATTCAATGTGACTCCGTCGTAAAAGCGGCAATGGATGAAAGATGTATTGGTCATCACGGCATTGTTACCGGCGAGGAAGCGCTGGAAGCGGCATTTCAGGAACTGCGCGTTCCTCAGTGTTCCATTATACGTAACATCACTTCCACTATAAAGTCCCTCCATGTTGATGCGGCCCGACAATGTATCGGCTACATTGATGGAGAAAGCACCCATGATGACGGTCATTTCATGAGGGTTGATGCTGTCGGTGCTCACGCTCATGCCTGCTCCTCTTAGCGTAATATTTTTGGTGATGTTCACAGCATTAAAATGTCCACTCGACAGGGTAATCACATCACCGTTTGCTGCGGCATCGAATGCCGACTTGAGCGCACTGGAACCGTAGAAAACGGAAATCTCGCCTTCATGACTCAGTGTGGCCAGAAGTGAACCTTGTGCAAACATTGCTGTAGCGCACATCATAGCGGCTACCAGCGAAAGAAATAACTTTTTCATAATCTACATTTTTATTTTAAAGGGTTAGTACTAAAATGTTTCCTCTCCTTTGGGAACCTGCACTAACTCATGGGCATAAGAAAAGCGCAGGTCTTCACCATACGCCTATCAGGTTCACCACAAACCTCTAACATCCTACGGGAAGCCTGCGCTTTAGGCGCAAGCCTCAATGGATGTTAGCATAGGGAAATAGCTGGACTATATCCTCCCTATGATTGCTCGTTCTGCTTTTCGGGGTGGTGATTCGATAGGCGATTGAGCAAATAAAAATGTATGTGCACCGAAATGCACGGGACAATGTCAGTGCGAGCCGAATGCAGAAGAACGTGTTCTTATGCTGAGGCGATGCCTGACATCGCGACAGCAAAGATAGCACAAAAAATCCGAACCGCAAAGCGATTCGGAGAAAAAAGTTGGGGTTAAGAATAAAAACAGGCCTGCTTGTCCCGTTTACAAAGTTCTGATTTCTTCTTCGGTAAGTCCAGTAACATCAGCTATGTCACTAACAGACATTCCTTTCTTCTTCAGATTCCGGGCAACGTCTGCACGACCTTCTGCTATACCTTCTGCACGACCTTCCGCACGGCCTTTCGCTATCCCTTTATTCATGGCCGTAGTCATTGTGCTGTAATAGTCCCAGTATTCCTTCTGACTTTCATAGTACCTGCGGCGTTCAGTCTCGTCGTACTTGGCTATCTCAGCCTGTTCGAACAGCTTCTTGAACACACGGTCCTGCAGGGCCTTAGGCCGTTCCATCAAACGGCCAAGGTTGCGGAGCACGAACATCCATTTATCGAACATACCATCCAACTCGTCCTCCGTCTTAGTGAACTTCGGCATTTCGAGATAGACAAAGGTGAGCTTGTCGTAAAATACGTGATTGTCCTCAGTATCCTTCAACTTGATTTCATGGCGATAGCTGTCAGAAGGATACTCGTTGTTGGGAAACTCAAAATTCAGAATGCCGACGGTATAGACATCCTCCAGGTGATAGTCCCACTCTTTACCCTTCACACCCTGTTCACGTATGGCGAACGTAGAGTAGTAAACGCTCCGATCCTTGAAATATGATTGCTCGGCTTTCTGCATCTCAACGATGAACCGGCCACCGTCGGCGGTCATGCAATACACGTCGAAAACGGCACGGCGGTCACCATAGCCGTCGCCAAGATGTTCGCCGTTCAGATATTGAATGTCAGTGATCTCTTTCTTAGTACCGTGGAAAAGGGCATTGAGAAAACTGATGAGCAGGTCCTTGTTCATCTCTGTACCGAACAGCTTCTTGAATCCGAAGTCTGTATAGGGGTTGATATAGCGCTCACGAATTAAGTCTGGCATACTCATATAATAATATTGCGTCAATAGGCATGAACGTCAGCAAAGATAGAACAAAAAATCCGAACCGCAAAGCGATTCGGAGAAAAAAGTTAAAAACGCTCCTGATATATGGAAAATATATGGGACGTTATAGGGCTAATAAACCACAAATAACATCTATCCTAAATCATAGCATGAGCTTTCCTAAATCACGACATGATATAGCCTAAATCGTAAGATGATCTATCCTAAAACGTGACGTGATTGAGCCTAAAACATGACGTGACCTATTCTAAGAGACAACGTGGACTGAACTAAACCGTGATGTGACGAATCCTGAGTCGTAAGCACTTATGCGCGGAGCAGATGATGCAGAACGATTTCTTATCTGCTCCCGTGCAACCATCTATGATTCAGCGATTTGCAGATGGGAGCAGATGGAGCAGATGTTTTGAAAAATTTATGAATAAGAGTGACGTGACGAATTCTTTTGTGTTTTTTCTTGGACATGTTTGACAAAAAGCATACCTTTGTACCCGAAAAAAAGCAATTTTTTAAAAACAACATTCGAATGAAAAAGTTATTAGCATTGACGATGTTCGCACTGCTGTCGCTCACCACACAGGCACAGAACATCTTGGGAAAGTGGAAGACCGAGGCTGGTAATGCCAATGTGGAAATCTATCAGCAAGGCGGAAAGGTGAACGGAAAAATCATCTGGCTGGAAAAAGGCCCTGACACCAAGGACTCACACAACCCCGATGCCAAGCTGCGCGAGCGCAAGCTCATGGGCGTGAACATTCTCTCTGACCTCACGAAGAAAGGCGACAAATGGGAAGGCGGAAAGATTTACGACCCGAAGAGCGGTAAGACTTATAAGTGCTCTATCTGGATGGATGGCGACAAACTGAAGGTGAGAGGACATCTGGGCATTTTCCACGACACACAGACTTGGAAAAGGGTGAAGTGACCTGAGACCTCGCTTACTACAAAGAGGAAAGCCGTTAGAAGCTTTTTTTGACTGAATGATAAAAGAAAACTGCCGACAACACATCGTTGCCGGCAGTTTTTCTTTTTATGATATAAGGTTACTCTTCAAGCACTGACTCTTCAACGAAGTCGAGCACGTTCTTGCGATTGGCCTGCATGCGCTCGTACTCCTCCTTGGAGCCCACGATGAGCTTTTCGAACTCGCGCAGACCAGTACCGGCAGGAATGAGGTGACCGCAAATCACGTTCTCCTTCATGCCCTCCAGCGTATCGACCTTGCCACGGATGGCAGCCTCGTTGAGCACCTTGGTGGTCTCCTGGAAGGATGCAGCCGACATGAACGACTTGGTCTGCAGAGCTGCGCGGGTGATACCTTGCAGAATCTGAGTTGACGTGGCAGGAACGGCATCGCGCACCTGAACCAGACGAAGGTCGCGGCGCTTCAGCGACGAGTTCTCGTCGCGCAGACGACGGGCTGTGACGATCTGGCCTGCCTTGAGGTTCTCGGAGTCACCGGCATCGGTAACCACCTTCTTACCCCAGATGCGGTCGTTCTCCTCGGCGAAGTCGAGCTTATCGACAATCTCCTGCTCAAGGAATGAGGTGTCGCCCGGATCGTTGATCTGCACCTTGCGCATCATCTGACGAACGATGATCTCGAAGTGCTTGTCGTTAATCTTGATACCCTGCAGGCGATACACGTCCTGCACCTCATTGACGATGTACTCCTGAACAGCGGTCGGGCCCTTGATGGCGAGGATGTCGCTCGGAGTGATGGCACCGTCGGACAGCGGTGTACCGGCACGCACGGCATCGTGTTCCTGCACCAGAATCTGCTTTGACAGCGATACGAGGTACTTGCGCTGGTCGCCCGTCTTTGAGGTAACGATAATCTCGCGGTTGCCACGCTTCACCTTGCCCATAGTCACCTCACCGTCAATCTCGGAAACGACAGCGGGGTTCGACGGGTTGCGAGCCTCGAACAGCTCGGTGACACGAGGCAGACCTGCGGTAATGTCACCGCCCTTGGCTGCAGCACGAGGAATCTTGACGAGGGTCTCACCCGTCTTCACGGTCTGGCCGTCCTCAACTACCACGTGGCCACCCACGGGGAAGTTATAGGTGCCGAGGATCTCGCCGTTGGCATCGATGATGTTACAGGTAGGCACCTTGGTCTTATCCTTCGACTCGGTGACAATCTTTTCAGTCAGGCCTGTCGTTTCGTCGGTCTCGGCACGGAAGGTGATGCCCTCAATGACATCGTTGAACTTCAGCGTACCGGCATACTCGGTGACGATGACGGCATTGAAGGGGTCCCACTGGGCAATCTTGTCGCCCTTGCTGACCACGTCGGCAGTCTTATAGTAGAGTGAAGCACCGTAAGGTACGTTCACCGTAGAGAGCACAATCTTGGTGTTGGGGTCAACGAAGCGGAGTTCGCCCAGACGGCTCACCACCATCTCGCACATGCGACCGTCTTCATCAAACGGAACGGTGCGAACCTCCTCGAACTCCAGACGGGCCGACTCATACTTCGACACAATCGAGGCATTGGCAGCTGCGTTGGCAGCCACACCACCAGCATGGAACGTACGAAGCGTGAGCTGTGTGCCCGGCTCGCCGATGGCCTGAGCGGCAATCACACCGACGGCCTCGCCCTTCTGCACCATGCGGCGCGTAGCCAGGTTGCGACCGTAGCACTTGCGGCATACGCCCTTCTTCGACTCGCAGGTGAGCACCGAACGAATCTCAACGCTCTCAATCTCGGCCTTCTCAATCTCTTCGGCAATAGCCTCAGTGATTTCCTCACCTGAAGCCACGATCACGTCGCCGGTCTTAGGATTGATTACGTCGTGAACGCTGACACGACCCAGGATGCGTTCGGCCAAGCTCGAAATGACCTCGTCGCCACTCTTCAGTGCAGTGCAGACGAGTCCGCGAAGCGTTCCGCAGTCCTCCTCGTTGATAATCACGTCGTGAGAGACATCAACCAGACGACGGGTCAGATAACCTGCGTCGGCGGTCTTCATGGCCGTATCAGCCAGACCCTTACGGGCACCGTGGGTAGAGATGAAGTACTCCAGCACTGACATACCTTCCTTGAAGTTCGACAGGATGGGGTTCTCAATAATCTGGTGTCCCTCGGCACCGGCCTTCTGAGGCTTAGCCATCAGACCACGGATACCTGAGAGCTGCTTGATCTGGTCCTTAGAACCACGGGCACCCGAGTCGAGCATCATGAACACAGCGTTGAAGCCCTGGTCGGCCTCGGTCATCTGCTTCATGAGGATATTACCTATATCATTATTAACGTGGGTCCAAGTATCAATGACCTGATTGTAGCGTTCATTGTCGGTGATGAAGCCCATGTTGTAGTTGTCGGTAATCTGCTGCACCTCCTGGTTACCTTTCTCGATGAGTTCTGCTTTCTCCTTCGGGATGATAATATCGTCGAGGTTGAACGACAGACCGGCCAGATAGGCCATGCGATAACCCAGGTTCTTGATACCGTCGAGGAACTCGCAAGCCTCGGCAAAGCCCACATTCTTAATCACGTCGGCAATGATATCGCGCAGTGACTTCTTGGAGATGACCTTGTTGACGAAGCCCACTTCCTTAGGCACGATGCCATTGACAATGACACGACCCACGGAGGTCTCTACCTGATGACGAACCTTGCGGCCCTCCACCACATCATCGACCATGACCTTCACCTGAGCGTGCAGGTCGCACTTGCCCTCGTTGTGGGCAATGATGGCCTCTTCAGGACCATAGAACGAGAGGCCCTCGCCCTTGGCACCCGGACGAATCTTGGTGATATAGTAGAGACCGAGCACCATATCCTGTGAAGGCACGGTGATAGGTGCGCCATTGGCAGGGTTCAGGATGTTATGGCTCTGCAACATGAGCAGCTGAGCCTCGAGCACGGCTTCGTTGCTAAGGGGAAGGTGAACAGCCATCTGGTCGCCGTCGAAGTCGGCATTGAAGGCAGTACAAGCCAGTGGGTGCAGCTGAATGGCCTTACCCTCGATGAGCTTGGGCTGGAAAGCCTGAATACCGAGACGGTGAAGTGTTGGTGCACGGTTGAGCAGCACGGGGTGACCCTTCATCACATTCTCCAGAATGTCCCAGATGACGGGTTCGCGACGGTCAACAATCTTCTTGGCCGACTTCACCGTCTTCACGATGCCGCGCTCAATGAGCTTGCGGATGATGAACGGCTTGTAGAGCTCGGCGGCCATCAGCTTGGGCAGACCGCACTCGCCCATCTTCAGCTCAGGACCTACGACGATAACCGAACGGGCTGAATAGTCAACACGCTTACCGAGCAGATTCTGACGGAAACGGCCCTGCTTACCCTTCAGTGAGTCGGAGAGTGACTTGAGGGGGCGGTTGGAGTCGCTCTTCACAGCCGACGACTTGCGGCTGTTGTCGAAGAGTGAATCGACAGCCTCCTGCAGCATGCGCTTCTCGTTGCGGAGAATCACCTCAGGAGCCTTGATCTCCATGAGTCGCTTCAGACGGTTATTGCGGATGATGACACGGCGATAGAGGTCGTTCAGGTCGGAGGTGGCAAAACGACCGCCATCCAGCGGAACGAGCGGGCGCAGCTCGGGGGGCGTCACGGGAATGATCTTCATAATCATCCACTCAGGACGGTTGATGCCCTTCTCTACGCTCGAGCGGAAAGCCTCGACCACCTGCAGGCGCTTCAGGGCCTCGTTCTTGCGCTGCTGCGACGAATCGGTGTTGGCACGGTCGCGAAGCTCGTAAGAGAGCGAGTCGAGGTCGAGCTGCTGCAACAGGTCATAGACAGCTTCGGCACCCATCTTAGCAACGAACTTATTGGGATCGCTGTCCTCCAGCATGTAGTTGTCCTCTGACAGCTGATTATCCAGAATGTCGTTGTACTCGTCTTCTGACAGCAGATCATACTTCTGAGAACCGAGCAGGGGATTGCCTTCTGAATCCTTGCGACCCTCGAGTGCACCCGGCTGGATGACTACGTAGCGCTCGTAGTAGATGATGGCATCGAGCTTCTTGGTGGGCAGACCCAGCAGATAGCCGATCTTGTTGGGCAGGCTGCGGAAATACCATATATGGGCCACAGGCACCACCAGTTCGATATGTCCGCTGCGCTCACGACGCACCTTCTTTTCGGTCACCTCCACACCACAACGGTCGCAGACGATGCCCTTATAGCGAATGCGCTTGTACTTACCGCAGGCACACTCATAGTCCTTCGTAGGACCGAAGATGCGCTCGCAGAACAGACCGTCGCGCTCAGGCTTGTAGGTACGATAGTTGATGGTCTCTGGCTTGGTCACCTCACCGAAAGAGTTCTCCAGAATCTCCTCAGGCGAAGCTAATCCGATGGTAATTTTGGTGAAATTACTCTTTGTCTTTGTATCTTTCTTGAAAGCCATAATTTTCAATTTTCAATTTTCAACATTCATTCACATCAGTCGAGCTTTACGCTTAGTCCGAGACCACGAAGCTCATGCAGCAACACATTGAGCGACTCAGGAATGCCCGGTGTCGGCATGGGATCGCCCTTGACAATAGCCTCGTAAGCCTTGGAGCGTCCTACGGTATCATCGGACTTGATGGTCAGAATCTCCTGCAGCACATGGCTGGCGCCAAAGGCTTCAAGGGCCCAGACCTCCATCTCACCAAAACGCTGGCCACCGAACTGTGCCTTACCGCCAAGAGGCTGCTGGGTGATGAGAGAGTACGGACCGATAGAACGGGCATGCATCTTGTCTTCAACCATGTGGCCGAGCTTCAGGAAGTAAGTGATACCAACGGTTGCCGGCTGGTCGAAACGCTCACCTGTCTCACCATCATAGAGGTGGGTAGAGCAGAGACGGGGAAGACCTGCCTTGTCGGTCCATGCTGCGAGGTCGTCAAGCTTGGCACCGTCGAAGATAGGAGTAGCAAACTTCACGCCCAGCTTCTTACCGGCTGCACCAAGGATGGCCTCGAAAATCTGACCGAGGTTCATTCGCGAAGGCACACCCAGCGGGTTCAGTACCAAGTCAACAGGACGACCATCCTCCAGGAACGGCATGTCCTCCTGACGTACTACCTTCGACACGATACCTTTGTTACCGTGACGACCGGCGAGTTTATCACCCACGCCAATCTTACGTTTCTTGGCCACATAGACCTTAGCCATCTGCAGAATGCCTGAGGGCAGCTCGTCGCCAATGGTGATGGTAAACTTCTTGCGCTTCATCTCAGCATCGAGCAGCTTGTATTTCTTCATATAGTTGATGATGAGCTGAGCAATGAGCTCATTCTTGTGCTCATCATTGGTCCACTTGTTGGTCTGGATGTCACCGTACTCCAGGTTCTTCAGAGCTGTCATGGTGAACTTCGAGCCCTTAGAGATCACCTCGGCACCGGTATAGTCCTTCACACCCTGAGAGGTCTTGCCCTTAGTCAGGGTCATGAGCTTATCGATGAGGATGTCTTTCAGGTCGTCAACCTTTGCCTCATATTCCTCGTCAATCTTGGCCAATGTCTGCTTGTCCTGCATCTTGGTCTGACGAGTCTTAATGGCACGGGCAAAGAGTTTCTTGTCGATAACGACACCCGTCAGCGAAGGATTGGCTTTCAGTGAAGAGTCTTTCACATCGCCTGCCTTGTCACCGAAGATGGCGCGGAGCAGCTTCTCCTCAGGTGAGGGGTCGCTCTCGCCCTTCGGCGAAATCTTACCAATCAGGATGTCACCTGGCTCCACACGAGCACCTACGCGGATGATACCGTTTTCATCGAGGTCCTTGGTGGCTTCTTCGCTGACGTTGGGAATATCGGAAGTGAATTCCTCAACGCCACGCTTGGTCTCACGCACGTCGAGTGAGTACTCGTCAACGTGGACTGAAGTCAGCACATCCTCACGAACGATGCGCTCATTGAGCACGATGGCATCCTCGTAGTTGTAGCCCTTCCAAGGCATGTAGGCAACGAGCAGGTTGCGACCCAGTGCCAGCTCACCATTCTCGGTGGCATAGCCTTCGGTCAAGATGTCGCCCCGCTTCACGCGCTGACCTTTATTACAGATAGGACGCAGGTCGATGGTCATGTTCTGGTTGGTGCGACGGAACTTAGAGATGCGATACTCCTTCAGCGCCGGCTCGAAGCTCACGAACTCCTCGTCCTCAGTACGATCGTATAGGATGCGGATGGTTGTAGCATCAACGTACTCTACTACGCCATCGCCTTCAGCGGTCACCATAGTACGCGAATCCTCGCACACCTGCTTCTCAATGCCGGTACCTACGATAGGAGCCTCGTTGTGAAGCAGAGGCACGGCCTGGCGCATCATGTTCGATCCCATCAGCGCACGGTGAGCATCATCGTGCTCGAGGAAAGGAATCAGCGATGCAGCGATAGAGGCAATCTGCTGAGGAGAGACGTCCATCAGATCGACATCCGTAGGCGGAACCACGGGGAAGTCGGCATCCTGGCGACACTTCACCACAGGACGGATGAACGTACCGTCGTCATTCAGCGGAGCATTGCCCTGACCGATAACGTGGTCTTCCTCCTCTTCAGCTGTCAGATAGACGATGTCTTCGTTGTTCAGATTGGCCACGCCGTTCTCTACCTTGCGGTAAGGAGTCTGGATGAAGCCCAGCTCATTGATCTTTGCATAGACGCAAAGCGACGAAATCAGACCGATGTTTGGACCTTCAGGGCTCTCAATCGGGCAGAGGCGACCGTAGTGGGTGTAGTGCACGTCGCGCACCTCGAAGCCGGCACGCTCACGCGACAGACCGCCAGGACCCAGTGCAGAGAGACGACGCTTGTGGGTCACCTCAGCCAGCGGGTTGGTCTGGTCCATGAACTGCGACAGAGGATTGGTTCCGAAGAACGAATTGATGACACTGGAGATGGTCTTGGCATTGATGAGATCGGTCGGTGTGAACACCTCATTATCGCGAACGTTCATGCGCTCACGAATCGTGCGGTTCATGCGAGCCAAGCCTATTGAGAACTGATTGCTCAGCTGCTCACCCACCGTGCGCACACGACGGTTCGACAGGTGGTCGATATCATCGACGGTAGCCTTCGAGTTGATCAGCTGAATCAGATACTTGATAATTTCAATGATGTCTTCCTTTGTCAGCACGCGCACATCCATATCGGTGTTGAGGCCCAGCTTCTTGTTGATGCGGTAACGGCCAACATCACCCAGATCGTAGCGCTTGTCTGAGAAGAACAGGTTCTGAATGACTTCACGTGCACTGGCATCATCGGCAGGATCGGCATTGCGCAGCTGGCGATAGATGTAGAGCACTGCCTCCTTCTCGGAGTTGCTGGGGTCCTTGGCCAGTGTGTTGAAAATGATGCTGTAGTCCTGAGCCACGGCCTCGTCCTTATGAACGAGAATGGTCTGAGCGCCGCTTTCCAGAATGTCATTCATGTTCTCTTCCGTGATCTCAGTCTCACGGTCCATGATGACCTCATTGCGCTCAATAGAAACAACCTCGCCCGTATCCTCATCAACGAAGTCCTCGTTCCAGCTCTTCAGCACACGAGCTGCCAGACGGCAGCCTAAGACTTTCTTCAAGGCTTGCTTGTTCACCTTCACCTCTTCAGCCAAGTCAAAGATCTGCAGCACATCCTTATCGGTCTCAAAGCCGATGGCACGCAGCAATGTGGTAACAGGCAACTTCTTCTTGCGGTCGATATAGGCATACATCACATTGTTGATGTCGGTGGCAAACTCAATCCACGATCCCTTGAACGGAATGATACGTGCTGAGTAAAGCAAAGTACCATTAGCATGAACGCTCTGACCGAAGAACACACCGGGCGAACGGTGCAACTGAGAAACGACAACGCGCTCGGCACCATTAATAACAAACGTGCCATTGGCCGTCATGTAAGGAATGGGGCCAAGGAACACATCCTGAATGACCGTGGGGAAATCCACGTGGTCCGGATCAGTGCAATACAGTTTCAGCTTAGCCTTCAAGGGCACGCTATAGGTAAGGCCACGCTCCAGACACTCGTCAATAGTGTAGCGGGGCGGGTCAATATAGTAATCCAGGAACTCAAGCACGAAGCTATTACGAGTATCGGTGATAGGGAAGTTCTCGGCGAACACCTTATACAATCCGTCGTTCTTGCGTTCCTCAGGCGGAGTGTCTAACTGCAGGAAGTCCTTAAATGACTTTAATTGCACATCGAGAAAATCCGGTAACGGCATCGGATTCTTGACGCTGCCAAAGTTAACTCTGTTGTCTATTACTTTCGAAGTCATATTATTATTGTTTTCTTATGGGTCTTATAGGACCTATAGGACTTATAGGGCCTATAGGAAATTGTCTCAGAGACAAGAAAAGGTTAGGAACCCTCTACTGGAGAGCCCCTAACCAAGCGTTATCGTTGTGCTTTAATTACTTCAGCTCAACAACGGCACCGGCAGCCTCGATGGTCTTCTTGAGGTTCTCAGCCTCTTCCTTCGACAGGCCTTCCTTCACAGTAGCGGGAGCACCGTCAACCAGGTCCTTAGCTTCCTTCAGGCCCAGACCGCAAGCTTCCTTAACAGCCTTCACAACCTGCAGCTTCTGACCACCCACTTCCTTCAGGATCACGTCAAAAGAGCTCTTCTCCTCAGCAGCGGCAGCCTCGCCACCAGCTGCGGGACCAGCAGCTACAGCAACAGCTGCAGCAGCGGGCTCGATTCCATACTCATCCTTCAGGATTGTTGCCAACTCGTTTACTTCTTTCACAGTAAGGTTTACCAACTCTTCTGCAATAGCTTTAATATCTGCCATTTTATTTAATTTTTTAATTGTTTTTAATGTTAATTGTTACCTTGTCGCTTATTATTTGTTACGCTCAGCGATAGCGTCGAGGAGACCGTGGATCTTGCCACCGGCATTCAGACCAGAGACAACGTTCTTGATCGGCGACTGTAGCAGAGCCACAACATCAGCGATAAGTTCGTTCTTGCTCTTGATAGCTACGAGCTCATCCAGCTTGTCAGCACCAACGAACATGCTCTCTTCGGCGTATGCACCTTTCAGTGCAGGTATTGTCTCCTTAGCCTTCACATATTCTTTGAGGAGCTTTGCGGGAACATTTGCAGTCTCGCAGAACATCACAGCCGTGTTACCCTTTAAGCACTCATACAGAGGAGAAAAATCAATCTCTGAGGCTTCGAAAGCCTTGTGAAGAAGAGCGTTCTTCACCATCAGCAACTTGATTTCGTTCTTAAAGCACTTGCGACGCAGGTCGCTTGTCTTCTCTGCATCAAGTCCGGTAAGGTCAACGAGGTAGAAATGGGGATACTGCTTCAGCTTCTCACCAATCTCTACAATGATAGTATCTTTTACTTCCTTTTTCATTTGTCTAATCTTTTAACGAGTTATTCAACTGATTTAGGATCTATCTTGATACCCTTACTCATTGTGCTTGACATAAAGATACTCTTGAGATATGTACCTTTGGCAGTAGCAGGCTTCAGCTTGATAATGGTAGAGATAAACTCTTTCGCATTCTCATAGATCTGGTCAGCAGTGAAATTCACTTTACCAATCGACGTGTGGACAATACCAGTCTTATCGACCTTAAAGTCAATCTTACCCTGCTTTACTTCCTTGACAGCTTTAGCCACATCCATCGTAACGGTGCCACTCTTCGGGTTAGGCATCAGTCCGCGAGGACCGAGTACACGACCCAAAGGACCCAGCTTACCCATGCAGGAAGGCATCGTAATGATAACATCAACATCGGTCCAACCGCCCTTGATCTTCTCGATATATTCGTCAAGACCAACGTAGTCAGCACCAGCTTCCTTGGCAGCAGCCTCCTGATCAGGAGTGCAGAGAGCGAGCACGCGCGTCACCTTACCAGTACCGTTCGGCAGCGATACAACGCCACGAACCATCTGATTGGCTTTGCGCGGATCAACACCCAGACGTACATCGATATCCACTGAGGCAGCAAACTTAGTCGTGGTGATTTCCTTGACAAGTGCGGCTGCTTCTCTCAGTGTGTAGGCTTTCCCTGCTTCAACCTTATCAGCGACCAACTTTTGATTTTTTGTCAGTTTACTCATTGTCTTTTAAAATTGAAGTTATTGTTATTTACCAGGGAACTCCCCTTGTACAGTGATACCCATGCTACGTGCTGTACCAGCAATCTGTTTCATTGCAGACTCAACGGTGAAGCAATTCAAGTCGGGAAGCTTATCCTCGGCAATGGCGCGAACCTGATCCCAAGTCACAGTAGCAACCTTCTTACGGTTAGGCTCCGAAGAACCGCCCTTCACCTTAGCAGCCTCCATCAGCTGAACAGCTGCGGGAGGAGTCTTGATAACGAAACTGAATGACTTGTCAGTGTAGTAGGTGATAACGACAGGAAGAATCTTACCTGCCTTATCCTGGGTTCTGGCGTTGAACTCTTTGCAGAATCCCATGATATTGATACCCTTTGAACCCAGTGCAGGTCCTACAGGAGGAGAGGGATTTGCAGCGCCACCTTTAATCTGTAATTTGATTAATCCAGCAACTTCTTTAGCCATTTCTGTTTGTAAATTATAAAATGATTTTCATATAAGCCAGGGTGTGGAAGCCGCCCTGACCGTATATTAGAATCGGCGCATCGTAACAAATTGCGCCCTATTCTTTCTCTACTTGATTGAACCCAAGCTCCAAAGGAGTTTTGCGTCCAAAGATCTTCACCATCACCTTTAGTTTTCTCTTTTCGGCATTCACCTCCTCGATGACTCCGCTGAATCCGTTGAACGGACCGTCAGTCACCTTCACTGCCTCATCCAGATTGAATGGAATATTTGTCTCCTCCGTGCGTATAGCAGTTTCTTCGACCGTACCCAATATTCTATTAATATCGGCCTGTCGAACGGGACTTGGATTATCCATGCCACCAAGGAATCCTAACACATTAGGTATATAGCGAAGCGTATGTGTTATCTCATTGTCAAGCTGAGCCTCAACAAGAACATAGCCAGGCAAGAAGAGTTTTTCCTTGACGACACGCTTTCCGTTACGCAGCTGCGCATACTTCTCAGTAGGCAGCAATACCTGGCCAATATTATCAGCCAGTTTTGCGTCTTTCTTCATCAATGCCTCAAGATACTCTTTTACCTTAGCTTCTTTGCCGCTAACAGCTTTCAGCACATACCATTTCTTTCCTGTCTCTGCCATCTTTCTTTCTGTAACTCAGATGCACTTAGGCACCAAAACTATAAATGAAAAGCATCACGGACTTAAAGAGCCAGTCCATTGCAAAGACAACAAGTGCTATTATCAAGGTTGCAACCAGCACAACCGAAGCGCTCTGCATCACCTCTTTCGGAGTAGGCCATGTTACCTCATGGGCCAACTCATTGTAGCACAACTTACAATAATTTACGAATTTATTCATCGTTTCTTTGCTTTATTGCACGGGAAGGAGGACTCGAACCCACGACCCTCGGTTTTGGAGACCGATGCTCTACCAACTGAGCTATTCCCGTAAATAAGCCCCCGCCCTTAGCAGGGGCTCTTTTGTTTTATTCAAGACCTCTAAGTCTTAACAGACCTATGGGGTTTGAGTAATCTTACATTAGTCCTCGAAGACCTCAGTAATCTGACCTGAACCAACGGTGCGGCCACCCTCACGGATTGCGAAACGCAGACCCTTGTTCAGAGCTACAGCGTAGATCAGCTCAACGGTGATCTCTACGTTATCACCAGGCATCACCATCTCAACGCCCTCGGGGAGGTGAATCTCACCCGTGCAGTCCATGGTGCGGAGGTAGAACTGGGGACGATACTTGTTGCCGAACGGAGTGTGACGGCCACCCTCTTCCTTCTTCAAGACATAAATAGAAGCCTTGAACTTCTTGAAGGGCTTAATCTGTCCGGGATGGCAGAGCACCATACCACGCTTGATCTCATTCTTATCGATACCGCGAAGCAGCAGACCTACGTTATCACCAGCCTGACCCTCATCGAGCAGCTTGCGGAACATCTCAACACCAGTAACAACTGAGTTCTTATCCTCACCGAGGCCGAGCAGCTCAACTGCATCACCCACGTGAATCACACCAGTCTCAATACGACCAGTAGCCACAGTACCACGACCAGTGATAGAGAACACGTCCTCAACAGGCATCAGGAAGGGCTTGTCGGTAGCGCGAGGAGGCTCCTGAATCCAAGTATCGCAGGTATCCATCAGCTCCATAACCTTCTTCTCCCACTTCTCAACACCGTTAAGAGCACCGAGAGCAGAACCACGGATGATAGGAGTCTCATCTTCGAACTCGTACTGCTCGAGAATCTCAC
Organism: Prevotella sp. UBA3675; assembly: GCA_002372235.1. Taxonomy (GTDB): domain Bacteria; phylum Bacteroidota; class Bacteroidia; order Bacteroidales; family Bacteroidaceae; genus Prevotella. The sequence continues at coordinate 196 of DFJI01000023.1, read as the reverse complement.
GAACCTCCATCTCAACGAGCTCCAGCATCTCCTCGTCCTCAACCATGTCGCACTTGTTCAGGAACACAACCAGACGAGGTACATTTACCTGACGAGCGAGCAGCACGTGCTCACGGGTCTGAGGCATAGGACCATCAGTAGCTGCAACAACGAGAATAGCACCATCCATCTGAGCAGCACCAGTAACCATGTTCTT
>DFJI01000002.1 GCA_002372235.1 Prevotella sp. UBA3675 | reverse complement strand
GTTGTTCACCTTCGTCTCGCTGGTCATGGTCTCGGTGGTGAGCAGGCGGCTGTCGTCGCTCAGGAAGCGGTCGCCCACGCTGCTGCCCTCGCGACGGATGCGGTCGTTGTGGTAGGCGATGTTCAGACCCAGTTCTGTGTCCTTGTTGGGCTTCTCCAGATGGTTCATAGTCAGGATGTGGCTGTGGTTGTCGAAGGTGCGCTTCTGCGGCAGGCCGGAGCCGCTGGGCATGACGGTGCCCGTGGGGCAGAAGGGATAGAGGCTGACGCTGTTGATGCTGGAGTAGTGCTGCGTGAGTTCCTTCGACACGTCGTCGCCCGTGTTGTTGCCTTTATACAGCGTCATGTTCTGGCGGCGCTTGGCAAAGTACATGCCCACGACCTCAGCAGTCCAAAGGCCCACCCCTAACCCCTCCCCAAGGGAGGGGGATGTGAATAGCTTGCCGCCTTCATGGGTAACCGAATTCCTCTCTTTTGAGAAGGGACTGGACTCCCATCCGCCGCCAAGCATGGTGTTCACGGCTATGGTTCCCTTGGCCGAGTCCTTCAGCTTCAGGTTGATGGCCACGTCGTCGGTGAGTTCCTTGCCTTGAAGCATCTTCACGGGCTGGTGGTTCTCCAAGACCTGCACGGTGGCCACGTCCGAGGCGTTGATGTTGTTGGTGGCGAGTCCGTAGCGGCCTTGCAACAGGTCCATCTCCTCGACGTAGAATTTCTTGATGCTCTTGCCGTTGTACTTGATGCCGCCGCTCTGCGACACCTCGATGCCGGGCATACGCTTCAGCACGTCGCCGATGACGCGGTCGCCCTGCTGCTGGTAGGCTCCGACGAGGTAGTTGAGCGTGTCGCCGTTCTGCCGTATCTTCTGCGCACGGACGGTTACTTCTTTCAGTTGCACATTCTGCTCCTTCACGCGGAAGTTGAGCCGCTGCGATTGGTTTTTCACGATTTTCACTTGATTGCCGATGGCAAGGCCCGAGGCCGTGACGGTCACGGAGTCGGCCTGCGTGGTGAATTCTAATTTGTAGTGTCCTTTCGCATCGGTATCGGCAAAGCCGAGGATATTGCCCGTGCCCTTTGGGGCCACGGTGACGTAGGCGTCCACCGACTTGCCCTGCGCGTCGAGCACGGTGCCCTCGATGACGGTCTTCTGTGCGTGGGCCGTCAGCGCTGCGAGGGCGAGAAGCGTGGTGATGATGTGTCTGTACATATTTATTATGGGTGTTTTGAGGTTGCTGAAAAGCTCCGCCGCATCATTCCCGAGCTACGCTCGCCTACCCGTAGCCTTTCCCGACGAAGCGGAGGGTGTGTGCCTATAGGTCTTCTCTTGTTTAACTTTTCTTTTTACTAACTTTTATATGCTTTATGAAATTCGCGATTACAAGAGTGCCAAAGTGAGCTTGTTCACGATTTGGCCGAATGTGAGCGAATTATCTAAATTCGCATTAATTCAATCGGAACAGAATAGGCATTCTGTATCGGCTGCGCACGGTTCGACCTTTATTTTGGGCTGGTTGCCAGCGTGGCATCAAGTGTAGGACGCGTAAGGCTTCTTCAGTGAGACGGTCATCAGGCGTTTGCACTATTTCAAAGTTAGATAGACTACCGTCTTTCTCCACGACAAACTGAATGATGACACGACCTTGAACGCTGTCGGCTTCGGCACTCTCCGGATAGTGCAGGCTCTGCATCAGAAATTGCCAGAAAGCATCCATGTCGCCAGGGTAAGAGGGCTTCACCTCTACATCATCAAAATTATAAATTGTAGTGTCCTCTGGTATTCCTAATACATGCTCTATGGCTCCGCGCACGACGCCATTCGGATGGATGGCGGATGCCACAGCGATACCCGTAACCAGTCCCACGAGAATGAACATAATCAAATGGCGAAGGTCGAAGAAACGACGGCGCAACTCGGTTCGCAAAGTGCTACGAACGTTGGAGATGGTCTTACGGACGGTGCCCACGGTGATGCCTCGCGCTTCGGCTATCTCATCGACGGTCAACCCTTCGTCGTAGAACATCTGCCACACCTCGCGCTCGGCCTGAGGCAGACGCTGAAGGCGCGACGCGAGCCACTCGGAGTTTTCGTGCTCCTCGGCCTCTTCTTGCGGTGTGACCTCGGTGATGGCGGTGCTATCTTCGTCCACCAACTCCACTTGTGTCCGATGTCCGCGCCACATGTTGACGCAGACATTACGGGCGATGCGCAGGATGTAAGCATCGGTGAGTTCCACCCTGCCGCGCACGTTCCATGCCCGGAGCCACGTCTCTTGCACCACCTCCTCGGCCTCGGTGTCGGAGCCGAAGAATTCGCGGCCCATCAGCATCAGCCGTGGACGCAGCCGTTTCTCGATCTGAGCAAACTCAAGCTCATTTGTATGATCCTTGTTCATAAGTCTTCACTTTTGGTCGTTCTGCCTATATAACACAAAACACCCCGAAAGTTTACCCATAAAAAATGTTAAATATCCGTTACCCCTATCCCTCCTTTCTGCTGGTAACGTACTATGATGCGAGACGAGAGCAGAGGGCAAGCGTGCTTGCACTATGCCTCGTAAGAAGGAATAAGACGCAATCAATTCACCTTCGGCAAAGAGAAATAACACACGCTTTTGGCTCAAATCATTGCGGTTTGAGCCATTTTTTTCAGATTTTCCTTTAACTAGTTTTAGAGTTGCACCCTCGGCGACCTGTTTTCGGGCTTCGCCGAGTCGTTTTTTACGCCTTTTTTTGTTATTTTGCAGTCCGAAAGCGGCAAGTTGATACACCACACACGCCAGTTCCTATGATTGGTGCCTCCCCATTTGTTTCGCTGCAGCGGGCACGCGCTCAGACGGCCTCTTTGCACCGATAAGTAGCACCTCTATGCCCTCAGAGGCACCCACCTACAGGCTCCGAAGCCCCCTCCAAGCCCTCAGCGGCCCTACTTACAGGGCAGGAGAGCCCCGCTAGACACCCAGCGTCACTTCTGACAGGACAGGAGCCATGCGCTGAACGCCCAGCGGACGAACATACAGGACACAAGACCACTAATATTCGGATAAATGTGAAGAAAAGAAATAAAAACTACACTCTCGATGTCACCTTTTAGCCTCCTGTTTCGTTATATATATGAGCGAGCTCAAAAGAGAACAATAAAAACATTGTATAACAGATAAAATATAAAAAGTATGAAATTCGGAGAAACATTAGTCCTCTTAGGGGTTTTTGTAGTGCTTCCTACCATTATCGTATGGTTGGTGACACGCTACAAGAAACACGAGACCGACAAAAGAGCTGAAATAGCTTTGACCGCCATCGAGAAGGACTCTGGCCTGGACTTGGAAGCATTCTTCAGGAAGATGAACCCGCAGAGCCGAACCATTAAGGAGAAACTGCTGGATAAATTGCTGTGGGGCTGCATCTTCACCATTTTCGGCGCGTGTATCTATATAGCATTGGCTGTGTATGGGATGGTCATCGACAGAGTCATTGCTGATATGTTCATCGGCCTATCCATGGTGGCAGTGCCCTCATTAGGTATTGGCATCGCTTTCCTCATTAATTATTATGTGGGAAAGAAGGCTCTGAAGCAGGAGATGGAGGCAGAATTGAAGTACATGCAGACGAAGGAATGAACCGCGAGCGATTCATAGCGTTGATCCGAACTGAACAGGAGCCACTCAGGCGGTTCCTTCTCGCCCTCTGTTGCGGCAATAGGGATGAGGCTGACGACATTGCACAGGATGCACTGGTCAAAGCCTACCTCGCTATCGACAAGCATGAGGACCAAGGGAAAGACACGGCTTGGCTCTATCGAATTGCATACAACACGTTCCTCGACACCAGCCGCAACCGACGCACCCTGCATCCGATAGAAACACTGAACGAACAGCCCGACTCCTCATTTGCTGCCGACCGCGACTTCCGTTATCAGCCGCTCTATATGGCTCTGGAGCAGTTGCCTCCCAAGGAACGCTCCGCTATTCTGCTCTACTATATCAAAGGCTATTCCGTCCATGAGATTGCCGACATCGTGGCCGCAACGGAGGATGCCATAAAACAGCAACTCTCGCGTGGACGCACCAAACTTAAAAACCTTCTGAAAGATGAATGACGACATAAGACTACAGGCACTTTTCGACAGTTTCCAGCCGACGCTGACCGACAGCGAACTGTTCACCGAACGGCTGGAAAGGAAACTCGCCCTCATCGATGAAATCCGACAGGCGCAGGCTGCACAGATACACCGCTACCGCATGGCCGTAGTCGCGGCCTTTGTGGCAGGCATTGTCTTTGGCGGCGGGTTCCTGACCTTCATTCTCTCCACGCCCATCAATGTGCCCCTATTCTCTTTCGGTATCAATTTCTATCCGCTCTTGTTCATCGAGCAGAACAGCCGCTTGATTTCCGTGCTGCTTACCTCACTGATGATAACTATCTGCATCGTAGCCATGATGAACACCCAAGACTTGGTAAGAAGGATGAAGCCCAAGAACAAGTACATCTAATCATCCACATCTTAATATTAAACACTTATGAAGCAAGGATTTACCATTCTCGCCTTGGCCGTCGCGTGCCTTTTCCTGTCGCAGAACCTGAGAGCCGACATCCTCAAAGGCTGCGTGGTCGATGCCGAAACGGGCGGACCGCTGGAAGGAGCGGAAGTAGTATTCACTGAAACATCCATCGAAGGGGGCAGTATGAGTCGCTACAGGCTCAGAACCGACTCGCTGGGCAGGTTCCTGTTTACTTGCACGATGGAGATGTCGAAACTGACCATCACGGCCAATTACTTCGGCTATCACAGCCAGACGGTGCATCGGATGGGCAACAACGACCGCGACACCATCACCATCGATGACTTCCGCCTGAAGATGGACGAGCATCTGCTGGGCGAGGTGACGGTGGAGGGACGCGCCCGCCGCTTCTACATGCGGGGCGACACGGTGGTGTTCAATCCCGAAGCGTTCAAGACGCAGGACGGCGCTCGGCTGATTGAGTTGATAGAGTTGCTGCCGGGCGTGAGTATCAACGACGGTAAACTGCTGTGGAACGGCGAGCCGCTGAAACTGATGATGAACGGTCAGCAGGCGTTCAGTGAGGCCATGCTAACGAACGTGCTACCCGTGGAGGCGGTGAAGGACATCAAGGCCTACGACCGCAAGAGCGACTTCGAGGAGCGGACGGGCGTAGCCGACGGCAAGGAAGAGCATGTGCTTGACGTGACCATCAAACCAGGATTCATGGACAAAATCTATGGCGACGCTGAACTGAAGGGGCTTACGAGCAAGAACTACGCAGCCCACCTGCGAGCCATGCGACTGAGCGACACCGACCCGCTGATGCTCTACGGGCGCGTGGCCGACGACCCGCAGAAAATAGATGCGATGAAGATAAACGGTCGTAGTTCGCACGGGGGAAACATTCCTATCCGTCAGCAGATGGGAGCCTTGGGCTACAGCCATCTGTGGAAACCTACATACAAAGCGATGCGGCCAAGCTATTGGAGCATCAACGGCGGAGCCAACCACGCAGACCAAAGGAAAAACCGCTGGGAAAACCGACAGAACTATCTGCCTGGCATCACGGCGACAAAGACCGACCAGACAGGCAGCGACTATCAGCACGAACTGAAAATCCCCATTGATTTCAATTCCTTCTTCAATCTTAATCCGAACGCGATGATGGGCATTGATGCCAACGTCACCTATCATCGTGGGCGCAACACGACGGAAAACAGCCAGCGAACTTTCGACCTTGCCAGTCCTGATGCACAAATAAATACTTCCAGTTATCATTCACTGGCTGTAGAGGAAGGCTTTTCGACAAACATCAAAGCCCAGTTGGGTTTCTTGCTCGGCAAGACGGAACTCGGTGCAACGGCCTCGCTGACATACGACAACAAGAAAAGCGACGGCGAATCGACGGGCTTGTACCAATACTTCCAGAGCGGAACGACGCAGACCGACCGCCAGCACTACCACGCGCCCACCCACCACCTCACTGCCGAAGCCAGCGTGCCAGTCCGACATGCCTTTAGCCAGAATCTGTCGGCGATGGCCAAATGGCAGATAACATACGACAAAAACTTCCGCGACGAGCAGCGACATCGTGCCGACACGCTCGACACAGCCAACAGTCTGCGCCGCAAGGACAATTCATGGAGGAATGCCCTCTACGTGGAAGCCAACCTCACGCTGGGCAAGTTCAGCGTAAAGCCTACGCTAGACCTGAGCCACTGGCATGAGCAGTCGGACTATCGCCGTGGCCGCCTCGACACCCTCGCCCGTCGCAACCTCTTGTTAGCAATGCCAGCGCTGGATTTGACCTATAAATTGCAGAAGCAGACCCGACTCAACGGCCATGTCGCCTACGAGAGCCAGCGCCCCGACCTCATCGACTGCATCGGCTACCGCGACGATACCAATCCAATCTACGTCACATTAGGCAATCCCGACCTCAAGACCTCGCACACCCTCAACGCAAGCCTTGGCTTCAGCACCATGCTCACCAAGGCCAACCAAGTACTGAACGCCTCCGTGGACTACCGCCGCGACTACGACCCCGTCGGCACCGTCCTCCACTACAATTCCCAAACGGGTGCCTATTTGTCGCAGAAGCAGAATGTGCGTGGCGGCCATCGTTGGGGCGCAAGCCTTCTTTACGAGCGCGACCTCGGCAAGCATTTTCACCTGAAGAATAACCTTAGCGAGTCCTTTGGCCAGGCCTATGGTATCATGACGCTCGTGGATGGTGCGAACAGCATCACCTATAATTGCCAGCGCAGCTCCGACTTCACCGACCGCTTGAACCTGGAGTATCGCAATGGTCCGCTATACCTCAGCATGAATCAGAACTTCGCATGGCACCGCTACACCTACAGTGATGCAGCGCAGCCCAGACAAGACATCTATAACTACCGTGCGGAACTCACAGCCACTTACGAGCTGAAGTCTTGGTACTTCTCCATCCTGCCCATCTTCCAGATCGACCGAGGCTACATCGCCGATGCCATGAACGCCAACCGCTTCCTGCTGAACGCCGGCATCGGCTACAAGTTCCTGAAGAACAAGGCCCGCCTCTCGCTTTACGCCAACGACCTCTTCAACCGCGACACCCGCTACCACAGCGACATAACGGCAACATCGCGCACCGAGGGCGGTTCCTCGTTCCTCCACCACTACGTGTCCCTCACGTTCAATTACAAGTTTGATGCAAAGAAGAAATAACCCCATAAAACATTTATCAACATGAAAAAGATTTTAGTGACCATGATGGTCCTTGCGCTGACGATAGGAACGCAGGCACAACAGTATGACGGAATCAATACCTACACTTACGACTACGGTCTCAGCGGCCGCACTACGATGCTCCGCGCCACGTTCAAACTATGAACATTACTTGATTTCAATAACGCAGTAAAGTTCTTGGCTGAGCCAAGCGGCGAAGCCGAGCGAAACAAAGTAATTTTTTGTTCAAAGACCTATAAGCACCTAAGCCCCACCGCGTCGTGATGACGTGACGGGGCTGCTCGTTACAGGAGGGTATTCTTCGTGGTTATATTATTGAATCCAGTAGAAATAAACATAGAAAGCTATTTCTATTGCAATCGTTATGATCGACAGGAGGGAAAGTGAACCGACGATGTAGAACACTTTCATTGAAAGCCATACGCCCTCGTTGTTCTTCACAATGTCTGTGAGTCGTTGCTATGCTTCTGCCAACTCTCTTCCTGCTGTTTGTGGTGGTCATCAAGTGTCTGTTTCTCCTGTCCCAGCCATTGGACATAACTGTCATGGAGCTGTTTCAGACTTTCATCATCAAGTGTTGTCCTAACGGGAGAGCATGGAGCAAACTGTCCGCAATCGCGGGGGAATCTGCCCTGCTTTTCGGGATGATTCAGGCCATTTCGGTATAAGCAGCTGCAGCGGATTATATAATCGGCTATAGCGGACTATATAATCCGCTGCAGCTGCTTATTCTCATTTAACCTAAATGACACCGAAGAACAGGACATCTGGCACCGAAGAATAGGGTGTCTGACACCGAGAGATGTAATGGATGACGCTGGGACGGAAATGAGGTGCTGTATGAGGTGCTGCAAGAGCTGCTGTAAGAGGTGCTGTAAGAGGTGCTATATGAGCTGCTGTAGTGGTCATTTTGCATAAAATCTTACAATTATTTGCTTGTTTTGCATTTTTATCGTATTTTTGCAGCACAATCGCATTGCAATGCAAGTAATCTACGAGGACAACCATATCATTATCGTCAACAAAGAGAGTGGCGAGATTGTGCAGGGCGACAAGACGGGCGACAAGCCGCTATCCGACACCGTGAAGGACTATCTGAAAGAGAAGTATCAGAAGCCTGGCGAGGTGTTTCTCGGCGTGGTGCACCGGCTGGACCGCCCTGTGAGCGGTCTGGTGGTCTTCGCCCGAACGTCGAAGGCGCTCACCCGACTGAACAAGATGTTCGCCGAGGGTGAAGTACACAAGACCTATTGGGCGATCACCAAGAATATGCCTGCCGAGCCAGAAGGGCGGCTCGTTCACTGGCTGGTGCGCAACGAGAAGCAGAACAAGAGCTATGCCTACACCTACGAGAAACCGTCTGCCAAGAAGGCGATTCTGGACTATCGGCTGATAGGCCGCAGCGACAACTATTGCCTTTTAGAGGTGAAGCTGCTCACGGGCCGTCACCACCAGATTCGCTGTCAGCTGGCTGCTGCGGGCTGTCCCATCAAGGGCGACCTGAAGTATGGAGCCCGGCGGTCGAATCCCGACGGCAGTATCTCGCTGTTGTCACGACGGGTTGAGTTCGTCCACCCCGTGTCGAAGCTCCCCATTAGCGCAGAGGCTCCCCTGCCCCGAGATCCGCTTTGGGAGGCACTGGCTCCATAGCGGCAAGCCGGAAAGGAAAAAAGAAGAGAAACATGAAGAAAGCTTTCACATGGATAGGACTCACGTTGCTCAGTCCGATTCTGTTGTTCATCATCATAGCTACCCTGCTCTATCTGCCTCCTGTGCAGAACTGGGCCGTTGACAAGGTGGCAGAGATTGCATCCGACGGGACGGGGATGCACATCTCCGTTGACCATGTGAGCCTTGCGTTTCCGCTCGACTTATCGGTTGAAGGCGTGAAGGTGTCGCGCCAGGGCGACCTCATTGCCGACGTTGAATGCGTCGTGGTCGATGTGCGCCTGCTGCCGCTCCTCAGACAGAAGGTCGTGGTGAACGAGGTGAAGCTGCAAGGCGCAACGGTCAACACGCTCGACCTGATTTCGGACGTGCAGGTGAAGGGCACGGTGGGTCTGCTCACCGCCAGCTCGCGCAGCATCGACCTGAGCGAAGGCGTGATCGACGTGGACGGTGCCTATCTGAGCCATGCCGACATCACCATACTGCTGAGCGACACGGCTGCTGCCGACACCACCACCTCGGAGCCTGCGCCCTGGCTCATCCGCGTTGACAGCGTGGGCATCAGCCAGTCGCACGTGCTGCTCCACATGCCGGGCGACTCCATGAAGATTGAGGCCGCCATCGGGAGGGCAAAGGCCACCAACGGCTATATAGACCTTCTGCACAGCCTCTACAAAGTGGAGTCACTACGCCTGACTGGGAGTTCGGCCAGCTACGACCTGCCTTTCGAGCCGCTGAAGGAGAACGGGCTGGACTATAGCCACCTGTCGGCCTCGGGCATCCGCCTGGGCATCGACGACTTCAGCTTCTGTTCGCCCAACCTGTCGCTAACCGTCAGCGAGGCGGTCCTGCGCGAGCGCTGCGGACTGGAGGTGACGCGGCTGGAGGGCACCTTCCGAATGGACTCCGCCGGCATACGACTGCCGCAGGTGCTCCTCTCTACACCTATATCTAATATACGCGCGCGAGGAGAATACGACTTCAATGCGCTCGACTCCATACGACCCGGCCAGCTGGCACTGGACCTCGATGCCGCAATAGGCAAGAACGACCTGATGGTCTTCCTTGCCGACATGCCGGCCTCGTTCTGCAAGCAATGGCCCGAATGGCCGCTATCCGTCAGGGGCAACCTGTACGGCAACATGGAGCAAGCCTATGTGAACGAGCTGGAACTGACATTGCCCACGGCTTTCCACCTGAAGGGTCACGGCAATGCCGCGAAGCTGAACGACCTGAACAAGCTGCTGGCCCGGCTCGACGTGGAGGCCGAGACCTACAACCTGAATTTTGCCACCGCCCTTGCCGGCCCACAGGCCATGCAGGGCATCAGCATTCCGCACGGCATCAGACTGAGCGGCACGGCCAGTGCCGACGGACCGCGCTACGCCGTCAACCTGACGGCACGCGAGGCTGGCGGCACGGTCAAGGCAAAGGGCTGGATCACGACACAAAGCGCCATGACCTATCAGGCCGACGTGCAGATGCAGAACATGAACGTGCGCCACTTCGTCCCGGCACTCAACCTGAGCGAACTGAGCCTCACGGCCAAGGCTGAGGGGCGCGGCACCGACTTCTTCAAGCGGTCGAGCCAGATGGATGCCCATGTTGACGTTCACCACCTGCGCTACGGCTCGCTGTCTGTTGACAGCCTCACAGCCGCTGCCCAGCTCAAGAACGGACACGCACTGGCCTCCGTCAGAGGCGACAACGAGCTGCTACGCGGCTCGATTAGCGCCGATGCGCTGCTCAGCACCAAGGACATAGCCGCCACGCTGAGCACCGACGTGCAGAAGCTGGACCTCTATGCCATGCAGCTGGTGGACAAGCAGTTGCGGGTGGGCATGTGCGGACACATCGACTTCCAGAGCAACTTAGACGACAGGTACAAGGTGTCGGGCCTCATCGGCGACATCTACATACAGGACTCCGTCAACACGTTCCGCCCCGACGACGTGGGCCTCACCATCCGCACGCAGCCCGACACCACGCTGCTGCGCGTGCAGAGCGGCGACATGGTGATCAAGGCCGATGCCAGCGGCGGCTACGAACCGCTCCTCGACAGGTTCAGCCTCCTGACCGACACGCTCATGGAGCAGCTGCACCAGCGCATGCTGAACCAGACGGTCATCAAGGCCATGTGGCCCACGGCCAAGCTCTACATCAAGAGCGGACGACAGAACCCCATCGTGAGGCTCATGCAGTCGTCGGTGGGCATCTACTTCAAGGACATGCAGGCCGACCTCAGCACCTCAGCCGAGAAGGGCATCAACGGCGACATACACATCTACTCGCTCAACATCGACTCTACGCGAATTGACACCGTCAGGCTGCACCTGCGCGACTCCGAGCACGGACTGACCTATCAGGGACAGGTGACCAACAATCGGCGCAATCCGCAGTTCGTGTTCAACGCCCTGCTCGACGGACACCTGCACAAGCGCGGTGCCGTGGTGGGACTGCGCTTCTACGATGCCCGCAACGAGCTCGGACTGCGCATCGGCGCGTCGGCCTCGATGGAGCAGGACGGCATGAGCGTGAAGCTGCTGCCCGAGCGCCCCACGCTGGGCTACCGGGAGTTCACGCTGAACAAGGAGAACTTCCTGCACTTAGGGCGCGACATGAAGCTGAAAGCCGACGTGGAACTGCTGGCCGACGACGGAACGGGCGTGAAGATATACTCAGAGAATCAGGACTCCACCCTATTGCAGGACCTCACCGTGAGCCTGAACCGGTTCGACCTGGACAAGCTCACCTCGGTCATTCCCTACACGCCCCACATCACCGGCATCCTGGACGGCGACTTCCACCTCATGATGAATCAGGAGCAGAAGATTTCGGTGGCCAGCGACATGCACGTGGCCAAGATGACCTACGAGACAAGCCCCATCGGCAACGTGAGCACCGAACTGGTGTATATGCAGCGCGAGGACGACACCCATGCCGTGCAGGCCGTGATGATGCTGGAGGGCAAGGAGGTGATGGACCTCACCGGCAGCTACCAGAATGCAGGCGAGGGCTATATGGATGCCACACTCTCGCTACAGCACACGCCGATGAACATCGTGAACGGTTTCGTGACCAACCAGCTGGTGGGCTTAGAGGGCTTTGCCGAAGGCGAACTCTCGGTGAAAGGCTCCACCTCGAAGCCTCAGGTGAACGGCGAGCTGTTCCTGGACTCAGCCTATCTCATCAGTATTCCCTACGGCGTGAGACTGCGGTTCGACAACGACCCCGTGCGCGTGGTCGATTCGAAGCTGCTGCTGGAGAACTTCACGATGTATGCCTATAACAACAACCCGCTCAACATCATGGGCAACATCGACTTCCACGACACCGACAACATCACCATGAGCATACGCATGAGGGCACAAGACTTCCAGCTCATCAATGCCAAGCAGGCCAAGGAGTCGATAGCCTACGGCAAGGCGTTCGTGAACCTGAGGGCCTTCATGGGCGGACCGCTCGACAGGCTGCGCATGCGCGGCACGATCGACGTGCTCAGCACCACCGACCTGACCTACCTGCTGCTCGACTCGCCGCTGTCATCCGACAACCGAATGGACGAGCTGGTGAAGTTCACCGACTTCACCGACTCTACACAGATGGTGATAGACAGGCCGAAGCCCGACGGCTTCACAGCCGACATGACCATCAACATAGACGATGGCACCCACATCCTGTGCGGACTAAACGCCCAACAGTCCAACTACGTTGACCTCTTAGGAGGCGGCACGCTGAACCTGAAGCTCGACAACGACGGCATGCACCTCATGGGGCGCTACACGCTGAACAGCGGCACCATGAGATACTCGCTCCCAGTCATTCCGCTCAAGACGTTCAACATTCAGGACGGCAGCTACGTAGAGTTCACGGGCGACATGACCAACCCCCGACTGAACATCACGGCCACCGAGCACACCAAGACCAGCGTGACGAACGAGGGACAGACCCGAAGCGTGGCCTTCGACTGCGGCGTGGTCATCACCAAGTCGCTGAACGACATGGGACTGGAATTCATCATCTCAGCACCCGAGGACGTGAGCGTTTCGTCGGAGCTGAACTCCATGACCGCCGAGCAGCGAGGCAAGCTGGCCGTCACCATGCTCACCACGGGCATGTACCTGAGCGACGGCAACACGCGCAACTTCTCCATGAACAACGCCCTCAACACGTTCCTGCAGAACGAGATCAACAGCATCACCGGCAGCGCACTGAAGACGGTTGACCTCAGCTTCGGACTCGACAACAACACCAATGCCTCCGGCCAAATGCAGACCGACTACTCCTTCAAGTTTGCCAAGCGCTTCTGGAACAACCGACTGAAAGTGCAGATTGGCGGAAAGGTATCGACCGGCGCGGAGGTGCAGGCCAAGGACCAGACCTTCTTCGACAACGTGTCAATGGAATACAGGCTGACGCCCACCTCGAACCAGTATCTCAAGCTGTTCTACAACCAGAACGTCTATGACTGGCTGGAGGGCTACACGGGAGAATACGGCGCAGGCTACATCTACAAGCGCAAGCTGAACACGCTGAAAGACATCTTCCGCATCTGGGGAAAAGACAGTCAGAGCAGCCAGAGCAGCCAGAACCAAGGCATGCGCAACGGTGCCTGGAGCACTACGCGAAAAGACTCGACAAGAGCCAACACCACGAAGACCGATACAGTCAGAACAACAAGAAAGAAATGAAGACCATCCTCTCATACAGCAAACAGAACGGCCAGGACAGGAAGGCGGCACGCATGCAAGAACTTGCGCTGTGCTCACTCCTGCTATGGCTCCTTGCATCCTGCTCAACCACAAACATACCCGAGGACGACCAACTGTTTGCCGGGCTGAAAAAGATAAAATACGAGCACGCCGACTCCACCCTCTACGAAGAGCATCTCGCCTCCACGCAAGCCGAACTGGAAGCGGCACTGGCCACGGCACCCAACGGCGCTGTGTTCGGCTCGCCCTACTATCGCACTCCCTTTCCCATCAGCCTCTGGATCTATAATTCCTGCAACGGCTCGAAGAGCAAGTTCAAGCAATGGCTGAGCAAGACCTTCGGCAAGCCGCCCGTGCTCATGAGCACCGTGAACCCGGCCCTGCGGGCATCGGTGGCCAAGACGGTGCTGCGCAACAATGGCTATCTACACGGCGACGTGAACTACGAGGTGCTGACGCTGAAGAATCCGAAAGAGGCCAAGGTGGCCTACTCGGTGCGCCCCGACACGCTCTTCCTCATCGACAGCATGAGCTACAACGGATTCCCCGCCCCCATGAAGCACCTCATAGACTCCACACAGGCCGAATCCTACATAGAGAAGAACGCGCCCTTCTCCGTGTCGAAGATGGATGCCGAGCGCACTCGCCTCACACAGCTGTTCCGCAACAACGGCTACTACTTTTATAATAACAGCTATGCCTCCTATCTGGCCGACACGTTCGAGATTCCGAACAAGGCACTGCTACGCCTGCAGATGGCCGACTCGCTGCCCGAGAACGCGCTGAAGAAATGGTACATCGGCAAGATGAACATCAGGATGCGGCGCACTGCCGGCGACCAGCCTACCGACAGTATAGGACGGAAATACCTCACCGTCTATTACAGCGGCAAGCGCTCACCCATACGGACAGGTGTCATCCTGCGCGACCTGAAGCTGCGCCCACGCGAGCTCTACAGCTACGACAAGCACATGGCCTCGGCACAGAACATCAACTCCGTCGGACTGTACTCCTCGACCGACTTCCAGTTCACCCCACGGGCCGGCACCGACACGCTCGACATGACACTCACCTGCACGTTCGACAAGCCCTATGACTTCTACATAGAAGGCAACCTGAAGAACCGAACCATCGGGCGCATGGGCCCCGAGCTGAAAATAGGCGTCACACGCCGAAATGCGTTTCGCGGAGGCGAGAAGCTCGACATCAACCTGCACGGCTCGTATGAGTGGCAGACCAACGGCAACCATGCCAACTCATACGCCTTCGGTGCCGATGCCTCCGTCGAATTTCCACGCATCATAGCCCCGTTCGTGAACAACCGGCTGGTGAGAAGGCTCAGAGACGGAAGAATCAAGCGACGCGCCCCCTACTATGCCACGCCCTGGACGAAAGCAAAGTTCTCCTACGACATCATCATGCGCCCCAATTACTACAGAATGAACATTCTCTCAGCCGAATGGGGATACAACTGGCAGAACACCGAACAGAACAAGCATCAGTTCATACCGCTCACCTTGAAGTATCAGTACAAGAGCAGCTTCACGGAGCAATTCATGAACATTCTGGTGGAACACCCCTATCTGCTGACTACAATGGACGACTACCTGATTCCCAAGATGCAATACACCTACACCTACGTGAGCAGGAAAGATGAAGCATGTCCCTTCAAATGGGAGACCACCCTCCAGGAATCGGGCAACATCACATCGCTTATCTATATGGCAACAGGCCGCAGCTGGAACGAGAAAGGCAAGAAGCTCTTCAGAACCCAATACTCGCAGTTCCTGAAGATGGAGACCGACTACACCAAGACGTGGCCGGTATTAGGCAACGGCAAATTAGTGGTTCACGGCAACTTCGGCTACCTCTGGACCTTCGGCAATTCGTCTGACTATCCCTTCACCGAAGGCTTCTACATAGGTGGTGCCAACAGCGTGAGAGCCTTCCCTGCACGCAGCATAGGACCAGGCTCGTTCCCCAAACTTGAAAATCAGCAGTATTCCTACCTGCACCAACACGGCAACATGAAGCTACTGGTCAACCTGGAACTGCGCTACCGGCTGTTTGGCAACCTGCACGGTGCCCTCTTCTTCGATGCCGGCAACGTGTGGACAACACGCGACTACACCATCTCCCCCACCCCCGACATGAACGAGGAAGACCGTGCTGCCTTACTGAGCTACAATGATACGGTTGACGAATTAAACTTCAGTTTCTCCAGATTTCCCCAACAGCTGGCAACCGGCACGGGCATAGGCCTGCGCTACGACCTGGAATTCCTGGTGCTGCGCGTGGACTGGGGCTTCGGTCTGCACGTGCCTTACAAGACAGCCAAGTCGGGCTACTTCAACATCGAGAAGTTCGCCGACATGCACACACTGCACATCGCCATCGGTTATCCGTTCTAAAACTATTAATTTTTGCAAATTCTTTGCCCATCACGCTCCACTCTTCGCTTTTTTTGCTATTTTTGCACGTACTAATTAACTTTATAACTTTAAAAGACATTAAACAATGAAACCTACACTATTCCTTCTCGCTGCCGGCATGGGCAGCCGCTATGGTGGACTCAAGCAGCTCGACGGTCTGGGCCCCAACGGTGAAACGATCATGGACTATAGCATCTACGATGCCATTCAGGCCGGATTCGGAAAAATCGTATGGGTCATCCGCAAGGACTTCGAGGAGCAGTTCCGCACACAGATTCTCTCCAAATATCAAGGCCAGGTGCCCTGCGAGCTCTGCTTCCAGGCCCTCGACGCACTGCCCGAAGGCTTTAAGGTGCCCGAAGGCCGCGTGAAGCCTTGGGGAACCAACCACGCCGTGCTCATGGGTAAGGATGTCATCAAAGAACCGTTCTGCGTCATCAACTGCGACGACTTCTACGGACGCGACGCTTTCATGCAGATTGGCAAGTTTCTCTCCGGCCTGAAGGAAGACTCAAAGAACGAATATGCCATGGTGGGCTTCCGCGTTAGCAACACCTTGAGCGAGAACGGAACCGTGGCTCGTGGTGTGTGTGCTTTCAATGAAAAGCGTCACCTCACCGACGTTGTTGAGCGCACTGAGATTGTGCGTTGTGCTGCCGACGGCTCGAATGCAGGTGCTGAGGGCGAGGCCATCCGCTACAAAGACGAGCAGGGCAAGTGGCAGCCACTGGAGGAGAACGTGCCTGTATCCATGAACATGTGGGGCTTCACGCCCGACTACTTCGAGCACTCTGAGGCTTACTTCAAGGAGTTCCTGAGCGATCCGAAGAACATGGAGAACCTGAAGGCCGAGTTCTTCATTCCCCTGATGGTGAACAAGCTCATCAACGAAGGTACCTCTACCGTTGAGGTGCTCGACACCACCTCTAAGTGGTTCGGCGTGACCTACGCTGCCGACCGTGAGGCCACCGTGGAGCGCATCAAGAAGCTCGTTGACGAGGGCATCTATCCCAACAAGCTGTTCTAAGGGTCGGGACCATTCTGACCACCCTATCCCATCTTTGCCCGCCTCCCTCAAAGAGACGGGCAAAATTTGTGCATATTCCAATTTATTTTCTTACCTTTGCAGCCATTATGCTGAAAGATATTCTTACACAAGAACAATGCGAGCTACTGAGGTCGCTGATTCATGAGAGCGAAACGATTATTTGCGTGTGCCACCAGAATCCTGACGGCGATGCCCTCGGCTCCTGCTTAGGATGGGCCGAGGTGCTGAACACGAGCTTTGGAAAGAAAGCTCAGATCATTGTGCCCGACCAGTACCCCGACTTCCTGCAATGGTTGCCCAACAGCGAGAAAATCATTCGCTACGACAAGCACCGCGAGGGCTGCGACTGGACACTGCAGCATGCCGACCTCATCTTCTGTCTCGACTTCAATTCCAGCTCACGTCTCGACGACATGAAGCAGGCGTTCGAACAGTCGCCTGCAAAGAAAGTGCTCATCGACCATCACCTGAATCCCGACATTCCCACGGCCATCACACTTTCGCGCCCCAATGCCTCATCCACCTGCGAACTGGTGTTCAGGCTCACATGGCAACTGGGGTGCTTCGAACAGCAGACGAAGCACTTCGCCGTCCCCATCTACTGCGGCATGATGACCGATACGGGCGCGTTCACTTATAACTCGGATGACTGCGACGTCTATTTCATCATCAGCCAACTGCTCACCAAGCACATCAATAAGGACAAGATCTACCGCAACGTATATCACAACTTTTCGGAGAACCGCCTGCGCCTGATGGGCTACGTCATGCTCGAGAAACTGGTGGTCGATGCCGCAAACCATGCCTCCTACTTCACACTGACGCGCAGCGACCTGAAGCGGTTCCACTTCATGAAAGGCGATGCCGAGGGACTCGTGAACATGCCGCTCCAAATCAAAGGCCACAAGCTGAGCATCTCACTCCGTGAAGACACGGAGCACGACAACCTGGTGTGGGTCAGCCTGCGCTCGGTCGATCAGTTCCCCTGCAACGAGATGGCAGCACGCTTCTTCAACGGCGGCGGACACCTCAATGCCTCGGGCGGACGGCTCAACTGCTCCATCAAGGAGGCTACGCAGATAGCAGAGCAAGCCATCCACGCCTTCAGCCACTTGCTGAAATAGCCCAAAAATAGTAAAAAACAGATAAATACAATAAATCTGAAAGCAAAAGACATCGGCCTTTCAGATTAATTTCGTAATTTTGTCGCAATATTTCAAAAAGAGAACAAAAAGACAATGAGAAGAGTCATCCCCTTTTTCATAGCATTCATCTGCATGCTGTCATTCTTTTCCTGCAACAAATATGAAACTTATGCTGACCAGAAAAAGAAAGAGCGTGAATACATAGAGAACTTCATTAGTGCAAGAAGCATTCAGGTCATTGACGAAGCCACCTTCAACGCGCAAGGCTGCACTACGCCGGGCAACCAGTTTGTCTATATGAACAACACGGGCGTCTATATGCACATTTCCAACAAAGGGGCCGGCACACCATTGCAAGACAAGGAGAACAGCCGCCTATACATCCGCTTCAAGGAGGTGAACCTCTCCGATACGGCAAAAATCATGACCAACCTGTTCTCGCCTTACGATCCCGACATCATGAGCGTGAGCAAGAACGGCACCACCATCACGGCCACATTCACCTATGGAGGCATGTTCTCCTTCTATGGTGCATCGGTTCCCGCCGGCTGGCTCGTACCGCTCACCTACATCAATGTGGGCGAGGCCACAGACACCCAAGACGTGTCGAAGGTGTGTCTCATCGTACCCCACACCCAAGGCCACACGGTTTCGTCGGGCAATGTGATTCCATTCTACTACGAAATTAATTTTCAACGTTCACCAATATTATGACACTTATCAAATCGATTTCAGGCATCCGTGGAACAATCGGCGGACGCACGGGCAACACACTCAATCCATTAGACATCGTTAAGTTTACTACTGCATACGCCACTTTCATTGGCGGTAAACGCATTGTGGTGGGACGCGACGGGCGCATCTCAGGACCTATGGTGCGCGACGTGGTGTGCGGCACGCTCGTAGGCATGGGCTATGAAGTGATCGACATAGGTCTGGCTACCACACCTACCACCGAACTGGCCGTGCGCTGGCACGAGGCCGACGGCGGCATCATCATCACCGCCAGCCACAATCCCACACAGTGGAACGCACTGAAACTGCTCAACCGCGAGGGCGAGTTCCTCACAGCTGCCGACGGAGCCGAAGTGCTGCGCATCGCCGAAGCTGAGGACTTCAACTATGCTCCCGTAGAGAAGCTGGGCCGCGTGATTAAGGACGACACCATGAACCAGCGCCACGTGCAGTCGGTGCTCGACCTGCGACTGGTTGATACAGAGGCTATTCGCCAGCGCAAGTTCCGCGTCTGTGCCGACACCATCAACAGTGTGGGCGGCATCATCCTGCCCGAGTTGTTCAAGGCACTGGGCGTTGACTTCGAGATTCTCAACGGTGAGTGCAGCGGCCAGTTTGCCCACAATCCCGAGCCGTTGGAGAAGAACCTGCAGGGCATCATGGACAAGATGCGCCAGGGAGGCTTCGATCTCGGCATCGTGGTCGATCCGGACGTTGACCGTCTGGCCTTCATCTGCGAGGACGGAAAGATGTTCGGCGAGGAATACACGCTCGTCAGCGTAGCCGACTATATTCTTTCTCACGACAAAGGCAACACCGTGAGCAACCTTTCATCAACACGTGCGTTAAGGGATGTCACCGAGAAGCATGGCGGCAAATATACTGCTGCTGCCGTGGGCGAAGTGAACGTGACCACGAAGATGAAGGAAGTGGGAGCTGTCATAGGCGGCGAAGGCAACGGCGGTGTCATCTATCCCGAGAGCCACTACGGTCGCGACGCCCTCGTAGGCATAGGACTGTTCCTTTCCTCATTAGCTCAGAAAGGCATGAAGGCCAGCGAGCTGCGCAGGACTTTCCCTGACTATCAGATTGCGAAGAACCGCATCGACCTCACCCCCGAGACCGATGTCGATGCCATTCTCGTGAAAGTGAAGGAAATGTTTGCAGCCAACAAGGACGCAGTGGTCAACGACATAGACGGCGTGAAGATCGACTTCCCCACGAAGTGGGTTCACCTGCGCAAGTCGAACACCGAGCCCATCATCCGCGTCTATAGCGAGGCGCAGACCATGCAGGAGGCCGACGAACTGGGCAAACAGCTCATGCAAGTGGTTTACGACATGCAGTAAGCATGCATCATCCCACTGAAAAAACATCTATAGCATTAATCTCTTCTTAACAAGAGCAATCCCAAAAATGTAAGTAATCCGTTTAACAGCAGCAGTTCGTAGCCGAAGTGATAGCCGAACTGCTGCTTTGCTATAGTGTCAATAGCATAGCACAGCAGAGGCGAAGCCACACAGACATAGGGAACGAAACGGTCGCGCACCTCACGCTTGGTAAACAGTCCGAAGACAAAGAGTCCTAACAAAGGGCCGTAAGTGTAGCTCACGATGGTGTAGATGGCATCAATCAGGCTTTTCGAGTTCACCGCATTGAACAGCAGGATGAATCCGGCAAAGCACACACACATCACCACATGCACTCTGCGGCGCAACCGCTCGTCGTTCTCCCGTTGACAGATATCGACACAGTAGCTCGTAGTGAGCGAAGTCAAGGCCGAGTCGGCACTGGAGAACGAAGCAGCCAGTATGCCTATCAAAAACAAAGTGAAGAGTGAGGAGTGAAGAGTGAAAAAACTGCTACCGCCCGCCAGAGCCGCCTCATCACCCTGGACGAACATCGGCAACAGCTCGTCGCCCTTAGCAGGCAATGCTATCCCCTGAGCCTCAAAATACTGAGCCAGCAACACGCCTAAAGCCAGAAACAGGAAATTGGCCGGCAGGAAGGCCAGCCCATACGTACACATGTCTTTCTGTGCATCGCGCAGCGACTTGCAGGTGAGGTTCTTCTGCATCATGTCCTGATCGAGTCCTGTCATCACCACTACGATAAACAGTCCGCTGAGCAGTTGCTTCCAGAAGTTCCAGGGCGAAGCCCAGTCGTCCATCACGAACACACGGCTACGCTCATCGGCTGCCACCGCCCTTACTGCCTCGGACAGCGAGAAATCCATCTGCCCCATCACTTCATATATGATCAGCCCCAGAGCCGTGAAGAGGCATAGTGTCTGAAACGTATCGGTGAACACCAGCGTGCGGATGCCGCCCTGTCGGGTATAGAGCCAGATGAGCATCACCATCACCACAGTGACCAGCACAAAGCGTAGTCCTCCCCAGTCGCCTCCCGAACCCGTCGAGGCTCCCAGAATCATGCACACCACATAGAACTTCAGGGCTGCGCCGCACATCTTCGATAGCAAGAAGAACCATGCGCCCGTCTTATAGCTGCGATGCCCCAGCCGCTGTCCCAGATAGCTGTAAACAGACGTGAGGTTCAACTTGTAATAGACTGGCAGCAGCACGAAGGCTACGGCCAGATAGCCGAAGATGAAGCCTATGCACAGTTGCAGATAGGCCATATTGCTGGTGAGCACCATGCCCGGCACACTCACAAACGTCACGCCCGATATGCTGGCGCCCACCATGCCGAAAGCCACCAACCACCACGGAGAACGCCGCTCTCCACGAAAGAATGTATCATTCGTTGCTCGCCGGGCCGTCAGCCGACTGATGGCGAAAAGCACGCAGAAATAAGCCAATACAAGAGCTAATGTCATCACAATTCTGTCATTTAAGAATAGATATGAGGTGCAAAATTAGCGATTTTATCCTTCAAAGAAGAAAAAATCATTCTTTTTAAGCTCAGAAGGAAACAGATGTTAAACAAAATTCGTATTTTTGTGCTGTTTTCAATCAAAACGCACTAAAATCTTACTGCATGACACAGCTGAACCTTCCGCCCTACGAGGCTCGAATCAAAGAGACGAACGGACATCGGCAAATCTTCGATGTGCTGCGTCGCCGCTATGTGGCACTCACCCCCGAAGAATGGGTGCGCCAGCATTTCGTACATTTCCTTATGGAGCACAAGCACTACCCCAAGGGACTGTTGGGAAACGAGATTGAGCTTCGGATTGGTGAGAAGCGCATGCGCTGCGATTCTGTGTTATACAACAATGCGCTCCAGCCCCGAATGATTATCGAGTATAAAGCGCCAGAGATAGAAATCACGCAGCGAGTGTTCAATCAAATCACTGCCTACAACATGATTCTTCGTGTCGAATATCTCATTGTCTCCAACGGCTTGCAACACTATTGCTGCCGTCTGAACAAGGAACAGCAGCAATATGAGTTCCTGAGAGAGATACCCGACTACGACCAGCTATAAAAAAGCAATCCTGCAAAGTTGCCCGTTTTCATGTTAGGGCATCTTTGCAGGATTTCTTTTTCATTTTGCTTTGCGCTAAGGCTTATTCCATATCGTTGGCATCGGTCGTCTTCTTCGAGCTCGATGTCTTACGCACCGTTGCTGTACGCTTGCGCGTCTTTTTCTCGTCGGTAGCAACGACAGCCTTCTCTACCTTCACACCGGCCAGTTCGGGATCAATCAGGATGCGTCCGCAATACTCACAAACAATCACCTTCTTATGCATCTTAATGTCGAGCTGACGCTGGGGCGGAATCTTATTGAAGCAACCGCCGCAGGCATCACGCTGCACATACACAATGCCCAGACCATTGCGGGCATTCTTGCGGATGCGCTTGAAGGCCGTGAGCAGACGAGGCTCAATCTTTGCCTCCAGCTCCTTCGACTTCTCCTTCAGTTTCTCCTCCTCGGCACGAGTCTCCTCCATAATCTCGTCGAGCTCACTGCGCTTCTGCTCCAGGTCAGCCTGCTTCTCCTGCAACAGGGTCTCGGCACCACTCAAGTCTTCGCTGCGCTCAGCAATGCGCTTCTGGGCCTCATTAATTTTCTTGTTGCACAGCTCTATCTCCAGTTCCTGGAACTCAATCTCCTTGCTCAGCGTGTCGTACTCGCGGTTGTTCTTCACTTCATTAATCTGATTCTTGTAACGCTCCACGCTGTTCTGAGCCTCAATAATCTCGCCTTTCTTCTGCGAGATAGCGCGGTCGAACTCGCCAATCTCAGCCTTGATGCGATCAATACGAGTGGTGAGTCCCTCGATTTCAGCGTCGAGGTCTTCTACTTCAAGAGGCAGCTCACCTCTGAGCGCCTTCTTCTCATCAATGGCCGACAAGGCCGTCTGAAGCTGGAACAAAGTCTTCAGCTTCTCCTCTACTGAGAGGTCTGTAGGATCTTTCTTTGCCATAATTCTATAAATAAATAATCGGATTTGTATTCGTTTCTGTCAGCTCTGTCCTCACCTCGGGGCAAGCCTTCTGAATAATGTCACGGAAAATCTCCGTAGTGAAATGCTCGCTCTCATAGTGGCCTATCACGCAAATCTGAATCTTCTGCTCATAGCCAAAATACTGATGGTAGTGCATCTCTCCCGTCAGGAAAGCATCGGCTCCGGCCTTCACGGCCTCGTCGAGCAGGAAGTCGCCTGCGCCTCCACAGATGGCCACCTTCTTGATAGGTCTGCGCAACAGCTCGTTGCACATCGCGCTCTCGGCCTCCATCTGTCGCTTCACATGCAGCACGAAGTCGTCAGCAGCCATCGGCTCAGTCAGTTCGCCCATCACGCCACTGCCACACTCCATGCCGTCAACCATCTTCTTCGCAAAGAAATCAACATCGTGAAGCTGCAGTCGCTCAGCTATTTTGAAGTTCACACCATCGCGGGCATTATCCAGATTGGTATGCATTGACACGACACAGATACCTTTCTGAACAGCCTTCCACACTGTGCGCTGCACATCGGTAGCATCACTAATCTGTTTCAGTCCACGAAACAGCAACGGATGATGACTCACTACGAGGTTGCAACCTTTCCGTTCGGCCTCATCAATGACCTTTTCCGTCACGTCCAAACACAATAATGCCCCTGAAACCTCCGCCTCTGTCAATCCAATCTGCAAGCCAGCATTATCCCAACTCTCTTGCAGCGGCAGGGGCGCGAATTGTTCAAGGGCGCACAAAACTTCCTTAATTTTCACGCTTCTATGTCGTTTTTGGAATTGCAAAATTACAAACTTTTTATCGACAGCGTTTCATTTGTCACTAATTATTAAGCGTTTTTAACCAATATTTCTTCTCATTCCGCATTATTGAGCCAAATTAGTCACAGATAAATTTGCACTGTTCGCATTTTCTTTGTACTTTTGCATCCGCAATTCGGGTCCCGTAGCTTAGCTGAATAGAGCGTCAGATTCCGGTTCTGAAGGTCTTGGGTTTGAATCCCAACGGGATCACTTTAAGAAAAGAGCAAGCAATTGAATACCAATTATTTGCTCTTTTTCTTTTGTCTTAACTGCACCACATTTGCACCACTGAATAAGCCCCCTAAACAACATTATCAATGGCTATTAGCACTTCCCAATGCCCATTCTTATCCTCTCCAACACGACGAAGAACTGCTTTTTTCTTCATTGCGTCTATATTTCTCCAGACTGTCGTCCTCTCAATATCCAATTGCTTTGCAATCTCATCGTAAGTGGCATTTTTGTTTTCGTAGAGAAGAGACAGAATTTTCTTTTGGGTCTTATTGAGTTTTACAGTTGCATTTACAGGTGCATTTGCAGGTGCATTTGCAGGTGCAGTATCAGATGTAGCTTTAGTTGAAGGCACAGGTAGTACTAATTCCACTTCGTCAACATCCAGTTTGTTCAGCAGTTGCGGCTCACCCCAGTTCGTTTCTTTCCATGCTGCTATAATCTTGGGGAATCCGGAACCGACATTCTCACCGAAGCCAATCATGCGGAGCATATTCTGTATCTTCGGATTTCGAGCCTTAGAATTTCCACCTCTATAATTACAAATAGAATACTTATTATGCATCCACAGCTGAATTTACTTATTTTTTTATGTTGTTCCTTTGGGGCGATATATTGCTTGTCATGCTATTATTATTTTTTCTAGTTTTATTGATTTCTTAACATCCCTCATTCTTTGGTAGGCTATTCTCTTTCTGTATCAGTTCCCTGATGGCTCTGTCGTAGTCACTTTCATACTGTAGCATCTCTATCTTACGATACTTTTCAAACTCTGCGATTGCCTTCTTTTTCGCCTCTTCATGACTGATAGTTCCCTTGCCCACCAACAACTGTCTACCAGAGAGTTTCATCAGATCGTCAAGTTTTTCAATCCACTCCACCATCCTCATAGGAATCTGCTGCAAAGCCTGAATTTCGGCAAAGTCCAAATACTGTGATACCAACAGATTCAAATACGTCAGTTCTTCTTCCGTAAGATAGTTCTTCGCAATCTGCACATCCTCCTTGGTGATATAGTTCCCCCTGAAATTAGTCATGCCCACCATCGGCTTCTCTGCATCCACACGCTCATAGACGACCTCTGCCGCCGTATGCTGATGGGCAGCATAGTGCAGTTTGTTCTGAACAGTAGCAAAAAACTTCCGAGTGAGATTGGCGTTGGGATCATAGTCGATGCTTGTAATGAAGATGTCAGTGTAGCCACCTGTGACTTCACACGATAGCCCACAGCGATAATCATGTCCAGGTTGTAGTGGCTCATGTTTCTCCGCACACTCCTGTTACCTTCCTGGCGAACTAACAAAAATTTTTTGTGAGTTCGTTCCGCATCTTGTTCACCATCGGCATAAATCTGCTTAATGCGGTAGCTTACGTCTTGTTGCGAAGCATCAAACAGTTCCATAATTTGCTCTACGGTCAGCCACACATCTTCGCCCTCGAATC
>DFJI01000029.1:213-84023 GCA_002372235.1 Prevotella sp. UBA3675 | reverse complement strand
CGACTTGCATGTGTTAAGCCTGTAGCTAGCGTTCATCCTGAGCCAGGATCAAACTCTTCATTGTAAAAATAAATCTGTATGTCTGTTTTCAGGACGCAACGTATCCGAATAGTATCAAGCATTATCTGTCACCTCTTCATTCAAAATCGACGGCTGACTTCATATTTTCTATTTACCCAGTGCCGACGAAAAACATCGGCACCGCTTCTTGTACTACTTCACTGTCTATGTAAGTCTTTCAAAGAACTCTTCTTTTTTATCGCCTCGGAGGTTGTTTCCTCGTTAGCGGATGCAAAGGTACGACTTTTTTCGTTCGGACAAAATATTTTGCCAATTTTTTTCAACGATTTATATCATTTCAATGAGTGATTTAATATAAATCATGAATTACACCTTATTATATATTATAAAGAGAAGCAACTTTTTCTAAATATCCTTCATGAGTTGTTCGAAGAAATTATCAAGGTCTTTATCCAAATCTTCCATGATGATGGGGTCTATGATAACGGTATCACCATCGACCACATAAAGTTCGTATTCTTCATCCCGTTCATCTTTGTTTTCCAAGACAAAGGCATAAGGTTTTAAAATAGACATGTTTTCAATCAACGAAGCGTTCTCTTTCAAAATTTTGCGTAGCAAATTGGCCACATGCTTAAAGAAATCATCATCTTTGTCATCGATCCACTGTTCCACGACACATCTTGTAATTTCTTTATCATCATCGTCAAAAGCAATCAACTCACCCGTTTCCTGAGACACGCACAGATGTATGTCTGTCAACAAGGAAGCCTCTTGCGATTCTGGAAACTTCTCAGTAATTTTTCTGATGGCTCTGCCAATCTGCTTTAATGTTTGTTCTGTTGTATTCATGCTGCTTTTTAAGTTTTTAGGATGCAAATATACAAAAAACTCGCGCATTTGCAAACGATTACGAATCTTTTTGAAAAAATAATCAATCGTTGTTCACTAAAATTAAAGTTTTTATATTACCTTTGCATGCAAAGCGCTTTGCAAAGCAAACTATGAATAGCAGAATCAGACATGTTGGAGTTGTAGATAGCATTGAGCATTCTCACGTGCGGGTCAGAATTGTGCAAGCAGCTGCATGCAGCGCCTGCAAGGTGGCCAGTCACTGCAATGCTTCTGAGGCGAAAGAGAAAATCATTGACGTTTACACCGATGCCAACGGCCTGAGAATTGGAGAGGAAGTCGTAGTGAGCACATCCGGCTCGACAGCCAGCCGCGCAACACTGATAGGCTTTGTTATCCCACTGGGCATTCTGGTCGGAGTACTGTTCGTCATGAAAATACTTGGCTATAGTGACGAAGCATCTGCCCTATGGGCGATGGGAGCTCTTATACCTTATTATATATGTGTATGGCTCTTACGTGAGCGAATTGCGAAAAGCATCTCGTTCCAACTGGAAAGAACAATAACTAACTAAAAAAACAAATTAAACAAAACAGTATGAATTTCATCTTGATTGCAGTAATTGTGCTTGGAGCAATCGGACTCATTGCCGCACTGGTATTGTACGTCTGTTCCAAGAAATTTGCTGTGTATGAGGATCCTCGCATTGCTCTGGTAAACGAACTGCTGCCCGGTGCCAACTGTGGTGGCTGTGGATTTCCTGGCTGTGGAGGTATGGCCGATGCTCTGGTAAAAGGAGCCGATGCCGGAAGCCTCGATGGTCTGCTCTGTCCTGTGGGCGGTTCTGAGACCATGAGTAAAGTGGCCGATTTGCTTGGCATGGCGATTGCCAATGGCGAACCGAAAGTGGCCGTAGTGAGATGTAATGGCACTTGTGAGCACAGGCCCAAGATTGCCGAGTATGCCGGACTCCGAACTTGCGCGGCTATGCACGCTTGTGGTGCTGGTGAGACCGCCTGCGGCTTCGGGTGTCTTGGCTGTGGCGACTGCGTTGAAGCTTGTCAGTTCGATGCCATTCACATCAATCCTGAGACGGGTATTCCCGAGGTCGATGACGAGAAATGCACGGCCTGCGGTGCTTGCACGAAGGCTTGTCCACGCGGCATCATCGAGTTGCGCAAGAAAGGTCTGAAGAACCGTCGCGTGTTTGTGAGCTGCGTCAATAAGGACAAAGGTCCTGTTGCCATGAAGGCTTGCGCCGTGAGCTGTATCGGATGCGGAAAGTGCGAGAAGGAGTGCAACTTCGGCGCCATTACCATAGAGAATAATCTGGCTTACATTGATTCGGAGAAATGCCGTCTGTGCCGCAAATGCGTCACCGTTTGTCCGAAGCACGCCATCATTGACGTGAATTTCCCCAATCCTGCACCCGCACCAAAGCCAAAGACCGAGCCAGCAAAAGTAGAAACGACTAAGGCAGCGCCTACGACTGCTGCGCCTAAGAACGAAACTCCTAAAGAAGAAGGAAAGGAGGAAAAAGCATGACTATCAAGACATTCCGTATAGGTGGCGTACACCCTGAAGAAAACAAGCTTACACATGAGGTAGCTACAAAGGTAGCAGCCCTTCCTAAGCAAGCCATATTCCCATTGAGTCAGCACATTGGAGCCCCGGCCAAGCCTGTTGTCCAGAAAGGCGACAAGGTGAAGGTGGGTACGCTGATTGCCGAGGCAGGCGGATTCGTTTCTGCTCCGATATTCTCGTCGGTGAGCGGAACAGTGTTCAAAATTGACACTGCTATTGATGCCACAGGTTATCGCAAGCCCGTAATTATTATTAATGTGGAAGGCGACGAGTGGGAAGAGAAGATTGATCGCAGTGACAAGCTCGAATTGGTGAAAGACCATCCCGAGCTGACTCCCGAGGAGATAGTCAACCGCATCAAAGAAGCCGGCGTTGTCGGCATGGGCGGTGCCTGTTTCCCCACTTTTATCAAACTCACTCCCCCACCCACGGCCAAGGCTGAGTGCGTGATCATAAATGCTGTGGAGTGTGAGCCCTACATCACTGCTGACTACCGCCTGATGATGGAGCATGCCGATGAGATTCTTATTGGCTTGGAATTGCTGATGAAGGGTGCGAAAGTGACGACAGGCTACATTGGCATTGAGACGAACAAGCCAGCAGCCATTGAGCTACTCACCCAAAAAGCCGCAGAAAAGTTCAACGGAACCGAATATCAAGTAGAAGTTGTTCCTTTAGCCCAACGCTATCCGCAAGGTGGTGAGAAGCAGTTGGTTGATGCCGTGATTCGTCGTCAGGTGCCTGCCCCTCCTGCCATTCCGGTCAATGTGGGTGCCATCGTCCAAAACGTAGGCACAGCCTTTGCCGTTTACGAGGCAGTCATGAAGCATAAGCCTCTGTTCGAGCGTTATACGACCGTAACAGGCAAGAAGCTACAGAATCCCGGTAACTTCCTTGTGCGCATGGGTACACCGATGAAAGACCTCATTGATGCCTGTGGCGGAATGCCCGAGGGCGACAACAAGCTGTTGGCAGGCGGCCCGATGATGGGCAAAGCCCTGACAAGCATCGAAGTGCCTATCTGTAAAGGCACCAACTCGGTGACCATCCTCTCTGGTGAGGATGCTCGTCGCAAGGAGCCACAGCCCTGCATTCGCTGTGCCAAGTGCGTGAGCGCCTGCCCGATGGGGCTTGAGCCTTACTTGTTGGCAAAGATTAGCGAGGTGAAGAATTGGGAGCGTGCTGAGCGTGAAGACATTACGAGCTGCATTGAGTGCGGTTCATGCCAGTTCACCTGCCCGGCCCATCGCCCGCTACTCGACAACATTCGTCAGGGAAAATCAACAGTCATGGGCATCATTCGTGCCCGCAACGCAAAAAAGTAAATAAAAAATGAGTAAATTAATAGTTTCCCTTTCGCCACACGCACACGGAACCGATACTGTGGAGCGCAACATGTACGGCGTTATCATCGCCCTCATTCCCGCTCTGCTCGTCTCGTTCTTCTATTTTGGCCTTGGCTCGGCCATTGTGTGCGCCACGAGTGTGGCAGCCTGCGTCTTCTTCGAGTGGGCCATCAATAAATTTATGTTCAAGAATGAGCGCAACACCATTCTTGACGGCTCGGCAGCGCTGACAGGTCTGTTGCTTGGCTTCAACCTGCCGTCGAACCTTCCCGTTTGGATTATCATCATTGGTGCCTTGTTTGCCATCGGTGTCTCTAAGATGTCGTTTGGCGGTCTCGGCTGCAACATTTTCAATCCGGCTCTCGTAGGACGTGCAGCCTTGCTGGTAGCTTTCCCTGCTCAGATGACCACTTGGCCTAAGGTGGGCGAAATGGGCTATCTCGATGCTGCTACCGGAGCCACTCCGCTTTCAGTGATGAAGGAAGCCATCAAGAGCGGTGATGCTTCCCTGCTTGAGCAATTACCCGATGCCACAGCCCTCTTTCTAGGAAACCATCCCGATGGTGCCGGCGCACTGGGTGAGATTTGCGCACTGGCCCTGTTGCTGGGTCTGGCCTTCATGCTGTGGAAGAAGATTATCACATGGCACATTCCTGTGAGCATCATCTGCACCGTGTTCGTGTTGAGCGGTCTGCTCCATCTGGCCAATCCCGTCTATGCCGATCCCTTCTCAGTCATTCTTTCAGGTGGTCTCATGCTTGGTGCCATCTTCATGGCCACCGACTACGTCACCTCTCCCATGACAGGCAAGGGACAGCTCATCTATGGTGTGTGCATCGGCCTGCTCACAGTGGTCATCCGCAACTGGGGTGCCTATCCTGAAGGCATGTCGTTCGCCATTCTCATCATGAATGCGTTCACACCTCTTATTAATAATTATGTGAAGCCCACGCGCTTCGGTGAAGTGCCGGCAACAAAGTAAAGGAGGACAGACATCATGAAAAAACTTGAATCATCTTTACTGAACATGACGCTGGTGCTGACTGGCGTAGCCGTCATCATGGGCGCTGTTCTGGCCTACGTCAACGACTTGACGAGCGGTCCTATCAACGAGCAGAAAGAGAAAGCCCTGGCAGACGGCATCAAGGCAGTGATGGTGAGCGACGACATCGTCGTAGCCCACACTGACACCGTGAAACAGAATGATGCGAAGGGCAAAGAGCTCACCTATATCATCTATCAGACGAAGAACGCCCAGGGCGAAGACCTTGGTGCAGCCGTTGAGAGCACTACAGGCGGCTTCGGTGGCGATTTGCGCGTGCTGGTAGGGTTCAATCCTTCTGGCGACATTCTGGGCTATACGCTGCTGGAGCATGCTGAGACCCCAGGTCTCGGTGCCAAGGCCGACAAGTGGTTCCAGAAAGGCGAGAAGGGCGACATCATCGGCAAGAATCCACAAGAGCCCCTCACCGTGAGCAAGGACGGCGGACAGGTTGATGCCATCACTGCCTCCACAATCACGAGCCGTGCCTTCCTGCTGGCCGTGAACAATGCCTATACTGCTTACAAGGCAACGCCTACCGACGGCGAAACAGGTGCAACCAAACAAAAGGAGGAGGAATAAGTTATGAACTACATCAATATCATTAAAAACGGTATCGTCAAGGAGAACCCCACGTTCGTCCTGATGCTGGGCATGTGTCCCACGCTGGCCACCACCACAAGTGCCACCAACGGCATGGCGATGGGTCTGGCCACCATGGCTGTGCTCATTTGCACCAATGTCGTGATTTCGTGCTTGAAGAGCCTCACTCCCGACAAAGTGCGCATTCCTGTGTTCATTGTGGTGATAGCCGCTTTTGTCACCATTCTTCAGATGGTGATCAAGGCTTATCTGCCCGACATCGATGCGGCGCTTGGCCTGTTCATTCCGCTGATTGTGGTCAACTGCATCATCCTGGGCCGCGCCGAAGCTTTTGCAGCCAAGCAGTCGCCTCTGGCCTCCATGTTTGATGGTATCGGCATCGGACTGGGCTTCACGCTGGGTCTCACCCTGCTGGGCATCTGCCGCGAGGTACTGGGTTCCGGCTCCGTGTTCGGCTTCACGCTGCTGCCTGAGACCTACAACATCCTGCTCTTCGTGCTGCCTCCAGGTGCTTTCATCACCTTGGGCTTCCTCATAGCGATTGTCAACAAGATGCGAGGCAATTCATAATTCTAAAACGTCACATAAGCAATATCGACTATGGAATATATATTGATTTTCATTAGCGCCATTTTCGTGAACAACATCGTGTTGTCACAGTTCCTTGGCATCTGTCCCTTCCTCGGTGTATCGAAGAAGATAGACACCTCACTGGGTATGTCGGCTGCCGTAGCCTTTGTGCTGACATTAGCCACAATCGTGACGTGGCTTGTGCAGAAATTCGTGCTCGATGCTTTCGGACTGCAATATCTGCAGACCATTGCCTTCATCCTCGTCATCGCCTCACTCGTGCAGATGGTTGAGATCGTGCTGAAGAAGGTCTCCCCTGCCCTCTATCAGGCTCTGGGCATCTTCCTGCCGCTCATCACCACCAACTGTGCCGTGCTGGGCGTGGCCATACTGGTCATTCAGAAAGACTTCGACCTGCTGCAGAGCACCGTCTATGCCTTCTCTACGGCTATTGGCTTCGGACTGGCACTGACCGTCTTTGCCGGCATGCGCGAACAGCTGGAGCTGGTCAAGGTTCCCAAGGGCATGCAGGGCATGGCCATCGTGCTGGTCTCTGCCGGCTTGCTGAGCCTCGCCTTCATGGGCTTCTCAGGCGTCGATGGCGGTCTGAAAGTGCTTTTCGGCCTCGATTGATTACACCTCATTAATAATATGAAAATCCGGTGCAGGAAAACTGCATCGGATTTTTTTTCATCCCGTTTTTTTACTTTTCCCTTTTTCGTGTATCATATAATCGAATGCAGAACAAAAAAAGACATGCAACAAGACGCACGACAGCACCCACAGAACCCTGATGCCACGCAGGAGCAGCTACGCCAGATGTTGGCTTCGCCCCAAGAGCGCGAGCGCGGCTTCCGTCTGCTGACCAAGCAATATGGCGAGACACTCTACTGGCACATACGCCGAATCGTAGTGTCGCACGACGATGCCGAGGATGCCCTACAGGAGACCTTCATCAAGATTTTCTCCAGCATCGATTCCTTCAAGGGTGAGGGACAGCTCAGTTCCTGGATGTATCGCATCGCCACCAATGAGGCGCTGAACCTATTGCGCCGTCAGACGCACTTCTTCCAGAGCATCGACTCACTTGCCCCCACGCTCACGAGCCGTTTGCAAGCCGAGACTTCACTTGACAGCAATGCCGCCGAAGTGCTCTTCCAGAAAGCGCTGCTCACACTGCCCACCCAACAGCGCATCGCGTTCAACCTGCGCTACTATGACGAGCTGAGCTACGACGAGATAGCACGCATCACAGGCAAGAGCGCCGGCACGCTGAAGGCCAACTACCACTATGCAGTAGAAAAAGTTAAGAACTATATTAAAACCCACTCATAAGATGAAACAGTTTGAAGACATACAGAAACGAATGCCCTATGCCGAGAGCAAGGACTATCTGAACCGACTGATCGAGCAGTCAACCGAGCAGGCCATTCTTCAGGCCAGCAAGCCGAAAGCCCGCGTGCGCACCTTGCGCCCACTCATCACCAGTGCTGCAGCCGCCGCTATCCTGTTGCTGGTCATAGCCGTCACACAGCTGCGCCCTGCCAGTGACCAGCTGGCCGAAGCCGAACTGCCACAGGACACGATTGCCCAGACTGCCGACAACGCCCTGCTGGCCGATGCCTCCGACGGACCCATCGACGAGTTCCTCAACACGCTGACCGACGACGAGGCACAACAGCTCTCCTACTACGAAATAGAGGAAGAACCCGAGTACGATTAACCCACGCACAAGACAAAACAAATAATAGTATTCACTTCTTTTAAAAAAACTACGATTATGAAACAAATGATTTTAGCTTTGATGCTGATTATCTCGACCCTGTCGGCTTCAGCACAGACCACTAAGAATGACAGCATTCACGAAAAATTCTTCAACGCCAAGGTGCGCGAGCTGGTCTATCGCCTCAACATCACCGACGAGCAGAAGGCGAAGTTCGTGCCCATCTATCGCCAATACAACGAGGAGATGCGCTCCCTGTGGAACGAGGCCCGCATGAAGAAAGCCGGTAAGAAAGGCGGCAACAAGGATGCCAAGACTGGCGACCAGAAAGACGCGAAGCAGCAGCGACCGCAGCCAAAGTCACTCACGAGCGCCGAAGTGGCCGCTGCCAAGAAAAAGAAGATAGAGATGCAGCAGAAGGCCCAGAACATTCAGATGAAGTATCTCGACCAGTTTGCAAAAGTGCTTGACGGACGCCAGCTGAACCGCTTCTTCGACGTAGAGAAGAAAATACAGAAGAAAATCATGGAGCGCAAGATGCACCCGAAGGGCAAGCACAGAATGCACAGTGCCAAGATGGGCAAGCATCAGAAGGGGCAGCAAGGCAAGCGCCCACAAGGCAAACGGTTCAGCAAGGAGGACTGACGGGACTTTTGAACCAAAAAACGGGTGAAGTGCAAAAGAAAAGCCAACTTTCTTTTGCACTTCACCCGTTTTTCCGTAATTTTGCCTCGTCAAACTAAAAGTAAACTGAAATATGCTGACATTGAAGATAGCTTTCTGGTGTTGCGTCGTCCTTGTTTTCTATACCTATCTTGGCTATGGCCTTTTGCTCTACATAGTCCTGAAAGTGAAGCACATGCTGGGATTCCGCAACCTTGAGCCCGTACTACCCCTCAACGAAGACCTGTTGCCCCCCGTCACCCTCATGATTTGTGCCTACAACGAGGAAGACGTGATTCCCGAGAAGATGGAGAACATCCGCCAGCTCGACTATCCGCGCGAGAAGCTGTGCGTGATGTGGGTGACCGACGGCTCCAATGACCATTCGAACGAACTGCTGGCCGCCTACGACGAAGTGAAGCTCGTCTTCTCGCCCGAACGCCGTGGCAAGGCAGCTGCCATGCAGCATGGCTTACAGGAAAATCAGGCCGACTACGTAGTGTTCACCGATGCCAACACCATGCTCAATCCTGGCAGCATCAAGGAGATTGTGCGCCTGTTCATGAACCCCGAAGTGGGATGCGTGAGCGGTGAGAAGCGTGTGGCAGCCCGCCAGACAGCCGCTACTGCCGACGGCCAGATAGCCTCTGAGGGCGAGGGCATCTACTGGAAGTATGAGAGCGCCCTGAAGCGCTGGGACAGCCAGCTCTATTCGGCTATGGGCGCAGCCGGCGAACTGTTTGCCGTGCGCATGAGTGTTTACGAGGCAGCCCCGAGCAATGCCCTTCTCGACGACTTCATGATTTCCATGCTCATTCTGCAGAAGGGCTACAAGATAGCCTATACCAGCAATGCCTACGCCACGGAGTACGGCTCGGCCAACCTGGAGGAGGAGTCGAAGCGCAAGCGCCGCATAGCCGCCGGCGGACTGCAGAGCATCTGGTGGCTGCGGTCGCTCATGAATCCCTTCCGCTATCCCAAGACCAGTTTCCTTTTCGTCTCCCATCGCGTGTTGCGCTGGAGCATCACCCCGTTTGCACTCATGGCGCTCATTCCGCTCAACGTGGCTTTAGTGCTCATGAAGGCCGGCCCCCTCTACAACGTCATCTGGATTCTTCAGATACTCTTCTACCTGAGCGCCTTCCTCGGTTATTGGCTATCCACCAAGGGGCGCAAGAGCAAGCTGCTCTACGTGCCCTATTACTTCCTTTTCATGAATATCAACGTATTCCGTGGCATCAGCTATTTGCGCACTCACAAGAGCAGCGGAGCATGGGAAAAGGCAAAAAGAGGTTGAAAATCCGTCTGTTTAAGTTTAAAATAAATAATATGCGTCAACAATTGATGCTTTTTAAACTATTTTTCACGGAAAATCGACCTTTTGCCATCCAAACTTATATAAATTTGCGTGCTGAATCTCATAGAGTTTGACAACGATGAATCAGGACGAGAAAGAAGTTTTGCTGCAAAAATACGCTGAAGTAAGCCGACAACTCACATTGGCCAACCAGCGTCTTGAGCAAGCCAACCAAAAGCTAAAGGAATACGAGGAAAAAGCGGCCAAGGCTATGAAGGAAAGCCAGATGAAGTCACTTTTCCTCGCTAACATGTCTCATGAGATACGAACTCCTCTCAATGCCATCGAGGGATTCTCACGCATCATGGTCGAGACCGACTCGGCTGAAGAGCGCATGACCTATATGGAAATCATTGAGAGCAACAACACGCGGCTGATGAGTCTCGTCAACGAGATTCTCGACCTGAGTCGCGTTGAGTCTGGCGACATCGTCATCAAGAATTCGCCCACCGATCTGGGCACCCTGTTCAACAGCATCAAGCAACTGTTCAAGTTCCGCTGCCCCGAGACCGTTCAGCTCGTGGTGAACAGGCCCGACGTGGCTGTCACCATGAACACCGACGAGAACCGCCTCACACAGGTGTTCTCCAATCTCATCTCCAACGCGCTGAAGCACACCCCTCGCGGCACCATCACCTTTGGCTTCAACATGGTCAACAACGGTCAGCACATCGAGTTCTACGTGAAAGATACCGGGTCGGGCATTGCCCCCGACTTCATTGCCCACATCTTCGACACCTATGCCTCAAAGGATGCCGATCAGCAGAAAGGCTTCGGACTGGGCTTAGCCCTTTGCAAGATCATCGTTGAGAAGATGGGCGGCACTATCAATGTGCAGTCCGAGGTGGGCAAAGGCTCCACCTTCACCTTCCGCCTGCCCTTCCACGGCACCTTTGGCGGCATGAGCACCAACAACCAGGCTTCCACCATTGGCATGCGCACGCTGCGCGTAAACAACCGTATCGACGAGGCCAACATGAAGACCATCCTGGTGGCCGAAGACGAGGAGAGCAACTATGAACTGGTGCGCATCGTGCTGCAGAAGCGCTATCGGCTCCTGCGCGCCCACAACGGCATTGAAGCCGTCACCATGAACGAAGACGAGAAACCAGACCTGATCCTGATGGACATCCGAATGCCCGAAATGGACGGGCTCGATGCTACGCGCATTATAAAAGAGGTGGACAGCGACACGCCCATCATTGCCCTGAGCGCCTATGCCTTCGATGAGAACATTCGCGAAGCCAAGGCCGCCGGCTGCGATGCCTTCATGGCCAAGCCGTTCCGCGTGGAAGACCTCATTGAAATCGTTAAAAAATACATCGGAGAGTAACATCAGCTATGGGCAAACTTGCAGTTTACAGATATTTTTCATTCATGCTCTTGGTCATCACGGTCATGACCTCAGTGTTCACCTTTATCGGCCTCTTCGGAGGCTATGCCAGCCCCGCCCGCGAGACGGCTTTGGCCATCATCGTACTCGCGTTGCCCATATTCGTGATAGGCAATGTCGTCACACTGGCCATTTGGCTCATTCGCCGCCGGTGGCACTGGTGCGCCATACCCTTCGTCACGCTGCTGTGCTGCATTCCCTACATCGGCACATTCTATCAGTTCTCCCTCTTCTCTTCAGGCAGCTCTGCCAAGTCCGACCTCACCATAGCCAGCTACAACGTGGCCCTGTTCGGACGAGAGATTACCGGGTTCAAGGCCGACAACATCCTGTCGGAAATGAAAGACCGCAAGATCAACATTCTCTGCCTGCAGGAATTCATGGAGCAGAGCGGCGACCACGACAACACCGCTACCTACCAGAACAGCTTCGGCCACATGGCCCAGGGGCGCAACGACATGGTCATCTTCAGCCAGTACCCCGTCAGACAGTCGGGCACCATCGCCTTCGGTGCCTCCAACAACAGCGCTATGTGGGCCGACATCGAGGTCAACGGACGAATGCTGCGCATCTTCAACGTGCATCTTGAGACCACCGGCATCAACCGCACATTGCACAAGGCCGCCAAGCTCAAAATGCAGGGAGCCGACGACGACCGCGCTGCCTTCCTGAGCGCCATCTACGGCAACATCACCCGGGGCATGGCCGTGCGGGCCACACAGGCCGACACCCTGGCCCGCTACATCAGCGAGAGCCCCCACCCCGTCATCGTATGCGGCGACTTCAACGACGTGCCCTACTCCTACACCTACCGCACCATGAAGGGCCGTCTGGTCGATGCCTTCACCGAGTGTGGCAACGGACTCATGAGCACCCTTCGCGGCGAAAAGCAGTTCCGCATCGACTACATCTTCCACGACGAGTCGCTGCGAGGCATCAATTTCTTCAAGCTCAAGTTCAGCTACTCCGACCACGACCCCATCTTCCTGACACTCGCATTCTGACAACAAGATCATAGCCAACCGGCACCAACCATAAGCTTAACCGACATGGAACCCCAGAAAGTCATCATCTCACAACAACTGGAAGAGGCCCTCAGTGCAGCCATTGCCGACTGTCGGCCCGACCGCGTGGCCATACTCACCGACGACACCACCCACGAGCTGTGTCTGCCCCTTGTGGCCGGCTTCGACTGCATGCAGCAGGCCAGCGTCATCGTCATTCCTTCGGGCGACCAGCACAAGGAGCTCCAGTCTGTGCTCCATGTGTGGACCGAGCTGCAGCGCATGGGAGCCACCCGTCACTCACTGCTCGTCAATCTGGGTGGCGGCATGGTGACCGATCTGGGCGGATTTGCCGCCTCCACCTTCAAGCGCGGCATCCATCTCGTCAACATCCCCACCACGCTGCTCTCCATGGTCGATGCCTCCGTAGGCGGCAAGACCGGCTTCAACTTCGGCGGACTGAAAAACGAGATTGGCGTGTTCCGCAATGCCTCGTCGGTCATACTCGACACCGTGTTCCTGAAGACGATGGACCGCCAGAACCTTCTTTCCGGCTATGCCGAGATGCTCAAGCACGGACTCATCCACACACCTGCCATGCTTGCCGACCTGCTCACCTTCAACATTGAGCAGCCCGACCTTTCCGAACTGCAACGCATGGTGGCCGAGAGCGTGCAGGTGAAGCAGCGCATCGTTCTGGAAGACCCCACCGAGCAGGGACTGCGCAAGGCCCTCAACCTGGGTCATACCGTGGGCCATGCCTTCGAGTCGCTGGCCCTTCAGCGCCAACCTGTTCTTCACGGCTATGCTGTGGCCTGGGGACTGGTGTGCGAGCTCTATCTCAGTTGCGTGAAGACAGGCTTCCCCACTGATCGCATGCGTCAGTGCGTGCGCTTCATCTTCGACCACTATGGCCGCATGCCCATCACCTGCGACGACTATCCCGCCCTGCTTGAGCTTATGACCCACGACAAGAAGAACGTGGCAGGCAGCATCAACTTTACCCTGCTGGCCAGTGTGGGCGACCTCCGGCTCGACCAGACCGCCACGAAGCAGGAAATCGAAGCATCGCTCGACTTCTACCGTGAAGGCATGTAAGGAAGAACGATTCAGGTCAAATCATAACGTCATCCGTCCTAAACGGTGCTGCGATCTATCCTACATCACAACACGATCTATCCTACATCATCGTGTGATATAGCCTACATCATCGCACGATTTATCCTACATCATCGCACGATATAGCCTAAGCCGCGACATGAGACAGCCACGCCCCGAGTGTGAACTATTCAGGGCCGTGCTGCAATCACTCACAAAACACCATACTATATAAAGTTGCAAAACATCTGCTCCATCTGATCCCA
This sequence comes from Prevotella sp. UBA3675, assembly GCA_002372235.1. Taxonomy (GTDB): domain Bacteria; phylum Bacteroidota; class Bacteroidia; order Bacteroidales; family Bacteroidaceae; genus Prevotella. The sequence goes on along the minus strand of DFJI01000029.1, from coordinate 70,500 downwards.
TCTGCAACTCGCTACATATCAATCACTTAACAGCGGAGCAGATGGGAGCAGATGGAGCAGATGGGAGAGTTTCATTCATGTTATTCGCGTGTCCTTTCTATGGTAAGAAAAGACAAATACGTAACATATATACACAAGATATTTCAGATGAATTATGTAAGAGATTGGATGAAGTAAAGAAAGGGACTGATACTTTGGAGCAGTTGTTCAATACGATTCAGACTACCTTATAGTATAATCTCTTCTCTACTTTTTCCTTGAAAATCATTAAAAAATATATACCCAAAGATGTTTGTTTCGAGAAAAAACGTATCTTTGCAGTATAAAATTATCAACAATGGCAACGATACATATCAAAAATGTGGGTCCGCTGAAGGACACAGGAGAGATTGCACTGAATAAGCTGTTGCTCATCATCGGCAAACAGAGTTCTGGTAAGAGTACCTTTATGAAGGTGCTATGTCATTGTCGTTGGGTGGAGAAAACTTTAATGGTTGATGATGATAGCAGTGCCAAGGATTATGGAAAGGATCAGGAATTTCTAAAGAGCCTGATGACATTCCATCGATTCAATTCTGATTTCTTTTCATCAGAAAGTTATATCAAATATGATGGCGACTACATCACGATTGAGCAGAATGGCGATGAGACTGAAGCTATAATTACCCGGAAGGAAAGTTTCGAGGATAGAAGGTACAACACGAAACTATGTTTCATTCCTTCTGAACGCAACCTAATCTCTGCCGTTAAGAACCTTGACAAGACCTACAAGGCTACAGATTTGGATGTGTTGCTGAACTATCTTTTGGAATGGGACGAAGTGAAGGATTACTATAGCACAAAGAACGCTCTGCGACTCTCTGTTGCACGTAACATCCAATATTATAATGATGGAGGAGCAGATTTCATCTATCTGAGTCAGAACGGAAAGAAACTGCCTGTATTCTATGCATCAAGTGGCGTACAGTCTGCCTTGCCCATTGAAGTTATGATTAATAGGTATAGTACTATCGTTGGAGCAAAAGCTAATCTTAGCAAACATGATTGGAGGCATATCTTTGATGAAATGAAAGATAGCAACATCGATCAGAAAGCTCTCACAAGTAAGGCAAACAAGGCTTATTATCAATCTGTGCAGTTCTTTATAGAGGAGCCAGAGCAGAACCTATACCCCATGTCTCAGAAGGATTTGTTATTGAATGTGGTCAAGCATCTGGTAGCAGCAAACCGTAATGAGAAAGCAAGACATGAAAGTATGGTAGTGATGACAACCCATAGTCCATACATTTTATCTGTTCTCAATGAACTAATGGCAGAGGCTAAATTATATGATAAGCATCTTGAGAATTATATTGAGGGAGTGGATGACTTTGTAAACTACGATTGCTATATGCTGCCAGATGCCTATTCTGCCTATTACATCAATGATAATGGAACATTTGATAATCTGATTGTCCCAGAATTGCCAATGATAAGCGGCATTGAGTTGGATGGTGTGTCTGACTGGGTAGAAGAACGGATTTCAAAAGTAAACGAATTCATCTATGGCTGACAATACATATTCTTTTCTTAAAGAATCTGGTTTCGAGCCATCATTGGAATTGCTGGTTCGTAAAATACTCACTACCAACGAGCATGGAAAGCGTTATCATCTCAATATCATTGGAAGCAAAGAATCTTCGCTGTTTCAAGTTGACGGATATGTTGTGACAACTGGGAAGAAGTGTGACAAACTGGTACTTGTGGAAAAAGAAACGGATGATTGGGCAGAAATCTTCGTTGAGTTGAAAGGTGTTGATGTATCCAGTGCTATTGATCAGCTAAGGGCAAGTCTTGATAATCCAATCTTCAAGCATGTAACCAATAAAGAACTGCGGGCTAGGATTGTTGCACAGTCATTTCCTTCCAACAAATCGAACCCCATTATGGAAAAGGCCAAGATTGAATTCCGTAAGAAATACCAATGTGACCTGCGAGGAATGAAAAACGGCCAAGAAGATTCAATTTAGCCATACTGTCCCATCTGCTTTTTGAGAATATCCTTTATCTGCACATTGATAAATCCCACCACACTTCTCGTCCGAAAGGCCAGTGCGCCAGGGTGGGACTTCGTTTTTATAGACATTCGGTGTATGAGATATATTAAGCACACACGTATGAAGTCAAAGCTACCATGCAGAATAAGCAGAAAATCACAGCCTTTTTCATAAACATAAGCATTTACCTAAATCTGTTTTACATCACTGATTAGCCCATTTTTCAAGTAAACAGCCAATTTTATCTTTTTTGTTTCTGAGCCTCCATTGGCTTTAGCCACATTTGCATCAAAAGTCACTTCATAGTAGCTATTAGACTTTGTAACGGCGAGGGTTGATATTACCATAGCATCCACGTAATCATAGGCGACAAAGTCAGCTCCTGCCCCATTCGTCATTTCATTTTTGATGCTTGAAGCGAACTCTGAAGTACAATTCACCTCCACCAATTTAATTACCTTATCAACATAATCTGTTGAATCCGCTGAGTTCATCAACTGGTGATACCTTTCATAGAAAGACTTCAGTCTTTGGGTCGTTTCATCACAGATTGTAGCCTTTGCCAAAGTAAAGTTGCAAAAAAACATTACAGACATTAGCATCAGCACTTTTGAAAAATAATTGTTTCTCATATCCTATAAAAATCTTTTGATTAACTTCACGAATAAAGTCAAAGCTACCATGCAGAATAAGCAGACAGCGACTCCATTGAGTTTGCAAATGCCATCTAACATCATAACGGATTATTGTCCATGATTATTATACAAATCATTAGTTTCACCTTACTATTTACGCTTAAAACAGAATTTATCGCCTATAGCCAACGATTCCTTCGTCACAGTCAACGGTTCATTGTCCCACACCCAGAAACGCATCAAATCTTCCTTGACTGTCTGCGCCTGATTTTTTGCGTTAAAAGCAGCATCGTCGTAAAGTTGCTGTCTCCACTCCTTCATTTTTGCTACATAGTCATTGTCATCAGCATCAGGTCCTTCCGCTGGACTTAGCCCAGGATCGATAAAGCAATATTCACTACAAACGTCCCATTTCTCTTGAATTTGTAGTAACCATACATGTCATGATATTGCAGTCTCAGACTGTCAAGGAATTCAGCAGGGCACTTCCATTTACCTACAACACTTTGGGCAGTAGATGTCAATGTCATGCAACAAATCACGAAAATTAAAACAAGTATTTTCTTCATAGTTAGTAATAATGTTTTTTATATAAGTAAGTAGTCTAAATTTTCTTATATATAATTCTCAACACAGAGACACAGAGCTATTCCTACACAAATAAATCTCTGTGTCTCCGTGTGGTGAATATATAAACTAAAAGTGTTATATACTTACCTAAATCTGTTTCACATCACTGATTAGTCTAATTCTACATTTTTTGACTATCGCTCATTTTTAAAAACGAGAATATCACCATCGTCTAATTTGAATTTAAGATAATCGTCTGTCAAATCTGCAATCTCGTATACTCGAACTTCTTTCATCTTATCATTCCATGTAACAAGATATCTGCCGTTATCGCCCTTGCCTACCCTATTAAAGTCAAACTTCTTTGGCACGGAATTAGAAAGATAATACGGCTTATCAGCAGAAAACGGATCCCATTTACCTTTCCAAAATATCGTATAAGTCCAACGCTCTATAGAGTCATTATATGTTACAACAGTCTTTTCGTCTGCTCTACATAGCGTTAAACGCCACACACCTCGTCTCAATTTTTCAGAGCTGAACTCCTGTGCCATAGCCCCCATGCAGCAGAGCACAAATAACAGACTAAAAATCATTATCTTCTTCATAAACGCCACCCTTTCTTGAATTTGAGTTTGCAAATGCCATCTAACATCATAACGGATTATTGTCCATGAATATTATACAGACATTAGTTTCGCCTTACTATTTACGCTTAAAACAGAATTTATCGCCTATAGCCAACGATTCCTTCGTCACAGTCAACGGTTCATTGTCCCACACCCAGAAACGCATCAAATCTTCCTTGACTGTCTGTGCCTGAATTCTTGCCTTAAAAGCTGCGCGTTCGTAATTATCTTGCTTCCACTCCTTCATTCTTGCTACATATTCATTGTCATCAGCATCAGGCCCTTTTGGCGGTCTTACTCCAGGATCGATAAAGCAATAGACGCCATCAGGCGCAACTTTAGTAGATATGCGATTATTCGCCACCTCGTATGTTCCCTTGACTTTAATATATATCATTTTGTGTGCTGAGGTTATCGTGAGTGGCTTTTCGCCATAGTGCATAACCGTACTATATTTCCGAACCATCTTGACACCGTTGATTTTCACGACAAATGTTCCGTTCTTCTTGAACTTATAGTAACCAGACATGTCGTTGTATTGCAGTCCCAGACTGTCAAGGAATTCAGCAGGGCATTTCCATTTACCTACAATACTTTGGGCAGTAGATGTCAATGTCATGCAACAAATTACGAAAATTAAAACAAGTATTTTCTTCATAGTCACTAAAGTCAACAAGTAATTTCTTTTTTTCATGTTTTTTGACATTGGATTAAAAATTTTGTGGCAAAAATATGACTTTAGAGAAAGACATACAAATTTTGACATCTTGGAAAATACACAAGATTTCACTTTTTAATGCAAAAACATGTAAAAATAGCTGATAACCTACTAAAACATAGTAGGTTAAATAACACACAAAACAATTTCACGAAATTACACTTTAAGGTGCTAACCTAAGTAGATTTCATAATGTCGGACTATATTACTGTATAGAGAACGAGCTGTCGAATTATTGAATAGTACAACATTGATTTGCTGTTTAAGATTTGATACTTGCTGAAATGAAACGCTCAAAAGATTAGCAATATCACTGGAACGCAGATTCGCTGCTGTCAGAATACAAACAAAAATAGCAAGTGGCGGCAAGTGCCCTTTTACTTTTAAATCGTGTATTAGAGCTGGATAATACTGAGTGGTAACCATCAGAAGTTGTTTCTTCTCATTCTCCGATAATGATATCTGAGGAGTTTTCAATAAAGAAAAAACTCTTCTCACAATACTCTCTTCAAGATAATCATGGGCAACATTCACCGTCCCTGCAATATCGCCATGAGATTGCAAATCTTCGATTTTTTGTTTTAAAAGAGTGTTTTCTTCTTGTAGCTCCGCTTTTTCCAATTCAAACTTGGCATTCTGTTCTATAAATTGATGCTTTACCTCATTATTTTGCTTTCTAAAAGATAAATTCTCTTGCTTGGCATTGTCTAATTCCATTTGAAATTCTTGAATGACAGCCTTATGAGATTCCTCTAAAAGTTGAAGTATATGAAGATTCCTGCTATATTTTTCTGTTGCATCAGCATAATCCGTTTTTAGTAAATTCAATTTGAACTGTTGTTTTCTCTTATATCGATTCCAAAATATGAATAGAAAGATACCTACCAATAGTATAGTCACAAAAAGAATCACGAGAATCATTTGCGCTCTATCCGCTTCCTTTTCATTCTCATAAGCTTGACGTTGAAAACTATTATACTTGTAGGATGCTGCCATTCGGGCTGTCATCTCTTGATCATTGATAGCTATTGACGAGTCGTTTACCATACAGAACAGGCGAGCATATTTCGCTATCGAGTCAGCTTCATGACGTTTTTCGAAAACACTTAACAGCCCCCTATACATAGGGTCCATCGCAACGAACGACATACCAGGATAGTATATTTTTCGGTAACAATACTCAGCAGAATCCAGTTTTTGCACGCCTTCATAATACTTGTCTTTATAGTAATAGTATTGTCTCTTAATCGGAGGTAAGTCAATATTGTCCTTAAAGAGTTCACTCTCGGACTCAAACCGATCAATGAGCTGTTTAAGATTCTCCAGACAATCTTTTTCTACATAAAGGCTCATGAGGACTGTGGACGATTGAACTTCATCTTCTGTCATTCCCAATTGGCGATAGAGACTTAGAGACTTCTTGATAGAATTCTCCGCACTATCCAATTGATGAAGCAATATGTACGTTGCCCCAATGCTTTTCAGGTCACAAGCCAAGCCTAATGTGTCGCTTGCCCTCTCAGCATATTGAATGGCTTGCTTCCGACTATCCAATTCATTCGACAGTAGCAGTTGTTGATAGTACACATCTGCCATCTGAGAATACACACATCCTAAAACATGATAGTCGCAATCGCTGGCTGTGGTGTCGGCCTTAGCTATGGCATCTTTATAACTGTCGATGGCACGGGGTGCCTCACCTCGGTCACGATAGACACAGCCCAACAGGTAGTGAGCCCGCATCTGCTCATTGGGGGTGCCATGACGGTCGTAATAGCGGCAGGCCATGAGCAGCAAAGAGTCATTGGTCATGGCTATGTCATTACGGTTCAGTGAGTCAGCCTCATGAATAATCTGTGCCATGCGCCTGTCATCGGCTGTGTTTCTGCACGAAAAGGTTAACAACACGCACAGGAGCAGAAATGTAAATCGCACTAATGAGAGCAATTCGTGTCTATCCATATCAAACCAATATTTCTATTTGTATAACTATAGTCAACAATTCATTGGTACAAAATTACACATTTCAATCAAAACGAACATCTATTTTATGTTTTTTTTAGCAGCCACTTCACAGCAGTCCAGCTTCAGCCAACTGCTCATCGCTCTATGACAGCCTGCTGGCACTGCGTGGATGGCAGCGCCAGGAGATAAACGGCATCGAATATGAACTGAGCTCCATCATCACTGAGAAGCTGGACACAAAAGCCTTCGGACTGAAGAAGACAAGCCGCATCAAAGCCTTCGTGTTCAAGTTCTTTGCAAGCAAAGCGGCATAGCCGAGCGCATCAGCGTGCCAGCCAAGTGGATAAGAACGGCAAGGCACTATCAGCTGAATATCTACACGGACAACAAATCATATCAGAACTCTTTTGCATTCACTGACGGCTAAGAAACCGAATTCGCGGGTTAACGGTAGCATAAAGCCCCTGTAATGCTTGACGGGGTAAGGGGAAACTGGGCATGACCCATGCATAATTATGCCTGTACTGGCAAGACTATCGTCAGATGGAGAAGCAAACTACAAAACTAGTCAGCATCACTATTTGTTGCAGATTTTAGGTTCTGTTTATCATATATCGTCTGTTTCTATTTCTACGTTAATGTTTATTTTCCATCGGCTGTCTCTGACAGATGGATTATCTTCTGCCGATGTACTTAAAGGTTGATATTTGAAATAACCAGATGATGCACGAAGCTGTTCATACAATTCATCTGCCAAGTTCTTTTCCCCAACGACATTTTCAAGTATATAGCCAAGTCGTTGCCATACAACCTTTTTCACATAAATTGCAAGTGGCGCAAACTGATTATTAATGTCAATCTGCTCTGAAAGTTCTTCGAGTATGGTGGCGACTCGCGACAATCCGCCTACATGTTGCTGATATTGCACTAAGTCAGCGGCGGTTAGAAGAGAATTTGATATACGGATAGTTCCCGTTTCAGTATTCTTTGTAATCAGGGCTTCCTCTGGCAGTCCATCCCGATAAAACCAATCAATGGTTACATTACGAGTAGAGACTGTCCTACGCTTAGGAAAAGTCGTCATTACAGAGAATTGCTGGGGACGCTGATGAGCAGCACCAAGCATCTCTGCAGCACTAAGCATACATACATAGTAAGGCTTTTGCAGATATGACATTAACTGATCAATATAATAGGTTGCTGGCACAGATCCACGCAACACATATTGAGTGGGAATAATAACGTAATACCCTCTATATACACTGGCTATAGTCTTGTTTGAACTAAGTCTAGAAAGTTCGTTCTGAAGAATCTGTTCAGAAGAACACAAGCCTGCAGCCCTTACATCCTCAACAGAAAACGTAGGAAAGCCATGAATAGCTCTATCTTCAATCCACTTTTGTAATGTCATGTTGAGTAATTTTGGTGCAAATATAATAAAAAAAATATTAGCTTTGAACTGTTTTTGCCTAAAATCACTCTGTTTTATAGAATTTTATTTCCAAATTCACATTTTTATCGACTTTGGAAGCAAAATACACACATATAACTCTAAATATGAGATATGATTGCCGTCCAAAAGAAAGAGAGATCGATAGCTTGAATAAATTTCACAGCTTGATTTAGTTTATCACCATATTATATATCTATAACCTAAACTAAACCTAAATGAAAGAATGTGCAAGTAACTACTCAGCACCCCCTGGTGCATGAGTAGTTACCCACAGCAATCCAGCTTCAGCCAACTGCTGTGCTTCGCCACGAGCCGGCTTGCCCGTTGCGGTGAACGGCAAGCGAGCCACGGTGAGATAGTGACGAGGCTGCCAGAAACGGGGAAGATGCTGCTCACAAACTGAGCGAAGCGAGGATGTATCGCTGACCTCGGTGAGCAACACCACAGCTTCGCCAAACTTTGCATCCCTGCACTTCGTGATGAGGAACGGACATGGCAGGTGGGGGCGAAGCAAACGCTCTACTTCTTCAATCTGAATCTTCACCCCACCTGAGCATATCACATTGTCCTTGCGACCAAGGATGCGGAACGAAGGGGAGGATGCCTGACTCCCCTGAACGGGGGATGACGGCATCAGCTCAACGATGTCGTTGGTGACCAACGGCCCGTCATGCACCGCAGGCGCATCAATGACCAGACAGCCATCTGCATTCTGAGAGATGCCGACTGAAGGAAACGGGGTGTAACAGTCGCTGGCCTCAGGACCGCTGAGCCGTCGCAGGGCGATGTGTGAGAGTGTCTCGGTCATACCGTAGGTGCTCCACACGGCATGGGGAAAGGATTTCAGCTCTGCCGCCATCTGCTCGTCGATAGCGCCCCCACCGATGATGAGGTGACGTATCTGCATGAGCCGGCGGCGCTCCTCAGGCACTTGCAGACTGTTATAGACCTGCAGCGGCACCATAGCGGCAAAGTCAAGGGGCTCGTCAACACTGGCCAAAGGATGACCGCTGGGCTCAACGGCGACCAGACGCAACTGGCGAATCAGGGAGCGCACTACCATCATTTTGCCAGCAATATAGTCGAGGGACATGCAGAGCAGGGCGGTATCGCCTGCACGCAACTGCAGGAAGTCGCAAGTGATGCGGGCCGATGCTTCCATACGGTGCTTCTCTACCCACATCGGCTTCGGCTTGCCTGTGGAACCGCTGGTGTGGACCAAGACAGTGGGACTGGCGCTGCGCCACTCAGTAAGGAACTCTTCTAATGACATATTAACAAACGATTTTTAAGACAGAGAAACATATATTTTTTTCAAAGACAGAAGAACAGAAGAACATATACTTTTTTCTAAGACAGAAGAACAGAAGAACATACATTTTTTTCTAAGACAGAATAACAGAAGAACATATACTTTTTTTAAGACAGAAGAACAGAAGAACATATTTTTTTAAGACAGAAGAACAGAAGAACATATTTTTCTCTCAAGAATAACATATATTTTTTCCTTAAACATAATCACAGAAGATGGGATGACTATTCGTTGAAACGCTTACGGTAAAGACGATATTTGCGCTTGATCTGTATTTCTTCTGATCCGAAATTGATAAGAAGACCATTATCCATCCCCGTTGCAGTGAGATAGTTTACCAGTTGTAACTCATTGGCAACATGGAGTGAATGTGTAGCTTTCAGCTCAAGTATGAGCATATTCTCGACAATGATGTCGGCACGGAATTCACCAACTAACACTTGGTCATAATACACATTGATGGGGCGTTCCACTTCATACCTGAGCTCCCACTTTCGCAACTCTACCAACATTGCATTCTTATAGACTGACTCCAAATAGCCTGGACCCAGCTGCCGCCTGATGTTCACTGCACAAGCTATTACTTTCTTGATTAACTCTTCAATATCCATTACATTCATTTACTATAGAACAACATTCATTATCATAAAACATATCTGTTCTTATGTTACTATGCCTTAGAAAAAACATCTGTTATTATGTTACTATGTCTTAAAAAAAGACATCTGTTATTATGTTACTATGTCTTAAAAAAAGACATCTGTTATTATGTTACTATGTCTTAGAAAAAACATCTGTTATTATGTTACTATGTCTTAGAAAAAAACATCTGTTATTATGTTACTATGTCTTAGAAAAAAACATCTGTTATTATGTTACTATGTCTTAGAAAAAACATCTGTTATTATGTTACTATGTCTTAAAGAAAAACATCTGTTATTATGTTACTATGTCTTAAAAAAACATCTGTTATTATGTTATTATGTCTTAGAGAAAAACATCTGTTATTATGTTACTATGTCTTAGAAAAAACATCTGTTATTATGTTATTATGTTACTATGTCTTAGAAAAAACATGTTACTCTGTCTTCACCCACAGGTGGTCGCCCCGTATCTCGAGCGGCATGTCGATGTTATCGGTGAAGAGTTGTCCGGTGCCGAGTCCTTGTGGCATGCTGATGTGGTCGCCATAGACCTCGCTGCAGAACCTGGCGATGGCATTCAGTCCCACGTTGCTCTCCAAGGCAGAGGTAATCCACGAGCCGATGCCCTCATCGTTTGCTATGTCTATCCACTCCCTGCATCCGGCCATGCCGCCATGCAGCGACGGCTTCAGCACGATGTAGGCAGGCTTGACGATGCGCAACATCTGGCGCTTTGCATCGGGCGTGTTGATGCCGATGAGCTCTTCGTCGAGAGCGATGGGCAGTGGTGCTTCACGACACAGTTCGGCCATGAGCGCCCACTGACGCGCCTTGATGGGCTGTTCGATGGAGTGGATGGCATACTGCGACAGCAGCTCCAACCGATAGAGAGCCTCATCGGGACTGAAGCCGCCATTGGCATCGAGCCTCAGCTCCACCTCACGACGAGAGAAGCGCTTGCGAATGCGGCGCACCAGATCGAGCTCACGGTCGAAGTCGATAGCCCCCACCTTCAGTTTCACACAACGGAAGCCCTGCGAGAGCTTATCCTCCATACGGCCCAGCATCTCCTCGTAGCTGCCCATCCACACCAGTCCGTTGATGGGGATGCCCTGCTCACCGCGAGCGAAGGGCGTGTCGAACAACTGTGGAGAGCGGAGACTCAGCATGGCGGTCTCCAAGCCAAAGAGCATGGAGGGATAGTCGCGCATGGCCTCATAGTCTATCTGGCCCGTAGCCTCCACCTGGTCGCAGAAGCGACGCAACACCTCGGAATAGTCGGGACGGGCATCGCAGCTCAGGTCGGGCAACGGTGCACACTCGCCCAAGCCCCGCCGCTCACCGTCAATCATCTCTACGAACCATGACTTGCGCTCAGTATAGATGCCGCGAGAAGTGCCAGCAGGCTGGCGAAAATGGAGCACGCGCTCCTGAATAGTGATTTTCATAAGATTGTGTATTTTAAGATTACTTACCCAGATAACGGGTAGAGAGATAGTCGTTGAACTGCTCCTTGTAGTTGTCGCCAATGGGCAGATAGACGTCATCGGAGCCAACGGGCTGCGAGGCTGCAGGACCGAGAATGACGCGGTTCTTGTTCACCTCCTGCACCTTGTCGAGGTTGACGATATAGGAACGGTGTATGCGCATGAAGCTCTGTGGCAGGAACTCCTCCATCTTCTTCATGGAGAGAAGGGTAATGACAGGCTTTGGCTGACTGTCGAGATAGAGCTTCAGATATTCGCTCATGCCCTCGATATAGCGTATGTCGGAGAGCGAGATGCGAACAGTCTTGTAGTCGGTCTTCACGAAGATGGTGTCATCAGTCTGCCCACTTTTCGGAGCAGGTGCAGGAGCCGGTGCCGCGACGGCTGCGGTCTCGTTGGCTAAGGCTGCCGCCACCTTCTGCACCTTCAGGGCTGCACGCTGGAAGTCGGCAAAGCCGAAGGGCTTCAGCAGATAGTCAACGGCATCGACCTTATAGCCCTCGATGGCATACTCGGAATAGGCGGTGGTGAACACAATGATGGGGCGCACAGGCAGCTGACGTACGAAATCCATGCCCGAGAGGTCGGGCATGTTGATGTCGCAGAAGATGGCATCCACGGGTTCGCGATCCATCACCTCACGCGCCTCTATAGCACTTTGGCACTGAGCCACCAACTCAAAAAAAGGTATCTTACGAATGTAGGCTACTACCTGCTGCAAGGCCAGTGGCTCATCGTCAATAGCAAGAACTCTAATCATAAAAATAAGGCACAAAAAGAACTCGAAATTCCATTAATATATTCTTCATAACGGAATTTCGGGTTCATTATTTTGCAGACTGGTCTTGAACTTTCCATAGAGGCAGTTCCAGTTCGGTGGTGTAGGCATCGGCTGTATCGGTCACCTTGAGCGAATAGCGGTCGCCATAAATAAGCTGCAGTCGGCGCTGCACGTTCTGCAGTCCCACGCCGCCCTCCTCGCCGGCATGCTTGTTGGGCTGGAGCGGCTTGCTGTTGCTGCACACAAACCGTAGTCGGTCATCGGTCACAGCGAAGCTGATGCTGATGAAGGATTCCTGCTGGTAGCTGACCCCATGCTTGAAGGCATTCTCTACGAAAGTGACGAACAGCATGGGGGGAACCTGACGGTCGGGCAACACGGGAGGAATGCTGACCGAGATGCTCACCTTGTCGGTGTAGCGAAGGCGCATCAGGCGGATGTAGCCCTCGACGAACTCGACATCGCGGCTAAGCGGCACATACTGGCGTGAGCCTTCGTAGAGCGCATAGCGCATGATGCGTGACAGCTCGACGATCGTATCCTTGGCCCGCTCACCGTCAATGTCAACCAGCGCGTGGATGTTGTTGAGCGTGTTCATCAAGAAGTGGGGGTTGATCTGATAGCGCAGGTACTCTAACTGCTGGTGCAGACTCTCCTTCTCCATGCGCTCCAGTCGCTGCTGGTCGTCGCGTTGCTTGAAATAGAGCTTCACGCCAATGTTCATGCCCAGCATGAGAATGAGCATGATTGCTGACAGGACATCGTGCTGGCCGAAGATGACGGGCGGATGAATGTCGGGACCCTCATGGCCGACGAAGGGCGGACGGTCTGCGTGAGGCTCGAATGCATCGCCATCGTCGGGCAGGGGCGGACGGTGCTCGTGCGACCGCTCTACAGGGAGAGGAGGAGGACCGCCTTTCTGTTCTGGCTGGTGGGTACACTGCAAAATGACGAAACAGCATGTGAGCGCCATCACCGAAGTGAAATAGAGCAACCGGCGCTGACCATAGACTAGCCACGGAGCCAGCACGTAGTTGTGAAACAGAAAACAGGCGAACATGACGGCCATCTGTAACCATGCATCGAGCAACTCATGCCAAGGATAGACTTCAGACTCGGTATGATGAAACTGAATGCTGGCCACTGGTGCTATGAACAGGGCTGTCCATAGCACCACATAGACCAGACTCTCTTGCTTTTGATTGCTGTGACCCAGCATTTTCATCCTCTATCCAATCTTTATCTTATCAAGGTCTTCACAACAGTTCCGTTCTTGCGAACCAGATAGAATCCTTTGCCCAAACGGGCACCAGAAGGCATGCAACGACCGTTCAGGTCGAACACTTCACCTGCTACGGCATCGGCTGTCTGCGCCTTCAATGCCTCAACTGAGGTATAAGTCTCAGTGTTGGAGGTGTCGAAGTTCTGCGTTCCGCCACTATAGGTGATGCTGCCGTCGGCCTTGATGGCCTTGCCCTGGCAATTGCTGATGGTCAGCGTACCGGCAGTCATGTAGAAGTTGCCAGTGTCCTCGTCTTCATGATCGGTGGTCTGACCTGTCGATGTGATTCCGTCGAGTTCCACCTGAATGCCGTCGTCGCCAGCACCGCTTATGTTCACGGTACCGCTCTCCATGAGGAAGTACTCCTGGCAGTGAATACCATCTTTCACAGCCGAGGTGACGTTGAGCGTAAGGTTTTTCACTTCAATATACTCCTTGCTGTAGATAGCATGGCGCGAGTTGCCCACCACGGTGAGGGAACCTTTGCCCTTGAGCTTGGTGTGACCCTTGCAATGGAAACAGCCGTTATACGTGTCGTTGGCCCCATCGGTCAGGGTATTGACGGTTCCCTTCTTGGCACTCAGTTCAATGCGCTTGCCGTTCATAATGGCTATGGCAGGCCCCGATGGATTGGTAAGGGTCAAGCCGTTGAGCTCTACCGTGGCCTTGAACGAGCCCTCCATATAGAACTCGCCGTCAGAGGAATTGCCAGAAAGGCTGTAAATAATTTCGCCATCGGTGTTATCGACAGTGGCATCAACGCCGGCAAACGACTCAGCCTGCACAATTTTCACGTGCGATGAGGTGCCGCTTTGAACGGTAACATAGCTACTGATGTTGCTGGCCACGGTGACAGTGGCCGACGTACCGTTGAAGACAACCTCCACGGTGTTATCGGCAACAGCCCAAGCTGAGCTTATACTTGCCAGGATGGCTGCGGGGATAAGTAAAAGTTTTTTCATGTCAGTTAGTTTTTTTAATGATTGGAAAATAATGATTTCGAAAAAAGGTAAGTGGGGCGGCCAGAGGCTCTCTTGTCGGCCAAAGCCGCCCCTCGTATATATTGTTTGTTTTTTGATTATCATCTGCGTCCTGGCATATTGCCGCCACCCATGCCGCCACCCATGCCGCCGCCCATGCCCGACGAGCCATACTGCTGTGCGCTGACGGTTGTTGCCGACTCGCCTATGGTCAGGATGTACTTGTTTCCAGCCGACATGCCGCCAGCCGTGAAGAGCATGCTGCCACTGCTGTAGCTGGCAGGCAGAGTGAAGCTGACCAGCAGGGTCTCGCTCTCGGTGAAGAGTGCCGCTACGCTACCTTTCGACACGCTGCCCGAAGCCGTCACATAGCCTTGAGTGGAGTTGCTGTTGCCGGGCGTGGAGTTTCCCCCGCCAATGGCAAAGAGGTTGCCTCCCGTGAAATAGGCAGTGTAGCCGCCTTCTTCATTGGTATCGATGCCGCATTCGGGCGAACGCGATCCGTAGGCAACGGTGTTGCCGCCTTGCAGGTACAGATTGCCATTGGTGTCTATGCCGTCGTTGCCCGTGCTGTAGGCATACACCGTACCGCCCTGAATGTAGAGGTGGCTGGCTGTGTTGATGGCATCGTCGGAGGCATAAGCCTGCACACTGCCACCCGTGACGGTCATCACGCTTTTGCTCTCAATGCCCTCAGAGCCGTCGCCGCCAGTAGTGCGCACCTTCAGCACGCCACCGCTCACCACTATATCGCCGTCGGCCTTCACGCCCTTCGACTTGGAGTCGAGCGAGCTGCTGTACTTATAGGTAGAGCCAGTTGTGATGACAGCCGTTGTGCCGCCATAGAAGCGAGCCTGCTGATCCACGCTGATGCCCTTGCCGCCTTTTCCTGTGTTCTTGAGGTAGAGGGCTCCCCCGGTAATGGTGAAGGTGGAGTCGGCTTTCACGCATGACGAGCCTGCAATGTCGGCCTCATCACTGTCATATACTGACGAGCCTGTCACAATGGCTGTGGTACGGCCACCGCTGATAAGCACATGTCCGTCACTCGAAAGGCCCTTTGCCCCGTTGGCAGACACCTGCACATTGACCACACCGCCATAGATGTTGAGCGCCTCGTCGCCCTTGATGCCGTTGCCAGCCGTGGTCTCCACATAGATATTGGTGTGAGGTCTGATCACCACGTAGTCGCTGCTTCGGATGCCTGCCTTGTTGTTGCCATACACATTCAGCCGGCCACTGCCGCTGAAGATGAGCTGACCTTTGCTGAACAGGCAAGCTTTCGCCGTAGAGTAGTCGGTGCCATCAGTGAGTGTGTTCTCTGTGCCGTCGGCCAGCACAACGAACACACGCTTCTTGCCTTGAATGTTGATGGGCGCCCCTGAGGGGTTGGTGATTTGAGCACCGGCCAGACAAAGCTGGAACTTGCGATCGCTATAGACCGTCAGCGATCCGTTGCTGGTGGAGCCGCTCACCGTGTAGGCCACAGTGTCGCTTACAGTAGAATTCACCACCACGTGAGCCCCCGTTGCCGTAACGGTAAGGTCGGTATCGTTCACATCACCGTCCCACGTCGCTCCACTTTCAGTAAAGACTATGTTCACGGTCTTGGTGAACGTAGTGTTCTCCACGTAGTCCTCGTCGTCGGCAGGAATCGTTTCCTGCTCAGTGAAGGCCGACGTGTCAAGCGACACATCGAACGCATCGACATCGCTGTCGAAGCTCACAGCAGTTGCCGTTGCGGTAGTCTGTTGTGCCTCAGTGATTGAAGCCACGCTGTCTTCTTCAGACGAACAACCTTGTAAAAGGGAAAAAGATGCAAGTAGCATCGTGTAGCATAATACCTTTTTCATCATCATTCATTTTTTAGTGAATCATCGAGAGCAAAGGTATGGAAAATGAAAAAACGGGGCAAATTCGTTCAACGAAAGCCCCGTTTTATTCAGTAAAGCTTATTTCAGTCCAGCACCTTTCAGCAGTTTGTTGGCACCTTCATTCACTTTCTCGTTCACCTTGTTGGCACCCTCATTCACCTTGTCGGCAGCAGCCTGCTTGGCAGCATCCACCTTGTCCTGAGCGGCCTGCTTGGCAGCATCTACCTTGTCCTGAGCAGCCTGCTTGGCGGCATCCACCTGGTCCTGAGCGGCCTGCTTGGCGGCATCCACCTGATCGTTAGCATTCTGGACAGCAGCATTGGCAGCATCCTCGGTAGTGCCTACCACGCTCTTCAGATTGTTAATGATGCTCTGGGCAGGAGTCTCCACCAGTGTGTTCACGGTTGCCGAAACAATCTCGTTGTCGCCTACGAGGCTCTTCACCTGCTCAGCGTTTTCCTTCAAGTAGTTCTGAACCTTCTCCAAATAAGCCTGAGCCTGCTCAGGATTGTTCTCCAACAGTTCAGCCACCTTAGCCTGTGCAGCGGTCAGCGCCTCCTGAAATTTGTTCACGTCGCCTGCAGCCAACTGTGCAGCCAGTTCGGTTGTGGCATCATTCAGGCTATCTGCAACTTCGGTTGCTTCAGCATTTTCACTCTGTGCGGCTTTGTTACCACACGATGCAAACGTCATGGCACATACAGCCATCGTCATTAAAAAAAGCTTTCTCATAATAATAATATGTTTTAAAAAACGGGGCAAATTTACGAAATAAAAGTTGAAATCCGCAAAAAATCTCAATAATCTTTTGGCCAATATAGATTAAATTACTATTTTTGTCCCACCTATAGATTCTACATAGCCCAAAGCGAAAGAGAGTATGATTAATAGTATTATTAAAACTAAAGTAGTAGGAATAGACATCGGAGTTAAGGCCACTTCTTATGCCATCGTCGATGTCAGGGGGAATATTATTGACATGGAATGCTTCCCCACGGCAGACTATATCAACATTAATTTATTCATATCTTCACTTTGTGACCGTATTCTCAAAATGATTGAGAAGAACGGCAAGTATGAGGAGATACGCTCGATGGGCGTAAGTGCCCCCAATGCCAACTATTATACCGGCAACATCGTAAATTCTGGCAATCTGCCTTGGAAAGGCGAGATTCCGATATCAGCCATGATTCGCGACCGCTTGGGGCTGGCTGTCGCCGTAGCCAATGAGGCCCACGCCAGAGCGCTGGCTGAGGTCACTTACGGTTGCGCCCACGGCATCAAGGACTTCGTGTTCATCTCACTGGGACACGGATTTGGCAGTTGCATGTTCTCCAACGGCCATGTCCACTTAGGCAACATAGGCTTTGCTGGAGAGATTGGTCATTGCAGCATCTATCCCAAAGGACGCGAGTGTACCTGCGGCGGTCGTGGCTGTCTGGAGGCATACTGCGCTGCAAGCGGTATTGTGAAGACAGCCCACGAGGTGATGGACGAGAGCGACAAGCCTTCGCTGATGCGCGACTGCACAGAACTCACGCCGAAGTTCATCACCGAATGTTGCGACCAAGGCGACGAACTGGCTATTGAGGTCTATCGCCGTACAGGCTTCGTCTTGGGACTCGGATTAGCCAACTATGCATCGGTGTTCGACCCCGAGGCCATCATCCTTGCCGGAGGCATCTCGAAAGCAGGGAAATGGCTGTTGGAGCCAACAAACGAATCGTTTGAACAACACGTATTCCACAACATAGAGAACAAGGTGAAGTTCATGTACTCCTCGCTCAACGACGACGAGCGCAACGTGCTGGGTGCAAGTGCTATGGCCTGGAGTGTCAAGGAATACTCGCTGTTCAAGTAGAGAGAGAACACATCTTCCACATATTTTTATATAACATAATAAGCTGAAATACCATAACAAGTCATGGAACAGAATATAAAAAACCGGGTGGTGGGTGTAGATATCAGCGTGAAGCGCACTACTTTTGCCATCGTTGATATTCGCGGCAACATCCTGGCTCGCGACCACTTCCCTACCAATGACTATCCTAACGTGAACGACTTTGTCACGACCCTGACCGAGAAGATTGTCATGCTCACCGAGGAGAATGGCGGCTACGACAAGATTCGCTCCATTGGCGTGAGCGCACCAAGTGCCAATTTCCTGACTGGCTGCATTGAGAATGCGCCCAACCTGCCGTGGAGAGGCATCATACCCTTGGCAGCCATGCTGCGCGACCGTATGGGCATTGCCGTGGCCTTGGCCAACGACGCACATGTGACGGCGCTGGGAGAACACACATACGGCAGTGCGCATGGCATGAAGAACTTCATCGTCATCACACTGGGTCACGGCATCGGCAGCTGTATCTTCTCCAATGGTGAGGTACATTTCGGTGTCAACGGATTCGCTGGTGAGATAGGCCACACCTGCGTCAAGCACAACGGACGCGAATGCGGATGCGGACGCAAAGGCTGTATGGAAGCCTACTGTGCCGAGAAGGGCATCATCGCCACAGCCAACGAACTGATGGCAGCATCCGACAAGCCTTCGCTGATGCGCTCGCTCAGCGAGTTGAGCCCGAAGACCATCGTTGACTGTTGCGAACAGGGCGACGAAATGGCAATCGAGGTATTCAAAATCACAGGCGAGATACTGGGCATCACGACGGCTGCCTATGCCACGCTCATCAATCCCGAAGCCATCATCTTCACAGGTGGCATTGCCAATGCCGGGCACTGGCTGTTCAATCCTTTGGAAGAGGCTTTCAATGCCCACGTATTCCGCAACATCAGAGGTCATGTCAAACTGCAGCGCTCCACCATCGACGACCGTGAGCGCGACGTGATGGGAGCCAGCGCCCTGGCTTGGGGCATCAAGGAGTACTCGCTGTTTAAATAGTACTGAACGAAATAAGGAGAACTCACTGTTTAAATGGTACTGAACTAAAAAGAATAATGAACGTAGAAAAGATTAATCAAATCATACAACAACGACCTAACATGAGTACCGCCCTCGGGATGGAGTTTATCTCCACACCCGAGGACGATACGTGTATGGCCCGCATGAAAGTAGATGAGCGCAACCGGCAGCCCTTTGGCTATCTGAGCGGTGGAGCCTCGCTAGCACTGGCTGAGAATGTGGCAGGCGTAGGCTCAGCCTCCCTCTGTGAGGGTTGTACGTGCCTGGGGATTGAGGTGAGCGGCAGCCACATGAAGGCCGTAGCCGAAGGCGACACGGTGACGGCATTCGCCCGACTGCTGCACGGTGGTCACAAGTTGCACGTGTGGCAGGTTGACATCAAGGACACCCAAGGCCAACTCATATCAAGTGTCAGAGTCACCAACTTCATTCTGCACCACAGTCAGCCATGAACCGTTGTTTCGCACTTTACCGTCTCCCGTTTGCACAGACCTACACCGAGGTGGTGCAGACCGAGGGCCATGTCAAGCAGTTTGATTCCTGCACAGCGCTCAACGGGCGCAGCGGCTTTGTAGTGGCTCCGTTTCAAGTCTCGCCCAGCTGCCCCATCCTGCTCATCCGGCCCGACCACATCAGCGAGCATCCCATCGAGGAGGTTGCGACCGTGGAGGAAGCCGTCAGCAGTTTCCAGCTCCACAGAGACCGCTATGCCACCGATTTCGCCGCCTTCCACGCTCAGCTGGAGGCTGGCACTTTCAGGAAGATTGTCCTGGCACGCAGCGCCACGCTCAGTCCCAACCGCCCGATTGACCCCAAGCGTCTCTTCATGCTGGCTTGTCGGCGCTACCCGCGTCTGTTCGTTGCGCTCGTAGCCTTGCCAAACGGTCACTACTGGCTCACCGCCACTCCCGAGATTCTGCTGGAGGGCATCGGCTCCGATTGGCGCACCATCGCACTGGCCGGCACCATGCAGCTGCAAGACGACGAGCTGCAAGGCGAAGGCGAGACCATGCGCTGGTCAACAAAGAACATTCAGGAACAGCACTACGTGGCAACCTACATAGCCGACACCCTGAGCCGCATGCGCCTCAGCTTTCACGAAGAGGGGCCGCGCACCGTCAGGGCTGCCAATTTGGTGCATCTGCGCAGCGACTTCACCTTCACGCTACCCGATGCGTCGCGCATCGGCGATCTGCTCCATGCGCTCCACCCCACCCCGGCTGTCTGTGGCCTGCCGCGTGAGGACACGTTCCGCTTCATCAACACCCATGAGCACACCGACCGCCAGTACTACAGCGGATTCATGGGTCCCATGAACCTACACTCGCCTCTCTCCACCCACCTCTACGTCTCCCTGCGCTGCATGCAAATATGTCCCGATGCCTACCGTCTCTTTGCAGGCGGCGGATTGCTGAAGGACAGCAACGAGGAGTCGGAATGGCAGGAGACCGAAGCCAAGATGCAGACGATGAAATCCCTCTTAGGAATTTAGGGTCATCCCTCTCACCACTCACCTCTCACCTCTCACCTCCCACCATGTATTCAAATAAAGAAAACGTCAATATCCTGACTGCCCTGCTCGTGGCTCATGGCATTCGTCATGCCGTGGTATGTCCGGGTAGTCGCAATGCCCCCATTGTTCACAATCTGAACGAGTGTCCCTCTATCACGTGCCATGCTGTCACCGACGAGCGTTCGGCTGGCTTCTATGCCCTCGGCATGACGCAGATGTTGCAGCAGCCCGTAGTGGTCTGTGTCACCAGCGGCACGGCCCTGCTCAACGTGGTGCCTGCCGTAGCCGAAGCCTACTATCAGCATCGCCCGCTCGTAGTGGTGTCAGCCGACCGCCCTGCGGCATGGATTGACCAGCTCGACGGCCAGACACTGCCGCAGCCCGACGCCCTGGGGCGTTTCGTCAGCAAGGCTGTCACCCTGCCCGAGCCCCACGATGCCACCGAGCGCTGGCACTGCAACCGACTCGTGAACGAGGCACTGCTCAAGAAGGACGGCCCCGTACACATCAACGTGCCCATCAGTGAGCCGCTGTTCGACTTCACCACCGAGGCACTGCCGCAGGAGCGCCGCATTGAGTGGCAGCAGGCCGACGTGTCGGCTGTCATGCTCAACCACATCGCCCACATGTTCCGCCAGGCCGAGCGCCCCATGCTCATCAGCGGACAGCCCATGAACCCGGGCATGGACGAGGCCGTCTGCTTGATAGGCGACGACGAGCGCTACGTGCCCGACTTCGTGCTCTACACAGGCGGCTCCATCGTGAGCAAGCGGCTGAAGCACTTCCTGCGCAAAGCCAAACAGACGTGGATTGTCAACCCCACAGGCGAGGTCAACGACACGTTCATGAATCTGACCAATGTGATTCAGGGAGACGGCGAGATGGTGGCCGACTACATTCGCTTCATGCTCGAGCAAGAGCCCCATCCCTTCGTCATGCTGTGGCAGGAGTTGTTGCAGCGCGTGCAGCAACATGCACGCCAGTTCGAGCCCACCTTCTCAAACATGGCTGCCGTGAAATACTTTGAACAGCAGGCCGCCCCCGGCTATCGGCACTATGCCAACAGCACCGCCATCCGACTGGCCAACATCTATGCCCGCGAGACGGTGTACTGCAATCGGGGCGTCAACGGTATCGAAGGCTCGCTCTCCACGGCAGCCGGATTCTCGCTCGTGGCCGACCGTCCCGTCTATTGCATCACGGGCGACCTGAGCTTCTTCTACGATCAGAACGCCCTCTGGAACAGCGAGCTCGACGGGCGACTGCGCATCCTGCTGCTCAACAACGGTCGAGGCGGCATCTTCAATCTGCTGAAGGGACTGGAAAAGAGCCCGGCCCGCGACCGACTCGTAGCCGCTGAGCACAAGACCGTTGCTGCCGGTATCTGCATGGAGAACGACATCTACTATCAGCCTGCGTCAAACATGGACGAACTGAGACAAGGCATCCAGCTCCTGCTCACTGCCGAGCTGTCGCGCCCCATGATACTCGAAGTGCTCACCAGTCATCAGGCCGATGAGCACAACTACAGAGCTTACTACGACAGTCTCTCTTAAAGCTTTTGAGACCGGGCCTACTCCAGGGGAATCTCAGGATGCTGCACAGCCAGGGGCAGCCCTTTCTGTGAGAGATAGAACATGTAGAGGATGACGGGCTTGTTGCCTCGGTTCTCGCCGTGGTGTATGGTGTTCACCATCTCTACAACGGGCTCGCCCTCATGCACAACCTTCTCCTTACCGTCCTGTCCGATGATGGTCAGTTCGCCCTGCACCAGGATGCCGTAGTTCATCACGGGATGATGGTGCCAGCCCAGCTTCTTTCCGGCAGGGAACACATACTTCATAGCCACCAGCTCTGGCCGTCCTTGCAGATAGTCGGGCAGCTCCACGCCGTCCCAACTCTGGCTGGTGCGTATCAGCTCGGCTGACACTACTTCTTCCTGCACCTGATTGTCACTATCTGTATTAGCTTTCTTGCAGCTGCTCAGCATAGTCATGCCGCATACGAGGGTGGCGGCAAACGCCCATTTCATCATTCTTTTCATGTCTCTTGTTTGTTTTAATTATTTTTTGGGGTTATCGAAAAAAGTTTTCAAAACATCTGCTCCATCTGCTCCCATTCGTAACGCGCTGACGGCTAATCGGTTACAACTGGAGCAGATGGAGCAGACGGAGCAGATGCCTTATCGGCAAAGGCAAACAGCTCTCTGTCGCCTCTGCTGTCACCGTAGGCATAGAGCTGGTAAGTCTGGCGATCGGGGAAAACTTCCAACAAGCGTACCACTTTCTGAGCCCCATAGCAGTTGGGGGTAAGGAAACGGCCAGTCAACAGGCCATCGGGCGACACCTCGATGCGCGTTGCCAGAACGGTGTTGACACCAAGGCGCTCACACACAGGACGCACCCACTCCTCGATGCTGGCCGTGACTACGCAAACGGTGTGACCCTCTGCCTGATGCCATCGGAGGGTCTTCATCATCTCACTGCTCAGCATCGTCGCGGCTATGTCGGCAAAGTCTCGTCCCCACTGCGCAAACTGCTCATAAGTCGTCCCCTTATAGAAGTAGGAAAAGACCTTCTCTTTTGCCTTACCGTTGGGATAAAGCCTCAGTTTCATCAGCAGAAGCAAGGGGGCATAGCGCAGGAATCCAAGGAGAAACCTACATCGCCCGTGCGTGAAACGGATGAAGGATAATAAAGTATCTGCCGTGGTCAAAGTGCCATCGAAGTCGAAGGCGGCCACTACTTGTTGACGATCTGTCTTATCCATAACAAGAATGACTACGCATAGAGGATGATTGAAAACGCTATGATCCAGCCGGCAATGCAGGCATGGATGAAATGGTCGTGCAGCAGCACCTTCGTCGGACTACCACTTTTCTGGTTGACCAGCGTCAGTTGCATGTAGCGCAGGATGCCTGCCAGCACAAAGACCGAAGTGACATAGAGGTAGTGGCTGCCGATGCGCGCTACGACATCGCCGGAAACGGTGTAGAGAATGTAGCACATGATAGTGATGCTGCCCAGCACGCCAATGGCCTGATTAAGGAAATCCAGATTATAGTTCGATACGCTCTTCCGCACCTTTATGCCCGATGCCTCATAGATAGCCACATCGTCGCGCCGCTTTGCCACTGCCAAGAAAAGAGCCAGCAGGAAAGTGGTGAGCACAATCCAATGGGACAAGACGATGCCCGTGGCCAGTCCGCCTGCCACGATGCGCAGCACGAATCCAGTGGCTATGACGAAGACGTCAAGAAGGGCTATTTGCTTCAGCTTCAAGCAGTAGGCCACGTTCATGACAATGTAGATCAGCAGCGTGGCCAACAGACCGCTCTGCATGCCGCCACGATACGAGCTGCACAGGGCAGCCACGGCAAAAGACATGGTCCATAGCACCCACATCGCAGCGTAGGCCGCCCGTTTGCTGACCGCACCGCTGGCTACCGGGCGCATACGCTTCACGGGGTGCTGGCGGTCGGACTCAGCATCATGAATGTCATTGAAGCAGTAGATGCCGCTGGCGGCAAGACAAAACGCGATGAATGCCAACAGGCAGGACCACACATAGCTCCAGTCGGTGGCATGGCGGTCGAAGAACAGGGGCATGAAGACGAAGACGTTCTTCAGCCATTGTTGCGGGCGCATCAGGGCAATGATTTCTCTATTCATGTTTTTTCCGTACTTGATAGAGGGTTAGTGAAGGATGCTCGCAGTGGTCTATGGCGGTGAGCACAACAGTAGAGTCTGTCTTCAGTCTGTCCACATAGCCGGTGATGGGGCGGTCGAACCCGTCCGACGATCCGCGAGGCTCGATGATGTAGTCCACCCGGCCTAAATACTCGGTGGGGAAGATACCGACGAAGTAGCAGGTATCGCATACGGGCTTCATCTCATAGAACACTGAAAAGGGACAGACCACTGCATCGGACGATCTGAAATGCTGACGTTCCACGAAAGAGCGCATGTTGCCGTAGTCCCACTGTCTGTCGGGCGACATCGACCGGATGCCAAACACCGTCAGTACCACGGCTACGACACTGAACACAGAACGCCACAATCGGCTGCGGACTGCTATAGACATGATGGCTACCAACAAAGGGAGGAAGGCCATCCAGCGATAATAGGCGACAAACCGCCCGGCAAGGGTCATGACGAAAGGCACGTAGAGCGCACACAGCAACATGAGGAATCCCCTGTCGCCCATCAGCGCTTTCAGATTCCGGCGGAAGAACCATGCGTATGCCGCTATTGCCGTGACTGAAAGCAGAAGGAAACTTCGGTATTCCGCGATGAAGGCGAGGCGCTCGCTGAGACTCGACTCCGTGGACAGTTCGAGCAACTTCTGCATGTAGGGGGCTGCTGAGAATCCGAACACCTCGCCAGCCCAGGGAAGCACGGCCAAGGCTATGCCCGACAAGGTGGCTGAATACTGGACGATGCTGCTGGCAAAGGCCACCAACCGCCCATGAGCTGCCATGAAGAGCGCCACCATGACCACCCCAAGCAAGACGCCCGACAGCAGCAAGCCGAGAAGACGAAGACACACCCGTCGCTGCCCCTGAGCCGCTATGAAGAAGAACAGCCAGAGAACCAAGAGACAGACTGCGGCCTGAATGCCTGAACACAAGAGCAGGGCCGAGGAGAGAACGACCGCCAAACGCGACGCAGGCGACTTTGCCGACAGATAAGCATCGACTGCAAAGACGGTGACGACGAGCATCAGCGCACAGAGCATGTCGGGCCGACCGTTGCGATACATCCACGCCATCTCGCTCGTACCCCACAGCAACAAGGTGAAAAGGGCTACCGTCCAGGCTGTCAGCCTCACTCCGTGCCGTTTCATGAGGCGAAGACACATGCCGCCAAGCACGAACGTGATAATCAGGTTCAGACATCTCACTGCCACCAGACTGCCGCCGAAGAGCCATATCCATGCCGTGGCCACCATCTGATAGAGCGGTGGATAGGTTGAGAACGGATATTGGCCGACCACACGATACCAGGCCGTGGTCTCCCATGTCCCGTGAACGGCCATGTTATAGGACGTGTCGAGCATCATCACTTCGTCAATCCAAGAAGGCAGGTTGCCCAGCGTGATGACATTGACGACGATGAACGCCAGCGACAACAGAACGTAAGTATAGATACTGCTTCTTTGCATACTCTCATGATTTGTCTTTTCCCTTAGCACCTCTGGAAAGTCTTCTATAAAAGTCAACCAGCAAGTGCAAGTTGCCTGCAAAGTTACGGAAAAACGAGAGAAGAACAAAACAAACGTGTTTGTTTTTTCTTCCGAGTGCAAGTAACTTCGCGCAGGAAGCGCAAAGTTATACATAATATTTGGAAAAGAGTTCATTAGGAGTGAAGAAAATCACAATAGAGGGCGAATAACAATCTGCTCCCATCTGTCACCATCTGCTCCGCTGCTATTCAACTGATTAGCAACACGTTGCAAAATGGGAGCAGATGGAGCAGATGTTTTGAAAACTTTCTTGAATCATTCTCAACATGACGCAGAATAAATCACACCGCGTTTTAGAATAGCTCGTGTCACGATCATGGCTACCTCACGTTGCAATCTTGGCTATATCACGCTACGATTTTGGCTATATCACGTTGCAATCTTGGCTACATCATGCTATGATTTAGACTACATCACATTGTGGTTTAGGTTTCAAAAACCGAATTAAATTATTAAATTAGCCCTTTAATATACAGATAGTTACGCTAAAAATATGAACTTTCAAAATAGAAGTGCAATTTCAGACTCATTATTTTGAAAAAAGATTAAAACCGATGTCGTATTGTTGGCGTTTTGGTAGAAATTCACTAAATTTGCGTCAAATTCAAAATATTACTATCACATGAAAGATTTGAATAGGCTGAAAGTGGTTCTTGCAGAGAAAAAGAGAACTAATAAGTGGCTGGCAGAACAGTTGGGTAAGAACTACTCCACCATCAGTAAGTGGTGTACCAATACGTCTCAGCCCGACTTGCAAACACTTGACCGTATTGCACAACTGCTTGATATGGACGTGAAAGATCTGCTGAACTCTACACGCGATGACGTGATGTATATACCAGTACCGAAACAACAAATACAGGAGCGACCATGATTACCGGCGAGATAAAAACGAAGATCGACCTGATATGGGAAGACTTCTGGACGGGTGGTATCACAAACAGTATCAGTGTGCTGGAGCAGATGACCTACCTCTTCTTTATGAAACTGCTTGATGACGTTCAGCAGAAGGCCGAGAGCAATGCCAACCTTCTTGGCACCAGTCTGGTGAACCCGACGTTCCCGCCAGGCGAGTCATGGCACAACCCAGAGACCGACCAGGACGTGCCGTATGAGCGGCTGCGCTGGCATGTATTCCGTCATGACGACGGGGCGACGATGTTTCAGAACATCCGCATGAATGTATTCCCGTTCATCAAGAACCTGAATGCCGGGCGCGAGTCGGCTTACAGCCGTTTCATGGAGAATGCCACGTTCCTCATTCCTAATGCGCGTACATTATTAAAAGTAGTGGAGGGCGTGGACGGTCTCGACATGAACAACCGCGACACAATGGGCGATGTCTATGAGTATGTGTTGGGGAAGATGGCGGCTTCTGGTACCAACGGCCAGTTCCGCACGCCGCGCCATATCATTGCCATGATGGTGGAGCTGATGAAGCCTACCATCAAGGACACCATCTGCGACCCGGCAATGGGCAGTGCGGGCTTCATCGTGGAGAGTGCGAAGTATGTCAAGGCACACTATGCCGACGAGCTGATGAAGCGCGAGAACCAGGAGCACTACCGTAACCGTATGTTCCACGGCTTTGATACCGACCAGACCATGCTGCGCATCGGTGCCATGAACCTGATGCTTCACAGCGTCGATAATCCCGACATAGAATATAAGGACTCGCTTTCAACCGACAATACAGACAGTGATCGCTACACCCTCTGCTTAGCTAATCCACCATTTGCCGGAAACATTGACAAGGAGGTCATCGCCAAGTCGCTGACGGCCATCGCTTCGACAAAGAAGACGGAGCTGCTCTTTGTGGCTCTCTTCACCCGTATGCTGGAGTTGGGCGGCCGTTGCGCCAGCATCGTTCCCGACGGCGTGCTGTTCGGCACGTCGGCAGGACACAAGGCCATCCGCAAGGAACTCGTTGACCACCAGCGGTTGCAGGCTGTCATCTCCATGCCCAGCGGTGTGTTCAAGCCCTACGCAGGCGTGAGTACCGCCATACTCATCTTCACCAAGACCAACAGCGGCGGAACGGATAAGGTGTGGTTCTACGACATGCGGGCCGACGGCTTTTCGCTTGACGACAAGCGCAACCCCGTCAGCGAGAACGACATCCCCGACATCATCCACCGCTACGAACACTTGGATGAGGAAGAGACGCGGAGCCGCAAGGAACAGAGTTTCTTTGTTCCCGCCGACGAGATACGCCAGAACGACTACGACCTCTCTATCAATAAATATAAAGAGGTAGAGCGCGAGCGCGTGGAGTATGAGCCGGTCAAGGATATCCTCGCCCGGTTGGAGCGGATGGAACAAGAATACCGGAAAGGGATGAACGAACTAAGTGAGATGCTGAACCAATGAATTTCGGTAGTTGCGACTACCGAAATTACAAACGTTAACACTTCAGAGACAAGCATGTGTAGAAAAAACTCAATAAATAACCTCGTTGCCGACGTTCGTAAGATTATAGAGATTGGTCGAGGGCAGGCATACGCTGCTGCGAGTCATGCAGCAATTACCACGTATTGGAGCGTTGGACGGCGTATCGTAGAAGAAGAACAGGGTGGTCAGGCAAGGGCAGACTATGGCAAGGGCATTATAAAGAACCTGGCAGAAGCGCTTGTCCCCGTCTATGGTAATAGCTATAGCAAGAGAAACCTTGACTATTACAAGAAATTCTACCTCCTGTTCCCCGATATACAGATTGTGAACACGCGTGTTCACAATCTTGAATGGTCACATGTACGGCGTATTCTCTCGGTAACAAATCCGAATGCCAGACTCTGGTATTTAGAAAATGCGTCAAACTGTATGTGGAGCGTTCGCGAACTCGACCGCAACATCTCCACTCAGTATTTCGAGCGCCGTCTGGCTGCTCAGTTGCCCGCCAATGTCAACGACTTGCCAACCGACAAGGACAAAGACCCGCTGGAATACATCAAGAATCCCGTGGTGGCAGAGTTTATGGGCTTCCGGCGTGACACCAGCTATTCCGAAACGGAGTTGGAGCAGGCACTCATTGATAATCTTGAGAGGTTCATCCTGGAACTGGGGCGAGGATTCGCCTTTGTGGAGCGCCAGCAGCATATCGTTACTGATACGGCAGACTTCTTCATCGACTTGGTGTTCTATAATTTTAAGATGAAGCGATTCGTTATTTTCGAGTTGAAGACGCACCGCCTCTCTCATCAGGACATTGGGCAACTGGATATGTATGTCCGTATGTACGATGACTTGGTGAAGGGTGATGATGACCAGCCAACCGTCGGAGTGTTGCTCTGCACCGACACCGACAGCACCATCGCCCGCTACTCTGTGCTTCACGATAGCGACCAGCTTTTTGCCGCCAAGTATATGACCTACATGCCCACGGAAGAAGAGTTGCGACGAGAAATAGAACAGCAAAAGCAATTCTTCTTGGAAAACCATAAGGATAAGGAGGAAAAGGAATGAGAGAGGGATGGACATATAAGAGATTGGGGGAGGTATGTGAAGTAGAATATGGTACACGTGTTGTAAAACAGCGTGATGGTGGCAATGTCTTTCCTGTTTATGGTGGAGGTGGTGCTACCTTCAAAATGGACGTTTATAACCGTGAGAATAGAGTCGTTGTTTCACGATTTGCGATGTCTTCGAAATGTACTCGCATGGTGAAGGGAAAATTCTACTTGAATGACAGTGGACTAACACTTAAAAGCAATTCGAATTCTTTGTTGCAGATATATTTAGACACTTGTATTCTTGCCTTAAACGACAAGATATATACATTAGGTCGAGGAGTCGCCCAAAAGAATTTGAAGGTTGATGATTTATTACGATTGTCCATTCCAATACCGACACATGAAAGACAGCAATCCATCGTAGCGGAGCTTGACAAGATAAACGAGTTGATAGGACTGAAGAAGTCGCAGCTGAGTGACCTCGACAGCCTCGCACAGAGCATCTTCTATGACATGTTCGGCGACCCTGTGGAGAACGAAAAAGGATGGGAGGTGAAAAGACTGGGAGATTTATGTGAAATATCTTCTGCAAAGCGTGTTTTCATAGAAGAGGTCGTTGACTCTGGAGTTCCATTTATTAGAGGTACAGAACTGACAGCACTAAGTAAACTTGCACGTGGGGAAAAAATGGACTATTCATTGTTCATAACACAAGAGCATTACGAGCGACTTAAAGCTATAACAGGTGTGCCTAAAGTCGGCGATCTTCTTATTCCTTCAATTAATTCTGAGGGTATTGTCTGGATGGTTGATACAGAAGAACCGTTATATTTCAAAGACGGGCGTGTGCTTTGGGTTCATGTAAACAAGGATGCATTTACAAGTGAGGCACTTCTAAAGATAATGAGTGTTCTCATAAAGAATATCTTCTCTTCTATGAACGGCGCAACATTTGCAGAGCTAAAATTGTTTGTGTTGAGAGATTTGCTTGTTCCCCTACCCCCTCTCCCCCTCCAGCAATCCTTTGCATCCCGCATCACCGCGATTGAGCAGCAGAAGCAGCGGATAAGAACATCGATAAAAGACCTTGAAACACTGTTGGCATCACGAATGCAGTATTGGTTTGACTAAAAACATAAAACGACGATATGGGAAACTTTGATTTCATCAAGCAGATACCTGAAACAGAGGAACTGCAGGAATACTGCAAGCAGGCAGAAAGGACGCAGAAGATGTCGCCAAAGCTGAGCGTGCTGAACTGTCGCTTAGCCTTGGAGTGGACGATGCTTCAGGTGTTTGCCATGAAGCACATCGATGCCAACGGGCTGTCGCTGTCGCAGATGGTGGACCACGATGAGTTCCGTATGTTCATCGGTGCCGACCCTATCTTCTGGCGCAACATCCGCTATGTGCGGACGATGGGCAACCGTGGCGCACACATCGAACTGACACCCGACAAGCGCATCACCGAGCAACAAGCCCTGTACACGCTGATAGACCTGCACTATGTGCTGGGCTACATCTTCCAGTCGCTGCGTTTGGTGAACCGAATCAACCCCTTCGACCGCGATATAGTGGGCAAGCGCGAGCGCATCACCGTGGTGCAGCCCGTGCGCCAGCCGGAACCCAATCCAGCTTTTGTGCAACAGGTGCCGGCAGACAATGTGGCTGTACCGCGAGAGAATATCACGATGCCAGAGAGTCCGCTGACAGAGGCCGAGACACGTCACCAGTTCATCGACATGCTGCTGACAGAAGCCGGATGGGAGGTGCAACAGGATAAAGGTGTGCTAAAGCCCAGTAGTGCCTGCATCGAGGTGGAGGTTGACGGAATGCCCGACGGAAAGAAAGGCTATGTGGACTATGTGCTGTTCGATGCCGCCTTGAAACCCTTGGCACTGATTGAGGCCAAGCGTACTGCCGTCAGCATAGAGGCCGGACGGCAGCAGGCCAAACTCTATGCCGACTGTTTGGAGCGTCGGTATGGCGTGCGCCCCGTCATCTACCTGAGCAACGGCTACAATACGGAGGTTATCGACGGTCTGGGCTACCCTTCGCGACAGCTTTATGGCTTCCACTCCGAGGAAGACTTGCAGGTGCTGCACCTGCGCCGCCGGGAGCGTGGCACCATCAGCGACCTGAGTGTGCGCGACGAGATCACCAATCGCGAATACCAGAAACGAGCCATCCGTGCCGTGTGCGACCATCTGGCACGGATGCACCGTTCGTCGCTCATCATCATGGCCACGGGAACGGGCAAGACCCGCGTGGCCGTGTCTCTCACCGATGTGCTGATGCGCAACCGCTGGGTGAAGAACGTGCTGTTCCTGGCCGACCGCACCTCACTGGTGAAGCAGGCAAAAGTAAAAGGCTTCGCCAAGTACCTGACCAATGCCACGTTCTGCGAGTTGAACGACATGGGAGCCGTCGGCGATGCCGAGAAGCGCAAGCAGGCACTGGAGGCCCGCGTGGTGTTGAGTACCTACCAGACGATGATTAACTACGTGGAGGCTGATGACAAGCCATTCAGCGTAGGTCACTTCGACCTCATCATCATCGACGAGGCACACCGCTCGGTGTTCGGCAAGTACGGAGCCATCTTCGACTATTTCGACTCATTCCTTATCGGCCTTACGGCTACGCCGCGTGATGAAGTGGCACGCTCGACGTTCAACCTGTTGCAGATGGACCCGGAGCAGACTTTTGCCTATGAATATGAAGAAGCCATCCGCGACGGCTACCTGGTTCCCTATCACGGCTTTGTTCGCAAGAGCCAGGTGATGCAGCAGGGATTCCAAGTGGCCACGATGGCCGCTGAAGACCGCGAACAGTTGCAACCCGTGTTCGACTACGAGAAGACGAAGTACGACCTCGACCCGTCGGAGGACTACGAACGCGACATCGAGGGTAAGGAGATATTCAGCTACATCTTTAATATTGACACCATCGACAAGATGCTGCAAGACCTGATGGAGCACGGTCTGCGGGTGCAGAGCGGCAACGTCATCGGCAAGAGCATTATCTTCTGCTACAACCACCAGCATGCTGAGTTGGTGGTGGAACGTTTCAAGGTGCTCTACCCAGAGTTGGGCGACGACTTTTGCGCCCTCATCGATAACTACGTGAACTACGCCCAGACGCTCATCGACAACTTCGAGAAGCGCGACGAGATGCCGCAAGTGGCCGTGTCAGTGTATATGCTTGATACGGGTATCGACGTGCCGGACATCCTGAACCTCGTGTTTTTCAAGCCTGTGGTGAGCAGCATCCGCTTCAAGCAGATGATAGGTCGTGGTACCCGACTCTCGGAAGGCATCTTCGGCTACGGACAGGACAAGACGGAGTTCTATATCTTTGATTGGTGCAACAACTTTGAATACTTCAAGCAGAACCCCAGCGGCACAGAGACCACCGTTGCACAGTCGCTGGCCGAACGGCTCTTCTGCATCCGCACAGACATCGCCTTTGCCCTACAGACTGCTGAGCACCAGGAGAACGAGGAAGAGAAGGCGCTGCATGACGAGTTGAAGCAACGACTGATGGAACAGGTGGCCGAAATCAAGGACACTCACATTCGCACCCGCCGTGTGTGGCCGACGGTGACAAAGTTCCGCGATGCTAACAGCTGGACGAGCCTATCGGCTCTTGACGTACAGGAACTGAAGGACATCATCTCACCGCTCATCGTCAGGAAACTGACGGACGAAAGTGCTGAGAAGTTCGACCTGATGATGCTGAACATAGAACTGGGTAAGCTCT
Organism: Prevotella sp. UBA3675; assembly: GCA_002372235.1. Lineage (GTDB taxonomy): Bacteria > Bacteroidota > Bacteroidia > Bacteroidales > Bacteroidaceae > Prevotella. The sequence continues at coordinate 37,246 of DFJI01000029.1, read as the reverse complement.
GTGAAGAGGCAGATACGATCCCGTCAGAGAACCGTGTGTTTATGATTTGCAAGAAACTGGAGGAGAAAGCTACCGTTCCTGTCATAGCCCAACACTTGCAGACCATCCGAGACGTGCAGAAGCGAGGATTCTTTGAGGATGCCTCGTTGCGACTGTTGGAGAACACCCGCAAGGAGCTGCGAGAACTGGTCAAGCACCTTGAAAGTGTCCAGTCGAAGAACTTCACCTTGAATATCGAGGACATCGTTACCGATGGTGGCGAGACCGAAACTGTCAGTCTGAGTGGCAACTCCTACCGCCAGCGTGTCATCGACTACATTCGTGAGCACCGAGAAGATGAAGTGTTCCAGAAAATTTTCCGACTGGAACAGCTCACACCGGATGACATTTCACAGTTGGAACGCATTATGTGGGAAGAACTGGGCACTCGCGAGGACTATAACCGCTATACGCAGTCCGATAGTATGAATGTGGCCATGTTCATCCGTTCAGTCATAAAGGTTGACCGTCAGGTAGCCTTGGAGAAGTTTACTAACTTCCTCAACGGCTCGACGCTGAACGCACGCCAGATGGAGTACCTGAAGAGCATCATCGCCTACGTCTGCGAGAACGGTGACATCGAACCACAGACGCTGATGAGCGTGTCGCCCTTCAACGACATCAACATCATCGACCTCTTTGACGACAAGGCTGTCCACGTCGGCAAATATGTGAACATGTTACATACACTGATAACAGCATAGTACAAATTAACAGAATGTTGCTATGATTGAGACCTACTTTATAATAACATTTATCTGTGTTGTATGTATATTCCTGACTCGTAGTAAGGTAGGAAAAGCTATTTTAGGTATTGTAATTGCCTTCGTCCTTATTGGGGAATTGGTGAAGTGCCATCAAGACCAAGTTGAGGAAGAAGAGCATGAAGGAAAAGTACAAATATACCATAATGGCAATTTTGAGTGGGTAACTCCTGAGGAACAGAAGGCAATATACAAGAAGGATACAGAAGACCATTACCGTAAGTGGGCTGCAGAACATCCAGAAGAGGCAGAAAAGGACCGCGTACGGGATTCTATCTCCCGTGCCCATTATGGATATGGTACGAGGTCTATATATGACCCTAAGTAGAGAAAACTCAAAACTTATTACATCAGTGATTACAGTTTAAAACCAATCAATATGAAAGTACTATCCATCAAACAGCCTTGGGGCAGCGTGATATGCAGCGGCCTGAAGCACGTTGAGAACAGATCCTGGGGGCTGAAGACGCTCCCCCTAAGAATACTCATTCATGTAGGTGCAACGAAAGTGCCGAAGGACAACGATGACTATTTGCCCGAGGAATGGTTGTCTCTGATGCGGAATGCCCGTACAATGGGATTGCTGCCAGAGAATGCCGACCTGCCTTATTCCGCTATCATTGGTTGGGCCGATGTGGTACGTTGCGATGAACCTGGCAAGAATACCTCTGAAATATGGGCACAGAACGAGTTCACTGGCTGGGTGCTGGAGAACGTTCATGTATTCGATGAGCCTATTCTGAATGTCAAAGGCAAATTGGGCATCTTCGATTATCCTATGGAGGAGAACGAAATGCCCACATCGCGTCCTGCAGTATTCAACGATATTAAGGTGGATGGCGATAATGTTACTCTGCCTGTCAATGACTCTGTCTGGGAGCAGATTGAACATGGAAATCTCGACGAGATACAATACGACCTCACCGATGACAACGCCGAACTGTTCCTGAAGGAGGACGGACAGATGCAGCCCATCAAGACAATCACCATTACCAATAATGGACGTACTGCGAAATACGAATTGTTGGATGATACCTACGTTGGGCCATACCTCACGCCGGACAATCGGCCATATACCTTTACCAGCCTCGCCGGTGAAGAAGGCTATCAGTGGCTATTTATTCTGTTTGTACTTGGCAAAAAACTGTAAGTCGTATGGCAAGGATCGTCGATATCCTCAAACTCCAGCATGAGCATCCTGAGCGGCTACAGTTCGCTGAGGATGGCATGAGGGATTTTGGTTATAAGACGTGGTGCCTCCAGCTGCTGAAAGAGTTGGACGATGCCTATGTCTACAAAATCATGGATGCCGTATCGGAAGAGGACGACTACGATGACGGCGAAGAGAATGAGGATTACGATGATGACGGTGATGAAACCGAGGTGGAAACCTACGGCTGTGAAGAGTGTGAGGCCATTGTTGCCGATTCAAAAGGAAACATCTATTTTACTACAGTGTTGACCTACGACGGCAATCACTACACCAAAGATGAAATCAGCCGATGGCGGTATAGCTTCTTCGAGGCACTACTCGACATATCGAAGAGGGAACAATACATGACCAAGGAAGAGTGCCTGGAAGAGATTGTCGGTATGACAGACTACCGTATAGCCTCACTAATGCCGTACAATACGCCGGAGGGATATGCGGACATAGTAGCGTTGTAAGAATTATGTAAATATGGATAGGAATGACATTGAAGAAATGGCCAAAGACCTGATACCTCTGGCAGAATGATGCCACCAAGCAATCAGGTGACATTTTGAAGGTAAATGGTTTGTTGGAATCATACGGATTAGTGATGAAGCCAGAGCAAAAGGTGAAGAACTTATGTTGAAGCATCTGGGGGAAGTTTATTCAGTTTTGATATAGGGTAAATTGTTAAGAGAGATACAGAAAGTTAAGCTATAAGAATAAAATTATTCCTAAATTCCGCAGCACTTTAGTTTAACTTTGTTATAAGTTCCTGAGCAACAAAAAGTTGCCCAGGAACTTAGAAAAATAAATAAACTAAAGTGCTGCGGAATTTAGGGAATAGACGATGTCACGATTTTGCCCTGCTAACGAGCACGGTGAAGACCACACACGTCAGCAACAGCAGACCGACCACGATGAGCACTGGAGCAACCGACCCCGACTCATGACCGATGGACGAACCCAGTGAGATGAAGGCAAGGGCAAGCGTGAGCAGCAACAGCTCGAGTGCCATCACCCGCACCATGCGAATGACTAACGCCACTTGGCGAGGTGTCTTTACCTCAACAGGCAGATTGACGGTGTGAGGGAAATAGGCTGCCAGCAACAGACATGCGCCTACGACTGTAGTCACGATGCAAGTGAAGAGGATGGTGCTGGGCGAGCCCCAGGCATCTGCTTTTCCTGCGACATTGAAATGAGTGGGAACGGTCTCCGGGGCGCGACTCATGAGCCACACGATGACGGCCCACACCAGAATGGCCAGCACCAGAAACGCTATCTCGAAAAGGGTGCCCTCAAGCGTGCGGCCTACGTGTACTTTCAGTTTATTGTTCTGTAGTTTCATTTTCATTTCTTTGCTTCTTAGGCAGACGGTGAGCCTTGCGCAGTGCCTCGGTGATGATCCACTGAAGCTGGCCGTTGGTGGAGCGGAACTCGTCAGCGGCCCAAGCCTCAATGGCATTCATCGTGGCGGCATCTACGCGCAGGATGAAGCTCTTAGTCTGTGATTCCTTCTTTGCCATAAGGGCGTGGATTAGTGGTTCAGTGTGCCTGTGTTCACAACGGGCTGGGCCGAATCGTCGCCGCAGAGCACCACGAGCAGATTGCTCACCATAGCGGCCTTCTTGTCGTCGTCGAGCTCCACGATATTCTCATTCGACAGTTTGTCGAGTGCCATCTTCACCATGCTGACGGCTCCCTCTACTATCTTCTCACGGGCGGTAATGATGGCTGAAGCCTGCTGACGACGCAGCATCACGGCTGCTATCTCGGGAGCGTAGGCCAGGTAGTTGATGCGTGCCTCTACCACTTCGATGCCTGCCAGTGCCAACCGCTCGTCGAGTTTCTGCTCCAGCTGCTGGTTGATCTCATCTCCACCATCGCGCAGCGTCAGTTCCTTCGTGCCTTTCTCGTCGGTATCGTCGTAGGCATACTGTCCGGCAACCTGACGAAGGGCGGCATCGCTCTGCACTTTCACGAAGTTCTCCAAAGCCTGCATGATGGCTTTCAGCGACGCACCGCCTATCTCCTGCTGATTGACAGGGGCCATCGTCTGCGAGTCCACCTCGAAGACAGCCTTGTAGGTATCCTTCAGTTTCCAGACGAGCACCAGGCCAATCATCACCGGGTTGCCCACCTTGTCGTTCACCTTGATGGGCTCGGCATCAAGGTTGCGAGCACGGAGCGACAGCTTCTTCACCGAGTAGAAAGGATTGATCCAGAAGTAGCCCGTCTCGGTGAATGTTCCGGCATACTTGCCAAACCAGGTGATGACGCGAGCCTCGTTAGGCTCAAGCATCAGGAAACCGCACATCATGATGACCGACACTACCAGAAGTACGATTCCGCCGATCAGCATGACTGCGCCCAGTGTGACGTTAGTGTCATTAGCCAGATAAGTAATGCCATAAATGGCTACAACGATGCTGACAAGAGTCAGCGCCAACGTGACAAACAGCATCAGAAAGCCGTTGCAAACTGTTCCTTCGAATTTCTTTTCCATAAGGCTTAAAGTTTTAGTTAATATGATATCATTTTGATATTGCAAAGATATATCATTCTGATATCACTGCAATGGAGTCGAGCTAAAACATAACATTATTTAACAATGCAAGGAAAGCATCAATTCCCAATTCTCAATTCCCAATTCTCAATTAATTCGTACCTTTGCACCCATGACGACAGAAGATTTGAAGAACAAGCGCATTGCCGTGCTGCTCTCGGGCGGCGTAGATAGTGCCGTGGTGGTGCACGAGCTGGCTCAGCAGGGACTGCAGCCCGACTGCTTTTACATAAAGATAGGACCAGACGAAGAAGAGGAATGGGACTGCACGAGCGAGGAAGACATGGAGATGGCTACGGCTGTGGCACGTAAGTATGGCTGCAAGCTGGAGATTGTGGATTGCCATCGCGAATACTGGGACCAGGTGACACGCTACACAATGGATAAGGTACGCGCGGGTCTCACTCCGAATCCCGACGTGATGTGCAACCGGCTCATCAAGTTCGGAGCCTTCCACGAAAAGAGAGGACACGACTACGACCTCATTGCCACAGGCCACTATGCACAGACGGAGATTGACGACGACGGAAGGAAGTGGCTCGTGACCAGCCCCGACCCCGTGAAGGACCAGACCGACTTCCTGGCCCAAATCTACGACTGGCAGCTGAAGAAGGCGCTCTTCCCCATCGGACACTACATGAAGGACGAGGTGCGCATCATAGCTGAGCGCGAGCACTTGGTGAACGCCAAGCGCAAGGACTCACAGGGCATCTGCTTTCTGGGAAAGATTAATTACAATGAGTATATTCGCCGTTTCTTGGGCGAGCATCCTGGCGACGTGATTGAACTGGAGACGGGCCGCTGCATCGGACAGCACCGAGGACTCTGGTTCCACACCATCGGCCAGCGCAAGGGCATGGGCTTTGGTGGCGGTCCGTGGTTCGTGGTAAAAAAAGACGTAGAGAAAAACATCCTCTACGTCAGTCATGGCTATGATCCAGAAACGGCCTATAAGCAAGACTTTTCCGTTCACGATTTTCACTATCTCACTCCGTTGCGCGAAGGCGAGTCGTTCCCCCGTCGTGTCACGTTCAAGATTCGTCACACCCCCGGCTACCTGCCGGCCACGCTTGAACAGACGGCTGAGGGCTTCACGGTTCATGCCGATGCGCCCATCCACGGCGTTGCCCCCGGTCAGTTCTGTGTGGTCTATGACGAGCAGCACCATCGCTGCTTCGGTTCGGCTGAGATTGGCCTCTGAAAGCGCTTAGCCTCGTGGGAGACTGCAGCCCAGTCCCCAAGTCAGCGCCGGAACCGCAGTTCGCGCAGGCCGTGCTGCCCCATGAAGCGGCTCTTATCCACGTGCCCCACTACCCCATTGATGCGCCCCCTGCCCGTGTATTGCCACAGACAAATGTCGCGCTCATCGGCCAGCACAGGCTCCTCGTCGGTGTACATGGCAATCATCAGCAGATAGTCATCGACCATGCCCACCATGTGCTTGTTATAGAAGTTGCGCCCCGTGTAGATAAGCGGTTTCTGGTGATAGGCTTCCTCCATCATCAGCAAGAACTTAGACAGCGAGTCGCAAAACTGCTCATTCGACAGCCCGCCCGTGCTCTCCACGTCGAGCATCGGAATCAGGTCCTGCTCGCCCGGCAAACACTGGGTGCGGAAGTTCTTCAGCTGAAGCGCGAGATTGGTGCGCGGACGGAAGAAGTGATAGGAGCCCACCTTCAGCCCGTGACGATGGGCCAAGTCGATGTTGCGCTCATAGCGGTCATCAATGCGGTCGCTGCCCTCCGTAGCCTTCAGATAGACGTAGGCCGTGCGTGTGTTCTCCCCCACCGTCTCCCAGAACACCTCGCCCTGATAGTGGCTCAGGTCAATGCCGTGAACATGGCTGCAAGTATCCTCGCACTGCAGGTAAGGATTCTCGTGAATGGTGGGCGGACGCACGATGACCCGCCGCTTCGCGACGTGTTTTTTCTTCTTCACCACCCTGTGCGTAGTAGCTTTCCGCTTACTTCTGTGTCTTTGTGCATCGGCATTGCCCACAACTAAAAAAGAAAACAGCAACGCCAATATGATTGTAAAATTCTTCATTTCCTTCATTTTTTGCCATGCAAAAATACGAAATAATGCTGAAATTGCAAAGGGATTTCGGAAGATTAACGCAAGAAAGCCCATAAAAATTTGGAAATATTTGGGGAAGATTTACGTAATTAGCTCGTAAAAAAGGCTATTTTTCGTATCATTGGCGCAATTTGATTGATTAGTGGAAATCGAGTGCTGGATTCCAGTTCTCTTGGCTACCGTCTGGAAAAGTGACCTCAAACAACGATTGTTCGGTGAAACGTATCTTCGTACCATCAGGCAAGATTCGGCAGTCGGTGGCACCATTGTAAGGCTTGCCTAACTGCAGCATGAAGTTGCAACGGCGCAGATACTCCACCAGCGGTTTCAGTTCACTGCCGTTCTTGCTGCGGCGGTCGAAAAAAGTGCCGAACCAAGGACGGACGGCTGGCTTGCGGTCGTCGCCGGGCTGAGAGATGATGACATGGAGGATGGTGGCATTGACTCCAGCATGGAAATAGCGGTCGGCCAAGGGCTTTAGTTTAGCGAAGTTCCAATCGTCTTGTGCCACCTTACCCCATCCACCATCGGTGAACGACTCAGCCCACACCCTGTTCTTACCGCTCTTTCGCGCTGCGCCAAGGGCGGCATCGACCTCCTTCTTGCGGAATTTCCGATCATTGACCCAGAACTCTGCTGCCACCTCGTCGGCCTGACTACCGTATGTGATGCTGTTGCCAGGAAAGGGGCTGTGGGCATAGGGCTCACACCAAGTGCGCAGACCATACTCATGGGCTTTTTCTGTCAGTGCGCCCATATACTCCGTAGCCACAAGGTCGGAAATGAGACGATCGAGGTCTTTGTGGCATTTCTCGTCTTCATAGTTAAGCGGATATCCGTAGCGCTGCAGGAACAATGAGTAGATGGAGTCGGTATAGTTCTGCTTGCCACGCTCCCAACTGTCAACGACTACGGTAGTAAGCGTCGGTCGTTCGCTGGCAGGAATACGACGCAGGATGTCGCCAATGAAAGCCTCGAAGTGCTTCTGCACATGCCGCTTCGACAGTTTATCTACTTCCAGTCCCTCAGCCTCATCGCTACAAGGTCCACACATCACGTCGGTGCCCTGCTTGGTCTGACAAATCTGTATGCCCTGTGGTGTCCAGTTGCGCATAGCTTCGTGGGGCTTCACCCACGGGCCGCCCGACTGGCTCCAGCCAGGACAATTGAAGATTCCCATCTCAATGCCAAGTTCGCCAGCTGTTTTCAGCGCTGTGCGCAGGTTCTTCCACCATAGCCGGCTCCGAAACTTGTTCTTGCCGAAAGTCTCGCCCTCCCAAGGGCGCTCCCATCGCGTGCGATTGCGAATGTCGGTGGCCAGGAAGGCCAGTGTGATGCCATTCTGCTTCATCCACTCGAGGTCTTTCCTTACGCCCTCAGGATCAACATGCTCGTTCACCCAATAGTAGTAGCACCCCACGCGAATGCTGTCGGGCGGCGTGAGGAACGACTGCCACAACTGGTTGCGCTGTTCTGGCTGATAGATGGTGGCGTTTTTCAGGGTCTGCTTCAGCTGCTTGCCGCCATAGTTCATATCGACCAATGCCACGCCCCGACACCCGTCGAGCACAGCCGTGGGTGCCGAAGTGAAAATTTTGCCGCCTTTTATGATGAAGCCGTTGACATCTTGCAGCCGCAGGAAGTCTTTGCCTCGGCCCTCGAAATTTTCGATGAGCACGTTGGCGAGCGGACGCTCAGGAAGAGCCTTGACATCGATGAGCCGCTGACAGCCATCGACGGTGAAGTCCTTGATATAGATGTTCTTGAATTCAGGTGTCAGTTCGCCTACCTCACGTGCGGGGAAGCGGTTGGCCAGCTCGCCCACCCATTTCTTCGAGCCGAGCATATCAACGGTCAGTGCATTCCATTTGATGTTTTTCGCCACGACACGTTCCACCCACACGTCGTGGGCACCACCGCCACGGGGACGGCGAGTCTTTATGCGAATGCCTTGCTCAGTGCCCTCGAAACGGCAGTCGTGCATGTAGATGTTCCACATTGAGGCCGCCGTCTCAGAGCCCAGCACAAGACCGCCGCCACCACGTAGAGCAATAGAATGGCGAATGACACACCCTACAGACGGACGGGCTGTCTTGACACCGTCTTCGCCGCGTCCAGACTTGATGGTATAGCAGTCGTCGCCGCAATCGAGCTGGCAGTATTCTATGAGCGAGTTAGTGGTCGATTCGATGTCGATGCCGTCGGTTCGCCCGTGTCCGGCACTGTTGACAGTCACGCCGCGTATGATGACATTGTCACAGTACTGCGGCACTATGTTCCAGAACAGTCCTTGATCAATGGTGACACCCTCTATCAGTACGTTTTTGCAGTGAACGGGTGCCACAGTCATGGGTAACAGCACGGGATGCCCTTGTTGACCGTCACACAGCCGCTCGGCAATGGGCTTGGTGATATCGACACACTGCTCCACCACCAAGTATTTTCGGTTCTCCTGATATATCTCGCAGTCGGTCGATGGGCCAATGATGTGTCCCCGTCCCGTCAGTCCGATGTTCTCTGCTCCATTGGCATAAATCATGGCCCCGAGCGACATTACATCGTAGCCCTCGTTGCGTGTAGGCACAGCTGGCTGATAGTCTTTAATGTAGCCGCTGAAGGTCAGCACGGCCCCGTCGCTCAGATGCAGGCATACGCCCGACTTCAGCTCTATGCGTCCGCTGGTCCACTGGCCGTCGGGGATGACGACCGTGCCGCCACCTTGCTGGCTCATGCGGTCGATGGCCGTCTGTATCTGGTGTGTGGAAAGCCCCCGTTTGTTCATTTTCACCGTGACAGTTTTGTCGGCGAACACCGGCCGGCTGATGCCGCTCACGTCGAACGGTGCCGTGACAGGTTCCATCTCTGCCGGCATGTACTCCGGACCGGCCTTCATCAGCTGCGCCTCGGCATGTAGCGGGAGCAACAGTAACAGGGTTAATAACAGATTCTTCATTGCTTATAAGTAGTTAGTTCTTCAGTGTCCATGTGCAGGTGTCGCTGAGCTTGCCCAATCGCACCTCTATCACGTTGTCGCCCTTGCTGAGCTGCACGTCTTTCCATTGCAGCCGCCCTATGTCGTCGGCTTTGGCCTTACCTATCTTGCGGCCATTGATGTAAAGCGTGGCTTCCTTTTGGTTGGTATAAGCTTTCACGTCGGTGAGACCATACTTGCGGTTCTTGAACCGTCGGCCAGTGATATAGACCATCGGCTCGGGGTTCCACTGCGCCTTGTAGAAATAGTAGATATCCTTGCACACCTGTCGGTCGTAGGTCACCACGCCTTTGTCGTTCATACCGTCGCGATCGCCCTCATGACGTATGCTGGTCTGTGTGTCGCTGAATTGCCAGATGCACTTGCACCATAGCCATTGCTCGTCCTTGATGGCGCGCCAGTAGCCCTCGTGGGTCAGGAGCTGGTAGTTCTCGGCATGGTCGCGGGTCCGATCGTAGCGTGGGTCAGTGTGGATATGGATGCTGCCGGCATCGCCATACTCAGAGATACCCAGTGGCTGACCGCCGCGCGTGGCCTTGGCCTCGGCATAGAACTGTCGCACCTTCGGCTCATTACCAGGCTTGCGGAAGTATTTGTTCCAGGCCATGAGGTCGCTACAGCCGAGATAGTGGGTGTGCTGGACGCAAGTGGCAAAGGTAGTAAGGCGCGAGGGGTCGGCCTGTTTCACCAGATGATGGAGCTCTTTGACGAAGCCGACGGGATGGTCCCATTCCCGGAAGCGTCCCTCGTCAACGAGTAGTTCGTTGAAGAGTCCCCAGAAACATACCGACGGGTGATTGTAATTCTGATATACCATTTCGAGCGCCACCTGACGGGCATTGTCTTCCACATTCTTCACATAGCCTGTGAAATCGTAGCCCCCCGGACCGACAAGGGGAATCTCGCTCCAGAGCACCATGCCATGACGGTCGGCCAGATCGTAGAAGCAACGACTCTGTGGATAATGTGAGAGACGAATCATCGTGGCCCCCGTCTCGCTGATGAGTTGCATGTCGCGCTCATGATCGTCTGCTGAAAGCGCACTGCCCTTGCCATCGACATCCTCATGACGGTTGAAGCCCTGCAGCGGATAGTGTTCGCCGTTGAGGAAGAAGCCTTGCTCTGGGTCAACAGAGAAATAGCGCAGACCGGTCTGCTCGTCCACCATATCGATTACCCGTCCGCCATCAAGTAGTTCCACCTTTATATTATATAGGTAGGGATTCTTGCGCCCGTGCCAGAGTGTGGGATTCTTTAACGAGAGGTCTTGCTGCATCACGCCACCACTGACGGCATCTGTCCGCTGTGCCACCACCTTTCCCCAGGCATCGGTCATGGTCAGCCGCAGCTGCTTGGTCTCAGTTGCCGTGGTCAGCGACAACACGGTCTCTACACGGAGTTCAGCCTCCTGTCGCGACACTTTCTCCTGATGCACATAGACACCTCTCGAAGCATAGTCGGTGGGTGATATGCAGTCGCGGTCTGTGATGAGCAGGTGTACGGGCCGGTGTATGCCTCCATAGACATTGAAGTCGCCCGCAATGGGCAGCACATCGGTGCGAAAGGCATTGCCTGCCCACACTTCCAATTCGTTGTTGCCTTCATGAACGAAATCGGTTATCTCTATACAAAATGCTGTGTAGCCACCTTTGTGGTGGCCAACGGTCTTGCGGTTCACGAACACGTCGGCTACTGAGTTGACACCCTCAAAACGCAAGAACAGGCGGTTGCTGCGTAGCATCTTCTCGCTCACGTTGAGCATGCGGTTATAGACCATTGTCTCGCGATTGTAGTAGGTGCCCTTCACGTAACTGGCATTCCACGTGTGGGGCAGTGTCACCGCTGTGCCCTGCTTGCCGTATGTGGTATCGCTAATGGGGCGAAAGGTCCAGCCGTCGTTGAGGAGCACATCAGTTCTTCCCTGGGCTTGACTTGTCATCACGGTCATGAGCAGTAAGGCGAGGCAGTTCACAACAGTTCTTTTCTTCTTTGCATTTCCATCGATTGCCAACACTCCCATAACTGAAATAAGGCTTAATGTCATTAGTTTGTTTTTGATTATCATTGTTTTTGATTTGTTTAACCAGCCGTTTCCTTTATGTTGAATCCTATTCGCTTATTGCCGATGCTATTCATTCTACAGAATGCCTGCTTCTTTTCACAAGAAGCTTCCTTTTTATGCTTCTATATCACTAATGTTATTGTAGCATTTGTTTAAAGATGTCACATTGTGGCATCTCTGCTGGCGGCTACAAAAGTAGTAAATATTAATCATATTTTATAATTTTGTGCATAAAAAAGTTTCGGTTCGCAACGGATTTGAGAAGATTAACGAAAAAGGGGATTTGATAACGAGAACTTTTCCGTAACTTTGCAACGAAATAGGAAGAATCATGAAGAAACTAATATATTGGATGGCTGTTCTCGCAATGTTTTTCAGTTGCAACAAGGACGATGACTCTAATCGCCACGACGAGAAGGAACCGTGCGACCGCACCGTACTGGTGTATATCTCTGGCGAGAACAACCTGACTTCTGAGATATATAGCGAACTGGAAGAGATGCGCGTTGGCTCGCAAGGCATCGGAAACAACTCACTGGTCGTCTATGTGGATGATGTCAGCAACTCGCATAAGCCCTACATTATCCGCATGCACGAGGGTGTCGCTATCGACTCTCTCTTCCTGGAGACCGACGGCTACAGCTCAGACCCTGCCGTGCTACGCAACATTCTTGACTACACATCGAAGAACTATCCTGCACGCGAATACGGATTGGTGCTATGGGGACACTCTTCGGGATGGCTGCTCGAAGACTCGCTCAGCACCGGCACCAGAGCCGGCACTTCGGCACATGGCCCACTGAAGGCTTACGGAATAGACAGCGGCAATAACTCTTATTCTGCCTCAGGCAAATGGATGAACATGCACACGCTGAACAAGACCATCTGCGAATGGGGTCACCTGAAGTTCATCTTCGCTGACTGCTGCCAGTTCCAGTGCATTGAGAGCGCCTATGAGCTGCGCCATGCTGCCGACTACATCATTGCCTCGCCCGCCGAGGTTCCGGCAAAGGGAGCCCCCTACGCTACACTCACGAAAAGCTTGTTCGACAGCTCTGAACAATTCTATCAGAATATTGTAGATAGCTATTTCAACCAGGCATTCAAGGTGAACTATTCTCCTAACGGCTGGTCCACCATATCCTATGTTGCCCGCACGCCACTCTCAGTGGTTCGCACTGCGGAGCTCGACCAACTGGCCACCGCCACTAACACTGCGCTGCACAGCTTCTTGACCTCGACCGAGAAATCAGACTGGCCCGATCTTTCAAAGGAGAAGCTTATATACTATCGTGGGAACAGAACCAGCAACAAGGCCAGCGTGATGTACGACATGAACGATGTGATGCACCACTACGCCGATGCGCAGTCATACAACATCTGGAAAGCGGCTCTCGACCGCGCCGTCATTTACAAGGTGAATGCCTCAACGGGATGGATGACCGACGGACAGATCATGGCTTATGTCTTTGGAAAGGATGACAACGGAAGAACTACCGAGACGATACTCACTGACGAGCGCTATGGGGGCATCAGTATGTTCGTGGCACAAAACAGGCCGAACACACGGTATTTGCCTTACACTTCGAACAACGTGAGCCACGAAGGCTATAATGCCAGCATCAAGAAGACGGCCTGGTATTACGCCGCACACCTTTCCGACTTCGGATGGTAGCGCAAATCTCTCAGATGGTAGCACACGTATAAAAAGGCTCTCAATTAGTAGCACACGAAAAAGAGAATAGGCTCTCGGTTGAGGGCCTATTCTTTTATGTTTTCGTCTTTTCCTATAATCACCTTTATTTTCGAGATGCGGTGCTGATCCATCTCAACGATCTCGAAACGGAAGTTCTGATATTCCAGTTTCTCATGAGGCTTGGGGAAGTCGCCCTTTAGCTCCAGCATCAAGCCGGCCAGACTGTCGGCATCGCCCTGCACTTCTTCAAACGACTCGTCGTCAAGATTCAGAATCTTATAGAAATCGGAGAGAAGTGTCTTACCCTCAAACACATAGGTATTCGCATTGATGCGAACGTAGGGTTTCTCCTCCTCGTCATACTCGTCGTTGATTTCTCCCACAATTTCTTCCAGAATATCCTCCAGCGTCACCAGTCCGCTGGTGCCACCGAACTCATCAACCACGATGGCGATGTGTACTTTGTTTTCCTGAAAGTCGCGCAGCAGGTCGTCAATCTTCTTCGTCTCAGGCACGAAATAAGGCGGACGTATGAGCGACTGCCAACGGAAAGCGGCAGGCTTGTTGAGATGGGGAAGCAAATCCTTGATGTAGAGGATGCCGCGCACATTGTCCATCGACTCCTGATAGACAGGTATGCGCGAGTAGTTGTTTTCCACGATGCACTGCAGCACTTCGGGAAACGTGGAACGGAAGTCGAGTGCCACCACATCCTGTCGGCTGGTCATCACCTCCTTGGCCGTCTCGTCGCCGAAGCGCACGATGCCCTCCAGCATGTTCTTCTCTTCCTTCAGTTCCTCCTTGTCCGTAAGCTCCAGTGCCTGCTCCAAATCATCCACGCTCAGTCCGCGACTGTCTTTCAGCATCACCTTCTCAGCCAGTACGCCCAACCGTATGAGCACGGTCGAAATGGGATAGAACACCTTGCGCAACACCATGATGGGACCCACAAAAGCCCGACACACAGCCAGTGCATGCTGCGAGCAATACACCTTCGGCATGATTTCGCCGAAAAGCAGCAGCACGAAAGTGAGGAGCACCGTGATGACCAGGAACTCCAGCCAGTAAGCATTGCCAAAACTGATGACCTGAGCGAAAAAGTAGTTACAGAGCATGATGATGGTCACGTTCACCAGATTATTCGTAATCAGAATCGTGGCGAGCGTGCGCTCTGAGTCTTCCCGTAAGATTTGTATTTTCCCGTCGGCCTCTCTTTTCTCCTCGTCCAGTTCGCTCAAGTCATTGGGAGAGAGTGAAAAGAAAGCAATCTCCGATCCCGATGCGAAGCCAGAGGCGATGAGTAGCACACCGGCCAGGATAATGGAAAGCACAGCTCCGAACGATGGTTCAAAGAACTGCACTTCACTGATTATTTGTTGGAGATACTCCATCGTTTTGTTTTTCTGTGGTAGAAGCGGAACGAGGTGTCAACATCTCCATGTTGTCGGCCCATATTTCCGTGTAATACTGACGTTTGCCCTGTTTGTCATCGTAAGAAGCGTAGTGTATGCGCCCTTCAATGTAGAGTTTGTCGCCCTTGTGTACGTAGCGCTCCACGATCTCGGCCAGCCGGTTCCAGAGAATCACGTTGTGCCACTCAGTGCGGTCGGGCACTTGTGTGCCGTTCTGCAACGTATAACCGCGCTCCGTGGTGGCCATCGTCAGACGTGCCACTGCCTGTCCCTGATCCACGTAACGTATCTCAGGGTCTCGGCCCACATTGCCTATCAGCATTACTTTGTTCATGATTTCTCAAAAAAAGCCTCTCATTTTGCCATTCCCATATAGCGGAACTTGAAATTCTTGCCCTTTGCCGACGGGAATTGACTTCTGTCATCGACGCGCTGCCGCAGATGATCCACAATACGATTATAGCAGTCGATTCCCGACATGGCCTTCACTACAGCCACGAAATGCGTGTCGCGATACTGGAACTTGCCTGTTCCCGGCACTTGCTGCACACGCTTGAAGTCGATTGTTCCCTCATACCATCCGTCGCGTTCCTCATTGAGTTTCATGACATTCGATGTACTCTGTCTCACCTTTTCAGGCGCACCGTTGCGCACGGCTTTTTTCTCTTTGAAGTCGTTCATGTTGGCAGCTTCGGTCTTGATGATAATAAAATAGACGCGCGGACGAATCTTGTAGCGTTTGGGATAGAACACATCACTGGCGGCATAGTCGCGAATGTCGGCCTCAAGAACAGGATTCATGCCAATCTCGTCAATAGCTTTCAGAAAATCAATGGCTTCATCTACAGTATTGACAAGTGCCTCTTTGTCAAAGTATCTTAAATATAAGTTCATTTGAAGAATTGGTTGTTTTCCTAAAAATATAATAAGAGCGGAAAACGGGACTCGGACCCGCGACCCCAACCTTGGCAAGGTTGTGCTCTACCAACTGAGCTATTTCCGCAATTCTTATTGAAAAAAAAGTGAAGAGGAGGAGACTCGAACTCCCACGTCGCAATTGACACTACCCCCTCAAAGTAGCGCGTCTACCAATTCCGCCACCTCTCCAACATGAGAGTTAACCATGTTGAAAGAAAGAGTGCCCAGAACAGGACTCGAACCTGCACGCCTCGCGGCACACGCACCTGAAACGTGCGCGTCTACCAATTCCGCCACCTGGGCATTTTTCGAAAGGGTCCAACACCCTAACGCTCTTTGTTTCAAAATGTTGAGCGGAAAACGGGACTCGGACCCGCGACCCCAACCTTGGCAAGGTTGTGCTCTACCAACTGAGCTATTTCCGCAGTATTTATTCTCTTTTGAGAAGCATCTCGCTCGAATGCGGATGCAAAAGTACGACTTTTTTCCAAACTACCAAAACTTTTCAGTGTTTTTTTTACAAAAAAGTGTAAAAAGGCATCTTTTACGCCTGTTTTTGAGGTCGGCACGTACGATTTCAGGGAATAATCACAGCTATTCAACGGGGCAAAGTGTCCTGTTCTTAGGGGGCATTTAGGTTGAATGAGAATAAGCAGCTATAGCGGATTATATAAGCAGCTGCAGCGGACTATGTAATCCGCTGCAGCTGCTTATTCTCATTTAATCCAAATGATTCTCGAAAATGTTCTATTTCAGCCCCTGAAATAGAAGAAAGAAGAGGTCAATCCATCCGGTCACGATAATCCTCGTAGCCGAAGCGCCGAAGCACCTCAAGGGTTCCGTCTTCATGCAGCATGCCAATGGAAGGATGGGTAATGCCATTGAACATGTTGGTCTTCACGGTGGTGTAGTGTATCATGTCTTCGAAGATAATCTCCTCTCCCACTTGCAATTCGTGATCGAACTGCCACGATGCCATGAAATCGCCAGACAGGCAACTGTTTCCGCCCAAGCGGTAAACAAAGGAAGAGGGACGGGCGTTGTTGAGTGGGCCTACAGCATCTTCGCTGATGTGCCTTGCTCCGCGCACTTCTGGGAAGTAGGGCATTTCCAGACAGTCGGGCATGTGACAGGTGAAGCTCACATCGAGGATGGCAGTGCGGATGCCCTTATCCTCTACGACATCTACGACATGGCTCACCAACGGTCCAGTCTGCCAGGCAAAGGCGCTGCCCGGTTCGAGAATGATCTTCAGCCACGGATAGCGCTCGTGCAGACCTTTCATGATGCGAATCAGGAGTTCCACATCGTAGTCTTTACGGGTCATGAGATGACCGCCGCCCAGATTGAGCCACTTCAGTTGCGGGAACCAGCGGGCAAACTTCTCCTCGATGTTTGAGAGCGTGCGCTCCAACACGTCGGCACCACTCTCGCAATGACAGTGACAATGGAAGCCTTCAATGTCGGCAGGCAGCACATCGGGCAACTTGTCGCACGACACGCCGAAGCGAGTGCCGGGTGCGCAGGGATTGTAGAGCAGCGTCTCTACCTCTGAGTATTCAGGATTGACGCGCAGACCGATAGAGGCTCGTCGCCCCACCCTGTCGTGGAACCGTTCATACTGCGAGAGCGAGTTGAACGTCAGATGGCTGCTGCAATCAATGATCGTATCAATCTCGTCGTCGGTATAAGCCGGTGAGAATGTGTGAGCCTTAGCCCCAAACTGTTCCAAGGCTAGACGGGCTTCGCTCAGCGAACTGGCCGTGGTGCTATTGATGTACTCACGAAAGATGGGGAACGTCTTCCACAAGGCAAAGGCTTTGAAAGCCAGGATAATCTCCACATCGGCCCGACGAGCCACGTCGGATATGAGCTGCAGGTTGCGACGCAGTTTCTGTTCCTCTATAATATAAATAGGTGTAGGCATCTGTATCTTTTTTCTCTCTTTTTTAATAGACACGCGGACCGAAGATCATGGTACCCACGCGAACCATCGTTGACCCATGCTGCACGGCAATGGGGAAGTCGTTGCTCATGCCCCACGACCGCTCGCAGAAGTTGGCATCGTCGGCAAAGAAGCGTGTCTTCACTTCATCGAAGAAGTCGGCACCCTGTTGGAACTCGCTGGCTATCTGCTGCTCGTTGTCGGTGTTCGAGGCCATCATCATCAAGCCGCATATCTGCACGTTGGGCATCTGTCGCCACTCACCGTCGGCCAACAGCTGCCTACAGTCATCGAGTGTAAGTCCGTATTTTGTGGCCTCCTCGGCAATGTGCAGTTCCAGTAGCACCTTCACCACCCTATTCACCTTGGCCGCCTGTTTCTGAATCTCGCGCAGCAGCTTGAGTGAGTCAACGGCCTCAATCATGGTGATGTAGGGAGCAATGTATTTCACCTTGTTAGTCTGCAGATGGCCGATGAAGTGCCACTCAATGTCTTTGGGCAATGCCTCGTGTTTCTCGCGAATCTCCTGTTCGTGGCTCTCGCCGAACACACGTTGCCCCTCCTCGTATGCCGCCATGATGTAGTCGGCAGGATGGTACTTGCTGATGGCTACTAAGCGCACACCCTCTGGCAGACGGCTGAGCACTTCGTGCAGATTCCGTTTTACATCTATATTCATCATGCTTCGAACTCGGGCTTGTCGTCCTGTTCCTTCTTCTTGTATTCAAACACGTCCATGAGCGTGGTCTCAGCCACCGACGAGATGACGTAGTCTATCATCGTGCCGCCCATCACCTCATCTATGTTCTTCACGGCTCCGTTGAGTGTGCCGGCCTGCACCAGATAGTTCACGCTGGAGCGCTTCTCTTTCTCTGTTTTCTCATCGATGGTGATGAACTGCAGCTTCGCCTTATACCAACGGTCGGCCATCTCGTCGTCGCTGAAGAATATTTCCTTATAGGCAGCACGCTTGATGTCGTTGACCTCGAACTCACCGCTAATGTAGCTCGACATTTCTTCCATGATGCGCTGCTCGGCCTCGGTGAACGAGAGGGCATCGACCACGTAGGTCTCTATTACTTTCTTCTGCAAGCCGTCCTCCATAGTCTTCTCATAGCGGATCTTGCACTCAAACCAATTTGCTGTTCTGCTTCTCATTTTTTTGTATAATATTAATAATTATGTGTGTCAGTCGTTGCTCCGTGAGCCCATAGTGGGAGTAGAAAGCTTCCGCTGCTTCTCCAGTGTGAGTTGGTCTATCACCTCCATTGCAATGCGCGAAGCCTTGTCGCTGGTGATGCCCGTCTGTTCCGTCAAGTCGGTCTGAAGCCTCACGAGGTCATCGCGCATGGCATTGGTGTTGGCCATAAATGTTTTCTCGTTGGCATTCATGTTCTCATTGTTATATACTCTTGACAGAATCTGGTCGGCCTCCTTTGTGAACCGCTTACGGAATATATCTTCTGCCTTTTGCATGTAAGCCTCCATTGCCATGCGCTCGCCGAGAGTGTCAATCTCAACGGAGTCGCTGTCGGACCACACGTCGCTGTCGCTCTCGGGATCGAAGCTGCCGTCGTCGAGCAGACTCATCTCCGGCTCTGTGGGAGCGCCCTCCAAGAACTCTATGCTATCGGCCTGCGGCACCAGTTCGAAATAGAGGAACACGCAAAGCAACGCCACAGCTATGGCTGCTATGAGCGATATGGCCGAGCGCTTCGTACTGCGCAGGCTCTTCAGTGCCGAGCGCATCTCCTGTATTGAGGAATAGCGCTTTGCGGGGTCCTGCTGAACGGCTTTCTTCACGATACGCTTATATTCATAGGTGATGTCACTGTGCCGATAGAACCACTCAATGAGCTTGCCCAGCGAATAGACATCGCTGGCATTGGTGGGTTCCTGCCCCTCCAACACCTCGGGAGCCACAAACTCCTCCATGTTCAAGAACAGCTTCGACATAGCCACCGAACGGCTGAAAGTCGAAGCATGAAGCAACAGCATGGGCATCTCGTCGCCCTTGCGAAGCAATACGTTTTGTGGGGAGAAACAAAGGTGATAAAGGGATTTCTGATGCAATTCTTCGGTAATGTCGAACAAGCCATCAATCACCTGATCGATAAAGCCCGACTTTGCCACGATAGCGGGATTGTCGCTGAGCACCTGGTCAAGAGTCTGGAACTGGCCCTGTTCCAGTTCCAACACAAGAACACCGTTATGTTCAGCCTCGAGGAAATGCAACTGCTGACGCGATTTTAGCATCGAGGTGGATTTCTCTTCCGCTTTCAAGGCATCCATGAAGCCGGGCCGTTCCACCAAATCGTCATGCAGTTCGAGCACATGATGATACTTACCTTCAATCTGCATTTTGCGAAGGGTACCGAAAGGCATTCGGCCTGTACGGCCACTGTTGCTTTCCTTCGCGTTGAGCATCTCTTCGTAATTCATTCTAACGCTTTTTTTACTGATTCAGGCAACAAAAGTACGAAATAAAGCTGATATGGCGAAGCGATTTTGGAAGATTAACGCAGACAAGACATGAATAGCAGCAGAAAAGCAGTCGCCCACATGCAGTTTCTGCATGCAGGCGACTTCATAGGCAATCATGTAAAAAGAGCGTCACTTACTTGGCATAGAGTGCTACAATCGTCTCGTACTTCTCTTGCTTGCCACTGATTTGCTTCGGCTCGCCAATCTTCTTGCCGTAGTCATACACCTGTTCAAACGAGAGCTTGCCGTCCTCGAAGTCCTTGCCTATGCCGCTGTCGAAGCTGGCATAGCGCTCCTGCTTCATCTTCGGCAGTTCGCTCTGCTCCAGAATGGCTGCGGCATTGAGCAATGCACGAGCCATCGCATCCATGCCACTGATGTGGGCTATGAAAAGATCCTCCAAGTCAGTAGAGTTGCGGCGAATCTTGGCATCGAAGTTGGTCCCCCCCAGTCCGAAGCCGCCATTGCGGATGATTTCGAGCATGGCCTGCGTAAGTTCGAAGTTGTCGATGGGGAACTGGTCGGTGTCCCAGCCGTTCTGTGCATCGCCACGATTGGCATCGATAGAGCCCAGCATGCCGGCATCGACGGCGCAAGCCAGCTCATGCTCAAAGGTGTGGCCGGCCAGCGTGGCGTGGTTCACCTCAATATTGATCTTGAAGTCCTTGTCCAGACCGTGAGCACGCAGGAAGCCAATGACGGTCTCAGTATCAGCATCGTACTGATGCTTGGTGGGCTCCATGGGCTTTGGTTCAATGAGGAAGTTGCCCTTGAATCCCTTTGCACGGGCATAGTCGCGAGCCATGCGGAGCATCGTGGCCATGTGTTCCTTCTCACGACGCTGGTCGGTGTTCAGCAAGCTCATATAGCCCTCACGACCGCCCCAGAACACGTAGTTCTGTCCGCCCAACTTGATAGTGGCATCAATGGCATTCTTGATCTGAACAATGGCGCGAGCCACCACGTCGAAGTCGGGATTGGTCGAGGCACCGTTCATGTAGCGCTTATGGCCGAACACATTGGCTGTACCCCAAAGCAGCTTGATGGCAGGATATTGCTTCATTTTCTCAAGGGCATAGTCGGTGATGGCCTTCATGCGGGCCTCATATTCCTCAACGGTAGCGCCCTCCTCAATCAAATCGACATCATGGAAGCAGAAATAGCCTATACCCAGCTTATCCATGAATTCAAAGCCTGCATCCATCTTGTCCTTAGCACGCTGGAGGACATCGTCGGCCTTGTCCCACTCATAGGAGCGAGTCTGTCCGCCAAACTGGTCGGCACTGGCACCACCCAGCGTATGCCACCAGGCCATTGCGAAACGCAGCCAGTCCTTCATTGTCTTTCCCATCACCACGCGCTCAGGTTCGTAGTAATGAAATGCCATCACGTTCGTGCTCTCTGGTCCCTCGAAGGGAATCTTGCCTGTAAAGGCGAAATACTCTTTTGCCATAGTTATTGTTATTAGTGAGTTAATTGTTTTTTCTCATAGGTCTTATAGGTCTTATGGGACTTATAGGTCGTATAAGTCGTATAGGTCTTATTAGTCTTATAGGGCCAGCACCGCCTTCCATCTGGCATAGGCCTCAGCATAAGCTTGAGCACTAACAGCATCGGGCTCGATGACCTGCAAGCGCTTGAGCGAGGCAAAGGCTTCATCATGGTTCTTGTAAAATCCGCAACCCATGCCTGCACCCTTGGCTGCACCTACAGAGCCATCGGTCTCATAGAGCTCGATGGTAGCTCCACTCACGCTGGCCAGTGTGTCGCGGAAGATGGGTGAAAGGAACATGTTGGCTTGCCCTGCATGAATGGTCTTGATGTTCATGCCCATCTGCTGCATGATTTCCATGCCGTAGCAGAATGAGAAGACGATGCCTTCCTGCGAAGCCCGCAGGAGATGAGCCCGTGAGTGATTGTTGAAGTTGAGCCCGTGAATGCTACAGCCCGTCTCGCGGTTCTCCAGCACGCGCTCGGCTCCATTGCCGAAAGGAAGAATGGTCAATCCATCACTGCCCACCGGAGCTTGCGCGGCCAGATTGTTCATTTCGGCATAGCTCATGTCGAAGGCCACGTTACGATGCATCCAGGCATTCAGAATGCCCGTACCGTTGATACAGAGCAGAACGCCCAGACGAGTGTCCCCCATTCCACTGGGCACATGATTCACATGTGCGAAGGTATTGACCCGGCTCTTCGGATCGTAGTTCACATCGCCAAGTACGCCATAGACCACTCCGCTGGTGCCAGCCGTAGAGGCTATCTCGCCGGGGTTGAACACATTGAGCGACAGGGCATTGTTAGGCTGATCGCCGGCCCGATAACAGATGGGGGTGCCGGCCTTCAGTCCGAACTCACGCGCAGCCTGTTCAGACACGACACACTGACGACTGAACGTGGGTACGACAGCAGGGATGAACGAAGCTGGTATGCCGTAGTAGTCGAGCAGGAACTGAGCTACGCAGTTCTCCTTGAAATCCCAGAACATGCCCTCGGAAAGGCCACTCACGGTGGTGTTCACTTCTCCACTGAGGCGCATGGACAGATAGTCGCCGGGGAGCATCACTTTATAGATTCGGCTGAACAGCTCGGGTTCGTTATCACGCACCCAAGCCAGCTTGGCTGCGGTGAAGTTGCCGGGCGAGTTGAGCAGATGCGACAGACAGCGGTCGGCTCCCAGTTCGGCAAAGGCTTTCTCGCCATAAGGCACAGCACGCGAGTCGCACCAGATGATGGATGGGCGCAGTGGCTTCAAGTCTTTATCTACACACACCAGGCCATGCATCTGATAGCTGATGCCGATAGCCGCTATCTCGTCAGACTTCACGCCACTCACAGCCATCACTTTCTGTAAGGCCAACTTGGCATACTCACACCACGACTCAGGATCCTGCTCAGCCCATCCTGCCTTGACTGATAGGATAGGAGCCTCCTTTTCAGGAAAAAAAGCCGAAGCCACACATTCACCGCTATCAGCATTGACAAGCGATGCCTTCACCGACGAGCTGCCCACATCGAAACCCAATAAATATTTTGCTGCCATTTTAATAGTTTTTAGTTATCGTTCTGATAGTTTGCACCTTTCACATGCAAATTTCCCTAATTTTTTTTATAGTTCGCAAAGAAATTAAAGCAAATCGTTTTTTTTTATTTTATTTTGCACGTCATTACAATATTTTTTCATAACTTTGCACTATCAGAACTAAAATCTTTCAGATATCTTAAAAACGCGTTTTATATATGAAAAAGAAAATTTTAATCCTTGACGACAAGGAAACCATTGCGAAAGTGCTCTCTATTTACTTGATGAGTGACTACGACGTGCAATGGCTGCCCGATGGCCTGCAAGGAGTGAAGTGGCTACAGGCTGGCAACACGCCCGACCTGATTATATCAGACATCCGTATGCCCGGCATGCGTGGCGATGATTTCCTGGAGTGGATCAAGCAGAATGAGCTGTTCCGCCACATCCCCGTCATCATGCTTTCGAGCGAAGACTCTACCAGTGAGCGCATCCGTCTGTTAGAGATTGGTGCCGAGGACTATATAGTGAAGCCTTTCAATCCTATGGAGCTCAAAATCAGGGTTAAGAAAATACTCCCGAACTAATACAACACTGCTATATAATAATAATGGTATGCGCAAACCTATTTTAATATTAATAGGTCCGCATGAGCACAAATAACTATTTTGGATGTTTTACTAAAATAGCATAAACGATGAAAGAATGATTGGTGTCATCTATTTAGGAGATAATCCACAAACCGAGGAGCGTCTGAAATACCTGCCTGGCAGACAGGTGGTGCTGACAAAGAACTATAAAGACGCTGCTGCTGCCTGCACTCAACGACTGGGCAACGAGCACTACATTATATTCTATGAAAAGAATGTGCGCGCTGAGGACATTACAGCCATCACATATCTACACAAGAACTGCAAGAACATCTATATTATTCTGCTGACCACCAAGATGGACGACGAGGAACGTAACGTCTATCTGAAATGTGGTATCAACGACACGCTGGACATGAGCGCTTCGGTCACAGAACTCAACAAGAAACTGCAGTTCATCTGTGACCGTGAAAACGTACTTTTTGACAGCAACATGTCAAAGCAGAAAATCCTGAAATTCAAAATACCCCTTTGGAAACGCTCATTCGACATTTTTTTCTCTCTGCTGGCCATTATTATACTTTCGCCGGTACTCCTTATCACTGCACTGGCCATTAAGATTGAAGACCCTAAGGGAAAAATTCTCTATAAGTCGAAGAGAGTGGGCACGAACTACACCATCTTTGACTTCCTGAAGTTCCGCTCGATGTATGCCGATGCTGACCAACGACTCAAGGAGCTCAGCAAGAGCAACAACCAGTATGCAGAACACGCTGAGGAAGAGGTGGAAGAGAAGAAGAAGACAATCACCTCGCCTCTTGGCGAAAAAGCCGAACAAGACATGATCGACATGGGCATGGAGTCGGAGATGATGATCAGCGACGACGAGGTGATGCTGGTCGGCGATGACTTTGTAGTGTCGGAAAGCGACTTCAACAAGCAGAAGGAAGACGAGATCAGCAATGCGTTCGTTAAAATCGAAAACGATCCGCGAATCACGAAAGTTGGTCGCTTCATTCGTAAGACAAGCATAGACGAGCTGCCGCAGCTTTTCAACATATTGAAAGGCGACATGTCGATTGTGGGTAATCGTCCGCTGCCCCTCTATGAAGCCGAGAAACTGACAGCCGACTCCAGCATTGACCGCTTCATGGCACCCGCCGGACTCACAGGTCTCTGGCAAGTGGAAGAACGCGGCAAAGGCGGAGCCATGTCAGCCGAGGAACGAAAGCAACTTGACATTCTCTATGGACAGACTTACAACTTCGCACTCGATATGAAGATTATCTGGCGTACGCTCTTCGCGTTCATTCAGGATGAAAACGTCTGACAAAACATTAGCAATGAGAAAACTTAGAACTTTTATATTCATTTGTGTCTCAGCGTTCTGCGGAACAGCTGCAATGGCTCAAGAGACCTTCGACGACAGTGGTATCAGCGCTGGATTCTTTGACTCAAGCTTCAGCAAAGACATCAACTTCTCTGATTTCCATCTGCCTCCACTTGGTGTGCTGTTCGAAAACGCCAAAGCGAATCCGAACATTCTGCAAATGGCAAAACTGCAGGAGATTGCCGAAGCAGAAGTCAAGAAGCAGAAGAAGCACATCTTTTCTTACGTCTTGGGGCATGCCAGCTACAGCTATGGTAAGGCCGACATGTGGGGCAACAACTCGTCCACCTACAGCACCATGATCTATCAGTTTCAGGGATCTGTGCAGAACTATTGGAACGTTGGTGTGAACCTGAGCGTGCCTTTGGAAGACATTCTGGACTTAGGTCACTCCGTGAAACGCAAGCGCCTGCTTGTGGAAGAAGCCCAAATCAAGAAAGATGCAGCCTACGACCAGCTGAAGCTGGAGATTGTGACGCTCTACATTCGCATCACCAACAACCTTTCGGCACTGAAGACTGCAGGTGTCAGCGCCGCTATCTATCAGGGTTCTAACCAGTTGGAGGAAGAAGACTTCCATCAGGGCAACCGCGACATAGCCGACTATGCCTACAGCAGCTTGCGCGGACAGAACGCAGTGAACACCTATCAGGGACTGCTCACACAGATTACGACCGACATCGTGACACTTGAGATTCTGAGCCACACGCCTATCCTTACGAACACCACTACGGAAATCACGCTTGACAGCACAGTGAAAAAGACCGAGAAGCAGATTCGCAAAGAGAACAAGGCCATGGACAAGAAAATCAAGCGCCAAGCCGAAGAGGAGCAGAAGAGAATGGAGGAATTAGAAAAAGCTGAGCGCCTCAAAGAGAAGAAAGAAGCAAAGAAAGCCCAGCAGACTGAACAGAAGTAACATTATTTCCATTCAAAAACAAACAGGAATTTAAAGGAGCATTTTCATATTATGGATATTTTCAGATATTTAGTCCGATTTCTTTATAAGATACGCTGGTATCTTGTGATTCTTCCGATGATAGCACTCATCGTGGCATGGTTCCTGACCAGAAATCTGGAACGTGTCTATAATGCCAATACTACCATCTACACAGGCATGCTGACTGGCTACAACCTTGAAGGCGGTAGCGGTATTGCCGGAGGTAATGCACAAATCAACATGCAGAACCTGATGCTCATCATCTCAACGAACAATACGATTCACGAAGTGTCGCTCCGATTGTTTGCCAGATGTATGATGTATGGCAATCTGTATAAGGACAACAACTATATCACAGCTGAGCACTTCAGGATTCTGGATGCCAGTGTACCCCCCGATGTCAAGGCACTTATCAATCATAATAGTGAGAATGCCACCTATGCCAATCTGAAAGCTCATGAGAAAGCTTCACAAAACAACTATTTGTACGGCATTCTCAATAATCACCCGTATTTTGGCATCAACAGCATCGTAGGACGTCTGAAAGTGGCACAAATCAACAATAGTGACCTGATTGATATTGCCTACTCATGCAACGACCCTGGCGTGTGCTACAACACCCTTGACATTCTGAACAAGGTGTTTGCCAACCAGTATCAGCAACTGAGATATGGTGAAACCCATAAGGTCATCAAGTTCTTTGAGCGTGAGGTGAAGAAATACTACCAGCAGCTGACCCACGCTGAGAACGACTACATCAGATATAACATCAAGCATGGTATCATCAACTACCCGGAACAGACCAAGCAGCTGACCGTGCTCGACGGAAATCACCAAACAGCCCTCAATGAGCTGCGCATGTCCCAGAAGACCACCGAAGCCCTCATCAAATATCTGGAACGCCAACTGGGTGACCGTCAGAAGATTATCGAGTCGAACAAGGAATTCACATCTTTGGTTCGCGACATCTCTCGATTGCAGTCACGTATCTCCAACCTCCGACTGATGAGCAGTGAGGAAGGCGGTTCTGAATCGGAGGCTCAGATAGAACTGGGCAAGGCCGAGCGCCAGCTGCGCGAAGCTACGGCTAAGGTGAAGGAGCTTACACAGACGATTGAGAAAAACAACTATAGCACCGATACGGGCGTAAAAGCCAGCTCGCTCATTGACAAATGGCTCCAACAGGTACTACTGCTCGAGGAGACCAAGGCTCAGATTACGGCTCAAGACATCATGCGCGACAACATTGACCGTCAGTACCGAAAATACTCGCCTATCGGTGCCACAATCGAGCGTAAGAACCGCCACATCGGCTTCATCGAGAGCAACTATATTGAGATGTTGCGTGCCTTGAACGCAGCACGTCTTCGCCAGCGCAACCTGCAGATGTCAACGGCCACGCTGAACATTGTGAATCCGCCTACCTTCCCCATGAATCCGCAAGCTTCGGGCAGAATGATGTATCTGATGGGCGCCTTCTTGCTGACATTCATCTTCACCGCGCTCTATTTCTTCATCATTGAAATGCTCGACCGCACACTGCGTGACCGCATGCGTTCAGAACGAATCACCAAGATACCGGTGATGGGCTGTTTCCCCAAGGAGAGCAACTTGCGCTATCGCCGCTTCAACAAGATGATTTCCGACATGGCACTGCGCCAGTTGAGCAAAGCACTTCTGCCCTACTTCAAGGAGGGACAGCAGAACGTGCTCAACCTGCTCTCTACCGATGCAGCCAACGGCAAGAGCTTCCTGGCTCAGGAATTAGAGAGTTACTGGACCTCTATCGGCCTGCAGGTGCGTCGCCTTACTTACGACGAGGACTTCCTGGCCGAAGACAGCCGCTACATCATGGCAAAAGACATCAAGGACCTTTGTCCCGATATCATGCCTAATGAGATTGCCATCATCGAATATCCCAACTTGGACGATAATTCCATTTCAACAACCCTACTGAATCTTGGCACAGTCAACCTGATGGTGACCCGAGCTAACCGCACGTGGAAAGATGTCGATCAGAAGGCGCTGAGCGAGTTGCAGGCACGTCTCGAAAACAAGGACAGCCTGTTCATGTACCTCACCGAGGCCAGCCGTTATGCCGTTGAGGAATTTGTGGGCCAACTGCCTCCATACACTCGTTTCAACAACTTCGTCTATCGCATGTCGCAACTGGGTCTGACCGCCGTAGAGAACAGTCATGCGAAATAAATGAAGAGCTATTCTTCTACATACAGAGAAGGACTTGGAGGAAGAGGTATCGTACTCTTTCTCCTATTTCTACTTTCCCTTTTCAATTTCTACACGCTGGGCATTACAGGCTTTGCATTTGTATGCCTCATCCCTGCGGGCCTGATTCTTCTGGCACTTGCACTGAAGCATCAGGAAATCATGTTCTGGGCGTTCTTCGCCATCAACTATTTTGTGATGGGTCTGCAGCGATATGGCTACATCCCGATTCCCATTACACTGGTCACACTGGGGCCACAATTCCTACTATTACTATCCTTCATTATCATTCCCCGGCAGACGAAAGCCTCGATGGCCACACCTATGCTCCTGGGAATCATCATCTGGACGCTCTATCTGTGTACCCAGCTATTCAATGAGACTTGCGGCCTTCCCATTGATGTGTTCGCCTGGATGCAGAACATGAACTTCTTTGCATTCTATTTCATTCTGTGCTACATCATCATCTTCAAGATGATAAACAGCCCCGACAAAGTCATGCGATTTTTCCGTCTGTGGGCTTATTTCTCGCTCGTAGCAGCATACTGGGCTTTCAGACAGAAGACATTCGGATGGGATGATGCAGAAAACGCCTGGCTGATGAGTGGAGCAAGCCGTACCCACATCATCGGCGGCTCCATCCGCTATTTCTCCTTCTTCTCCGATGCGGCCAACTTTGGTTGCCACACAGGTGCAGCCGCCGCAGTGTTCTTCATCATTGCGCTCACTTCGAAACTAAGAAAAGACAAGATACTGTTCTGGACAGCTGGTGCGCTTTCCACCTACTCATTCTTCAACTCTGGCACTCGTTCTGGCTTGATGTGCTTCATGGCAGCCATCGTCCTCTATGTGTTCTTGTCGAAGTCGGTCAAGCTCACCTCTTTTGTGGTGACAACATCCGTAATCTTCATCTTCTTTCTGGCATGCACGAAAATCGGCAACGGCAACATGCAGATTCGCCGTATGCGAACAGCTTTCGACTCGAACGATGCCTCGAAGAATGTGCGTGACATGAACAAAGAGGCCCTGAAGAAGCACTTACAGGATGCACCGTTTGGGATGGGTATCAACATCGACGAAAACAACATTCCGCCATTCAACAAGTTCAAGGTTGTCTATGAGACATCCAACGACTCTACCTATGTGTTCTTCTGGCAACGAACGGGCATCATCGGTGTCTATGTCTTCGCAGCGATGAACATACTGATACTGCTCGGCGGATGCTTTATCACACTGACCAAGCTCCAGAACAAAGCCTGCAAAGGCATTGCCGCTGCCATGTGTTGCGGCTTCCTCGGACTGCAGGCTGGCGGCTATGCCAATCACATCCTGCTGCAATACCCCAACCTCATTCTCTTCTATGGAGGCATGGTCATTGTGTATATACTACCGGCCATTGAGGGCGATTTCGAGCTCTATGAGCAGCGAGAGTTCGAGAAAGAGGAAGAACGCCGCCGACTGAAACTTGAAAAGAAAAAACAATCAAGGGTGTAAGTCGATGCCCAAGCAACTGATAAATAAGCAATGAACACAACAATATCCATCATCACGGTCAACTACAACGGTCTTGCCGACACGTGTGAAATGATTGACAGTCTTCCACCCTATGAAGGAATGGAAGTGATAGTGGTGGATAACGGTTCAAAAGCGAATGAAGCCGCTGTCATCGCCGCTCGCTATCCTCACGTGAAAGCAATTCGGAGCGAGCAGAACCTGGGTTTTGCCGGTGGAAACAATCTCGGCATCAAAGCAGCCACTGGCCAGTATCTGTTCTTCATCAACAACGATACGGTGGTCCGTGACAACTGGCACTTGGAGCAACTGATTCATCGTCTGGAATCATCCGAGAAGATTGGCATGGTGTGCCCCAAGATTCGGTTCGCATGGGAGACATCTCCCATCCAGTTTGCAGGCTACACCCCTCTCTCGACCGTCACCATGCGCAATCATGCCATCGGATTTGGCGAAGAAGACTGTGGACAATACGACACTCCCCACCCCACGCCCTATGCTCACGGAGCCGCCATGATGGCCAAACGCGCAGCCATCGACAAAGCCGGGCTCATGCCCGAATGCTTCTTCCTCTATTATGAGGAGCTCGACTGGTCGATGATGTTCACCCGGGCTGGCTACGAGATATGGTACGATCCTTGCTGCACCATCTACCACAAGGAGAGCAAGTCCACGGGGCAGGCCAGTCCGCTCAAGACCTTCTATACCACTCGCAACCGCCTGCTGTTTGTCAAGCGCAACATGAGTGGCCTATCGAAGTGCCTCTCCTATTTATACATAATAGGCGTTGTCGCACCTAAAGACATGCTGCTGTTCACCTTGAAAGGCCGTATCGACCTGGCGAAGGCGACGGTCAGCGGAATAACAAACTTTATTAAGACTCGAGAATAATGAATCTTTGGTGGATACTATACATAATTGACGGTCTTCTGTTCTTTTTTGTAGCGCTCACGGTGCTATACCTGCTCACATTCTCCATTGCCTCTTTATTCAGCCGCCCAGCCGAACTGCCCAAGGCCAAGCATCAGAACCGCTTCATCGTGCTCATCCCGTCCTACAAGAGCGATAAAAGCATCTTGCATACCGTCAACACCATTCACGGACAGACCTACTCGCAGCGTCTTTTCGACGTAGTCGTCATCTCCGACCACCAGTCTGAGATGACCAATATGCACCTGGCCCAATGCCCCATCACGCTGCTGACACCCAACTTCGAAGTCAGCTCGAAAGCCAAGTCGCTCCAATACGCCATTCTGAATCTTCCACAGTTCAAGATATACGATGCAGTAGTAGTGCTCGATGCAGGCAACGTAGTTGAGCCCGAGTTTCTCGAACACCTGAACGATGCCTATGAGAGTGCCGGCACCAAAGCCATTCAGGTACATCGCCTGTCGAAGAACCGCGACACCTCCGTGGCACGTCTTGACACCATCTTCGAAGAAATCAACAACTCCATCTTCCGGCGAGGACACATTGTCTTGGGACTCTCAGCTGCACTCAACGGCTCGGGCATGGCCTACGACTTCGAATGGTTCAAGAGCCACATCATGAAGGTGAAGACAGCCGGTGAAGACAAGGAGCTGGAAGCCATGCTCATGCATGAGGGCATCTACATAGATTACTTCGACAACCTTTACGTGTTCGACGAGAAAACTCGCACACAGTCTGACTTCAACCAGCAGCGCAGCCGTTGGGCTGCCACACAGCTTCACGCTCTGCTCACCAATCTGCACTATCTGCCCGCTGCGCTGATTAATCGAAGGTTCGACCATTTCGACAAGATCATTCAGTGGGTGCTCATTCCCCGCACCATCTTGATGGGCATCATTCTGGTGATGAGCCTCATATTGCCTTTCATCTATTTCATTCTAACCATCAAGTGGTGGATAGCCGGTGCTTTGTGCCTGTTGGCTTTCTCTATAGCCACCCCCGACCATCTGGTTGACAAGAAATGGAACCGAGACTTCCTCAATGCCCCCTTCGTCATTGGCTGGGGCCTGCTGAGTATCGTACACATTGCTTATATTGAGTTCTTCAATCAGTGTAGAATCCTGATCAAGAAAATCCGAAGATAGCGCATGATCTGGTCACTGCTACATATCATCGACGTCCTGCTCTGGCTGCTGATGGCCGGTTCGGCGGCTTATGTCATTTTCTTTGGGATAGTGTCGCTGAAGGGGGAGGGCTCAGAGAGCTCGGAGGACTCGGAGAACTCGGAGAACTCGGAGAACTCAGAGAACTCAGAGAGCTCAGAGAACTCTTCTTTCCTCGTCATTTTTCCTGCTTATCGCGAGGATGCTGTCATTCGCCAGTCTGTTGCCACCTTCCTGCAGCAAGACTATCCTGCCGACCGCTATCGCCTCGTGATCGTCTCCGACCACATGCAGGCCGAGACCAATGAGTGGCTGGCACAAGAGCCGCTGACCCTTTTAGAGCCCACTTTCGAGAAGAGCTCGAAGGCCAAGGCCCTGCAGTTCGCCATCGACTATGTGGAGAGTGATCCGCATCGTGCCACCGCATTCACTCATGTAGTCATCCTCGATGCCGACAATGTCGTGGCATCCGATTTCCTGCACCGTCTCAACAAGGTGTGCGCACAAGGCTACCGCGCCATTCAGTGCCACCGCACCGCTAAGAATGCCGACAACGACATTGCTGCCCTCGACGGCATCAGCGAGGAGATCAACAACACGCTCTTCCGTCGGGCCCACAACGCCATCGGCCTTTCCTCAGCCCTGATCGGCTCAGGCATGTGCTTCGACTATGCCTGGTTCAAGGCGAATGTTCATCAGCTCACCTCTGCCGTAGAGGACCGCGAACTGGAGGCACTGCTCATGAAGCAGAACGTGTTCGTGAAATACGAGCCTCACATTCATGTCATGGACGAGAAGGTGAGCAATCATGACAACTTCCAGCGGCAGCGACTGCGCTGGATGACGGGACAGGTGCAGACGCTGTTCCTCATGCTGCCCTACCTGCCTGCCGCCATCCGACAGGGCAACATCAACTACATCGACAAGACCGTTCAGCAAATGCTCATTCCGCGCAGCGTACTGCTTGTGCTGACCGTACTGCTGTCAGTGATTGTCACCATCGTTGCCCCCACATGGAGCATCAAGTGGTGGTGCCTGCTCGTCTGTCTCTGTGCCGCGCTGTTCATCGCCATTCCGCGTGCCCTGCGCACCCAGGCGCTCTTCGGCAAGCTTGCAGCGCTCCTCCAACTGGTGTGGCGCATGCTGAAGAACATGGTCCACATAGACCGCAGTAATAAAGAATTCATTCACACAGCTCACGACAAATGAAGATAGCCATCCTCACATCGGGCGTGCTGCCCGTCCCAGCCGTGCAGGGAGGTGCCGTCGAGAATCTGCTCGATGCCGCCTTGGCCTACAACGACCTCCACCATCTCCATGACATCACGGTGGTGAGCGCCTATCACCCGAACGTGCAGCAGCACCCGGCCTTGTCGTCAGCCGTCAACCACTATCTTTACATCGACCGGCAGAGCCGCCGCCACCGCCTCATGGCCAAGGTCTATGGCAAGCTTCACCACGACAGCTACTACCACTATCAGCTGGAGTACTTCCTGGAGCAAGCCTACCGCCTCCTCCGTGGCCAGCACTTCGATGTCATATTGTTAGAGAACCGACCGGGCTTTGCCATCAAGCTGCGGTGCCGCACCAAGGCTCGCATCCTCTCTCATGTGCATACCGATCTGGTGAATCCCGACACGCCACTGGTGCAGTCTATCATTGCGTCAACCGATGCGTTTATTTGCGTGTCCGACTATATCCGCCGTCGCATCGCACAGGCCAGCAAGGAAGCCCCGTCGGCTGTGGTCTATAACGGGCTCGACACCCAGTCGTTTAGCGCTACTGCCGAGTGCAGCATCAGTCGCCAGTCGCTCGGATTCAGTGACCATGACTTCGTGGTCATCTACACCGGGCGCATCGTGCCGAAGAAAGGCGTGAAGGAGCTGGTGCAAGCCATTCAGCTGCTCAGCGACGATCCCCAGGTGAAGCTACTCGTCGTGGGAGGCGACAACTATGCCGACAGCGTGAGCAGCAATCCCTATCTCGACGAGCTGCACGCAATGGGCAGTCAGATGCAGGGACGTGTCAGCTTCACAGGCTTCGTCCCCTATGCACAGTTGCCTGCCTATCTCCGCTTGTCTCAAGTGGCCGTGGTGCCGTCGCGCATCAACGAGGCGCTGGGCATGTCGAGCATAGAAGCCACAGCAATGGGACTCCCCGTGATTGCCACCAACGACGGCGGCATTCCCGAGACACTCGTCGGCCAGAAGCACATCCTGATTGACAAGGACGGCGACCTGCCCACACAGATAGCCGACGCCATTCGTCGCATCCGCACCCATTACTCCGACTTCACCGGCAACAGGCTTGCCCCCCGGTTCACCCAGGACGCCTATGCCCAGTCATTCTTCGAAGCAATCAAGCAATATGGCATCCAGTAGAGTGCACAAGACCCTCATGAACGCACGGGTAGGATTCGTCTTCTACTTCGTCAGCATCTTCCTCGCCTTCTTCTCCCGGCGCATCTTCCTCGAGTGCCTGGGCGATGCCTTCATCGGTCTGTCGGGCACGCTCTACAGCATTCTCAACTTCCTCAACATCAGCGAGATTGGCATCGGCACCTGTATAGCCTACTTCCTCTACAAGCCCATCGAGGAACAGAACCATGCCAAGATCTGCGAGATTGTGTCGCTCTTCGGCTATCTCTACCGCATCGTGGGCACCATCATTTTCACGGGGGCCGCCATCGTCAGCCTGTTCTTCCCCCTCATCTTTGCCGACAAGGGCGTGCCGCTCCCGCTGGTCTATTTCGCCTTCTATGCCTTCCTCGGCTCCCACCTCATCGCCTATTTCATCAACTACCGCCAGATACTGCTCGACAGCGACCAGAAGACCTACAAGATATCCATCTGGACGCAGACGGGCGGCGCCGTCACCACCATCATTCAGATAGCGCTGGCCTACTACACCCACAACCCCTTCCTCTGGGCAGCCGTGCAGTTCCTGTTCAGCGTGTTCACGTGCTGGATGCTCAACTGGGTCATCAACCGCGAATATCCCTGGCTCAAGACCGACAAGAGCCAGGGCCGCGACATCCTGAAGAAATATCCTGAGATACTGGTCAAGGCGAAGCAGATTTTCATCCACCGACTGAAGAACTTCTTCCTCTCCAAGAGCGACGAGATTCTTATCTTCGCCTTCGAGTCGTTGCAGATGGTGGCGTTCTACGGCAACTACACCATGATTGTGGGCAAACTGACGGCCCTGTTCAACAGCGTGCTCGTGGGCATGAACGCCAGCATAGGCAACCTTGTGGCCGAGGGCAACAAGTGGAACATCCGCAAGGTGTTCTGGGAGTATGCCGCCTTCCGCTACTGGACCACCGGCATCTTCATCATCGCCCTCACGTTCCTCATCAATCCCGTCATCAGCTGGTGGTTAGGACCGCAGTACATCCTGTCCGACCACATCGTGTTCCTCATTCTGCTCAACATGTATATCATGCTCACCCGTCCCTCAGTCGATCTGTTCGTCAATGCCTACGGACTCTACGACGATGTGTGGGCCGCCTATGCCGAGGGCATCATCAACGTGGTGGTCACCCTCATCTTCGGCTATCTCTACGGTCTGGTGGGCATCCTGCTGGGCAAGACCGTGAGCATGCTGCTGCTCGTGGTCATCTGGAAGCCCTACTACCTCTACAAGCGAGGGTTCCAGGAGCCGCTCTTCGTCTATTGGAAGAACATCGCCATCCACGTTCTCCTGCTCGGTCTCTGCATCATCGTCCATCACGCGGCAGCCCGCCTAACAGGATGGCAGGCCGACCCCACGATTCTGGGCATCCTGCAGTATGGCCTCTGCCTCACCCTCCCCACCGTCATTCTCTACACCCTGCTGGTCTATTTCTTCACCGCAGGCATGAAAGACCTTGCCAGCCGTCTGCCCGTCCGGCGACTAAGGAGATAGCGAGAACAGAAAAAGAGGCTGCGCCCCATTCGGTCACAGCCTCCTTCAATTATCCACTTTTTTTATTTGTCAAGAACATCTCAACATCCATTACTGGGATGGAAAACTTCAGTTACTTGTTCTTCAACAAGTCGCGAATCTCAGTGAGCAGCTCCTCCTGCGTGGGTCCGGCAGGAGCAGCAGGAGCAGCCTCTTCCTCTTCCTTCTTCTTCAGGTCCGACAGCTTGTTGATGCCCTTGATGAGCAGGAAAATACAGAATGCCACGATCAGGAAGTCGAGCGTAGTCTGTAGGAATGCTCCATAGTTGATGGTCACAGGATCCTGCTCGGGCGTCAACGGATTCACGGGCAGTTTCACACTGAGCTCTGAGAAGTTGATGCCACCGATGAGCCACCCGATGGGAGGCATAATGAGATCGTTGACCAGTGAACTGACAATCTTACCGAACGCACCGCCGATGATCACACCGACAGCCATGTCCATCACGTTGCCACGCATGGCAAAGTCCTTGAATTCTTTAATAAATCCCATAATCTTCTACTTTTTTTGATGATTAAACATTTCTGGATGCAAATTTAATCATTTTTTTGATATACTTCAATATAAAAGCAAAAAAATTATTACTGCTTCTCGTCCATATTTAAGAATTATTCTTTTTAAATATCAGAAAACAGACACTACAAATTGTAATCTGCATTTTGCAAATATCCCTTTTTGCGTAGTTTCAAGGGAATCATTTTTTAGACTTTCCTCTTTTTTCAATTTTATTAATACTGCATTAGGAAGCTATTATTCAAAAAAAATCGTAACTTTGCGCCCGTAAATATATTTTTTTAGGTATTACCTTATTTAATTTAACTAATTAAAATGACAAAAGTAGCTATTAACGGCTTTGGCCGTATCGGTCGCCTCGCTTTCCGTCAGATGTTCGAGGCTGAAGGTTATGAAGTAGTAGCAATCAACGACTTGACCAGCCCCAAGATGCTGGCTCACCTGCTGAAGTACGACACCGCTCAGGGCGGCTTCTGCGGCAAGATTGGCGAGAACAAGCACACTGTTGACTGCACCGACAACTCAATCATCGTCGATGGCAAGGAGATCACCATCTATGCTATTCCTAACGCTGCCGAACTGCCTTGGGGTAAGCTCGATGTTGACGTTGTTCTGGAGTGCACAGGCTTCTACACTTCTAAGGAGAAGGCTT
>DFJI01000029.1:0-170 GCA_002372235.1 Prevotella sp. UBA3675 | reverse complement strand
TCTAAGGAGAAGGCTTCTGCTCACCTGACCGCTGGTGCTAAGAAGGTTGTAATTTCAGCTCCTGCTGGCAACGACCTGCCCACCATCGTTTACAACGTGAACCACAAGACTCTGACTCCTGCTGACACCGTGATCAGCGCAGCTTCTTGCACCACCAACTGCCTGGCTCC
>DFJI01000017.1:1898-67602 GCA_002372235.1 Prevotella sp. UBA3675 | reverse complement strand
GCTGCAAACAGGCCAATGCCATGGACTTCGACGACTTGTTGGTGCGTATCTATCAGCTCTTTGAAGACCATGAAGACGTGCGTCAGCGATATGTGGAGCGATACCATTACGTGCTGGTTGACGAGTATCAGGACACCAACTATGTGCAGCAGAAAATCGTTTATCAGCTCACGCGCGAACGACAGCGTGTGTGCGTGGTGGGTGACGATGCACAGAGCATCTATAGTTTCCGAGGGGCTAACATTGACAATATCCTTAATTTCAGAGAGGCATATACAGGGGCGCGTCTGTTTAAACTGGAGCGCAACTATCGCTCCACGCAATTAATAGTAGAGGCTGCCAACAGTCTGATTCGAAAGAATGAACGTCAAATCCCGAAAGAGGTATATAGTCGCAATGAGCACGGAGAGCGATTGACACTGAAGCCTGCATACAGCGATAAGGAAGAGGCCATGATTGTCTGCAAAGACATAGTAAGACTGAAGCGCGAAGAGCATGGCGAGTATAGTGACTTTGCCATTCTGTATAGGACTAATGCCCAGAGCCGTGCGTTTGAGGAACAGATGCACAAGATGAACATACCATATCGAATCTACGGAGGCATGTCTTTCTATCAGCGTAAGGAAATCAAGGATGTGATAGCCTATTTCCGCGTGGTCACCAATCCTGACGACGAGGAGGCGCTGCGACGAATCATCAACTATCCTACGAGAGGAATTGGTGACACGACACTCTCTAAGATTGTGAATGCAGCTGCTGCAAATGGCGTGTCTCTATGGCAAACAATGCAAAACATGCGGCACTATGGCTTGACCCTAAGCGCTGCGGCTGCCGGAAAGGTTGAAACCTTCCGTCAGATGATTGAGGGATGGCGCGGCAGACTTGCTTCGGAAGACGTCTATCAGCTGGGACAAGCCATTATCATGGAAAGCGGTATTTCAAAAGAAATCTATGGAAGCCGTGAGCCGGAATATGTGGCAAGACAGGAAAATCTGGAGGAATTTCTCGGCAGTATGCAGGACTTTGTGGAAAGCCGTAAAGAGGAAGGAATGGAGGAAAACATTTCTTTAGGCGATTTCTTGCAGGAAGTTGCATTGCTGACGGATCTGGATAGTGACGACAATGCTGAGCAGCCTAAAGTGTCGCTAATGACGGTTCATAGTGCTAAAGGTCTTGAGTTCCCAACGGTCTTCGTGGTGGGATTAGAAGAAAATATATTTCCTTCACCTATGTCCACCAACTCTATGCGAGAGCTCGAAGAAGAACGCCGGTTGCTCTATGTCGCCATCACACGCGCCGAGAAGCATTGCATTCTCACTTGTGCACAGAACCGTTTCCGCTATGGACGAATGGAGTATGATACGCCCTCGCGTTTTATTCGTGATATTGACCCTTCACTCTTGTATGTTGACGACGGGAACCACCGTCCTGACAATGACGCAGAACGTGCTTTCACTCAAAGAACTACAAGTGCAAGCACGGCTTACAGACCTTCTTTCCAACAAGCTCCCAATACTCGTCAGACAATCTCTCAAAGCGTTGCGCCTCACTATCGGCCAGTTTCCTCTAAGCCTGTAGCATCTGGAACTGAAGAAGGAATGCATTCACTTCGTGAGGGCATGACGATAGAGCATCAGCGCTTTGGCATCGGGACGGTGCTGAAAGTAGAGGGGACGGGAGAAAACGAAAAGGCAACTGTAGAATTTCGTAATGCGGGAACGAAGCAGCTGCTTCTGAAATTTGCAAAGATAAAGATATTGAAGTAATGATTAATGATGAATCAGTCGCTCGGAAACGATTGGTGCTATCATCATTTGTAGGTAAAGACCGAGAAAAGCAAGTGCGTTTTCGGTCTTTTTCCGTATAAAAGATGTATTTTTGCAATAAAATACAGAAAAATCATGAAACTCTCAGAACTACATACTGGCGAAAAAGGCATCATCGTGAAAGTGCAAGGACATGGCGGCTTTCGCAAGCGTATCATAGAAATGGGATTTGTCAAGGGAAAAGAAGTGGAAGTACTGCTCAATGCACCTTTGCAGGATCCTGTGAAATATAAGATTATGGGCTATGAGGTGTCGTTGAGACATCAGGAGGCCGAGATGATTGAGGTGGTGAGCGAAGCGGAAAAGGATAAGATTGTTCAGCGTCTTGCAGAGAAGGAGAATCTTTCGGCGCTTACCATCGATTCGACTCTCCATGAAGACGACTATCTGCAGCACGTGGCTTTGGAGAAACGTCGCGTCATCAATGTTGCGCTCATTGGTAATCCCAACTGCGGCAAAACTTCGCTCTTCAACTATGCCTCAGGGGCTCATGGCCATGTGGGCAACTATTCTGGCGTGACGGTTGATGCGTCGGAGGCCCATGCTTCAATGTTCGGCTATGAGTTCAATCTGATAGACTTACCAGGTACTTATTCGCTTTCTTGCTACTCTCCGGAGGAGCTGTATGTACGTAGGTACTTGACAGAGCAAATACCAGATGTGGTGATCAACGTGATTGACTCTACAAATCTGGAACGCAATCTGTACTTAACCACTCAGCTCGTAGATATGAATATGAGACTGGTGGGAGCACTGAATATGTACGATGAGTTTGAACGTCGCGGAGACCATGTGAACCTGGAAACACTTTCAACGCTCTTCGGAATGCCGATTGTTCCTACATCGTTCAAAAAAGGTGCCGGCATTAAAGAACTGTTCCGTGCTGTCATTCAGGTCTATGAGGGAGCAAATAGACACGCCCGGCATTTGCATATCAACTATGGACACGAGATAGAAGATGGTATCAGCCATATCCAGAAGTATCTGAAACGTGACAGTGATTTGCGCCAGCGTTATTCTACGAGGTATCTGGCCATTAAATTACTGGAACACGACACCCATATTGAGAACTTCATGGCAAAAGAAGCAGAAGTCGCAAATATCTTAGTGGCGCGCGACAGGGCTTCTGCTCGCGTGCAGGAAGAGACGGGAAGTGACTCGGAAACTGCCATCATGGATGCTAAGTACGGATTTATCAATGGTGCGCTGACTGAGGCTGAGTATGAGACAGGAACCAAAGAAGACACTTATCGCACTACCCATATTATTGACCGGGTCTTGTCGCATAAGTATTTGGGATTTCCAATCTTCTTCTTCCTGCTCTATGTGATGTTCGAGACGACTTTCTCTTTGGGACAGTACCCGATGGACTGGATTGAAGCGGCAGTCGGCTGGTTGGGGGATAGGGTAGGCACTATGATGCCCGATGGTCCACTTCGCTCTCTGGTCGTTGATGGAGCTATAGCAGGTGTGGGTTCGGTCATTGTGTTTTTACCTCAGATACTAATCCTGTATTTCTTTATCTCTTTGATGGAGGATTCTGGCTATATGGCGCGTGCAGCCTTCATCATGGATAAGCTGATGCACAAGATGGGACTTCACGGTAAGTCCTTTATTCCATTGATTATGGGATTCGGATGCAATGTACCAGCCGTGATGGCTACCAGAACGATTGAGAGTCGGAGGTCACGGCTGATTACGATGATGATACTTCCCTTCATGTCCTGTTCGGCACGCTTACCTATTTATATAATGATAGCAGGAACTTTCTTCACGCTTCAATATCGTTCCTGGGTGATGCTTTCACTGTATGTGGTCGGCATCTGTATGTCAGTAGTGGTGAGTAAGTTGTTCTCCTCTTATCTTGTGAAAGGGCAAGATACGCCATTTGTGATGGAATTGCCTCCATACAGATGGCCAACAGCCAAGGCTATAGGTCGCCATACGTGGGAGAAGGGAAAGGAATATCTGAAGAAGATGGGCGGCATCATTCTCGTGGCATCGGTCATTGTGTGGGCAATGGAGTATTTCCCTCATGATGAGTCACTCACAGTTCAGCAACAGCAGGAACAATCTATTATCGGTCGTATCGGCAAGACGATAGAGCCTGTGTTTAAGCCCCAAGGCTTCAACTGGAAAATGGACGTCTCGCTCATAGCGGGTGTCGGCGCGAAGGAAATCGTGGCTTCGACAATGGGCGTACTGTATAGTGGAGACAAATCATTTGCTGATGACGATTCTTTCAGTGATGACAGCGAGAAATATACACATCTGCGCCAACAAATGCTTCAAGACGGCATCACTCCACTGGCTGCCTATTGCTACTTGCTCTTCATCCTGCTTTACTTTCCTTGTATAGCTACGATAGTGGCAATCAAGAACGAAACTTCATCGTGGCGGTGGGCACTCTTTGCTGCTGGTTATACGACATGTCTGGCATGGATCGTTTCTGCTGTTGTCTATCAGGTAGGGAGCTTATGCCTTTGAAACAAAAAATAGCATATTTGTTTGGCGATTAAAAATAATTACGTTATATTTGCATGTCGAAAAACAATTAATCATACCTACTAATCAACAGACAATGGAAGAGAAACTTGAGGCGAAAATAAACCGATCTGACTATAAGATCTTAATTGTTGATGATGTCGTAAGCAATGTGCTATTGCTTAAGATTCTGCTGACCAATGAGAAATTTCAGGTTTGTACGGCCAACTGCGGCAATATGTGCATTGAACAAGCAAAGGCTGAAAAGCCAGATCTTATTCTGCTCGATGTGATGATGCCCGACATTAGCGGCTTCGATACTGCTGTCATTTTGAAGAAGGATCCGGAGACGGCTGATATTCCCATCATCTTCCTAACGGCATTGAATAATCCCAGTGATCTCGTTCATGGTTTCCAGGTAGGCGCTAACGACTTTTTGACGAAGCCTTTTAATAAAGAGGAGCTCGTGGTTCGTGTGATGCACCAAATTACATTGGTAGCGGCAAAACGTCTCATTCAGAAGCAGAACGAGGAATTGCGTGCTACGATCAACAATCGTGACAAGATGTATTCAGTGATTGCCCACGACCTGCGTTCACCAATGGCTTCTATTCGTATGGTTCTCAATCTGGTGGTCACGTCCATGTCTCCTGAAATGATAGGACCTGAGCTGTTCGAACTCTTGGATAAGGCAAACAAAGAATCGGAAGAATGTCATGACTTGCTCGATAATCTGTTGAAATGGACAAAGAGTCAGACGGGACGATTGAACGTGTTGCTTCAAGATTTGGATTTGAACGATATTATTCCTGGAGTCGTTGACATCTTCGAGATGATTGCCCTCACGAAAAAGATTAAGCTCCAGTATGTCGGAACGCAAGCGCCGCTTGTCGTCAGGGCTGACAATGATATGCTTAAAACGATTGTTCGGAATTTTATGTCTAATGCAGTGAAGTTTAGTCCTGAGAATTCGGTCATTGAAATTACGATGAAAGAAGAGGGGCAATTCGCAAAGGTCAGTGTACGTGATCATGGTGTAGGTATTGAGCCTGACCGTCTCGGAAGTATTTTCCATAAAGGTGAAACTACCTATGGAACAGATGGTGAAGAGGGCTCAGGCTTAGGTCTGCAACTTTGTGCTGATTTTGCACGTAAGATAGGAGGCGATGTCCAGGTGGAGTCAACTCTAAATGAAGGTTCTACGTTCAGCGTTTTTATTCCCTTAAAGAAAGATTGAGTATTGTTGAGACTGTCTGAAAACGAAAGGATGAATAGTTACAAGAATGAAGATTAATGGTTAATTTTTGCAAATCGGAAATTAATTCTTAATTCTTCATTCTTTTGTATAAATATTAATTTGTACTTTTGCACTCAGTTTTATCACCACGTTTCTGATTTTTGGAAACGCTTTAACCCAAAAAAACATTTCAACTTAAATAAAGTTATACGTTTATTATGTATACAAAAGAAGAATTAGAACAGATGGAACCAGCCCAACTGCTCAGTATTGCTGCAGAATTGGGCGTGGAAGTATCTCAGGATGACGAGTTAGAGAAAGTTGTCTATGAAATTCTTGATCAGGCTGCTATAGACAGTGCTTCTGGAGCAACCGCGAAACGCAAGCGTACGAGAATCACCAAGAAAGATACTGATAAGGTATATACGGTCAAAGGTAAAGACGGAGAAAACTATGATTCAAACGGCCAGAAGGCTAATAGTGTTGAAACTCCATCACTGTTTGATGCAGAACCTGTTGAGTCTCAGCAAGACACAGCTAATGACGTGGCAAGTGTTGAAGTAGATCCTTTAGCTGCATTCCCGAAACACCGTGGTCGTAAGTCTAAGGCAGAACTGGCGGCAATCGCCGCAGCAGAAGCTGCAAAGAATGAGGCTATGATGAATGAGGAACCCGAAGAAGAGCAGATTGTCCCTGAGGAAATGGAAGAAGAAAAGTTCATGGACAAAGAGACACCTGATAAGGAGATGCTGGAGCAACTACAGGAGAAAATGGCTAACCAATATACCAGAGAAGACATGATGGCATATTACGATGCCAATCCTGATGGTATTTGGGAGGGGGATCCCTGTGATGGCACAGATTTCATTCCTGTCGTTGATCTGCCTATTGAGGACCAGGCGGCTATACCGACACTTGACATCTTTGATCGTCCGGTAGTGCAGCATTCAGAATCTGTCTATCAGCCAGCACCAGTTTCTCAACCTGCAAGCTATGACTTCGGAGATTTCATTTCTGGTAATGGTGTATTAGAGATTTTGCAAGACGGCTATGGATTCCTCCGTTCAAGCGATTATAACTATCTGTCTTCTCCTGATGACATCTATGTTGCTCCGCAACAGATTAAAAAATACGGATTGAAGACTGGTGATGTCGTTGATTGTACGGTTCGTCCTCCTCATGATGGTGAAAAGTACTTTGCCATGTCAACTGTTAATATGATTAACGGGCGAGACCCTGATGAAGTGCGTGATCGTGTGTCCTTTGAACATCTGACACCTCTATTCCCCGAGGAGAAATTTATGTTATGCGGTGATCCTTCAACGACAAATCCTTCGACACGTAT
Organism: Prevotella sp. UBA3675; assembly: GCA_002372235.1. Taxonomy (GTDB): domain Bacteria; phylum Bacteroidota; class Bacteroidia; order Bacteroidales; family Bacteroidaceae; genus Prevotella. The sequence goes on along the minus strand of DFJI01000017.1, from coordinate 60,710 downwards.
CGTTGATTTGTTCTCGCCCATAGGTAAGGGACAGCGTGCATTGATCGTGGCTCAGCCTAAGACTGGTAAGACGATTCTTATGAAGGATATTGCCAATGCCATTGCTGCTAATCATCCGGAAGCTTACATCATGATGTTGCTGATTGACGAGCGCCCTGAAGAGGTTACCGATATGAGCCGTACTGTCAATGCTGAAGTGATAGCTTCAACATTTGATGAGCCTGCTGACCGTCATGTGAAAATTGCCGGTATTGTTCTTGAGAAGGCTAAGCGAATGGTGGAATGCGGACACGATGTAGTGATTTTCTTGGATTCTATCACACGTTTGGCTCGCGCATATAACACTGTTTCACCTGCAAGTGGTAAGGTGCTGACGGGTGGTGTAGATGCTAATGCCTTGCAGAAGCCGAAGCGTTTCTTCGGTGCAGCTCGTAATATAGAGGGAGGAGGCTCGCTCACCATTATTGCAACAGCCTTGGTCGATACAGGTTCTAAGATGGATGAAGTCATCTTTGAGGAATTCAAGGGAACGGGTAACTCTGAGATTCAGCTTTCTCGTGCGCTTTCAAATAAGCGTGTGTTCCCTGCCATTGATCTTGTTCAGTCAAGCACGCGTCGCGATGATTTGTTGCAGGATGCTACAACACTCAACCGCATGTGGATTATCCGTAAGTTTATTGCTGATATGAACCCAATGGAGGCAATGAATACTGTTCGCGACCGTCTTGTTCAAGCTCGGAATAATGAGGAGTTCTTGATGTCAATGAATGGATAAAGATTGAGAAACAACTTTGTTTAAATAATAAGGACTGAGTCATTTGTGGCTCAGTCCTTTTTTTATGTCATATATTCATTCGTTATTGTTGCTGCTTTTTAAATTACTGTCGTTTCTTTTTATGAATTACTGTCGTTTCTTTTTGAATTACTGTCACTTCTTTTTTGAGTTGTTGTCTCTTCTTTTTCTTGAGAACAGATCGCCTATACCGTCGAAGTCTCGCTTGATAATGAAGCCAATGCCTTGTGTGTTGAGTGAAGAACGGGTGAAGTAGCGGTCGTTGGTCTGGTTGTACACTTTCAGTGCCAAGTTGCCATTCGGCCTTAGTAAATAACGAATGTCGAAGTCACCAATGAAAGTATGATTGGCACGTGTGGCATTATCGCGATAGCCGAACTGCCCATTGATGAGCAGACGGTTGTTCAGCATGCGTCCGCTCACAATGCCTTCATATTCAGCATTGTGCCATCCTTCATTTCCTGTTGATATATTGGCACCGAAGTTCCAATTGTCATTCTTCACGACATGTGAAATCACTTCATTAATCTGGGTGGAAAGTGTTCCTGAGAGGAATGATTGCATTGCTAATTGCGTCTGGTCGTAGGTCTGTGAGCTGGCATTGTTGATGTCTTGAGTATAGAAGCGACCGATGCCGAGGAGGTAGAGCACTTGCTGATTCATTTCCTGTTCACTTGTGATAACTGAGCGTATCATCTGCTTTTCCTCACTATTCACGTTAGGTATGTCGAGGTCGAACTCAATGCGTGGAGCACCGGCCTGTCCTAAGATATTCATGAGGCAGTTCACTCTTACCGTATTATTGGAGAAAGAATTGCCTAAGTTCAGATCGGACAGCGACACACCATTTACCGTGTGTATGGCTTGCAACTGCAGATTGGCTTCCATAGGTGCTCCGCCGAATACGATGGTTCCACCTTCCTTGAATTTGAAATTCTTCTTAATGATGTTCTGAATCGTAATGCCATAGGTGCCGCGTTCCACTTGATATGTGCCAAACATGTGGAAAGCACCTTTGTTGTGGTAGGAAGCACGTATCATGCCCGAACCATTGAGCGTGATATAGTCACCCATCTTTGCATCCATAAGAAGTCGCACGGTAGCATCACTATTGGCATTGATGCGGAAGTTGAGGAACAAGTCTGACGGGATGTCCTTTACTTTACTTTCCTTTTCCCCGGCTTCTTCAGTAGTTGAGGCTTTCCCCTTGTCTCTCCAAGTTATGAACTCCTGAGAACTCACGCTTCCGCCCGATGACGCATTATAGAAAAATGTAGTAGGGAGAAGAGGGGTGGCATCGATGTTGATTGTAACTTCCTTGGGCCGTCCATGCATATCAACATGTCCTGATGCAACAACGCTTCCGCAGAACTGTTCGTCTCCAAATTCCTTAAAGTCATACGCCAGCATTCTCTGTGTCTCAATGTCGAGGTCGAATGTCATGTTCGACAGATGCTCATGATGAATGCCTCCGCTGATGCTGGCCGTATTGCCATACTTATCGTAGATAGCAGCTTTGTTGAAACGGATATCGTTATGAACAAAATGTACGGTGTCGCGTACCAGCTTGTAAGTTGTTCCCAATGGAATGACATCGGCCTGCCCGTCTGCCACAAGTGTTCCTATCAGGTCCATTTTGCCCAAAGGTCCCACAAGTTTCAGATCTCCGTAAGCATGCCCTTCTATGTTTTTGAGGAAACTGCTTGTATATGTCTTCAAGAACTCTATATGCGTACCGCGCCCTCTGATGTTCAGGTCTATGTCTTTACGTACAGGTGACACGTAGCCGTCGATAAGTGTCATGACTTCAGGACCATCTTCAGTCTTGGCATCAATGTCAATCTGTTGTCTTTCGTTGTTCCATTGTGCATTGGCATATAGCGTTCCCATTCTTCCATTCTCGAATGTGAACTGGTCAACTGTAAGGTTAGTCCATGCTATAGGTCTCTCAAACAGTTGCGTAGCATAGACATTTCCAGTTGCCAAGCCATTGAACTCAACAGGATGGAAATTAATGAGTTCCATGATATAGCCAACGTCCATCTCTTTCATATCCACAGCCAATGTGTCGGTCGGAGAGGCAGAGGCCACTCCGTCGATGGTCAGATGCTGTTGTTCATGCTTTACAGAGAATTCATCTACTATCAATTTCTTCTCTGAATAGAAAATATTGGACGGCAGAACATCCCATTTGGCTGCGCCCATTGTGATATGGGATGGCTGAATGTGTATGTGTGCTTGGGCTTTTCTGTTGTGATCACTATATAGCTGAGTGATGGCATTGAGGTTGCCTTGCATGAATATTCTGCCCTTGGCGTGATTATTCCAGTTCACACTTGTCTGCAGCCGATTGTCAGAGGCATTAGCCTTTAAGCCTATATCCATACCCGTTCCATTGTCCATGATTTTCTTGAGACTGATGTCACAAAGGATGCTGTCACTTGGCGACGTGAAGGCAACAACGGCATTCCTATACGAACTGCCCTTGTAAGTAAAAGCAGGTATGTTTCCTGTTATGCTTAGATTACGATTGGTGTCGTTGATACTACCACTCAGTGTCATAGGCTCATCAAGATTCACGGGAATATTGAGCAACTTTTGCATCCACCGGGTAGAATAGAGCTCAAGCTTGATGTCGAAGTCGTTCGTGACCCGATCGTTCATGGGGGGAAGTCCTGGCAGGGTGGGGAGATGAGCTCCCAGCACATTGATGAAGCTCTGTGGCAAGGTGTCCCAGTTGAATTCTCCATTGAGTTCCATCGTGCCCATGTCTCCCTTGACCTGAAAATGATGTCGTTGTCCCTCAAAGCCAGTAGTGAGCTGAACATTCTTGATTGTAAACACGTCCGTAGAGTCTGCCATCGCGAAATCGTAGAGTGTGATGCTGCCTTGTGCATCATTCAGGTTGCTGGCAGTAATGTCGGTCGCAAAACTGGCTGTGAAGACCGACTTGCCCCATTTGTCAGACAGATGGAGTGTCAAGGGCGAAAAGTCTCTGACGTTTCCTTCAGCCTTTATCTTCATGTTCTTGCCCGTTTTCTTCCATTCACCATTAAGCATCGTCTTAATGTTTTCGTCGTCTATTTTCAGAACGCCGGTAGCAGACATTTGGTGGAAGTCACCATGCAAAAGATCATTGGTAAGGAGTGACGCATTGAGATTGATGTTCTGGTATGCATAATTCTTGTATTCGAAAGCAGGTATTTCCCCCATCACGTTTACCCCTGTGCGGTCACCTTGAATATTAATATTTCCACTTATGTTGCCGAATCGTTCGTTGTTCAGCAGTCCTTTCAGGTCAATACCATTCGAAGTGAGATTGCCTTTGAACGCCTTGTTGGCATCTATCTGAAAGTTAGCCTCCAGATTTCCTATATCCGTTGTAAGAGTTGACGTGGCTTGCATGTCGCCTGTTTGCCATCCTTCAAACCGTCCGTGAATGTTCAGGTTGCCAATGTTTCCTAAAATCTCAGGAAGAGCGGGAATTTCGCTTTTCAGTAGGCGAAACGTATTCTCGTTCATGGAAAACTGGTTCACCACAGCTTGCCATTCAGGATAGCTTTGGTCTAAATGCTCGGCCCATCCTGTAGCTTTCAGGGTGATAAGATTGTTAGTGGAGTTGATGATGACCGATGGAATACGGATGCTTTGCGAACTTCCTTGCACAAGGGTCTTGCATTCTATTACTTCGCGTACATTCTTTAAAGAAGGGTGCAGGAAGCTCAAGTCGTTAAGACAGACTCCGAAGGCTAAGCTGTCCACGCGATAGCGTAAAGTCTCTTTTAGGTGCTTTGCGTCATAATTCGCTTCGGCTTCATTGATGAACAAGGTTGACTCTGGCAGTTGGAGCTTCAGTTCTGAAAGTCGGCTACTCTTTTTTCCAGCCTCCAATTTGAGTGTAAGGCTCTTTAGCTTCAGTCCGCTAAGTTCGTTCAAAGCCAAGCGCTTTATGTTGACATTAAGGGTGTCTTCGTTCAATTCTTTAAGTATGATGTGTGCGCTTATGTTATTGAAACTCAGATGGTCAGTACTGATTTTGTCAAGTAAAGGAACGTCTCTTCTGTGATAGCTGATGCTTGAATGTCTCACAATGAGTGAGTTGATGCGCAGCTGTAGAGGAGCGCTTGAAGTAGTGTCTTTAGAGGCGAGCGAATCGATTACAAACTGATAGTTCGCTGGAGCTTCGGCATGGGTCTTATATAAATTAGCCTGAGCGCCGAACAGCTGAGCCGATGAGATGCTGATGCGTCCGTTCAGTAGGGCAGACCACTCGGCCCTTACCGATAGGCGACCTACGCGCAGCAAGCTTTCTCCTTGTTGGTCGTAAATGTGGAAGCCGTCGATGATAATGCGATTGAGAAACCCCAGATTCACTCGCTCCATCTGAACCTTTGTACCCAGTTTTTTGCCAATCTCAGTCGCCACTTTATTGGCTAACTTCGTTTGGAAGGCTGGTATGTGGGTGAGTGTCATTAGCAAGACGTACAGAGCAATCAAGCTCCATATTAGTCCGCTCAGGATATGTCTAAGTATCTTCAATCTGTCAATCCGAGTTTACAAACACTTTGCAGGGGTGTTTTTAGCGTTGCAAAAATACGATAAAATCTTGTGAAAGCTCTATTTTTATCCGAAAAATAAGGCACTTCTATCAAAAAAGTATTAATTTTGCAGCCGTTATAGAGAATAATAACGTTATTTCTAATTATTTATATGACAAATTTGATTAAGTTGCGTAAAGGCCTGGACATAAACCTTCAGGGGTGCGCTTCGGAAACAAAGATTCAATTGAAATCGAATGGCAAGTATGCTTTAGTGCCTGATGATTTCGAAGGTGTCGTACCGAAGGTCGTTGTTAAAGAAGGTGATCATGTCAAGGCCGGGGATGCGCTTTTTGTCAACAAGCAGTATCCCACGGTTCGTTTCGCTTCGCCTGTTAGTGGAAAAGTTACCGCCGTAGAACGAGGCGAACGTCGTAAGGTGCTCTGTGTGAGGGTTGAAGCCGATGCCCAGCAAGAGTATGTCGATTTTTGTAAAAAGGATGTTTCAAAGATGGACGGTCAAGCCGTTTGCGAAGCGCTCTTATCGGCTGGTATCTTTGGCTATATCAATCAGTTGCCTTATGCTGTTTCCACCAATCCGGAAACGAAGCCTAAGGCAATTTTCGTATCGGCACTTCGTGACAAACCACTGGCTTGCCGCTTCGATTTTGAAGTGAAAGGGCAGGAAGACGACTTCACGACAGGACTTATAGCCCTTTCAAAGATTGCCAAGACCTATCTGGGACTGGGCATTCAGCCCGACCTTCAGGCAGAGCTGCAGAAGCGGCAGATTGAGAACTATGTGGAGCTGAATGTGTTTGAAGGCAAGTGTCCTGCGGGCAACGTGGGCGTTCAGGTGAACAACGTAGCGCCAGTGAACAAGGGCGAAGTGGTGTGGACGATAGGCGATCCGACGGTGGTGCTCTTCATCGGTCGCCTGTTCAACACGGGCAAAGTGGATTTACACCGCACGGTCGCCCTTTGCGGAAGCGAGGTATTGAAGCCGCTACATGTTGACATGCTGGTGGGCGAGGAACTTTCCACGCTGCTCAGCAACAGTTATGATGCAAATCATCATGTGCGCATCATCAACGGCAATGTACTCACAGGCCGTAAGACTACGAAAGACGGCTTCCTTGGAGCTCATTCTTCCGAGATAACGGTAATCCCCGAGGGCGACGATGCCGATGAGATGCTGGGATGGATAATGCCTCGATTCAAGCAGTTCTCAGTGAATCGCAGCTATTTCTCATGGTTGCAGAACTGTTGGTTCTGTGGCAAGAAGAAGGCTTATGTAGCCGATGCCCGTATCAAAGGCGGTGAGCGCCACATGATTATGAGTGGTGAATATGACAAGGTGCTTCCTATGGACATCTATGCCGAGTACCTTATCAAGGCTATCATCACAGGCGACATTGACCGTCAGGAACAGCTCGGCATCTATGAAGTTTCACCTGAAGACTTTGCCTTGGCAGAATTCGTGGATTCCTCAAAGCTGGAGTTGCAGCGTATCGTGCGCGAAGGGCTTGACATTCTAAGGAAAGAGAATAGCTAATTCAAGAAATCATTCATCAATCAATCAAAGTAAAAATAATGAGCGCTTTAAGAAATTATCTGAATAAGATAAAGCCGAACTTCGAGGAGGGTGGCAAGCTACATGCCTTCCGCTCGTTGTTCGACGGCTTCGAGACGTTTCTTTATGTGCCAAACGACACGGCAAAGACGGGCGTACACATTCACGACGCCATCGACTCGAAGCGCATCATGAGCATGGTGGTCCTTGCGCTGATGCCGGCTATGCTGTTCGGCATGTATAACGTGGGCTACCAGAACTATCTGGCTGCAGGCACACTGGCTTCGGCCTCGTTCTTCGACTTGTTCGTCTTCGGATTCCTGGCAGTGCTGCCTAAGATTCTCGTTTCTTACATCGTGGGACTGGGCATCGAGTTTGCCTGGGCACAGTGGAAAGGAGAAGAGATTCAGGAAGGCTTCCTCGTCAGCGGCATCTTGATTCCGCTGATTGTTCCGGTCAACTGTCCGCTTTGGATACTGGCGATTGCCGTAGCTTTCGCAGTCATCATCGGCAAGGAAATCTTCGGCGGTACGGGTATGAACATCTTCAATCCGGCATTGCTTTGCCGTGCCTTCCTGTTCTTCGCTTATCCCACGAAGATGAGCGGCGATCAGGTGTGGGTAGCCAACGAGAGCATTCTCGGCTTCGGCAACACGCTGCCCGACGGATTTACAGCTGCGACCCCTCTGGGACAAGTGGGGCAGGGGGCTGATGTGTCGGCCTCGCTCAGCGATATGGTTCTGGGCTTCATTCCCGGTTCAATTGGCGAGACCAGTGTCATTGCTATTGCGCTTGGCGCAATCCTGTTGCTCTGGACGGGCATCGCTTCGTGGAAGACCATGCTGAGCGTGTTCCTTGGTGGCGGCTTGATGGCCTGCTGCTTCGAGAGTCTCGGCATGACTCCAATCACATGGTATGAGCACTTGGTGCTGGGCGGCTTCTGCTTTGGTGCAGTGTTCATGGCTACCGATCCCGTCACTTCATGCCGTACAGAATGTGGCAAGTGGATCTACGGCTTTATTATCGGAGCAATGGCCGTCATCATTCGTGTGATGAATCCTGGCTATCCTGAGGGCATGATGCTGGCTATCCTGCTCATGAACATGTTTGCTCCTACGATCGACCACTTCGTTGTGGAGCGCAATATCTCGAAACGACAGAAGCGTGCTTCTAAACAGTGAAATTCTAAATTTTGAATTATGAGCAAGCTAAATACAAATTCCAACTCGTACATATTTATATATAGTGCGATTCTTGTAGTGGTCGTTGCCTTCCTGTTGGCTTTCGTGTTTCAGATGCTGAAACCCATGCAGGATGCCAACGTGGCACTCGACGTGAAAAAGCAAATCCTCTACTCGCTCAATATTCGCAATCTCGACGGCGCTGAGGCCGAAGCCAAATATGCCGAGGTGGTGAAAGCAGAAAAGGAGGTTGAAGGGCAGAAGGTCTATGAATGCCAGATTGACGGTCAGGACATCCTGGTTGCCAGCCTGAAGGGCATGGGCCTCTGGGGAGGCATCAGCGGTTATCTGGCTATCGGCGAAGATGGCAAGGTGTATGGAGCCTACTTCAACCACGAGAGTGAGACCGCCGGACTGGGAGCTGAGATCAAGGACTCGCAGAAGTGGCAGGAGAAGTTCATCGGTAAGAAAATCTATGATGAAGACGACAATGTTGTGCTCTCTGTGGTGAAGAAAGTAGATCGTCCTGAGTCGCAGGTTGACTGTGTGACAGGTGCTACGCTGACCAGCAACGGTGTCGATGCAATGCTGAAAGAAGGTCTGAAGAATCTCTCGAACTACTCTTTGGGCCAGTTCGTTGAAAGTGTTGTAGAGAAAGCAAGTGCCGATTCGGCTGATGTTGAACTTAAAGCAGAGGAGGAATAAGGACTATGGCATTATTTAGTAAACAAAACCGCGAGGTGTTCTGCAATCCGCTCAACCTCGACAACCCGATTCTTGTTCAGGTGCTGGGCATCTGCTCGGCGCTGGCAGTGACCTCGCAGCTGAAGCCCGCCATCGTGATGGGACTGGCTGTAACCGTGATTACGGCTTTCTCAAACGTGATCATCTCCATCTTGCGCAATACTATTCCCAACCGCATCCGTATCGTGGTGCAGCTGGTGGTGGTGGCCGCGTTGGTGACCATCGTGAGCCAGGTGCTGAAGGCATACGTCTATGACGTGAGCGTAGAACTGAGCGTATATGTCGGCCTGATTATCACCAACTGTATTCTGATGGGACGTTTAGAGGCTTTTGCCATGATGAACAAGCCTTGGCCTTCTTTCCTTGATGGTGTGGGCAACGGTCTCGGCTATGCACTCATCCTCGTTATAGTAGGTGCTGTGCGTGAGCTTCTTGGACGTGGCTCCCTGTTGGGCTTTCAGATTATTCCGGATGCCTGCTACGACTGGGGATATATTAATAATGGTATGATGACCATGCCGGCAATGGCGCTCATCCTTGTCGGTATCGTCATTTGGGTTCACAGAGCATATTTTTATAAGGAGAAGTAATTATGGAACACGCAATAAGTTTATTCTTCAGGTCGATATTCGTCGATAACATGATATTTGCCTTCTTCCTTGGCATGTGCTCCTATCTGGCCGTGTCGAAGACGGTGAAGACCTCTATGGGACTGGGCTTGGCTGTGACATTCGTGCTCACGGTGACGGTGCCCGTCAACTATCTGCTGCAGACGAAGGTGCTCGGCCCCGGCTGTCTTGTTGAGGGCGTTGACCTGAGCTATCTGTCGTTCATCCTCTTCATCGGTGTCATTGCCGGTATGGTGCAGCTCGTAGAGATGGCGGTCGAACGCTATTCACCTTCACTCTATGCCGCTTTAGGCATCTTCCTGCCGCTGATTGCCGTAAACTGTGCCATCATGGGTGCTTCGCTCTTCATGCAGCAGCGCATCCTGCTCGACCCGTCCAACACGCAAGCCATCACATCCGTATGGGATGCCCTCGTCTATGGCTTCGGCTCTGGCATCGGCTGGACCTTGGCCATCGTTTCTCTGGGTGCCATTCGCGAGAAGATGCAATACAGCGACGTGCCTCGTCCGTTGCAGGGATTGGGCATTACGTTTATTGTGGTAGGCCTCATGGCTATGGCCATGATGTGCTTCTCAGGGTTAAACATCTAATCTTAGGGAACTTAGAAGACTATGATACAGTTTATTTCATATAGTATAGGAGTTTTCCTCGCCGTAATTCTCCTGTTAGTGTTTGTTTTGGTGGTGGCCAGGAAGTACCTGTCGCCCAGCGGAAATGTGAATATTGAAATCAATGGTACCAACACCATCAATGTGCCGCAAGGCAATTCGCTGATGGCCACGCTCAACGAGAACGGCATCTTCCTGCCCTCAGCCTGTGGCGGCAAGGCATCGTGCGGCCAGTGCAAGGTGCAGGTGTTTGAGGGCGGTGGCGAGATTCTCGATTCCGAGCGTTCGCACTTCACTCGCAAGGAAGTGAAGGCCGGTTGGCGACTGGGCTGCCAGTGCAAGGTGAAAGGCGACCTGAAGATTCATGTCGATGAAAGCGTCTTGGGCGTGAAGGAATATGAGTGCACCGTCATCTCCAACAAGAACGTGGCAACCTTCATCAAGGAGTTCAAGGTGCAGCTGCCAGCAGGTGCCCACATGGACTTCCTGCCCGGCTCTTATGCCCAGATTAAGATTCCTGCATTCGATTGCATCGACTACGATAAGGATTTCGACAAGTCGCTCATTGGCGAGGAGTACTTGCCTTCATGGGAGAAGTTCAACATGTTCCCCCTGAAGTGTAAGAACCCTGAACCCACCATTCGTGCCTACTCCATGGCAAACTATCCTGCCGAGGGTGACGTGTTCATGTTGACGGTGCGCATTGCCACGCCGCCGTTCAAGCCTGATCGCAGCGGCTTCATGGAGGTGAATCCCGGTATCGCCTCGTCCTACATCTTCTCGCTGAAGCCTGGCGACAAGGTGATCATGAGCGGCCCCTATGGCGACTTCCATCCCCACTTCGACTCTAAGAAGGAGATGATTTGGGTGGGCGGCGGTGCCGGCATGGCTCCGCTCCGTGCGCAGATCATGCACATGACGAAGACACTGCACACCACCGATCGCGAGATGCACTACTTCTACGGAGCCCGCGCCCTGAACGAGGTGTTCTATCTCGACGACTTCCTCAGTCTGGAGAAGGAGTTCCCCAACTTCCACTTCCATCTGGCGCTCGACCGTCCCGATCCTGCCGCCGATGCTGCAGGCGTGAAATACACTCCCGGCTTTGTGCATCAGGTGATGCTCAACACTTATCTGAAGGACCACGAGGCACCCGAGGACATCGAGTACTACATGTGCGGCCCCGGCCCCATGTCGAAGGCGGTCGTTCAGATGCTCGACTCGCTGGGAGTTGAGTCGGAGTCAATCATGTACGATAACTTTGGTGGCTAACAGGTTGCTGTCAGAGCACAGTATTTGCGAGGAAGATGCCCGGACAGGAAACGGGCATCTCCCTCATTTTGTTGTGTTAAGAAAGCTTTATGCAAAAGAATAAAGAAGAAGAAGAAAAAACAGCGATGATTCTCAATGCTCAAGTAAACACGAACTACAGGCGCATTCAGGCCGTCCTGCTGCTGCTGGTCATGAGTCTCGCAGCTTATGCTAACGACGAGACCCCCAACGCCCAGCAGGCCAGGCGCATCTTCGAGACGGCCTACGACCGAGTCTTTGGCAACGAGGGCTCCAGTCTTGTCTATGATGTAAATATAATAGGCGTTTTCAAGACCAAAGGCAAGATCTGGCTGAAGGGGAACAAGAAGCGCTATTCTGACCGTCGTGTCGAAAGTTGGAGCGACGGGCAGAATTACTATAAAGCCATTAGGAAGAAAAAGAAGGTCGAAATATACGACCCCACATCAGAGAAGAAAGACAAATATGCCGCACGCTTCAAGTTCACGCTCGACGACTTCAGCTATAGCATAGCCAAGCAGCCCGACGGGCTCCTCGTCACCCTCAAGCAGAAGAAAAAGGCCAAGGGCACCATCAAGGAGGTGAAAGCCCTCCTGGCTCCCCACACCTATGCCCCCATCCGTTTGCGCATCAAGGTGGCCTTCATCTGGACCACCATCAAGATATCAGACTTCCATGCCGGTGGCATTGATGACGAGGTGTTCATCTTCCCGCGAAGCAAGTACGCCTCAGAGGGGTGGAAGTTCGAGACCGTGGATTAGCGTGAGCCCCCGTCCTCGGGGGGAGGAATAATCCGGAACAGTTTTCGTGGCTTCTTGAAGTCGCAAAAAAAGAAGAAGAGAAGAAACACAAGATATATATATATGTCACAACCATTAGCCGAAAGACTACGGCCCCGCACGCTCGACGAGTACATCGGGCAGCGCCATCTGGTGGGCGAAGGCGCCGTGTTGCGCACGATGATCGACACGGGCCGCGTCTCGTCGTTCATACTCTGGGGACCGCCGGGAGTGGGGAAGACCACCCTCGCACAGATCATAGCCCACAAGCTGAACACGCCGTTCTTCACCCTCTCAGCCGTGACCAGCGGCGTGAAGGACGTGCGCGACGTGATAGAGCGAGCCGAGAAGGGGCGGTTCTTCAACGAGGCTTCGCCCATACTCTTCATCGACGAGATTCACCGCTTCTCGAAGTCTCAGCAAGACTCGTTGCTGGGAGCGGTCGAGAAGGGCGTGGTGACCCTCATTGGCGCCACCACGGAGAATCCCTCTTTTGAGGTAATCAGACCTCTGCTCTCGCGCTGCCAGCTCTATGTGCTCAAGCCGCTGGAGAAGGACGACCTGTTGCAGCTCCTGAACCGGGCCATCACCACCGACGTGCAGCTGAAGCAGCGCCACATTGAGCTGAAAGAGACGTCGGCCCTTCTGCGCTATAGTGGAGGCGATGCGCGTAAGTTGCTGAACATCTTGGAATTAGTGGTCGATTCTGAAAGTCATGATGTGACGATTACCGATGAGCTTGTCGTCTCCCGTCTGCAACAGAATCCGTTGGCTTACGACAAGGATGGCGAGATGCACTACGACATCATCTCGGCCTTCATCAAGAGCATCCGGGGCAGCGATCCCGATGCGGCACTCTACTGGATGGCCCGCATGATAGAGGGCGGCGAAGACCCGCAGTTCATAGCCCGGAGAATGGTAATTTCGGCCTCCGAGGACATAGGACTGGCCAATCCGAATGCCCTTCTGCTGGCCAATGCAGCGTTTGATACGGTGATGAAGATAGGGTGGCCCGAAGCGCGCATCGCCCTGGCCGAGGCAGCAGTCTATCTGGCTACGTCGCCCAAGAGCAACTCCACCTACCTGGGCATCGACGCAGCCCTCGCTGCCGTGCGTGCCACTGGTAACCAGCCCGTGCCGCTCCACCTGCGCAACGCTCCCACCCAGCTCATGAAGGATTTGGGCTATCACGACGGCTATAAGTATCCCCACGACTATGCCGGCCACTTCACGCCCCAGCAGTACCTGCCCGATGCGCTCCGGTCCGAGCGCTTCTGGATGGGGCAGCACAGCCCCGCTGAGGATAAGCTCTATCAGCGCATGGTGAGCTACTGGGGCGACCGATATAAGGATAACAACAAGCAGCAGGAGGAACAGAACCAATGAACCAAGACGTCATCATCAGCATCATTGAAATGCTCGGCACGTTTGCTTTTGCCATCTCCGGCATACGCCATGCAGCCGCCAAGCAGTTCGACTGGTTCGGAGGCTACGTGTGCGGCATAGCTGTGGCCATAGGCGGCGGCACCATTCGCGACGTCATGCTGTCAACCACGCCGTTCTGGATGACTACCCCCGTCTATATTGTCTGCACAGCCGTGGCGCTGCTGACCGTGGCCTTCTTCGGGCGGTGGATGGAGCCGCTGAAGAACGCCTGGTTCGTGTTCGACACCTTCGGGCTGGCCCTCTTCACCATTGCCGGCATACAGAAGAGCCTGGCTTTCGGCCAACCCGTCTGGGTGGCCATCATCATGGGGTGCATCACGGGCTCGGCTGGCGGCGTCATCCGCGACGTGCTGCTCAACAACGAGCCCGTCATCTTCCATAAGGAGATCTACGCCGTGGCCTGCGTGCTGGGCGGGGCCTTCTATTGGTGCGGCCTGCTGTGCCGCTGGCCCGTAGAGCTCACGTCGGCTGCCACCTTCGCCGTGATCTGCCTCATCCGCTTCCTTGCCGTCCGCTACCACATCTCACTGCCCATACTGCATGGAGAGGAGAAACCCTGATGGCGGCAAGGATGAAGCATGCATCGCCAGAGCGAGATTACAACAAGATTTTGCCTATATCGCAACACGGTTTTGCCTAAACGGTAAAATGACTTTGCCTAAACGGTAAAATGATCTTGCCTAAATCGTAATGTGATCTTGCCTAAACTGTAGTGTGGTTTTGCCTAAACTGTAGCGTGATTTTTCCTAAGCCGTAGCGTGAATTTGTCTAAGTCGCAAGTCTGGCTTATTATTATATCATATACTTGAAGTTTTCAAAACATCTGCTCCATCTGCTCCCATCTGCTCCATCTGAAATTATTTGCAACTGTTTGATAATCAGATGGTATTGCAGATGGGAGCAGATGGAGCAGATGTTTTGAAAACTTATAGTATATAGAGCTGAAATAGTCTCTTCTTTCCATTCCCTGCACATACAAAAAAGAGATGGGAATACTGGTTGTCCAGCATTCCCATCTTACTTGTTGTTTTGAATCCTTGCTGATGTCTTTATTGAGCAGGTGCTTCGGCTGGAGCGGCAGGTGCTTCCTGCTGCGTCTGGCTGGCTCCGAATCCGGGGAGGTTGCTCGGGTTGGTGGCGGGCACCTCAACACCTTCCATCACGGAGTTGTCGGTAGCAGACTTGGGAGCGCTGAAGGTGCACAGCACGCTCAGCACGACCATGACGGCTGCCAGACCGAAGGTCATTTTCTCTATGAGGTCGGTGGTTTGGCGAACGCCTGCAATCTGGTTGTAGGACGAGAAGTTTTGTGCCAGGCCGCCGCCTTTTGACTCTTGCATGAGCACGATGAGAATCATCAGTGCCGAGACGATCAGGATGAAGATTACGAATAGTGTGTAAAGCATTGTTTTTTTAGTTTATTTTTTTGTTATTATTGATGATTAATTTCTCGAGGAATCGAATTTGGTCTGCAAAGTAAGC
Source organism: Prevotella sp. UBA3675 (assembly GCA_002372235.1). Classification (GTDB taxonomy): domain Bacteria; phylum Bacteroidota; class Bacteroidia; order Bacteroidales; family Bacteroidaceae; genus Prevotella. The sequence continues at coordinate 45,647 of DFJI01000017.1, read as the reverse complement.
ATTTTTTTTTGGATATTGCAAACTTAAACGGCTAATAATTTCTAAAGCCTTTGAATATCTGCCCTGTTTGATGTAAATTCGGGCTAGTGTCTCGGTGAAATAGCTCTCTTCGGCCTTTTTCTCGTCGGAAGAGGCGGCATCGGGTATGTCGGGCTTCAGGGTGGGGTTCTCGCTGAGCACGATCTTGCCTTTGTCGTTTTCGATGAAGGTGTCGATGAGGTTCTGCCCGATCATCTGCGGGGCCTCGTCGGCCTGTGTGCGCTCCTCGTCGCTCTCGCTCTCTATGAGGTAGGCCACGTAGTCAACGGCTGCATCGGCGGGGGTGGGCTTCCGCTTTGTCTTCTTGTCGTCGCCCTCAGCGGCTTGGGGTATGGACTCCAGGAAGTTGTCGATGAGCGAGATGGTGCGGCTCTGCTGTTCTTGCGGCTGTGCCGTCTTTGGCTTTTCCCTTTTCTGTGGGGCCAGCTGGTAGTGGCCTGCCTCTATGAGCTGGAACAGCACTTTCCGGTCGGTGATGTAGATGGCGGCTTGGCGCAGCTCCTCGTCGAACGTGGAGTCGTGGAGGAGGTAGAGATTCTGCAGCATGAGCAGCCTCGCGGTCTGGAAATAGGGATGGAGGGCCAGCATGGAGCGCAGCTCGTAGAGGGTGTCGCGATTGAGCCGTTCAGGATGTTTGATGAGTTCGGTGAGTACCATTCTGCTTGTTTTCTGTCGTTTTTTTATCTGGAAGTGTCGGGGGGGGGCATCACCAGTTGGCCACGGTGGCATTGAATATCTGCTCGGTGATTTCCTTGACCATCTGGTTCACCAGCTCCTCCTGAACGGAGTTCAGCGAGCGCGTGGTGTCGTAGGTGGCTGTGGCGGTGAACTGGCGCTCAAAGTCTTCAGCGTGGTTGGTGTTGTTGGTGAATCTCACGTTGACGGTCATCGAGAGTTCGGTCTGTGCCGAGTATCCCTCGGCTGAGACTGACTTGTTGCGCTGCTCGTAGCGGGTGATCTCACCGTCTAATCGCAGGTCGCCGTTTGCCCTGACCTGTATGAGCTTGGTGTGGTTGGCATACTGGTCCTTCAGCTGGTTGTTGAAGATGTTGGCCATCGGTCCCCATACGTAGTTGGCGCGAATGGGGAACTCGCTGATCTGTATGGTCTTCGTCTTGGTGTAGTCAACGCTGGCACCGTTGAACGTGTAGCTGATGGAGCATGACTGCACCGCGAAGCTGGCCGTGAGCAGCGCCATGCCGAGGGCGAGCGATAGGAAAACACGTCGTCTATTCGTCATTGAACCCATATTGTTTAAGTCGTCTGTAGAGTGTGCGGTCGCTGATGCCCAGTTCCTGAGCCGCCTTCTTGCGGTTGCCGTTGTTGCGCTCGAGCGCCTTGATGAGTGTTTGCCGGCTGAGGTCGCTCAGGTTCAGGTTCTCGGGTGTGGCCGTCGGCTCGATGTATTCCTCGGCAATGGCGTCTTCCATGTTGGCCACCACGGGCTGAATGCTCTGAATGGGCTGCAGCGGCTGCATGGGGGGCGTGGCTGAGCTGCCGATGATGGTGGGCGGCTTGGTCTGAACGTCCTCTATCTGCTTCTTGAGCAAGCTCATCTCGCGGCGCATGTCGTTCACGTTACCGCGCAGCTCGAAGAGGATCTTATAGAGAATCTCGCGCTCGTTCTCGAAGGAGTGGTCGGTGCTGCCGGAGTTTACGACTGCAAGCTGGGTGCTCTCCCTGTCTTGCGGAATGAACTGTGCCAGCACGTCGGGGGTGATGGTGCGCTCGGGGCTGAGCACGGAGATCTGCTGGGTGATGTTCTTCAGCTGGCGCACGTTGCCCGGCCACTTGTAGCGCATCAGCATCTGCTTGGCCTCGTCGGTGAGCTGCACGCGGTCCATCTTGTACTTCTCGGCCATCTGCATGGCGAAGAGCCTGAACAGGAGCACGATGTCCTCGCCGCGCTCGCGCAGGGGAGGCATCTGCACGGCCACTTCGTTCAGGCGGTAGTACAGGTCTTCTCTGAATCGGCCTTCGCTGATGGCTTTCTGGATGTTGACGTTGGTGGCTGCCACGATGCGCACGTCGGTCTTGCGCACTTCGGTAGCGCCTACGGGAATGTACTCACCGTTCTCCAGGACGCGTAGCAGTCGGGCTTGTGTGGCTAAGGGCAGCTCGCCCACCTCGTCGAGGAAAAGGGTGCCTTTGTTGGCCACTCCGAAGTAGCCTGGCGAGTCGTTGATGGCTCCGGTGAAGGAGCCCTTCACGTGGCCGAACAGCTCGGAGTCGATGGTGCCTTCGGGAATGGAGCCGCAGTTGATGGCAAAATACTTCTCGCGACGGCGTGGCGAGTTGTCGTGAATGATGCGGGGAATGATCTCTTTGCCTACTCCGCTTTCGCCAATGATGAGTACGCTGAGGTCGGTGGGTGCCACCTGGAGCGCCACGTCAATCACGTGATTCAGGGAATCACAGTTGCCAACAATGTTGTATCGTTGTTTGATGTTTTGTAGTTCTGTACTCTTCATAAGGCTGACAAAATTACATATTTTTTTTCACAATGCTGCAATTATGGCAGGAATTTAAGCGTTTTTAGCGAGTAGGCAGCTATTTTGAGGCATATTTCTTGCCTGAACTTTCTATTTTTATGAGGAGCAGTCCGATGCCTGTCCAGATGAGCTCGCGCAGTCGGACAATCAAGGCCACGAAAATGCCTGCCGAGGCCGTCATGCCAAGTCCGTTGACCGACATGAGGAATCCGCCTTCACGGCCTCCTAACTGTAGCGGAATGAAGAAAAGCATGTTGGCAATCAGCGAGGTGAAGGCTAAGATGAGAATGCACTGAATGTAGTTAGCCTCAGGCATAATCACCAATAGTACGAACATGATTTCGAGTGCCGAGACGATTCGGCACGACAATTCGAGCATGACGGCCAGCACAAAGGTGCGGCGGTTCTGATTGTGAAGTGAGGCTATCTGGTGGTCGATCGTGGTGAGGCGGGCTGAGTGGCGCGCTGTCATTCGCTGTGCCCATGCCTTAACGAGGGGGATGTGGCTCAGAATCGTCATCACGGTGCGGGCAATGCCTTTCCTATAGCCCTTGATGAAGAACCAGATGGCGGTGAGGCAGAACAGGGTCACCAGGATCAGAACGGTGCTCATGAGAACATTCAGCGGCTCGGTCATTACGAAGAGGATGCAGGCAATCAGCCAGAACCAGAAGTGAGAGAAGATGTGTGTCATCGTGTGCAGAATGACCGACGAGGTGGCGCGCTCGGTGCCTATCTTAGGCGACAGCGACATGATCTTGTAGGGTTCGCCTCCCATCAGTCCGCCGGGAGTGGCATAGTTGAGCGCAAAGCCTGAAACGGTAATCTTGTAGAGCCAAAGGAAGGAGACGGGCGATGGCTGCCTGTCGGATTGAGTCGCAGACTGACTGTTGATGATGATCCACCAGGCGGCTGTGTTGAAGAGGTAGAGCACGGCCCACAGAGCTACGACGGCCAGGAACCAATAGCCTGCACGCCGCACACCCTCACAGACCTCATTGAAGTTGAGCTGAGTAACCATCAGCGCAAGGACAATGAGACCTATGATGAAAAATATGTTCTGGTGCTTCTTCTTCAATTCTTGGGCGTTTTAGGAGCGGGCGATGACTGGCCTTCTTGCCCTATGGGTGAGCGGAAGCGTACTTTCTCGCTATCGTCGCGTTTCTCGTGATAGAGCTTCGGCAGCGGATTGGCCAACGGCTTGTCGTAGTCTTTGCGATTGCGGAAAATGTCGATGGCCGCGTAGATGGCATGGCAAAGCATGGCGGGTGAAGCCTGGTTGCGACCTGCCATGCCGAACTGCGTGCCGATGGCGGGAGCAGTGCGCACGATGGGCAGTCCGGCTGTGTACCTGATTCCCTCGTCAGGACAGATGGTCTTGAACGGAGTGAGACCTTGGTCATGATACATGGCCAAGACTCCGTCGAAATGATAATAGTCGCCATTGCCGAAGAAATTGTCGGCTGCATAGGGGCCGAATGCCTGAATGCCCTTGTTCTCCAGCTCTTCAATGGCTGGAATGATGATTTCCTGCTCCTCTTCGCCCAAAGCGCCGTCTTCGCCGCATCGGGGATTGAGCGAGAGCACGGCAATGCGCGGACTCGTGATGCGCATGTCGCGGCGTAGCGATTCGAAGAAACGCTCGCCTTTCTCGACGATCTTCTGCTTGGTGATGGATTCAGAGATGTCTTTGATGGCAACATTGTTGGTCACCAGTGCCACGCGGAGTTCTTCGTTCATCAGGATGCTGATGCCAGCCCCCTTGCCCAGCTTGCGCTCCAGGTAGTCGGCATGTCCCTGAAAGCCCTCGATCGTGCTGCGGTTCACTGGGGCGGTGACCAACACCTGAACCAGCCCTTTCTGATAGTCCTCGATAGCTCTGTCGATGGCGCTCAACGCTGCCTTGCCTGATTCAGGGGTTGCTTCTCCAAAGGTGACGTTGACATCATCATCGTTGAAGCAGTTCAGCAGATTGACCTTGTTGGGATGGGCTTCTTCAGCATTGTTTATCACAGAGAGCTGCAGCTCGCTGTGAATGGAATGGGCATGATAGGTGGCCAGCTTTGACGAGCCGTAAATGACAGGGGTACACAACTCGAGCATGGTGGAATCTTCAAATGCCTTGAAAATCATCTCATAACCAATGCCGTTCGTATCGCCACTCGTGATGGCTACAATTATTTTCTTATCGTTCATATTTCAGTTAGATTGTTATTGTTTTAAATCATTCTTTTTCGTTCTTTTTCGCTGTTGAGAGCAATCCGCAGGCAGCGTAGATGTCTTGTCCACGGCTTGCCCGTATGGTGGTATAGACTCCGTGGCTCGTGAGATAGTCACGCAGTGATTCCATGCGCTTCTCATCGGCTCCAGGGAGGTCTATGTTCGGAATCGGGTGAAACCGGATCAGGTTCACCCTACATTCAAGTCCCTTGAGCAGCTTCACGATCTCGCGTCCATGCTCCATCGTGTCGTTGAGACCTGCAAAGCAGATGTACTCGAACGAACACCGGCGCTGGTGGGTGAAGTCATATTGCTTGAGCAGCGCCACTACGTCGGTGAGATGCTGACTCCGTTCTACTGGCATGAGCTCGGCTCGCTGGCGGTGGAGTGGTGAGTGCATGGAGATGGCCACGTGGCACTGGCTCTCGTCGAGAAAACGCTTCAGCTTGTCGATGATGCCCACCGAACTCACGGTGATGCGCTTAGGGCTCCAGGCAACTCCTTGCTCGCTTGTCAGGATGTGTGTGGCATGAAGCACATTGTCTAAATTGTCCATCGGCTCACCCTGTCCCATGAACACAATGTTGGTTAAGCGTTCACGCTCGGGTAGGGAGTATATCTGATTGAGAATGTCGGCGGTGGTCAGATGCCCTTCGAACCCCTGTTTGCCAGTCTGACAGAACAGACAATTCATTTTGCAGCCCACTTGGCATGACACACAGAGCGTTGCCCGGTCTTTGTCGGGAATGAACACGGTCTCAACAAACAAATGTCTTGAACCGTTCTCGGAAGTAGTCCTTACGGGAAAGAGATACTTGATGGTTCCGTCGATACTCTTCTGGCAGTCGATGGGCGGCATGGAACCTATACAGTAGGCGGCAGCCAGACGTTCGCGATTGGCTTTCGAGAGATTGGTCATCTCGTCGATAGACGTGACGCCCTTCTCGTAGATCCATCGCGAAATCTGTCCTCCAGTAAAATTGGGCATGCCTAAGCTTTTGGCCACCTCTTTTAGTTCTGCGGTAGTCTTACCGAGGAGCACCTCTTTCTTTGTTTCACTGCAAGCTTCAGCCATGATATATACTGATTGATGTGTGTGATGCTCTTTAGTTTCTCTTCTCCTTGATGATGCCGTGCCTGTAGGCATAGAGTAGGTTCTTCAGGTCTGCAATCTGGTGGCGCAGCTCCTCGCCCTTGTCCGTATCGGCTACAAGCATGCGGTGGGTTGACATTTCAACAATCTGAGTGGTCGATTTGATGTCGGTTCCCCTTATGATGGCATCTTGGGCACTGGTGAACGGCTCGTGCTGTACGAGTTGGAATCCCCGGCTGTGATAGACGAGCGTGTAACCGGCAATGCCTGTCTCTGAATGATAAGCCTCTGAGAAACCACCGTCAATCACCATCAGCTTTCCTCCTGCCTTGATGGGATTCTCGCCCTTCGACGCATGAACGGGCACATGTCCGTTGATGATATGGCGATTCGTACCGCTCACACCGAAAGCATCGAGAATGCGATCGCAGATTTCCTCTGAGTCTCTCAGCAGGAAGTAGTTGCCTTTCTCTTCCTTGTAAGTATCGCGGTCACTCAGGAAATAGCGCTCGAAAGTAGCCATCTTCGACTTGTCGAACAGTGGGGAGTCCTTGCCGCACCAAAGGTAGAGGAAGTAATCCTTTGCATACTGTTTGAGGTCGGCAGGCGAATCGTTTTGGAAAGCGGCTCTCACCAACTGCCCGATATACGACATGAGCTCTTTCCCTGCATATTGCTTCCCTAAGATTTCCACGTTCTTCAAAGTCCCGTCGGCATTTAGGGGGATGGAGGCGTGGAAGAGCAGATTCTGATTGCAGATGTTATACATGCACCCGTGGCTGAGGATGATGCGTATATGCTTTCTGAGCTTTTCGCTCACGCGGAACGAGTGATGCAGCTTCTGCATGAGAGCCGTCTCTTCTTCAGTCATCTCAGACGGATGATTGGGGTCGATGGTGGGGAAATTGCACGATTTCATCTCGTAGGCTTTTCCGGCAATGGTGCAGGTATGCTTCTCAAAATCAATAGTCTCCAACAAACAGCGGTCCTCCATGTTCCATTCAGGGCGACGGTGGAAGATGCTGGCTTCCTGCTTGAACTGAATGACGGAGATTGCCTTGTGCATCTTGGCTGTCAGCTGCAGTGTCTTGTCGTCCATGGAGATTCCTTTCAGGAGCTTTGGAATGAACTCAGTACACGGATCGTCGCCATAGGTCTCCAATGCAAATGTTGCAAGGGGAACGAGGTTGATGCCATATCCTTCTTCAAGCGTGGCAAGGTTGGCATAGCGGAGCGATAGGCGAAGGACATTGCATATACATGCATCGTTGCCTGCCGAGGCTCCCATCCAGAGCATGTCATGGTTGCCCCATTGAATGTCCCATGCATGGTATTGGCGCAAGGTGTCGAGAATGATGTGTGCTCCGGGACCTCGATCATAGATGTCGCCTAAGATGTGGAGCTGGTCGATAGCCAGCCGGTGAATGACGTTGCAGATGGCCGTGATAAAGTCGTCGGCACGTCCTGTTGATATGATTGTGTCAACAATAACAGCTACATACGCAGCCTTGTCTTGGTCGTCGGAGCGTTCATGGAGCAGCTCTTCAATAATGTAGGAGAATTCTTCCGGCAGGGACTTGCGCACTTTCGAGCGCGTATATTTAGATGACACTTCGCGACACACCTTCACCAGCTGATGAATGGTGATGTGATACCAGTCGTCAATGTCTTGTTCTACAGCTTTAATAAGCTCCAGCTTCTGTTCTGGATAGTAGATGAGCGTGCAGAGTTCTTTTTTCTCAGTCTCACGTATAGAGTTGCCGAATATTTCCGATACCTTACGCTTGATGTTTCCGGAGGCATTTTTCAGCACGTGAATGAAAGCCTCATGCTCTCCGTGCAGATCAGCCAGAAAGTGTTCTGTGCCCTTGGGCAAGTTTAGGATTGCTTCAAGGTTGATAATTTCCCCTGCAGCATCTGCTACGGTAGGGAATGTATGTGAAAGCAGATTTAAATATCGTTCTTCTTCGTTATTCATATTTCAAGATGTTTTTCTATCTTCTCTCTGATTCGTTTTGCCTCAGTGCCGTTTGTCGGAGCACAGGGCATGAAACCTTCGTCAAAGTTACTTTGTTCTTTCAATATTTGCAGAAGGGCAGAAAAGAAACTGTCCAGCCGTTCACTCTTTAGCTGTTGCATCAGCACGTCATCCTCAACATCGTCGTGTCTTAATGCTTGGTCCAGTTCCAGCAAAGGCAATAAGGACAGCTCGCCGGCTTCTGCTTTTTGCCGTATCTCTCTGACCATCTCGATGATGGGCTTTCCTGCGACTGACGCTGGCTTTTTATAATCATTGGGCAGATAACTGGATAGGAGGCTTCTTCGTGGAATGCTGATTCCCATGTTCACCATCCCTCTTTCTAAATAAGGTGTGACGCCCTCTTGCTCAGCATAGATGAGCATAAGATTCCAATCTGCAGAAGCTTTATCAAACGGCTTTGCCCATCTTTCATCGTGCGTGATACCCACTTTGAGTAAAGAGCGCATGGCTGCACGGGTGTTCTCGTCCATCAGTTCGAAAACATTTGAAATCATCACCTGTTCGTAAATCCTGCGATGCGCCTCTTGCAATTTCTCGATTGTCGTAGAACGTGTGACGATAGGATTGTAAACCGTCTCTATGCGCGAGTTCCATCCTTGTTTCTTCAATTCTTCTGCCTCAATCGGGCCGCGTGCTATCATTGCATAGGCATGACCGACGAGTGTCTGAATGTTCGAGTTCATGAGCTTCTGCGGTGCTGGCTCCCACGACTCTAATTGGCCATGTGGCGTTACTACAATACGAATGCCCTGGCTTCTTGCCCAAAGAGCTGCCTTGGTGAGCTCGTTAGCATTGCAGCCATGCAGATGAAGAATGTTGGGACTGAACTCCTTGCAGCATTGTTGTACCTGTTTGGGGTCATCGCAAGCCATCATTTCCATGCTCTTATCCTTCTTCACCAGATTCACGTATTGTGCAATCATGCTGTCGGATTGCGGATATATATGAAGCACTTTTATTGACATTCGATAGCGCAGAATTGTTAGAGCCGTTTGTTACATAAGATCCTCGCTGACAAAGCCTTTAGGCAGCTGTCTGCAATTATAGCTTGAAGCCATGATCTCGCCATAGGCACCGGCAGAGCGTATTGCCATTATGTCGCCCCGATGCGCGGCATTCAGGTCAGTCTGTTTGGCAAACACGTCACTCGACTCGCAGATGGGGCCTACCACATCGTAGGTCTGCATAGGCTCCTCACTCGAAAGGTTCTCAATCTTGTGAAAGGCTTGATAGAGCGCAGGGCGAATGAGGTCGGTCATGCCTGCATCGAGTATGGCAAACTTCTTGTGAGTACCTTCTTTAATATATAAGGTACGTGAGATCAGTGATCCGCATTGCGCCACTACTGCACGTCCCAGTTCAAAGTGGATCACTTGTCCGGGACGTCTTTTCAGATGCTTCGCATAAGTATCGAAGTAGGCTTTGAAGTCGGGAATAGGTATGCGGTTAGGATGTTGGTAATCTATGCCAAGCCCTCCTCCCACGTTGATATTCTCTATGCAGATGTGATGACTCTCGAGCTGGTTCTGGAGCTCGTTGATCCGATTGCAGAGTGCTTGAAAGTCACCCATGTCCAAGATCTGTGAGCCGATATGGAAATGCAGTCCCACGAACTTCACGTTCTTCAGCTGTGCGGCCAGTTCTATGACACTTTGCATGTCGCGCATGGCAATGCCGAACTTGTTCTCAGCCAAGCCAGTGGTGATATTCGCATGAGTATGTGCTCCCACATCCGGATTGATGCGGAAAGCCACTTTGGCCGTCTTGCCCCTTGCACCGGCAAGCTCATTGATGACTTCCAGTTCGGGCACGCTTTCAACATTGAAGCAGAAGATGTCGTGGTCCAGACCCAGCTCTATCTCCCAGTCGCTTTTGCCCACGCCAGCGAAGACAATCTTGTCGTGTGGAAATCCTGCTCGGATAGCAGCTTCAATCTCACCGCCACTCACACAGTCGGCTCCCAATCCTGCCTCACGAATGTAGCGCAGCACCTTGGGATTTGCATTGGCCTTCACGGCATAGTGAACGCAGAAGTCTTCATGCTTTCGAGTTTCCTCGTTGATAGCTCGTAGCGTTGTCCTTAACAGCTCCGTGTCATAGTAATAGAAGGGTGTCCGCATTTTTGCGAACTGTTCTAATGGGAACTTGCCTTTCATTTTTTGTTGGAGGAGGTATTGTTATTTGTTGAACAGTGTGTCACTCAGTGCCTGAAGTGCGCGTTTCTTGTCTTCCTCACGTACCAGGAATGATATATTATAGTTCGATCCACCGTAGCTGATCATTCGTACCGGGATGTTCTTCATGGCATCCAGCACGCGCGTCTCGAAGCCGATGTTCGACCAGTCGAGGTCTCCTACCACACATACCACGCACATGCCAGTGTCAACGGTCACAGTACCGTACTTCTTCAACTCGTCAACAATCTCGCCTAAGTGGGCCGAATTGTCTATTGACATGGAAACGCCTACCTCAGAGGTACACACCATGTCGATAGGTGTCTGATAGCTCTCAAAGATTTCGAACACCTTGCGCAGGAAGCCTGTGGCAAGCAACATGCGGCTCGACTTAATCTTGATGGCGATGATGTTGTCCTTTGCAGCCACGGCTTTGATTTTGCCGTATTCCGTAGCATTCGAAATAGTGGTGCCTTCAGCATCGGGATCCATCGTGTTGAGCAGACGCACGGGAATACCTGCATATTTGGCAGGCTGTACGCAGGTGGGGTGCAGGATCTTTGCTCCGAAATAAGCCAGCTCGGCAGCCTCTTCGAAATGGAGCTGATGTACGGGCTCTGTTTTGTCAACGATACGCGGGTCGTTGTTGTGCATACCGTCAATGTCGGTCCAGATTTGAATCTCCTCGGCATTAATGGCAGCACCGATGAGTGAGGCGGTATAGTCGCTGCCGCCACGTTGCAGGTTGTCAATCTCTCCGTAAGCATTGCGGCAGATGAAGCCTTGGGTGACATATACCTGATGACCGCCTTCCTTCTCAAGAATTGCATTCAGCTTCTCTTTGATATAGACGGGGTCTGGCTCAGCGTTCTTGTCTGTACGCATGAAGTCGAGTGCATTAATCAGGATGGCATCAATGCTTTGCTCCTTCATGTAGTTTACGACCATATTGGTTGACATCATCTCGCCTTGTGCTACGATGCTCTTCTCCTCGAAGCTCGTGAACAGTTCCTTCGTGAACGAACGCAGATACTGAAACTCATCGCGCAAGAAGTCGTTCGTCATCTGCTTATATTCGCTGCTCGTATAGAGCTCCTCCGTGTGGTGCAGGTACTTTTGTTCCAGCCTGTTGATCACTTCGTTTGCTCCGTCGGCATTCTTCTTGTAAAGATAATCCGAGATTTCAACCAGGGAGTTGGTCGTACCCGACATGGCTGACAATACCACAAACACTGGCTCACCCGACTTTGTGATGAGCTTTGTCACTTCCTTCATTCTTTGCGGGCTACCTACTGAGGTGCCACCGAACTTCATTACTTTCATAGTCTTTGTATATGTTTTTTATTTTCGTTTCTGTCCTTATTCCAGACTTTTCTCCATTTCCTGTTTCTCGTTTTCGCTTGAAACCTTTTCCAGCTTACCGTCAAAGCAGCGATACACAATGCCCGGATAGAGATCCAGCAAAGGCATGTTGTGTGTGGACATTACAACAGCAGTCCCTTCTTGTGAAATCTTGCGCAATATTTCCATGATGTTCTTTGCCGTCTCGGGGTCGAGATTGCCAGTCGGCTCGTCAGCCACAATCATCTTCGGGCTGTTGAGCAGTGCACGTGCAATAGCCACACGCTGCTGTTCGCCACCTGAAAGCTCGTGAGGCAGACACAACATCTTGTCTTTCATGTTTACCAGGCTGAGCACCTCTTCGATGCGGTCATCTACTTGTGATTTCTTCCACCCGGTAGCTCTAAGCACGAATCTCAGGTTCTTATACACGGTGAAGTGTGACAGCAGTTGAAAGTCCTGGAATACGATGCCCATCTGTCGGCGCAGAGCCGGAATGTGCTTTCGGCGTAGTGTCTTCAGATTGGTTCCAAAGACCGTTGCTTCATCTGCTTCGTCTATGTCGAGCTCGAAGTAGATGGTCTTCAGCAGCGAACTCTTTCCTGACCCCACTCGTCCGATGAGATAGATAAACTCTCCTTCACCGACGTTGAAGTCCACATTCTTCAGGATGGTCGTTCCGTCTTGTTGGCAAATTGTTGCGTTCTTATATTCTACAAGCATTGCATGATGTTATGTGAAGTCTATAACTTATGTTCTCTTGTGCGGGATGCCGCTCATTTCATCGTGCCTTCAGCCTTGGCTTTCCTGCGCTGGGCATCCCAGTTAGGGTCATGACGGTGGTGCAGCTCTTCAGCCACGTCTTCGATACGGAGACCTTTGCTTGTGAGCAGCACGATGAGGTGGTAGAGTAGGTCGGAGGCTTCATATACTAAGTGCTCCTTTGTACCGTTGGTTGCCTCAATCACTGTCTCCAGTGCTTCTTCGCCCACCTTCTGTGCCATCTTGTTCACACCGTCGCTGAACAACTTAGTGGTGTAGCTGCCTTCAGGCATCTGTTTGTGGCGTAGCTCAATGAAGTCCTGCAACTCGCTTAGGAATTCTATTGGATTGCTGCTATTCTCTTCTCCCCAGCAAGTATCAGTGCCTGTGTGGCAGGTAGGCCCTATGGGGTTCACTTTTATGAGCAGTGTATCATTGTCGCAGTCGTTCTGAATGCTCACGAGATTCAGATAGTGACCTGAAGTCTCGCCCTTTGTCCAAAGACAATTACGTGTACGACTCCAGAACGTAACATGTTTGGTTGCAACAGTCGTGTCGTAGGCTTCTTGATTCATGAAGCCCAGCATGAGCACGTTTCGTGTCTTTGCGTCTTGTATGATGGCAGGCACCAGGCCGCCGCATTTATCAAAGTCTATTTTCATGTTATTTCAGTATGTGTCAGTTTTTTATAGACGAACGTCTATTCCTTCATCATGTAAATATTTCTTCAGTTCTGGAATGGCAATCTCTCCGAAGTGGAACACACTGGCAGCGAGTGCCGCATCGGCTTTGCCCAGCAGGAAGGCATCTCTGAAATGCTCTTTCTTTCCTGCACCTCCACTGGCTATGACGGGAATGTTCAGATTGTCTGCCAGTTGCGCCAATGCTTCATTGGCATAGCCAGTCTTCACCCCGTCGTGGTCCATGCTTGTGAACAGAATCTCTCCGGCTCCTCGTTCCTGTGCTTCGCGTGCCCATTCAAAGAGTCCTCGTTCCGTTCGCTCGCGCCCACCTTTCAGATAGCAGTGCCATCCGTCTTCATCGTGTCTGGCATCAATGGCACAGACACAAACCTGCGAGCCGAATTGGGTGGCTATCTCCTCAATCAGTTCCGGGCGGCGCAGGGCTGCGCTGTTCACACTCACCTTGTCGGCTCCGGCATAGAGCAGTCGCTCCACGTCGGCCAGTTCGTTGATGCCGCCTCCTACGGTGAACGGTATGTTGATGGCCTCAGCCACACGTGTGACCATTTCCGTGAAGGTCTTTCGGCCTTCAAACGAAGCCGTGATGTCAAGGAATACCAGTTCGTCGGCTCCAGCCTGACTGTAGGCTTTGCCTAATTCCACAGGATTCCCCGCGCTCCTGAGTCCCACGAAGTTGACTCCCTTAACTGTTTCGCCGTTCTTTACGTCGAGACAAGGAATTATTCTGCGTGCCAGTGCCATAGTTCATTCAAGTTGATTCGTCCTTCATATATTGCTTTGCCAAAGACCACTCCTGGTATGCCGGCCTCGTTGAGTGCCTCGATGTCGCTGATAGCGCTTACGCCACCGCTGGCAATGAGGTGAAGCTTAGGATAGGAGTTCATCACGGTCTTATATAGGTCGATGGCAGGTCCTGCAAGCGTGCCGTCTTTTGAAATCTCCGTGCAGAGCACGTTCGTCACGCCCATTGCCACATATTTCTCAAGAAAGTCTGCCAGTGCCACGTCCGAGCTTTCTTTCCATCCGTTGATGCTGATCCTGCCGTGTCGGACGTCGGCTCCGAGGATCATGCGGTCGGCACCGTACTTCTTGAGCCATTGCTCAAACAGCAATGGATCGGTCACCGCTACAGAGCCCACCGTGACCATAGCAGCGCCAGCTTCGAAAGCTTGACAGATGTCGTCGTCGGTCTTGATGCCGCCTCCGAAATCGACAGTTAGATGTGTTTGAGAGGTAATATCTCTCAGCACGTTGCTGTTGACGATGTGTTTCGATTTTGCTCCGTCGAGATCCACCACATGCAGGCGTTTGAATCCCATGTCCTCAAACTCCTTGGCCACGTCGGCTGGCGAGTCTCGATAGACCGTCTTCTGGCTATAGTCGCCTTTAGTGAGTCTCACGCATTTACCTTCGATGATGTCGATGGCAGGTATCAGTTCAATCTGTTTCATAGGTCAAGAAAGTTCTTTAGAATCTGTTCGCCGGCATCACCGCTTTTCTCCGGGTGAAACTGTGTGGCATAGAAATTGTCCTTGTGCAGCGCAGCGCTATAGGGAATGATATAGTCGGCTGTGGCGATGGTCTCGGGACACAGTGGAACATAGAAACTGTGTACGAAATATACATATTGCTGTTCCAGTCCTTTCATGAGTGGTGAGCTCGTGTCGTACAGGCGGTTCCATCCCATGCATGGCACTTTCTCTTCGTGGCGGTTGGGGCGGAAGCGCTTCACCTCGGCATCGAACACTCCGATGCAGTCTGTATCGCCCTCCTCAGAGTGTCGGCAGAGCAGTTGCTGTCCTACGCAGATGCCAAGCACGGGTTGCTGTAGCGAGCGGATTAGCTCGTCGAGCTTTCTGGCTTTCAGATATTCCATAGCTCCTCGTGCCTCGCCTTGTCCTGGAAAAATGACACGGTCGGCCTTGTGGAGTTCCTCGGCATCGTCGGTCAGGAGCGGCTCGACACCCAATCGCTTGAGCGTGTTCACCACCGAGAAGATGTTGCCTGCATTATATTTTACAATAGCTACGTTCATAAAACTGCAAATTATGAATTAACTAAAGATGATGGTCTTGTTCTTGTAAGTCAGAATCTTGCGCTGAATGTGCTTAGCCACGGCTCGTGAGAGCACGATTTTCTCCAAGTCTTTGCCTTTCAGGACAAGGCTCTCGGGCGTGTCCTTGTGAGTGATGCGAGTCACGTCCTGTTCAATGATGGGACCTGCGTCGAGCTCTGCCGTGACATAATGACTCGTTGCGCCAATGATCTTCACGCCTCGCTCCCATGCCTGGTGATAGGGCTTGGCACCTATGAAGGCGGGCAGGAATGAATGGTGAATGTTGATGATGTGATGGGGGTAGGCCGCAATCATGTCGTCGCTGATAATCTGCATGTAGCGCGCCAGGACAATGAACGAGATGTCTTCCTTCTTTAACAGGTCCATTTCGGCTTTTTCCACCTCTGCCTTGTTGGAATGGTCCTTGTTGATGCTCCAAACGTAGTAGGGGATTCCAAACTGCTCAGCCACATAGCGAAGATCTTCGTGATTCGACACGATGCAGGGAATGTCAACATTGTACTCACCAGCTTTCCAGCGTGCCAGCAGGTCGTAGAGACAGTGGCTCATCTTGCTGACGAAGATCGCCATGCGTGGGCGCTTGTCGCTATAGTAAAGGCTGAACTTCATCTTGTAGCGCTGGGCATAGAGTGTAGTAATGTATTCGTAGAGTTTTTCGCGAGGTATGAGAAATTCTTCCAGTTCCCATTCTATACGCATGAAAAACATGCCGTCGAGCTTGTCAACATATTGGTCGAGATAAACGATGTTACCCTTGTTGTCTGTAATAAATTTTGTGACTTCCGAAATGATGCCCTGTTGGTCTGGACAATGCAGGAGAAGGATTGCGGTTGGTTTCATTTTTCGAAATTTAGTATATACTCTTTTCAAGAGTGCAAAGTTACGAATAAGAGATTAAAAAGCAAAGCGAAAATCCAATATTTTTGCCAATTTCATACCGATTCACATAATATTTGTGCGTTTTTGCATGTTCATTCATGTTTTTGCATTTCCTTTTAGCATTTTTCGCTCTCTCTTCTCCATACACCTTTCTTGATAGTTTTCCCCTTGAGATATGTCAATCTGTTATAAAAAGACGGAAAAAACTTTCACTTTTGCTTTGTTTTGTTTCTAAATAGTGTAACTTTGCAACCTAATCACAAATTTTCAAGGCAATAAGGTTAAGAAATTAAAGCAAAAGTAAAGAGAGAATGAACGACAGATTGTTTATATTCGACACAACGCTTCGTGATGGCGAGCAGGTGCCTGGTTGTCAGCTGAACACAGTTGAGAAGATTCAGGTGGCAAAGGCGCTCGAGCAGTTGGGCGTTGATGTGATTGAAGCAGGATTCCCGGTTAGTTCGCCAGGCGACTTCAATAGTGTGATTGAAATCTCAAAAGCCGTGACATGGCCCACTATTTGTGCGCTCACACGTGCTGTGCGACGCGATATAGATGTGGCTGCCGAGGCGTTGCAATATGCCAAGCACAAGCGCATTCATACCGGCATAGGGACCAGCGACTCCCATATTAAGTACAAGTTCAACTCTACTCGTGAGGAAATCATTGAACGTGCCGTGGCTGCCGTGAAGTATGCCAAGAAGTATGTAGAGGACGTGGAGTTCTATGCCGAGGATGCCGGACGTACTGAGAATGAGTATTTGGCGCGTGTCATTGAGGCGGTGATTAAGGCCGGTGCTACCGTGGTTAATATTCCTGATACTACGGGCTATTGTCTGCCCGACGAGTTCGGTGAAAAGATTCGCTATCTGAAAGAGCATGTCGATGGCATAGACCGCGCCATCATCTCAACCCATTGCCACAACGACTTGGGCATGGCTACGGCAAATACGCTGGAAGGCGTGCTCAACGGTGCCCGTCAGGTGGAGGTGACGATCAACGGTATAGGTGAGCGTGCCGGCAATACCTCGCTTGAGGAGATTGTCATGATTCTGAAGTGCCACAAATCCATCAGTATCGATACCAACATCAACACTACGAAGATATTCCCCACCAGCCGAATGGTGTCGGGCTTGATGAATATGCCAGTACAGCCCAATAAGGCCATTGTGGGCCGTAATGCCTTTGCCCACTCGAGCGGCATCCATCAGGACGGTGTGCTGAAGAACGTACATACCTATGAGATCATGGACCCGAAGGATGTGGGTATTGACGACAATTCTATCGTGCTGACAGCTCGTAGCGGACGTGCTGCGCTGAAGCACCGCCTACATGTGAACGGGGTCGATATGAGTGAGGAGAAGCTGGACAAGATTTATGAGAAGTTCTTGGAGCTGGCCGACCAGAAAAAGGAGGTGACCGATGCCGACGTGCTTATGCTGGCTGGTGCCGATACTGCCGACCAGCATGCCGTGCGACTCGACTTCTTGCAAGTCACTACGGGCAAGGGCGTGAAGTCGGTGGCTTCCATCGGGTTGGACATCAGCGGACAGAAGTTCGAGGCTGCCTCGAGCGGCAATGGTCCTGTCGATGCTGCCATCAAGGCCATGAAGAAAATCATCATGAAGAAGATGACCTTGAAGGAATTCACTATTCAGGCTATTTCCAAGGGCTCCGACGATGTGGGTAAGGTACACATGCAGGTGGAGTACGACGGCTCTGTATATTATGGCTTCGGAGCCAATACTGATATCGTTACGGCTTCGGTGGAAGCATATATTGACTGTATAAATAAGTTTAAGCGATGAATACATTATTTGATAAAATCTGGGATCGGCACGTCGTGCAACAGGTACCCGACGGTCCCACTCAGCTTTATATTGATCGTCTCTATTGCCACGAAGTGACCTCTCCGCAGGCATTCGACGGCATGAGGGCGCGTGGCCTGAAGTGCTTCCGTCCTGACCACATCGTCTGCATGCCTGACCATAACACCCCTACGCACGATCAGGACAAGCCCATCAGTGATCCCGTGTCGAAGAAGCAGGTAGATGCACTGGAGCGGAACGCCCGTGAGTTCGGGCTCAGGCACTATGGCATGATGTCGCCCGATAATGGCATCATACACGTGGTGGGCCCTGAGAAGGGACTCTCGCTGCCAGGCATGACCATCGTTTGCGGCGACTCTCACACCAGCACGCATGGAGCTGTGGGAGCTGTGGCTTTCGGCATCGGAACCTCTGAGGTGGAGATGGTGATGGCCTCGCAGTGCATCTTGCAACAAAAGCCGCGCTCTATGCGCATCACCATCAATGGCGAGTTGGAGCGTGGCGTGACGGCAAAGGATGTAGCCCTCTACCTCATGTCGCAGCTCACCACCAGCGGCGCCACGGGCTACTTTGTAGAGTATGCCGGCGAGGTGGTTCGGAACCTGTCGATGGAGGGCAGGCTCACGCTTTGCAACCTCTCTATTGAGATGGGAGCGCGAGGCGGATTCATCGCTCCCGACGAGACCACGTTTGCCTATCTGAAAGGGCGCGAATTTGCCCCCAAGGGCGATGAATGGAATCGTGCCGTAGCCTATTGGAAAACGCTTCGGAGTGATGCTGATGCAGTGTTTGATAAAGAACTGACATTCAGCGCGAAAGATATTGAACCGCGAATCACTTATGGAACTAATCCCGGCATGGGTATTGGTATTGCTGAATGCATACCTTCGGCTGTCTCTGAAAAAGAGTCGGCAGGCTTTATGAAGTCACTCGCCTACATGGGCTTCAAACCTGGCGAAAAGCTCTTGGGTAAGACCGTCGATTACGTCTTCCTCGGAGCCTGCACCAATGGGCGCATTGAAGACTTCCGCGCCTTTGCCTCTATAGTGAAAGGACGGAAGAAAGCACCCAACGTGGTGGCTTGGCTGGTGCCTGGCTCTTGGGCGGTTGACCGTCAGATTCGCGAGGAAGGGCTCGACAAGGTGCTGGCTGAGGCTGGCTTCCAGATTCGTCAGCCTGGCTGCTCGGCTTGTCTGGCTATGAACGACGACAAGGTGCCTTCGGGCAAGCTTTGTGTATCAACCAGTAATCGCAATTTTGAAGGACGTCAGGGCCCCGGGGCACGCACCATCCTGGCCTCACCCCTTGTGGCAGCCGCAGCTGCCGTAACTGGCGTTATCACCGATCCACGTTCCCTTTTATAAATTATGAAACAGAAATTTGATATCATCACATCTACTTGCGTTCCTCTTCCTTTAGAGAACGTAGATACAGACCAAATCATCCCTGCACGCTTCCTGAAGGCAACCGACAAGGAAGGCTTTGGTGAGAACCTGTTCCGCGACTGGCGCTACGACAAAGACGGACAGCCTGTGAAGGACTTTGTGCTCAACGATCCCACTTATGGCGGCTGCATCCTCGTGGCTGGTAAGAACTTTGGCTCAGGCTCCAGTCGGGAGCATGCGGCATGGGCGATTGCCGGCTATGGCTTCCGCGTGGTCATCAGCTCGTTCTTTGCCGATATTCACAAGAACAACGAACTGAACAACTTCGTGCTGCCAGTGGTGGTGAGCGAGTCGTTCCTGGCTGAACTCTTCGAGAGCATTAAGAATGACCCGAAGACCGAGGTGGAGGTTGACCTGCCACAACAGACCGTGACCAATAAGGCTACAGGTCGGCAAGAGCATTTCGAAATCAACGGCTATAAGAAGCACTGCCTGATGAATGGGCTCGACGACATAGACTTCCTCGTGGAGAACCAGAGCAAGACAGAGGCGTGGGAGCGCAAAAACAATCAATAATGGCTATGAAACAGATGGAGGACGTGCACGGGTTCCAACCCTTTATTGAAATCATGGACTCTACGCTGCGCGACGGCGAGCAGACGAGCGGGGTGAGCTTTCTGCCTCACGAGAAGCTCATGATAGCCCGTATGCTGTTGCGCGACCTGAATGTGGATCGCATTGAGGTGGGCTCGGCACGGGTGAGCGAAGGCGAGAAAGAGGCTGTGAAGATGATATGTCGCTATGCCCGTCAGATAGACCGTCTGGACAGCGTGGAAGTGCTGGGCTTCGTTGACGGACATGTGTCGGTGGACTGGGTGGAGAGTGCCGGTTGCAAAACGCTCAACCTGCTGGCAAAGGGGTCGCTCAAGCACTGTCGTGAGCAGTTGCGGAAGACTCCCGAGGAGCACATCAGCGACATTCGGGAGGAAGTGGCCTATGCCCATAGCAAAGGCATTAAGGTCAATCTGTATCTGGAAGACTGGTCGGGCGGCATGAAGGACTCGCCCGAATATGTATATCAGCTGATGGACGCACTCATCGACACCCCTGTGCGCCGCTTCATGCTGCCTGATACGCTCGGCATCATGAATCCGCTGCAGGTCATTGAGTTTTTCCGTAAGATGAACCGCCGCTATCCCGATGCTCACTTCGATTTTCATGCCCACAACGACTACGACCTGGCCGTCTCGAACTCGCTGGCAGCAGCGCTCTGCGGTGTGCGCGGACTGCACGTCACGGTGAATGGGCTGGGGGAGCGGTGCGGCAATGCGCCTCTCTCCAGCGTACAGGTCATTCTGAAGGATCATTTTCATGCCAAGACTAACATCAACGAAGAACGGCTCAACGACATCAGCCGTCTGGTGGAAAGCTACAGCGGCATAGCCATTGCGCCCAATCAGCCCATCATTGGAGACAATGTGTTCACACAGGTGGCCGGCGTGCATGCCGATGGCGACAACAAGGGTGGGCTCTACCACAACGCCTTGGTGCCTGAACGGTTCGGTCGTAAGCGAGAGTATGCAATGGGGAAGACCAGCGGACGAGCCAATATAGCCCGCAACCTGAAGGAGCTGGGCTTGGAACTCACGCCAGAACAGACGCAGCGCGTCACAAAGCGAATCACCGAACTGGGCGACCGCAAGGAAGTGGTCACACAAGACGACTTGCCTTTCATCGTGAGCGATGTGTTGAAGCACGACGTGGCTGAGGACAGGGTGAAGCTTGTGGGCTATCAGGTGTCGCTGGCTTACGGCCTGAAGCCTTTGGCTAACGTGAAGGTAGAGGTCAACGGCATGCAGTATGAGGGCCACTCGTCGGGCGACGGCCAGTACGATGCTTTCGTGAAGGCTGTGCGCAAGATTTACAAGGAATATCTCGACCGCACTTTCCCGCTATTGGAAAACTATGCCGTGACCATTCCTCCCGGTGGTCGTACCGATGCCTTGGTGCAGACGGTCATCACCTGGCGAAAGGACGATGGGCGACTGATGCGCACTCGCGGACTGGATGCCGACCAGACCGAGGCTGCCATTAAGGCGACCATCAAGATGCTGAACATGATAGAGGCAGAAGTGTCCCATCCGGTGGCTTGATTGCCCTTGTGTAGATTGTCGCAATATGGGGGCGTTTTTTTTCGATTTTCAAGACAAATGAAAAAGCGAAAATAGAGAAAATATGAGGCATTTTGACTTGTTGAGGTAAAAAGACCGCTGTTCTATTTCTCGGATGGAATGTCTGAATGGGAATATTCTTAACATCTCTTTGCAACTGATTTGCTCTATTTTCGCTTTTTCTCAGCTGTATGAAAGCAGCTTTTCAGATGATTCACGATGGGTTTTTGCCAATTTTACGACACGATTTTGAAAATTTCATGCGATGATTTAGGTTAGTTCGGATTGCGATCTAACCTAAATGGTGTGATGATCTGTTCGCAGAGGTGACGTGAAACTTCCTAAATCGCTGAAAACCCTTGCTGCAAAAGGCTTTTCAGAAAAGTGATTTTCTAACTCATTGAATATCAAATGATTGCAAAATGGTCAAAACTCGCAAATTTCAGACCAAGTTAGGAGTTGGTGAATTTTTTGCGAGTTTTGACGAAGATAATTGCCTAAATAAGGACTCATTTTTATCGGGCCATCCAGTGATTGAGGGCCGAACGGGGAATGCCTCGCTTGATGGCTTTGTTCAGTTCCTCACGGGCTTCGACGTTGCGCTTCTGGGAGAGGAGCACTTCGACTTTTGACACGACGAAGTCGGCATTGAGGGGACTGCGCTTGATGGCCTCGTCCCAGTCGTAGAGCGATACTTCGTATTGTCCGAGCTCGGCCTCGTAGCCAGCGCGCGCCACATAGGCTAGGGCAGAATCGGGATACATCTGCACAAGGCGGTTCATCTCTTCAAGGGCATCGGTCTTGCGGCCCATCCTGCGCTTGACCATCGCCAGCCCTAACTGTGCGTCGAAGTTGCGAGGCACGATGGAGAGAAAAGTCTCGTAGTCGTACTTGGCCTGGTCGTAGTGCTTCAGCTGGGTGTGGGCGTAGGCGCGATAGTAGAGGGCAGCGAGGTTCTTCGGGTCAATGCTTAGCACGTTGCCGTATTCCTCGATGGCATAGTCCCACTGGTTGAGCTCTATGTTGATGGCGGCTTTCTTCAGCCGGAGGTCGGTGGACTTGGGGAAGCGTCTGATCTGCTTGTTGAGTATAGACAGCGAGTCGCGCCATTGTTGCGGGGACTGTGCTTGGAGGCCGGAATAGGGCAGAAGGAACAAGATGGTGAATAGTAGGGCTCTCATCGTTTGACGGTCATGAATAAGTGGGTGCAAAATTAAGCAAAAAGGGACGAAACACACGTCAATGGAAAATAACAATAACGCTAATTACATTTTTTTAGCGGACACAGCAGTTGCGATTTGCGCAGATTTTCGTAATTTTGCGTTTATAAATACGAATTAACCGAAAAAATGAAACTCAGATTTTCTATACATTACAGGACTGAATGGGGCCAGCAAATGGTGGTGTGCGTGAGTTACTGTGCTGCTGATGGGGTGGAGCGACACGTGCAACTGCCTATGACCACACAGAATGGCGATCAGTGGACGGGTGAAACCGTAGTGCTGGAATCGCGCCGAAGCCCCATCATGTCTTTCACATATTATTATATAGTAGCCGATGCCGATGGTAAAGAGCTGCGGCGCGAATGGACCATGATGCACAGAGACTATGCCTTCGACTCTACAAAGACTTTCATCTTCAACGATCAGTGGCACGACATGCCCCTGAACACTCATCTGTATTCAGCAGCTTATCAGGTGACGACGAACTTTCAAAGCATCGACGGCAAAGGCGGTGAACAGCAGGGTGACAAGAAAGGGGCGAAGAAACTGCCGCTGTTTCGCAAGACACTGCTGTTCCGCGTGTCGGCTCCACAGCTGACCGACGAGCAGATGGTGGCCATCGTGGGCAGTCATCCGGCATTGGGGTCATGGAATCCCGCCCGCTATCTGCCTATGGAGAACACGGGACGGAATGACTGGATGGCCACGCTCAATGTAGATTGGATAAGCATGCCACTGGAATATAAATATGTAATCATCAATCGCAAGACGCACGAGCTGCAGGCTTGGGAGGAGGGCGACAATCGGATGGCGACCGACGAGCTGGCCGACGGCGAGGTGATGGTGCTCAATGGCGAACCGTTGCGATGGGCCGAGAAGCCCTGGCGAGTGGCCGGTGTGTGTGTGCCTGTCTTTGCCTTGCGCAGTGAGCACTCTTGCGGCGTGGGCGACTTCGGCGATCTCCGCCGGTTGGTGGACTGGGCCGTCCTCACGGGCATGAAAGCCATTCAGGTGCTGCCCGTGAACGACACTACCATCTATCATCAGTGGGGCGACTCCTGTCCCTACAACATCGTGTCGGCCTTTGCCTTGCATCCGCAATACATTGACTTGGAGCAGCTCGGAACATTGAAGAACAAACAGCAGATGACGGCCTATCGCAGACAGCAGCGTGAACTGAACGCCCTGTCGTATAGCGACTATGTGGCTGTGGAGAAGGTGAAGTCTGAATACGTTCATCAGATATTTCAGGAAAAGGGAAGTCAAACACTCAACTCGGCTGACTTTAAGTCGTGGAGAGAGGAGAACAAAGAATGGCTGATGCCTTATCTGGAATGGAAGGCTGACGAAGATAGCGACGAAGTGGCTTTCGTGCAGTATCACTTGCACTTGCAGCTGAAGGCTGCTGCCGACTATGCACGCTCGAAGGGCGTGTTCCTTAAAGGTGATCAGCCCATCGGACTGAATCGTAAGAGTGCCGACACGATGGAGCATCCTGAATATTTCAATATGGACATGCAGATGGGGGCACCGCCCGACTTCTTCTCAGTGAAAGGGCAGAACTGGGGCTCGCCTACTTATCGGTGGGACATGGTGGGCGACTTCTTCCACCGCAGACTGAAACATGAGGAGCAGTATTTTGATGCCATCCGTATTGATCATGTGCTGGGCTATTTCCGTTTTTGGGAAATACCCAAGGAACAGCTATATGGCACGATGGGGCATTTCTCGCCATCGATGCCTCTCACGGAAGGGGATATAGAGTATTTCGGATTGCCGTTCCGTAAGGATTTCCTCACCCGTCCGTTCATCAATGAGCGCACGATAGAACGTTTCTTCGGCATTCATGCGAAGTATGTGAAAGACAACTTCCTTACGAAGAAACCATACGGGCTCTACGAACTGAAGGAAGAGGTTGACACTCAGCGTAAGGTGGACAAGCTGTTTAGGGAAAAGGACGATGAGAACAGCCTGTGGATTCGCGACGGACTGATGCGGTTGGTGGCTAATGTGCTCTTCGTGGAAGACCCGTACCAGCAGGAGATGTATCATCCGCGCATCATGGCCTGCGACGAGCCGGTGTTCAAGGCGCTCACAGCCGACGAGCGCGATGCCTACATGCGGTTATACAATAATTACTTCTTTCAGCGGCACTCTATGTTCTGGGGCAATACGGGCTATCACAATCTGAGCAAGATCCTGAGTGATACCCACATGCTCGTCTGTGCTGAGGACTTGGGACTGATGCCGGATTGCGTGGAGCCGGTGCTGAACGCACTACGCATCCTGACACTTGAGATTCAGCAGATGCCAAAGCAAAAGGGCATAGAGTTTACGCATCTGGATGGCAACCCGGTGAGGAGCGTGGCCACCATCTCTACACACGACATTGCGCCGCTGCGACTATGGTGGGAGGAGAATTCGGAGCGCGCACAGCGGTTCTATGCCACAATGCTGCAGAAGCAGGGACGTGCGCCGCAACATCTGCCTGCACATCTGGCCGAAGAAATCATTGCCCGACATCTCTATTCGCCATCCATGCTCTGCATTCTTGCTCTGCAAGACTGGTTGGCGATGGATAGCGAACTATGGAACAAGCATCCGCGTGAGGAACGTATCAACGTGCCGAGTTCTGCCAACCAGTGGAAGTATCGCATGCACCTCACTATCGAGCAACTGATGGCTGCCGAGCGGTTTAATAAAAAGGTGAAAACAATGGTGACCCGTAGTAAGCGATGATGGCACAGACTTATATCTTTGACTTAGACGGTACGCTACTCGACACACTGGCCGATTTGGCTGCATCGGTAAACTATGCCTTGCGCACTCATCACATGCCTGAACACAGTCTTGACGATGTGCGGCGATTTGTGGGCAATGGGGTGCGACTACTGATGATACGTGCCATTCCTGATGGTGAGCAGAATCCGCAGTTCGAAGCTGCTTTCCAAACTTTTCGTGAACACTACATGGCGCATTCGCTTGACACGACGCATCCATACGATGGTATTCCTGAGTTGCTGGCAGAACTGAAAGCACGTGGCAAACGACTGGCTGTGGTCAGTAACAAGTTTTATGCCGCTACGCAGGAATTGTGCCGCCATTTCTTTCCAGACACCATTGAGGTGGCCATTGGTGAACATGAGGCGGAAGGCATTAAGAAAAAGCCTGCACCCGACACCGTGATAGAGGCGCTGCGCCAATTAGGTGTCACGAAAGAAAATGCCGTCTATGTGGGCGACAGTGATGTGGACATCGCAACGGCACGCAACTCTGGGCTTCCTTGCATCAGTGTGCTTTGGGGCTTCCGCGACCGAGATTTCCTGACAGAAAAAGGAGCCACAACATTTGTTGAAGCTCCTTCTGATATTCTTGATTTGTAGAAAAATATAAGAAAAAGGAGCCACAACATTCGTTGAAGCTCCTTTTGTATATCCTTGATTTGTAGAAAGACTATAGCGCTTCGTCTTCGGGGCGCTCTATTTTTCTGCTCACTTTTGGCAAGTGCTTTTTCTTCCGCAGATATTCGGCCTTTCGTGCCTCATAGTCCTGTTGGCGTTTCTCTAAATATCCGTCAGCCATTGTTCTTATTGGGTGAATCGTCCATTGTTCTTATTGGGTGAATCGTCCATAGTCCTTATTGGGTGAATCGTCCATAGACTACTTCAATGGAAATCGGGTGATTCTTTCCGCCCACCAGACGTGTGCTGGTGAGTGACATGTCGTGGCCAACTCGGGTTGGCGTAGTGCTTGTCGAACTCATCTCATAGCTGATAGGCACCAGCAACACTTTGTTCCAGTTCTGATTCACCAGATTGCCATTTGCATCTTTCTGATTGGTCCATTCGTTGGTAGCCTGCTCTAAAGTCCAGTCTTTGTGTTCGGCCTGAATCTTTTTGATGGCTTCATTGCGATTGGCCCACATCTTCCGGATGAGGGTGGATATGTTGACAAAATTGTAAATATTGCTTGTTGAGGTGAAGGAAGTGTAGAAGGAAGTCTGGCTGTTGGGCACCATGCGTCGTTCGAAAAAGGCGTTCAGACTATCCTTCATTACCATCAGCAGAGCGGTTGGTGTACCAAGGTCACGTTCGCTCACGTTGGTGTTGTTCAAGCGCTGAAAGACAATCTTGGCAGCAAGCAATGAGTCTTTATCATGGCCTTTCCAGATGTTCTCTACTGGCAGTGTTACCTCAGTGAACAGGCCGGCAGGGGTCTTCAGATACGTATGATCAGTCTCAGCAGCCAGCTTGGCGAGGGCTGTCTTGTCGTTTGTCACTCTAACAGTCTGCACCACCTCCTCAGTACCGGCAAACACTTCCGAAGTTTGGAATTCTTTATCGTGCTTCAGTGTGTAGAACACACGCAAGCCTATGTTGCTCATAGCAGCATAGAAGCCAAGTCCGTCTGTGATTTCGAATAGGAATCCCGGGCATACGTCTCGGGCAAATACGCTCGAATTGCGGAAACGCTCCTTGTGCTCCATATACTGACGCAGGATATAGGTTCCGTAGTTCTTGTAAGTTACGCCATCTCTTCCTGTGTAAGGCTTGTTCAGCACAATACGAATATTGTTGAGATAGTCCGACTTTGAACGATCGTCTTCGGCATCACGCAGGTTGGTGTAAGTGAATGTATGCGTGAAGTCGATGGCATTATTATCCTTTCTCACATAGCTCTCAGGATCAAAGTCTGAATAGTATCGTTTAGATGGGATAGGGGACTGCAACTCACGGATTCGCATTTGCATGGCAGTCAGATTGTCTAACGTGTTGGCAGGAGCCTTCGTATAGATGATGATGTCGCATGAGTCGGCAATGATTTTGCCGTCTTCCTTGTGCACAAAGTCACTTTCTGGCGAAATATTCAGACTTGGTAGCACATAGAACTGCGAAGTGAAGTCACTGGTCACGATGGTATTGGTCTGTGGGTCGTTCACTCGTCCGAAGAAAAAGTCTTGAGGGTCGGTGAGCACAGAAGTGGCTAATACGGTTTGGCTGGTAGCAAAGTAAGTGCTCTTATTGAGGTTCAAGGTGTCGCTCTCGTTTGTGAGCGTTCTACCTACAGACATAGGGTCTTCATCACAAGAAGAAATGGCTATTGCCGCAAATACGACCCCAGCCATGTACTTTATATAACTCATTTTTCTTGAATTATCCTTAAAAACTTGAAAGTGTTTATTCTTCATCCGGACAGATTTGATCATAGAATGCCTCGTAAGCATCGGCAAAGTCTTCGTGATAGTCGAGAATGGGAATTTTCTTTGATGTGGCGTGTTTCAGCAAACTCTTGTTGACGGACTTGTCGGCCTTAATGATACCGTCACTATAGTCGATGGCCAGCTTGCCCAGTTCTTCGAAATCGAAGTTGTCATTGTAGGTTGCTAACAGGTCGGCTTTAGTGTCGCGGAACTCCAGACAGTTCTTGAAGTTCGGTCCCAAGTCTTTCTTCAGCGATTTTGTGAAAAGGGAAGTCACCACTTTTGTGTTGGCAAAAGAAGGCTCGTCATGATAGGCTGTCTTAATGTAGAGAGGAACAACTGCGCTCATCCATCCCTGACAGTGAATGATGTCGGGAACCCAGCGCAGCTTCTTCACCGTCTCCAGCACGCCACGGGCAAAGAAAATAGCTCGTTCGCCATTATCAGGATAGTCCTCACCGGTCTCATCGCTCGCCATCTGGCGCTTGCTGAAATAGTCATCATTGTCAATGAAATAAATTTGGATGCGTGCCGACTGGATGCTGGCCACCTTGATAATCAAGGGATGGTCGGTATCGTTGATGATGAGATTCATTCCTGAAAGGCGCTGCACTTCATGCAGTTGTCCTCTTCGTTCGTTAATGTTGCCCCATTTTGGCATGAAGGTACGGATTTCGTGACCTCTCTCCTGCATAACTTGTGGCAGTGCTTGCCCCATAAGTGACATGTTACTGTCAGGTACATAAGGAGCAATTTCTTGATTAATGAACAGAATTTTCTTTTTAGCCATTTCTTTTTCTTTTACCCATGCAAAGGTAAGAAAAAATCTCTGTAAAAGCGAAGAATAGGGCTGTTTTTAGGGAAAAGTGACATTTTATAGGCTTATTTTTAGTTTTTTTTTTCCATATTTGATAAAAATGTTGTTATTTTGCAGCGCCTTAGCAAAAAGAGGCAATTTGAAAAAAGAGAAAGTAATGAAAGTATTTTATAAGATTGTTGACCTCCAAAACGCATTGTTCGAGGATCGGAAGGCTGGAAAGAAAATAGGATTTGTTCCCACGATGGGAGCATTGCATGAGGGTCACGCTTCGTTAGTGAGGCGTAGTGTTGAGGAGAATGATGTCACCGTTGTTTCGGTGTTTGTCAATCCCAATCAGTTCAACGATAAGAACGACTTAAAAAACTATCCGCGCGATTTAGATGCTGACTGCAAGTTGCTGGAGGCTTGTAAGGCTGATTACGTGTTTGCTCCTGAGGTAGAAGAAATGTATCCTACGCCCGATAATCGCCATTTTGAATATCCCCCAGTTTCGACTGTGATGGAAGGTGCCCATCGTCCAGGCCACTTCAATGGAGTGTGTCAGGTGGTGAGTCGCCTTTTTTATATTGTCCGTCCTGACAAATCTTATTTCGGTGAGAAGGACTGGCAACAAATAGCTGTCATCAAGGCTATGGTGCGCCACTTGCAGTTGCCTGTGCAGATTGTGGAGTGTCCGATCATTCGTGATGCCGACGGGTTGGCCCGTTCCAGCCGCAACACCCTGCTTTCAAAGGATGAACGTGCTATTGCTCCCCATATCTATAAGGTGCTCAAGGAAAGTACTGAATATGCCAAGAAGCATTCGCTGAAAGAGACCCATCAGTTCGTGGTCGATTCAATCAATGCAGTAGAGGGACTCAAAGTGGAATATTTCGCCATTGTTGATGGAAACACGTTGCAAGACGTGGCAGAGTGGAATGATTCGTCTTACGTAGTGGGGTGCATCACTGTGTATTGTGGAAAGACACCTATTCGTCTTATTGACCATATCAAATACAAGGAAGAAACCGTATGATGATTGAAGTATTGAAGTCAAAGCTGCATTGCGTACAGGTGACTGAGGCCAACCTGAACTACATGGGCAGTATTACGATTGATGAGGATTTGATGGACGCGGCCAACATGATTGCCGGTGAGAAGGTGCAGATTGTTGACAATAACAACGGAGAGCGTTTTGAGACTTATATCATCAAGGGAGAGCGCGGTTCGGGCTGTGTGTGCCTGAATGGAGCAGCTGCCCGTAAAGTGCAAGTGGGTGACACGATTATTATCATCTCCTATGCCCTCATGGATTTCAATGAGGCTAAGAACTTTAAGCCCACCGTTGTCTTCCCAAAGGACAATCATCCTGTGTGAAGCTTCCTGATGAAATAGAATACATAAAAAGAGCCCGACTTCTCAATAACAAGAAGTCGGGCTCTTTTTATGTTACAGCTGTTCCTCAATAAATTCTTCGAGGTCGTTGCCGCGCAGTCCTTTTTTCAGGATCTTTCCTTGCTGGTCAACCACCACGATGAAGGGAATTGAGTTCACTTGGAACAAACGGGCGCCTTCTGATTGCCAGCCTCCCAGATCGCTCATTTGCGGCCAGAGAATGCCCAGCTCTTTAATCGCATTCACCCAAGACTCTTTTGATTCGTCGAGGGAAATGCCGACGATGCCCAGTCCTTTTTCGTGATACTTCTTGTAGAGTTCCACCATGAATGGCATTTCGTTGCGGCAGGGACCGCACCATGAAGCCCAGAAATCAAGAATCGTCAGCTTATTTCTTTTCACTTCGCTCATCACGCTGAGATCGCTATTCTCCGGTGTGGGCATCGTGAAGTCTGGAATCGTTTGGCCTTCAGCAATTTGCGCAATGGTTTCCATCATCTTCAGTATGTTCTTTACGGCTTGGCGCTCACGATAGTTGGCTGGCATCTTCTCAATCAGTTCGCGACGTTTCTCTGGTGTGAAGATGTTATCGTCGCTTATGCCGGTCACGATGAAGTAGCCCAGTTCATTGTCGATGTTCTTCTCAGCCAGAGCGGCAACCTTGCTGTTCAGTTCTTCCTGCAAGTCACTTTCCTGCTTCATGGTCTCCAGTTTGCTCTCTTCGCTGATGGAAGGGTCAAAATAGTTGGCGGCCAATTCCTGCATCTTATTGCCATATTCTCTGGCCAGCGTGTTCAGCTCATTCAAGCCTTCGTTGGCTTTAGTGCCGCCAATGGCTGTGACTGTGGCCGACTCGCCCAGATGAATCGTGATGTTGCCGGGTTCGGTAAAGAACATGGCACTGGTCTCAGGATTGTTCGGAGCATAGATGAGTGTGAGCGAAGCCGAATCAGCAGTTCCTTTTTTGGTGAACCCTCCATCCTTTATGATAATGGTGTCCGACGGGATGCCTGTGTTCAGGTCGCTTGTGATGAAAAGCGTGTCGCCTTCATCAAGTCCTTCCACCGTTCCCGTAATCTTATAGCTGTTTTGCTGACAGGCGGTGAAGGCAATGGCTGTGGCCGCAATGGCTATCATGTGTCTTGTCTTCATAACGAATCATGATTAAGTAAAGTGTAGTGTTTGGCTTTGCTTACACGATGTATTGGTCGCTGATGCTCTCGTTCTCGATGACGCGGCGAATGGTCTCTGCAAACATGTCGGCCACAGAGAGCTGCTTCACTTTGGCGCATCGTTGGGTGTAGGGAATAGAATCAGTGAACACAATCTCTTCGAGGGCCGATTCCTGCACGCGGTCGCTGGCCGGACCGCTCATCACACAGTGAGAAGCGCAGGCGCGAACGCTCTTTGCGCCCGAAGCCATCATCAGGTCGGCAGCCTTGGTGATGGTGCCGGCTGTGTCCACCATGTCGTCGATGATCACCACGTTCTTTCCTTCCACCTCACCGATAATCTGCATCGATGCCACCACGTTGGCACGGGCACGTGTCTTGTTGCATAGCACGAGCGGACAACCCAGATACTTGGCATAGGTGTTGGCACGCTTCGAACCGCCTACGTCGGGCGATGCAATCACCAGATTGTCGAGCTTCAGGCTCTGTAGATAGGGCAGGATAACACCTGAGGCATAGAGATGATCGACGGGTACATTGAAGAATCCCTGAATCTGATCGGCATGCAAGTCCATCGTGATTACGCGGTTCACGCCCGCTACGCTCAGCAGATCGGCTACGAGCTTGGCACCGATGCTCACGCGGGGCTTGTCTTTCCTGTCCTGTCGAGCCCATCCGAAGTAGGGAATCACGGCATTGATGGTGCGGGCCGATGCACGTTTGGCTGCATCAATCATGAGCAGCAGTTCCATCAGGTTGTCGCTGTTAGGAAAGGTGCTCTGCACGAGGAAGATGTCGCGTCCGCGAATAGACTCTTCATAGCTCACGGCAAACTCTCCGTCAGAGAATTTCGTCATCAGCATTTTGCCAAGCGGACAACCCATGCTTTGGCAGATTCTTTCTGCCAGGTATCTCGTGGCTGTGCCAGAGAAAATCATGTAAGAGTTTTGTGTACTCATCACTATTTTTTTGTTATACGAATGATTTTTTTCTTTTTTTTGTCTTTAATCGACAGCTTTGCTCAGTTTCTGGAAATGAACAATCAGGTCTTTATAGTCGGCCTCGTGGTGAATGTTGAATCGATTCCACAGGTCGCCGCACACTACTACGCCCCCGAATCCTAAGTCACGACAGAGCCGGATGTTATCCAAGTTGATGCCTCCCATCGCATAGACCTTCTTGTCTATCAGTCCTCGGCGAGCTCCCTCTTTCAGCTGTTCCAGCGTGAACGTCTGTTTGTCCTCGGGATTGCTTTGGCTGTCGAAGATAGTCTTCAGAAACACATATCTTGATTGCCGCTTGGCCTGATACAGCTCGTCAATGGAGTGGCAGGTGCGGCTCACGTCGCCCCGATATCCGTTGGGCAGTGGGTCGTTGGCATTATTCAGGTGTATGCCGCGCAATTTGTATTCATCGCGCAGGTAGAAATGGTCGTGTACGGTGATATGCTTATAATATTCTTCAGAGAGTAAGGAGAGTAGCCGTTCTGAATAGATGGGTTCAGCCCCCGGCTTATATAGGTGCAGATTCTCCATCCCTTCTTCGAAGAGGGTGGTCAGAATCTTGTCTTCTTCCACGAAAAACGTGGATTTGGTCATGATGATGAGTTTCATCTTGCAGTGATTGTTTGCGTTGCAAAGTTAATCAAACTTTTTGAGACAGCCGACTGTTTTGCTAAAAAACTTAGAGCATCGTTATGCTTTTCTTGAAATAGGGCAAAAAAATCAGCGCCCGATTCACATCGGACGCTGAAACAACACAAACACAAAATTAAATATACAGTCTTTTCAGGCTGTACCTCTTTATTGAATGCCGTCCTCGCGCAGCTTTACCTGCCAGCGCCAGGCCGACTTCAGAACTTCCTCGGTGGGCGTGTCGGCTTTCCAGCCGAGCACCTTGTTGGCTTTATCCACATTGCCCCACACCTTCTCAATGTCGCCTTCGCGACGTGGTGCGTAGGTCCAGTTCACTTTCACGCCCGTAGCTTTCTCGAAGCCTTCAACCACTTCCAGTGTTGAAAGTCCTTTTCCTGTTCCGATGTTGAACACTTCTACAGCATCGGTTTCGGGCTTGTCGAGTACGCGCTCCATAGCCTTCACGTGAGCCTTGGCCAGATCCACCACATATATATAATCGCGTATGCATGTGCCGTCGGGGGTGCCGTAGTCATTGCCGAAAATCTTCAGCTGCTGGCGAATGCCGATGGCAGTCTGGGTGACGAAGGGGATAAGGTTCATAGGCACGCCGTTGGGCAGTTCGCCGATGAGTGCCGTGGGATGTGCGCCGATGGGGTTGAAGTAGCGCAGGATGATGCTCTTGATGGGAGCACCGCTGTGGATATAGTCCTGAATGATTTCCTCGTTAATCTGCTTAGTGTTGCCATAGGGCGACAGCGCTTTCTGGATGGGAGCATTTTCCGTCACAGGCAGATTCTCCTCTGAGGGCTGGCCATAGACGGTGCAGCTCGACGAGAAGATGATGCCCTTCACGTTATACTTCGGCATCAGTTCCAACAGATTGATGAGCGAAGTGAGGTTGTTACGATAGTAGAGCAGGGGCTTCTCTACACTCTCGCCTACAGCCTTTGAAGCAGCGAAGTGAATGATGCCCTCAATCTTCGGGTATTTCTTGAACACACCTTCCAGTGCCTCCATGTCGCAGCAGTCCACCTTCTCGAAGGCAGGGCGCACGCCCGTAATCTTCTCGATGCCGTCAACGACGTTAGCATTTGAATTCGACAGGTTGTCGATGATAACTACCTCGTAGCCTGCTTCCTGTAGCTCTACAGTGGTGTGGCTTCCGATAAATCCGGTGCCACCCGTAACAAGAATCGTTTGTTTCATTTTATGTTTTTGGTTTTTAATAGAATCTTCTGCAAAGATAGTGATTTTTTGTCAGAGTGCAACGGGATTAACAGAGATTAATATTTCCCCTATAGATGTGTAAGATGCATCGGACGATTCGTTAAACGCATCTAACGGCTTGTTAAACGCATCTAACGGCTCGTTAAACGCATCGGACGTTTACGCGATGCATATTAAGGAATCTTCGGGTATTGGTCGAAGTTGGGCTTGCGCTTTTCGAGGAAAGCCTTGCCGCCCTCTTGCGCCTCGTCTAAGAAGTAGTAGAGCATCGTGGCATCGCCTGCCAGTTGCTGTATGCCGGCCTGTCCGTCGAGTTCGGCATTCAGTCCGGCCTTGATCATGCGCAGGGCCAGTGGCGAGCGTTCCATCATCGTCTCTGCCCATTCCACACACTCGTCTTCTAATCTTGCCAGTGGCACCACCTTGTTCACCATGCCCATCTGCTCAGCCTCCTGTGCGGAGTACTGTCGGCATAGGAACCAAATCTCGCGTGCCTTCTTCTGTCCCACGATGCGTGCCAGATAGCTGCTGCCGAAGCCTGCATCAAACGAGCCCACTTTCGGCCCCGTCTGTCCGAAAATGGCGTTCTCCGAAGCGATGGTCAGGTCGCACACCAAGTGCAGCACGTGACCGCCTCCGATGGCATAGCCGTTCACCATTGCAATCACGGGTTTGGGCAGACGACGAATCTGCATCTGCACGTCGAGCACACTCAGACGGGGCACACCCTCGCCGTCAACGTAGCCGCCGCGCCCCTTCACGTGCATGTCGCCGCCCGAGCAGAAAGCATGCTTCACGTCCTCCAGTCGCTTGCCCTCTGGCACAGGCGAGTTGGCTCCCGTGAGAATGACCACTCTGATGTCCTGCATCTCACGGCACTGTGCAAATGCCTGGCTCAGTTCCAGTGTCGTCTTTGGCGTAAAGGCGTTGCGGTATTGCGGTCGGTTGATTGTGATTTTTGCAATACCATGATACTTCTCGAAAAGAATCTCTTCATATTTCGTGATTTCTTGCCACTCTCTTTTTGTCATAGTGTTATGTCGTTTGGTTATTCTTTTGCAAAAGTACGAAAAAACGGGAGAAGCGCAAAAGGAAACAGCGCTTTTCTTATGTATTCATGCGCAGCAGCAGATGTTTCACAATCAGTGAGTCCAGCACCTGATAGCCTCTCTTGTTGAGGTGCATCCTGTCAGCGGCGTACAGACTCGCGTCCCAGTGCTGGTTGGCGATGATGACGATGCTACTCGCCAGTCGTTCTTCCTCCATTGCCGTTCGGAGCGCCTGCCGATAGTCTTCGCGACAGTCGAGCGTGCTGTGCGTGATGCCCATTGACAGCTGGCGGAGCAGCTTCTTCCTGACCGTCTGGTGCTCATAAGTATAGGCAATGTCGTAGTCGGGAATCTCCAGCAGAATGGGAGTGATGCCGTTCTGTAGCATGAACCGCAGAATCAAGCACGTGTGGTGGGCAAAGTAGTCGGCTCCTATCTTCTTGTAGGTGTCGTTGATGCCTACTGAAATGAAACAGTAATCGGCTCCTTCGCTCAGCTGGCGGCGTAGCCCCCGGTCGTTGAACATACTTAGATATACCTCCTTGCTCGTCTGTCCGCACAACCCGTAGGAGCTCACTTTAACAGGGGTGCCCGTCTTCGAGCTGATGGCCTGTTGCAGCAGCGTGTCATAAGGTTGGTGCAGATGCGCCCAGCTGTCACCGATGATGGCCAGTCGCAGTGTGTCGTCCTGTTGGCACTTGCAGGCATAGGCTTCACGTTCCGAAGCCAGTCCGTAGTACCCCCATGCCTTCCAGATGATGGCAGTAGTGCCCAACAAGAGGCATACAATGACTGTAGCAGCAATGATTTTTCCTTTCATGAGCGATTGCCTGACAGCAGATTTCTGAGTGAATGGGGTAGCAGCTGATAGAAGAGCAGGCTCAGGGCAGTGACGGCGACGACACATCCCAGATAGAGCGCGAACTGCACAGCATCATTAGCCTGTGCAAAGTAGTGGGCACATCCCTTGCGCATCATCACAATGAGCGGATAGTGAATGCTGAACACGATGAAAGCTGCGCCTGTGAGCAACGGCGACTGAAAGCCGTGCCGCACGCAATAGTCTGCCAGCAGGAACAAGGCCGGAATGTTGGCAATGAGCGCCATGCGGTGTATCTGCAGGTTGAACGGGGTGGGGAAGGCCACGTGCGTGATGATGTCGGCTAGACCGAGCACGATGCACAAGCTGATTGTCAGTTTCTTCTTTTGGCTGAACATGATCAGCGGCACTCGTTCGTGGATGGAAAAATAGGCTCCGAGACTGAAGAAGAACACGCTCTGCTGAATGAATGCATTGTGAGGCGTGAACATCCACCACACGGCCATCCCCAGCAGGAACAGCTCGCGCACATAGCGCACCAGTACGAAGATCAAGGGCGACACGACCGATAGCAGGAGCAGATTGCGGATGTACCAGTAGGGGCAGAGCAACGGCACGAAGTTGCCGTTGTCGAACGAGCCGCGATCCCAGAACAGTCTGATGTAGTCCGTCCATCCGTAGTCGGCCATGTTTCTGCCGTTGATGTCCTGCGGATGTCCCAGCGCGTAGGCAGCTACATAAGCCGCCAACAGCAGCGTGTTCCATATAATATAAGGTACGAGCAGCGTGTGGAACCGGCTTCGCAGTTTATCGCCATACGTCTTCTTGCTTAGGAAGAACAGGAAGCCCGAGATGAAAAAGAACCCCGGCACACCCGTCTCTCCAATCCACAGTGACAGCGGATAAGCCGTCTTGAAAAAGACAGCATGTTCGCCCGGAATCTGCACCACCGAGTAGGCATGCAACAGAATGACGAAGAAAATGAGTGGGAAGCGTAGCCATGCTATGGCATCCTTGTTCCGCTGTGTCATAAGTTTAGGAGTGCAGAAGCATTAGGTTTGTTCCGGAATGTCGTGAATTTACAAATCTCTGTTCAGTACTTCGCTGACGTCAGCTGTTTGGGGCTGAGGTTGCCATTTGCTCATGAGCTCGCAGACCACAACGCCCTCAGAGTTAGTCAGCGTGTGCAGGTAGCTGCCGTCATCGGTGCGCGACATGCGGCACGAGAGAGTGTCGTCAAGATAGGTCTCGTGCAACCAGTGTACGGTGAGCGATGACAATATTTGCGAGGCCAGTACCTCATCGGGCATGGTGAGCAGGGCAATACTTACATAGCTGCGGTTGCTGACGTGGAAATTGAAGTCAAGGTCGAGACGGGTGGCACGATGGTCCATCTGCATTTCGACTGACTGCGGCTTGGGGAATCGCACTTTCTTGTGACTTGCCGTCATCAGTTCAGGCACCACCGTCAGCTTGTCGGCAAGGAAGTCGGTCGGCTCCAGTCGCTTGGTGTCGAGGTTCAGGATGTTCCATTGGCTCGTGCCCGAGGCTATGAGCTTCTCGTTGTCCTTGCGCACAATGCGGAAGTCGCAATAGATGCGGAGCGAGGTGAGCTCGCTCACCCAGAGCTCCACCGTGAAGTCTTCTGACCAGTAGGTCACCGTGGGCTGAACGTCTATCTGAACTTCTGTAATGACCCACATTCGCCGTTGCTTCACAATGTCGAAAGCCGCAAGGCCGTGAATGGTCATCAGGCGTGCGAAACTATCTTGAAAGTACATCAGCAGGGCATTTGGCGTAAGCTTGTATAGGGGCGTGATGTCCGATGCTGTCGATGTGTAAGTATGTCTGTATTTTCCTTCTGTAATCATAACGCAAATATTAATTCACGGTGTAAAGTTACGATTTGTCTTTGTATTTTCTGCGAAACGTGAAAGATTTTTGAACATGTTTATGGAGTTTTAACAGGCACGTTGAAAAAGTGTAAATTCTTCACGAATAGCTTGCGTAATCCAAATAAACTTAATACATTTGCTATTCAAATTCTGAATATATTTACAAGTTTTTGTATAGTGAGCGATGATGAAACGACTGAAGTATGTTATTACATTATTATATATAATAGTAGTGGGAGCTGTTCATGCACAGGGGCTGCCGAGTGATGCCCCCTTGACTGTGCGCCCGTTGTTGCAACAGTTGGGCGAGCAATTATTACAGGGCAAGACGGGAAGTATCGTGGCCATTCAACCAGAGACGGGCGAGATACTCTGTCTGGCAACCAATTCGCCGTCGGGCAGCAATGTGAGTCTTGCAATAGCGAAGGCTTATGCACCGGGCTCCACCTTCAAGACGGCACAGGCACTGACGTTGCTTTCTGAAGGTGTGGTTACCGATGCGACTACTGTTCCTTGTGAGAACGGCTTCACTGAAGGTAACATCCGCGTGGGATGCCATCAGCACCGGTCTCCGCTGAACTTACAAGATGCTTTGGCTCAGTCTTGCAACACGTGGTTTCTCTTTACGTTTGCATCGATGATTAACGATGATTTCATGTATGCCAGTAAGGAGGAGGCCATTGATACGTGGCGCGACTATATGCGCAGTATGGGGTTGGGAGGCCCGCTGGTCATAGACTTGCCTGGCGAGATGGGAGGCTTGCTTGCTAATTCGGCCTATCTGAACCGTCGTTACAAGGAGGGCTGGAACGGAAACACGATCATGTGGGCCGGAATGGGACAGGGCGACGTCACCATCACGCCGCTACAGCTCTGCAACTTGGCTGCGTCTATTGCCAATCGCGGTTCTTACTTTGTGCCGCACATTTATAAGGATACCGATGCGAAGCCACTGGCACAGCGATTCAAGACCTTGCGCAAGACGATGGTGAAGCCCGAGGCTTACAAGTCGGTGATTGCCGGAATGAGAAAAGCGGTGGAGTCGGGTACTGCCTATGCCATTAATACCCCTATGTATAAGATTTGCGGAAAGACTGGCACGGTGGAAAATAGTGGAGCCGACCACTCGGCATTTATCGGCTTTGCCCCTATGGAGCATCCCAAGATAGCCGTCTCCGTGTATGTGGAGCATGGAGGCTTCGGAGCTGAAATGGCTGCACCTATGGCATCGCTCGTCATTGAGATGTATCTGAAAGGAAAGCTTTCAAAGAAGTCATCGGCCTTGAAAGAGAAATTACGAAAACTCTCTCCTGCACCTTCCATATAAGGAAGAGAACAGGAGAGAGTTCTCGTTTTGTGGGTATAAAAAATCAGTTTCTTCTTTTTAATTTATTCGTCGGGCAGGAAGAGAGGATCTTCCGGCATGACCATCACTGGCGTGGTGTTATAGGCATTCATCACTTTCTCTGGCACATAGTCGTTGGGAACGACCAGACGGAACATGAACTCGCGGAACCATCGGTCGGTCATGATCAGACAGCCGTTTTGTCCCCAAGTGCTGCCCCATGAGTTTTCCACTTTCCATTTCTTCGCTGTCCCGTTGGCATCAAGGTCAACAGCCGTGAGGGTCATGGCGTGAGTCGAACCACTGTCGAAGGTGGCGATGCGGTCGGCTTTCGACATGTTGAACGTGGTGCCAAACAGTGAGCCGTAGTTGAAGTTCTCAATGTCGGCATAGCCGCGCTTGCGGTCCAGAAATTTAGCCACGTCGTAGCTCGAATAGAGCTTGCGCCCGTCCTTCAGTGCTGCAATCGCCATCTGCTCAATATCGTCCATCGGCAGGTTCACGTACTTCCAGTTGTGACCGTCGTAGGTGTGGCGGTCGTATTCCACCTCGTAAGTCTTGTAATAGTCGCGTCGGGGATCGTTCATCACCATGATGAACGTGCCGTTGATGGGACCGCCCACTACTTCCTTGAAGAATGACTGTGGCGTGTATTCTTTTGCTTCGCCGACGGCTTTTCCTTTCGCGTTCTTGAAAGCATAGGTGAACTTGGCGGGAGGCTCGCCTATCGTGAACTGCAGCATGCGGTAGATCTGGCTCAGCATGCGCGTCTTTGCCTTTTCAAGCGCAGCTCCCTTCTTTCCGTTCTGCACCATGTTGCGCAGCTCCAGGCCGTATTCGCGTAGTTTCGAGGATATGAGCTGACGGGCACGCGATGTGTTGTCGCTCGAGAACGTCTCGGGCATCACCTCGCTGGGCACCAGTCCGTACTTGTCGGCCAGGTCGGCTACACCGCAGAATGTGCCGCCGTCGCCAATGGGGTAATGGAAGAAGAACTGCACGCGCTGGTCGTCGATGGGCTTGTTCGCAGTGTCGATAACGCCTTGCAGCATGAGGTTCGCTTTCTCCAGCTGATCCCAGAAGAAGAGGTAAGCCTGTGAGAAATCGACCGTGAGTGAGTCGGTGCGCTTCTGGAAATTGCCACGCAGCACGTTCATGCCGCTGAACATCCAGCAGCGGCCCGATTGCTTCTGGTCGGTGATGCTCTGTTTCCTGGTCTCCACGCTAAAGTGGGTGTCGAGTGCTCCCGAGTGAGAGTGATTGCGTGTCAGGTCGTCGATGGAGTTGCCGGCAACGGCATTCTGCAGTGCCTGCTCGGCTCCAGTCATTTTCTGCTCCTTCTGAATCTCCTTCAGCATCGATTCCGAGATGCCGCCGTTTTGTGCCTGTAAGGTTGTTGCAGCTGCAAAACACAGGCAGAGGGTTGTTGAATATAGTTTCTTCATTTTGTTGAAATTTTATGGGTTCGTATTCGTTTTCTGATTCATTTGCTGGCAAAGTTACAAATAAACGAGAGAAGAACAAAACAAACATGTTCGTTTTTTTCTTCCGAGTGTCCGTAACTTCGCGCCGAAGCGCAAAGTTACAAATAAAAAAAACGAAAATGTGACGTGTGTGTCGTTTTTTGTGTAAATTTGCAACCGACTTATATATAAAAAGCACTATGAAGCGATTACTAATCAGTTTGTCATTTATCATTTTTCATCTTTCAATGAGTCACGTATCGGCTCAGCAAGTCATCTCACTTGAAGGCGCCTGGGACTTCCGTATGGGCGACACCGATGCCAAGACCGTTCCCGACGACTACGACGACTATGTGATGTTGCCCGGCTCAATGCTAACCAACGGCAAGGGCAATCCCGTGTCGGTGCACACCCAGTGGACTGGTTCGCTCTATGATTCCAGCTTCTACTTCAATCCCTACATGGAGAAGTATCGTCGCGAGGGTGGGGCAAAGGGTGAGCCCGGTGAGGTGAAGTTTCCTTTCTTCCTCACGCCTGAGCGCCACTATGTAGGAGCCGCCTGGTATCATCGTTCGGTCTATGTGCCTAAGTCGTGGTCTGATCAGCGCATCACGCTCTTCTTGGAGCGACCGCACATCGAGACCAAGGTCTATGTCAACGGTCGTGAGATCGGGCGGCAGCTCAGCCTCTCAACGCCCCATCGCTACGACATCACCAGCTTCGTGAACTTCGGTGACAAGAACGATATCAGTATCCGTGTCTATAATGGCATTGAGAACGTATGCGTGGGACAGGACTCCCACTCCGTGACCGACCAGACGCAAGGCAACTGGAATGGCATTGTGGGCCGCATCGAGTTGCAGGCTCAATGGAAGAAACTGAACATCCGGCATGTGCGCGTCGTGCCGAATGCAGCCCGGCGCAAGGTAGATGTTGAGGTGGAACTGGAGAATCATGTCGATGGCGTGCGCTTCTTCCCCGATGGCAACTATCACGTGTATGTGACGGTACGCTCCGTCGGTGGCTGGCAGTCGCGCCCCATACAGGCTGCGGCTGTCAAGGAGGCGCTTGGCAGCAAGAAGCGTTTCGAGATACCTCTGGGCGAGAAGGCGCGTCTGTGGGACGAGTTTGAGCCTAACCTCTATCTGTTGACGGTCAGAGCCGGCGACGATGTCTATGAGACGACCTTCGGCTTGCGCGACATCAGCGTGGAAGGCCGCCAGCTGAAGCTCAACGGTCATCCGCTCTTCCTTCGCGGCACGGTGGAGAACTGCTGTTTCCCTGCCACAGGCTTTCCGCCCACCGACGAGCAGGAGTGGCTGCGCATTTTCCGCAAGTGCAAGGAGTATGGGCTCAACCACGTGCGCTTCCACAGCTACTGTCCTCCCGAGGCTGCCTTTGCCGCTGCCGACCAGCTGGGCATCTATATCCAGGCTGAAGGCCCCACGTGGCCCAATCATGGCGTGAAACTGCGTCGCGGCATGAAGATCGACCAGTACCTGCTGGAGGAGTCGAAGCGCATCATCGACGAGTACGGCCACCATCCCTCCTTCGTGATGATGGCAGCCGGCAACGAGCCTGCAGGCGACTGGGTGAGCTACTGCAACGATTGGGTGAAGGAGATGAAGAAGTATGACCCCACGAAGCTCTATGCCGGAGCCTCAGTCGGTGGCGGATGGGCGTGGGACAGCGGCTCTGAGTATCACGTGAAGGGCGGCGCACGCGGACTTGACGACTGGAATCGCCGGGCCCCGTCGAGCGATGACGATTACTACAGCGGCATCCTCCATCCCAGGAACTATAAGGGAGAGGAGCCCAATCAGACCCCCATCGTCACCCATGAGAAGGGACAGTGGTGTGCTTTCCCCGACTTCAGCGAGATACCTCAATACACAGGTGTCTATAAGGCAGGCAACTTCGAGATATTCCGCGACCTGCTGCGCGACAATGGCATGGAGGGCATGGGCAGCAAGTTCCTGCATGCCAGCGGCAAGTTGCAGATGCTGTGCTATAAATACGAGATTGAGCGCAACCTGCGCACCAAGGACTATGCTGGCTTCCAGCTGCTCGGCCTCAACGACTACAGCGGTCAGGGTACGGCTCTCGTAGGCGTGCTCAACGTGTTCTGGCGCGAGAAAGGCTACTGCACCGCCCGTGAGTGGCGCGAGTCCTGCGGGCCCATCGTGCCGCTGGCCCGCTTCCCCAAGTTCGTCTTCACCAACGACGAGCAGCTGCAAGTGCCTGTTGAACTCTACAATGCCTTTAAGACAGCAGTGAGCAACGTCAATGCCACCTATAGCATCAGCGACGATCAGCAGCGGCTCCTGGCACAGGGCACGCTCTTCTCGGGCATCGTTCCCGTGGGCAAGAACTTCCAGCTGGGCACCGTGAAGCTTGCGCTCGATACCATCCGGCAGCCTGCCAAGCTCACGCTGGCCGTACAGCTTTCCGGCAGAATACAGAACCACTGGGAGTTTTGGGTCTATCCGGGCACAGCCGATTGCTCCCCGCTGAAGGACGACGGCATCTATATTGCCGACACGCTCGATGCCAAGGCACTGAAGACCCTGAAGAAAGGCGGCACCGTGCTGCTCACGGCTGCAGGCCGCGTCACGCTGGGCAGCGACGTGAAGCAGACCTATCTGCCCGTGTTCTGGAACACTTCGTGGTTCAAGATGCGTCCGCCTCACACCACTGGGGCCTACATTCACAAGGATCATCCCCTGTTCCGTCACGGCTTCCCCACCGACGACTGGTCGAACCTGAACTGGTGGGAACTGCTCAACAAGGCGCAGGTCATGAACCTCATGGAGCTGCCCGCGAGCTATCAGTCGCCCATCCAGCCCATTGACACGTGGCATGTGTCGCGCAAGCTCGGCATGCTCGTCGAGGCCCGGGTGGGCAAAGGTCGTCTGCTCATGACGACGATGGACATCACTCACGATCTTGACCACCGCCCCGTAGCCCGTCAGATGCGTCAGGCCATCCTCTCCTACATGCAGAGCGCCGACTTCCAGCCCGCTATCGAGTTGTCGGCAGAGCAGATAGAGCACTTCTACACCAAGCGAGCACCGGCAGTGAACATGTTCACCAATGACTCGCCCGACGAGTTGAAGCCGAAAATCAAGTGATTCTTTTTTTAACTGAAGTTTCCCATCCTTTTTTATTTATCAAGAATTAGAGATTTTGAGAATTATTTTTGAATTACCCGTCGCAAGCGACTGGAATCCTGCGGATTGAAACGGAAATGGCTGGCCATT
Source organism: Prevotella sp. UBA3675 (assembly GCA_002372235.1). Taxonomy (GTDB): domain Bacteria; phylum Bacteroidota; class Bacteroidia; order Bacteroidales; family Bacteroidaceae; genus Prevotella. The sequence goes on along the minus strand of DFJI01000017.1, from coordinate 1,955 downwards.
TCTTCTCAAATTCCTAATAATTCTACCAAATTACAAAAGGAGAAATTCTCCAATTCT
>DFJI01000017.1:0-1818 GCA_002372235.1 Prevotella sp. UBA3675 | reverse complement strand
TCTAATTCTTGATAAATAAAAAAGGATGGGAAACTTGAATTTTTTAATCCTCCCCTTTGAGGTGTTCGAGCATAAGGTCTTTCTCTGAAAGGCCTTTTTCTTTAGTTGAGCCTTGCATAAAGTCATCGACGCGCCATTGGCCTTCCTCCCATTTCATAATCAAGCATTGAGGCTCATGGTAGGTCTCTGGCTTTCTCACATAGTCAGCCCTCACCACGAGGTCGAGGGCTATTATGGCGCGTCCGTCTTCCATGATCTCGCACTTGCTGACGGTGGCTGAGTCAATGCTGTGAAACTCCTGACGCAGTCCCCAGTGGTCGCTGTTGAAGAAGCTGAGTCCTTCGGCCCTGTTAGCCTTGTCCATGGAGTCCACCTGCTGATACAGTCGGTAGTATTCCTCCGTGACGTAGGGCATCTTGTTGAACTTGTCCAGACTGGTGTAGTCGCGTGTTTGTCGTTGAGTCTTACATTCGTCAATCAGTTTCGCGTACAGTTCCATCGTCTGATCCTCAGCCACACATGCTTTGATGGCATCCTTCTCTGAGCTCAGGCTGATGAAGTCATCGATGTGCCAGCAGCCCTCCACGTCTTTGCAGAGTGCCAGTGTGATGTGCTCCTGTCCCGAGCAGTTGCCGCTGTGGGTGATGGTGATAGCCGCTGTGGGTTGTCCCTTACTGGTGCTCACGCTGTCCACCCGCATGCTTACTTGATCCCAGTCCTGCGCTTGAATCCAGTGGTCGCCGTCGGGACCAACTATCTCCCCTGGGTATTTCTTAGCCATCTTCTCCAGTTCCCCTTGCCACATCAGAAAGTCGGGCGAGAGATATTTCTTGTCGAAAGCCTCCACGTCGGGGTTCCCCTCGCCTTGCTTGTTGTAAGCGCTGAGCACGTCTTCGTATGCAGTCTTCAGGAAGGTGACAATCTCAGTGGAGTCAGTCTGGAGGATGGCCTCCGTTTCCGACTGGCTGTCGTCGTCATTGTGATTGCTCGCTTGTTTGCAGCTGGTTGCAATCAGAGCCGCTGCAATGAGAAAATGATAAGTCTTCATGTCCTTTTTCTTTTTGAACGATTTCTGCATGCAAAAATACTACATTTTTTTTCATTTCCGCACTTTCGCACGCTAAAAGTGACCATGAATCCGGGTGCGATGCTGGTTATTTCAAGGTGCCAAGTGCCTAAGCTTTCGGGGCGATTTAGGTTAAATGAGAATAAGCAGCTGCAGCGGATTATATAGTCCGCTATAGCCGATTATATAATCCGCTGCAGCTGCTTATTCTAAAATGGCCTAAACCATCCCGAAGAATAGCACAGAAACTCCCTCGATATAATCTAAGTGTTCCCAGCAGATTTACACTAAAAAAAGCCCTCCTAAGAGGGCTTATAGGATTAAATCCTTCGGCATATAGCCTTATTGTGATAAGATGTAGAATATCTTACTGATTGCAAAATCACCCAGTCCTCTGCATGGTCTGCGTCTTCCCAGGTCTTGAAACCACTGATTGTCTCCTTGTACGAACGTTTGAAATTATCGCCATTGATGTGATAATCTTTCTCAAACGAACGGGCCGTTATAGGGAGCGTCTCCAAACGCTTCTTTTAAAAAATCCGCCAGTTCCTTTGAACAGCGGGTGGATTCCTGTATGAAGTCAAACTCTGACATGACATTGTGATTGTCGGTGTCAAGCCAGCGACGGCGGCGCACATGCAGCAGCACCTCCTGCCCACGAATAGGAAAGTCATGGAATGTCTTGGCAGGAGTAAAGCCGTTAGGACGCAAATCTTCACGATTGTCAGGCGTCAGATTATTCTCGTCAAGAT
>DFJI01000015.1 GCA_002372235.1 Prevotella sp. UBA3675 | reverse complement strand
CTTCATCGAGACTACGCCAATGGATACCGTCATAGCCAAAGGTGTATTGGCTACGTTCTTCATCGGATGCTGCCCTCAACTTGGGGTACCAGAGCAGCGACTGGCTGTACTCCTTTCCCTCTTCGTCTCTGCCGAATATATGAGCAGTAAACCAAATCTTTGTAATTTTCATAACGTATCCCCCTTTATTAACTATTTCGCCTCGATGTTCGAGGTGGTGGAGACATAAAAAAGGCATCTTGCCCCGTGACGTGAGCGAGATGCCGATAGCGTTTATACTTATATACTATTCGCGCATATAATAATAAGAATAAGGCGTGGCTGCTTAGTCTAAGTGGAACAGTTCGGGCAGGGGGATGGTGACGGGCGAGTTGTCGGGATTCACCTCCATGATGTCGGCCATCATGTCCCACCAGCGCTGCGTGATGGGGTCCACGTTCTCAGTGTCCTGAGAGCTGCCTTCCTTTGAGCACTCCTGATAGGCAAAGAGAATGTTGGTGTCGCGATCCCAGTAGATGCTGTAGTTGCCTACGCCCTGATCCTTGATCATCTGTTTCAGCTCTGGCCAGATGGCAGCATGGCGCTTCTCGTACTCTTCCTCACAGCCGGGCTTGAGGAACATTTTGAATGCAAATCTTCTTGTCATTGTCTTAATCGTTTTTGGTTAATGATAAATAATATCCGAGTCTATAGATGTCGAAAAAACGAAGGTTAGGATGATGGCCGCACAGGTTTCTGCGTACGAACTTTCCGAAGAGTTTGTAACACAGGATGAGGGTGTGGCGTATTATGTCGGAGTGAATGCCTTTGTCGAAAGTGAGAATGCGCGAAAAGCCGTGCAGCTCATTGCGGAACTGATAGAGGGTGCGGAGGCTCCGTTCTGTTTTCGTGACGTAGTCAGGGTTGGTCTCGAAGTCTGTCATGAGAGTGGGGTTGTCGATATGGGCGATAGGCGCATGGCGCTGTTTCAGCTGTTTGCCGAAGAGCACATCTTCGTAGCCACTCTTCTTGAAGCGCTCGTCGAAAGGACAGCTCAGCATGAGTTGTCGCTCAATGACGAAGTTTGTGGAGCGGAAATGGTGGTACGGTCTCTGCATGCGCTTCTCAGCCGTATGCATGGGCTCGGCTTGCTTTTCGTACAGATAGCGCAGATTGCTGGAGCTGCCTTGTCCGATGCGTATGCCGCCGTTGATTATGCCAGTGCCATCGTGTTTCAGGTAGTTGACAATGAAGTTGGGACTGATGATGTCCATGTCGCAATCGAGGAAGAGCAACCATTGGTAATGACTCTTTTGCGCCAGGAAGTTGCGGGTTGCGGCACTGCCTGTATTCTCTTTTTTCTCGATGAGGTGGCAGTGGGGAAGCTTGTTGATGGCTCTGTTTGCCTCGATGCAAGACTGCTGTGGCGAACCGTCGTCGGCTACAAGAATTTCGTAGCAGAAATTGTCAAACTCATCGGTTAGTTTGCGGCATTGTTGCGAAAGAACATCAACAATGCTGGTACACACCGTGTTATAAACTGGAATCAATATGGATAATTCGCATTTCATTGGCACAAAAGTACTAAAAAGTTTTTTTCTTCGCAAATTTTTTAGTAATTTTGCAGCCGCTATTACGAGATAGTAGCATGAAATTCAATTTTTTATTCTTTTAAAAACAAAAAACAAAACATGGCAACAAAAATCAGATTGCAGCGCGGTGGCCGTAAGAGCTATGCTTTCTACAGCATCGTAATCGCCGACGCTCGCGCACCACGTGATGGTCGTTTCACTGAGAAGATTGGTACTTACAATCCTAACACCAATCCCGCCACGGTAGATTTGAATTTCGACCGTGCATTGTACTGGTTAGAGGTAGGCGCTCAGCCCACTGATACCGTTCGCAACATCCTCAGCCGTGAGGGCGTGCTCCTGATGAAGCACCTGCGCGGTGGCGTGAAGAAGGGCGCTTTCGACGAGGCCGCTGCCCAGAAGAAGTTCGATGCATGGAAGGCCGACAAGCAGAAGGGTCTTGACAAGGTACGCGAGGAAGAGGCTAAGGCCAAGAAGGATGCTGCCAAGAAGGCTCTTGACGAGGAGAAGAAGGTGAACGAGGCCGTTGCTAAGAAGGTGGCTGAGAAGAAGGCTGCTGCTGCCGCTGAGGCTGCTGAAGCTGCTGCCGCCGCTGCCGCTGAGGCTGAGGCTCCCGCTGCTGAGGAAACTCCTGCTGAGGCATAAGAGTTCGAAGCTTTCAAGCAAAAAACGACTGAAGGCTGTACTCATACATCGAGCGCAGCCTTCTTTTTTTATTTGCCCATAGACAAGTAGAAGGTCTCGTATTGGCGAGCTACTTTCAGATGGTCGTGATGTCGCTTCACGTATTCTATGCTCTGGCGTTTCAACTCAGGAATGCGTTCGGGATGCAGCACCAGTTGCTCCAGTTGCTGAAACACGCTGTCGTAGTTGGGTTCCACGTTGATGATGGGGCGCAACTCGTGCTCGCCTAATATCTCATAGTTTTCGGGCTCGCCGCCTCCCACACAGATGATGCCTTTCGACATGGCCAGCAAGGGATTCATGGAGGGAGTGTAGCTGTAGAGCTGGTCGAGAATAACGTCGGCTCCGTCCATCATCTTCTTGTATTCTCCGAAAGGCACGCCCTCGGCCTTCATGAGTATGGCACTGTCAGGATGCTTTCTGATTACGTCTTCGGCTGCGCGGAGCATGATGTCGGTGCCTTTGTATTGGCTGCGGTTCTTGCTGATGCCAATGAAGATACGCACTTTCTGAGGCGCTTCGAAGGATGGGGCCGAGGCGGAAGGCAGGTCAATGGGAAGGGGAATGAAGCGAGTCTTTTGATTGAAGTGGGGGGCATAGCACACGTAGTCTTCGTAGAGACCGGCTGCAATGCCGTCGCAGTTGCCGGCTATCATCCTGTTCAGTTGCTCTTTGGGAGTGCCCAGCCAGTCGCGTTGCTCCCTGACGGCTGGCTCGTCGGTGCGAAGATTCGGGCCGAAGTTGAAGTCGCTATAGCGCAGCGGCTTGTTGAAGGTACACTCGCTCACCCAGTAGTAGTCCATGCCCATGGCGCACAGCACCATGTGATTGTTATGTCGGCGCAGGTATCGGTAGATGAGAAACAGACGCTCGGCTTTCAGCTCGAGAAACATGGGGTTGATGAGCTGCACCACGTCGTAGCCGCGCAGACGGGGCAGCAGGCTCCACACTTTGAGCAGCAGACGCACGCCGCCCAAACGGCCTTCGGGACGGGCTACGTCGATGTCGCGAGGATAATTTTTCCAGAAATCTCCGTTCGAAACGACAGTCACCTCGTGTCCTAATGTGCGCAGACCCTTGGCTAAGGTGGCATGCACATTGCTATATTCGCCTATCAACAGTATTCGCATTATCTTTCTTTTGACATCAAAGGCAGCATTTTCATGAGTAGCGCAAGGCCGGCCTTCGAGTTGGTGAGACGGCGGAACCAGGTGTATTTTGTAGAGTAGTCTTTGTCGGGCAATGGAAACAGCCCCAGCTTGTGGAGGTCATTCACCTGTCGCTCCAGATAGTGATGGTTGCGCGTCTCTACGATCACCTTGTAGATGAAGTCCATCGTGAGCTGTGCCACTCGTCGCTGCATGGCCATTTTGTCATTGGATGGTAGCGTGTCGGCCAGTGTTTGCAGTTTGACAATCACGGCTTTGAAGTCGTTGATGCGTTTCAGCTTGTGGCGCACATTGGTAGAAGTGATGATGGAGTCGGGGCGCTCTCGGTAGAAGTAGGCTTTGGCATCGGTGGCTATCACCCGTTCGGCTCTGATAAGCAGCTGTGGGGTGAACTCTTCGTCCTCATGGTAGATGTCCGGCGTGAACCGCAGATCGCCCAGTACAGACTTCTTGAACAGATAGCCACAAGCGGTGCCGTGCAGATTGTGGTGCCGCATATAGTCGGTTCCGCTGGCTGGCTCTTCGTCATGATAGTCTGAAAGTTTATCTTCTGATTTACCGGTATGATTGAAGAGAATTAGGTCGGCAGGCTGGTATCGGGCAATGTCGAGACAATGCTCGTAGGGCACTCTGAGCAGCAGATCGTCAGCATCGATGAATTGCAGGAACTTTCCCCTGGCCATTCGGATGCCCGTGTTTCGGGCTACGCTCAATCCGCCGTTCTTCTGTCGGATGTAGATTATCTCGTCAATCGGGCTGTTGTCGCATAGTTCTTGAATGGGACTCTTGTCGGAACCGTCGTCGATGATGATGATTTCGCGCTCAGAAGACCGAAGCGAAAGCGAGAGAATGCTGTCGATACACTCCCGAAGCATGTCGGTGGGCAGGTTATAATAGGGAATGATAAAGCTCACTAACGGGGCTTCTTCATTCGGAATAGGATTCTGTATATTCTGCATAAATTGTTGATTCCTAAAAGATTGAGTGATATGGCTTTAATCTTTGCTGAGTTACTTTCTAATTGAAGCGGATGGATGATTTTCCTGTCGGGTAGTTGTGGCGGTTCACCTGTCAGCAGGCTGGTAGAGAGCTGAATGTTCAGTATGTGCATGTAGTAAGCTTCCTCGGTGGCACTATGCTGCAAGTTCAGTTTGTCGTACATGATAATATGCCCTTGCAGGAGCATCTTCAGTTCAGAACCAGAGGCCCGATGGGTGATGCCTTCACTATTGGCGCAGTAGTAGTAGAGACCCAGTGAGGTGGTGACTGTGAGACGGGCGTGCTCCAGCAATAGCGGCAAAGTGTGGAGGTCTTCAAAGACTGTTCCTTTGGGAAACCTTACTTCGTCGAATAGTGAACGGCGGAACAGCTTGTTACAAGCATAGGAATGCTGATAGGCCTGTCCGTCGAGCCAATAGGTGCGCAGGTCGGTATAAGCGCAGTTGCCGAACACTATCTTCTTTTCTTGTGGGGAGCCATATTGACAGATGAGCGAATACTCCAGAATGTCGATTTCGGGGCGCTTGGCCAACTGCTGCATGAGCGGCAGATAGGTGTCGGGGGCTATGAAGTCATCTGAGTCAACAAATGTGATGTAGTCGCCCTTGGCAATGTCGATTCCTGCATTTCTGGCATCGCTCAAGCCCCCGTTGGCCTTATGGATCACGGTGATGCGAGACTCGCGCTTTGCCCATGCGTCGCAGATTGCCGGACAACGATCCGGTGAGCCGTCGTCAACGAGAATGGCCTCCCAGTCGGTGAACGATTGCTGCACGATGCTCTGGAGACATCGGTCGAGCGATTTCTCTACGCAATAGACGGGGATGATGATACTCAGAGTTGTCATGACGTGATTATTCGTTGGCGTGTCCTTTCTTTCGCAAGCGTTGGGCGATGGCTCGCAAGTCGAGCCGTCGGTTCAGACCAATCAGACTGTAGGCAATGCAGGTGCCTGTGGCCAGCGACATGATGGCGTAGCTGAGGGAGGTCGAGGTGATGAATGTGGCCATGAAACATGCAGCAGCGAGCGTGAGCATGACTGTTAGTAGTCGGAGTACAGGAGCCGACAGCTGGAAGCCGTAGCGCCATCGGGTGAGAAGAATGCTGACGATCACATCGACTACAGCAGAGCAAAGCGCACCATAGCCGAGTCCGTCGAGTCCGAAGAAATAGTAGAACAGGGCAATGACGGTAAAGGTCTTGGCATTGCCCCAGACGGTCTCAATCCAGAGAATGTACTTCTTGTCGCCCTTGGCATAGGCAATGTAGTCCATAGGGAAGCACAGGGCCTTGAAGATGCCCGCCAGTCCCATGTAATAGACGATAGTGCGGATGGGCTGGAACTCGTTGGTGAGCAGGATGCTGATTAGCAACGGAGCCGTGAGAATCATGAGCATGGAGAGAGGCGTCACAATGAGAAGCACCACCTCGGTCTGCTGGTTGACCAGCTGATGGGCTTCTGTCTTCTGACCTATGATGGCTGAAAGGCGAGGGTAGAAGTCGGTAGCCATAGCCGTGAAAATCATGCTGATGTACTGCATGGTGATGAAATTGGCGGCCTGATAGAAACCTACGTCGCTCACCGACCCCATGTTGCTGACGAAGGCGGTGAGCGCGTATGTGGTGATGGCTCCCACGACCGTGCCGAAGGTCATGACCAGTCCGAACTGAATAATCTCATGTCCCTCAGTCCAGATGGCGCGAAACGAGGGGCGCGACTTCCGCAGATGCAACGGTTCGCGATAGGAATAGAAGCGGATGGCTGCATAGTAGATGATGCCTGAGACGATCATGGCCGGCACGATGCCCTGAACTCCCCAGAAGTAGTAGATGGGAATGCTGACGAGCAGACCGCAGACTGCCGGGACGATGGAGCAGAAAGCCAGCTGCTTGTAGCGATGCAGCCCCTGCATGACGGCCATCTCGCCTGTACTCATCACGTTGAAGAACACTGACAGGCTGAGCAGCAGGAAGAGTGACACATAGTTTATCGTGCCAAATGACAGCTTCGACATGAGGGGCGAGAAGACGAGAGTGAACAGAAGTCCCAGACATGAGGCGGCAAAGATGAGCATGCGTACCATCCTGACTGAGGCCGACAAAGCCTCTTCCCTGCCTTCCTGCTCAACCTGTGAGATGTGCCTGACGGCAGAGATGTTGATGCCCAGAAGTGAAAACTGCTGAATGGTGTTGGCAGCATTCTGCAATAGCGACATGATGCCCATGCCGGTGGAGTGGAGCAGAAAGGCCACGAGCTTGCCGCGCACAAGGTTCATGATGATGTTCATGAACTGGGCTCCGCCGAAGATGGCTGTACTCGATACTATCTTGCGATAGCTGCTGGTGGTCTGTTGCGCGGTATTCATGAGCATCGGTCGTGTTTAGAAGTCCACCAGTTTGTAGGGTCTCTTGCCCACTCGGGCTGCGGCGTATGGAAATCCGCTGTTGTGCATGCCTTTCGCCCTAAGCAGGAATACGCGCTGCGCCTGACTGATGATGTAGAAGTCGAGGAAGGTCTTCTCGTAGTATTGGTAGTAGCGGACCGTGTCGTTGCCAATGTGCGATACGTTTCCAGGAATCACGCTCACATAGCTGAGTGTCTTGGCTTCGTTGGCAAAAGTGGTGCTGTCGGAGCAGACGATGATGGGCAGTTGGCTGTTCTGCTGATGAATGCGTTCCACCTGAGCCATACAGGCGGCAATCAGCTGTTTCCGTTCGGAGGTGGAGAGTGGCTCGGAGAAAGTCTCTTCGTTGAAGTCGTTGAGCAAGTTGCAGAAACGAGCCGACACAGTGAGGTAGCGTCCTCCAGTCTCTCTCAGAATGTTGTCGATACTCTCCTGTAGCCGGTCTGAAGGCTTGAACAGCTCATGGAAAAGAGCCGAGAAGTCGTCGTCATAGCTGAACATGGCATTGCTGTAGAAATGAAGCTGCAACCGGGGCTCTTTGCACAGCGCCTTGGCAAACTGTTGGCGTTGCCACTCCCGTTCCCATTCGGCGTCGGTCTGCGTGTCCAGTACAACGGTCTGAACCTGGCTGGGCGCAAAGCTCACCTCGTCGGCATTGATGCGCCAGTCGTATGTATTGGGCTGCAGATAGTCGGTGAGGGGGAAGGGATGGGTGAAAAACAGGCGGAAAGGGCGATTGGCCTCTTTGCATGCGGCATAGAGGCTTACGGCTCCACGCAAACGGTCAACCAATCCGCCACTGGCTGTGTTGCCGCAGAACATGCTGACGGCATACGGTTCAACGTGACTTTTCGCTCCGGCTTCGGTATAGCTCTTGCTGATCTGCTGTCTTGTCAGCTGCTCAGTGCGCTCTCGTATTACGTTGAAGCGGTATTTCTCATTTGAGAAGCGCTGTATGATTTTCTCTTTCAGCCACTTAGGCGAATATTTCAGCGCTATCAGCGCCTGTAGCAGATGCTCGTTGCAAAAGAAGAGAAAGTGGATGCGGTCTTTCATCGGCAGCAGCGAGGGCTCTATTTGGGCATAGGCTTCTGAGAGGTCTGTCTGTATCTGTCCGTCAGCATCGAACAGCTCCTCGTAATGCTGTAGATAGTAGGCCATCATGCTGCGCCAACCGTTCAGTACTTTTTGGTTAGCCAGCCGGTATTCCTCGCTGTCACGACCGAACTTTTGTTTCATCAGATTTGCCAGTTGGGTGTTGTTCTTCAGCAGGTGAAACAACTTGGCCGAAATCTTGTTTGTGATAGAATCTTGGTGGATGAGGTAGAAGTATTGGGCTTCTGAAAATGCCACGCGGCTGGCCTTCATCAGGTAATAGCGCTCATCCACCTCGTCTGAATACGTCCAGATGGGCTCATGCTCCTCAAGCCACGACATGTTCACCCACATTTCCCTACGATAGAGTCCGCCGTTGCAGCCGATGCGCCACTCAGGCATCGTTTCTTTCACCAGGTCACTTCCCTTATAGATGCGGCTTGTGTCGAAATCGGCAACGGGCAATGTTTCGGTCACTTCACCCGTGACAAGGTCGGTGAACAGCATCTGTGGATACACAATGTCGGCATCAGTCTCATTCAGCCGTTCCAGCATCTTCTGCAAGTAGTCGTCGGCAAGACGGTCGTCAATATCGAACGGAAGTATCAGGTCGCCGTTCGACTGGAATACAGCGCGGTCGCGAGGCTGCTTGGCCGAGCCGCTGTTCTGCTGCCAGGTATATCTCACCCGCCGGTCGCTATCACTCAGTGCTCTCATCAGTCTGTGGGTGTCGTCGGTCGAACCGTCATCCACTACCACCCATTGCCAATGGCGATAAGTCTGACGGCAAAGGCAGTCGTAAGCGCTTTTAAGGAATTGGGCGCCGTTATATATAGGAGTTACAACAGAAATCAGTGTCGCATCTTTCATTAGAATCAGTTAATGTTTACTATATAACGTGGTTTTATCGCGAATATTTTGTATTTTTGCAGCTGCTGATTAAAAAATATGACGCGATGATTAAAGACTTTAATTTTTATGCTCCGACACGTATTGTGTTCGGACGGAATTCGGAAGATCAGCTGGCTCAGCTGATAAAGGAGAATGGAGGCCAGCGAGTGCTCGTTCACTATGGAGGAGGCTCGGCTCGCCGTTCGGGCTTGCTCGACAAAATCTTCACCATGCTGCAGGCGGCTGGCATTAGTTATGTGGAGCTGGGCGGCGTGGTCCCTAATCCCTTGCTATCTATGGTGGAAAAGGGCATTGCGCTCTGTAGGGAGGAGAACATCGACTTCATCCTTGCCGTAGGAGGCGGCAGTGTGATTGACTCGGCCAAGGCTATTG
>DFJI01000028.1 GCA_002372235.1 Prevotella sp. UBA3675 | reverse complement strand
AGGGCACCCCCCGAGTGTTTTTCATAGTTTTGGGGCTGACGCCGGAGATGAGAGCGAGTCAACCAGATCAGTACGAAGTCAACGAAAATAGTATGAAGAGTCAACAATATCCGTCGGAAGTCAACGTTCTTAGCAAAAGAGTCAACCATCTCAGTAATGGTCGTCAACTTTTTCCAGTAGAGCGAGTCAACTTTTTCCGTATGGATAAGCAAATGTTAAAAAACAAGGGTTGAAAGGAGTCAACCGTATTCAGGAAAAGACACCCCAATGGCACCATATATGGGCATTATGCGCGAGATGACTCGTGAGCAGAAACTGACCGTTGTGTCTTATCTTATTGACACGATGCAGGACGAGGAACAGCAGCTGACGGCTGCCGAGGAGTTCGTACGCCAGTTCCTGGCAACTCCCTATGACAATCCGATGACTGCCGATGAAGCTAAACAGATGATCTGCGAAAGTCATCATTTTGAAAAACGTGATCTAAAGCCCTTGCACGATGGAGAATAAACAATACCTGTTAGACACTAACATTCGTAATTGACATAATTTTCTTTCCAAGCCCGAGTGTGTGTGGGGCGGACAGAAATTATTATAATATTCAGAAACAATTAGAAAATTTCCCCAGAGATAGATGAAAACGGGGGGGGGAGGTCACTGATTCCTCAGCTCGCTGGGGCGATGACCAGTCTTGTTCTTGAACTTGGCCGAGAAGTAGTCGGGCGACTCGAAGTTCAGCTGATAGGCAATCTCCTTGATGCTCATGCTGGTGGTGGAAAGCAGCTCCTTGGCACGCTGCAGGCGCAGGTCCTGCTGATAGACGGCTGGGGAGAGACCCGTGTATTCCTTGAACAGCTTGCGGAAGTTGCTGTAGCTCACGCCTAACTCCTCGGCCACCTGCTGAATGGTGAGCGAGCTCTCCAACGACTCGCGGATGCGCAGCTGGGCCTTGCTGATGAGATTGACATGGGCCTGATTGCGCGACATGAGCTGGATGTTGCGCTCTAATGAGTACATGCGGCCCACCAAGTGGTTCACGATGCCAGCCAACAACTGCTGGGTGTAGGCGGCCTCTTCGAGCGCGGCATCGTATGCCTGCTTGTAGAGCCCCACGATGTCGGCAGAGTAGCCGATGTGATAGATGGGCTTCACGGGCGACAGGAAGCCGGCCTTCACGCGGTCGTCCATGTTCTGTCCGCGAAAGCCTATCCAGTAGCTCTCCCATCCCATGTGAGGGGTGGGGTGGTAGGAATGCCACTCGCCGGGGAAGAGCAGGAACATGTCGCCGGGACGCAGGTGAGCCTCCTTGACGGATGCGCTGTGGAACACCCCCTCGCCCTCAGGATTGTAGAGCAGTTGGAACTCGTTCAGCGTGCGTCCCTTCTCCAAGTCGAAATAGTAGCCGTCGGCATGTCCCTTGGTGGGATAGGATTCGAACGGTTCAATCTTCTCGTGACCGATGGTGGTGACGGTGAGCCCCCACAGTGAGTCGCGCTCATTGGCTAACATGTATTTGCTTGTCTGCATAGTTTGTGTGTATCAATAGAAGTTGTAAAAGATTCAGTTTTGTTCTTATTCGGTGATTTCTTTGGCTTCGCAGGGAACCCATATCCAGAAGGTTGAGCCTTTGCCCTCGCCTTCGCTGTCGATACCGATACGTCCGCCGCAGCGGTCGGCAATGCTCTTGCAGATGCTGAGCCCCAGTCCCGTGCCTTGCACGAAGTCGTTCAGCTTGACGAACCGCTCGAACACGATGCTCTGTTTCTCCTTAGGAATGCCGGCGCCGGTGTCCTCGCAGTACATGCGTATGCCGCCATCCACATAGCTGTAGCCCACCTTGATGTGGCCCTGATGCGTGTATTTCACCGCATTGGTGGTGAAGTTGGTGATGACCTGTTGCAGTCGGCCCTTATCCACGCGGGTGAGCAGCTGCTTATATGGATTGTCAACGATGAACTGCACGCCAGGCTCCTGCACCCGTTGCGCCAGTGTCTGGCAGATGTCGTTGAAGGCGACGGCGAAATCGACCTCAACGGGCTCGATGGTCAGCGCTTTCTGATTCATGTTCGATGCCTCGATAATGTCGTCGATGAGCCGGATGAGCATGTCGCAGTTGTTGCGGATGATGCGTATGAACTCCTTCCGCTCCTGCGGATCGTCGATGACCTGCAACAGGTCGCTAAAGCCCACGATGGCATTGAGCGGCGTGCGAATCTCGTGCGTCATGTTGGCTAAGAACACGCTCTTCAGCTTGCCAGAGTCCTCTGCCCGATAGGTCTCCTGCTTCAGCTTCTCCTGCACCTCGATGAGCGATGTGATGTCGCGCAGAATGCCGAAGTGGCCTTTCAGCGTGCCGTCCTCATTGAAGACGGGTATGCCGCTGATGCTCATCCATTGCTCTTTGGGGTTGGCCGGCGTGTGCTTGAAGTGAGCATTGACGTTGAAATTGTCTGACGACCCTTCGAGGTTGTTGAAAGCCTTCAGGGTCTCTGCTTTCCCGTTGGCAAAGAGACTGTCGGAGAACTCCTGGAATGTCTCTATATAGTCGGCTTTCTTCAGTGAGCGCGAGAAGGCGATGGTCTGCTCCTGCAGGTCACTGCGCCACACCCACATGTCGCAGTTCTTCAGCAGGTAGCGCAGCTCCATCTCGTACTGCGTGGTCATGGCGTTGGCCTTCTGCAGCTCCTTGTCGTGGCGATACTGCTTCATATACATCTCTCTCTCGTCCGTGATGTCGCGTGCCGTGACCACATAGTATTGCAGTTCGCCGCTTTCGTCGTAGGTGGGCAGGATGCGGTATTCTATGTACTTGTCGAGCCCGGCCTCGGCATAATGCATGTGCTGGCAGGCATGTATGTGATAAGGATTCTTAGGATCGACATCGTCTTTGAAAAGCGGCACTTCGAACAGGCTGGCCTTTCGGAAGAAGTCCCCGCCTTCCTCGTCGAATCCGCACAGCTTGCGCATGTTCTCGTTCAGTTCGATAAGCCTGCCGTCTTTGTCGTAGTACGACATGCCTACGAGGGTTGCTTCGAACAGCTGGGCGTACTTGTTGGCTAGGTCGCTGTCCTTGCGCTCCTGCTCAAACTCCTTTGTCACGTCTTTCACCGTACACTGGATCAGCTGTGTGTGGTTGCTGTCGTCCTTCTCGGCAATGGCATGCCCATGAATGAAAATCCACTTCGGAGTGCCGTCTGCAGCAGCGTTCCATTGATAGTCCATCTCCCAGGCATCGGCTTTGCCCGCAATGAGCCTGTGCATCTCCTGCGACACCTTGTGCTGGTCGTCGGAGTGTATCCTCTCGATGAACTCGCTCAGCGTGAGCCCCTGTTCAGGCAAGGTGCTGCCGTGCAGGTTGCTGAATCTGTCGGGCTTCACATGATAAGCCATCACCCCATAGTTGCTCATGCTTAGTGCCTCGCGCATCATGTTCTCCATGTCGGTGTTTTGCTGACTCACCTTCCTGAGCCGTTTGATGATTACCCTGATGAGCAGCCAGAGAACAACTGAGAACAGCAGAATGCCAATGGCGATATAGATGGCTACGGGCGATGTGTCGTTATGGATGCGTTCGGGGTGGAACCACTTGTCGCGCAGGGTGTTGAAGCCGCCGTTCTGGTCGATGCGTGCATACTGGTCGTCGAGCTCATTGATCAGTTCGCTGTCCAGGCTTGCGAAGTGAATCTCATAAGCCGGGCTCTCGAAGTTGCACATCACGATATGGTCGTCGAGGCCCATCTCCTTGATTTTCCATCTCAAGGACTCTTCGGCCCAGAGGAAATAGTCGTAGTCGTCGGCCATGAGGCCCGCGAGCGCATTCTTGGCTGAGTGCTGTTCGGGAACGATGTGAGTGCTCGCCGTGTCGAGAGCCGAGAGCGCCATGAGGTCGTTCGACCGGATGATGACCTTCTTCCCCACCAGCTCGTCAGCACTGTGTGCAGCGTGGTGCCCCTTCTTGTAAGCCAGCTTCAGGCGATAGTCGGCCACTACGGTTCGCGAACTGTAATAGGGCGCATCCCGATAGGCTCCGACAGGGTCGAAGATGAGCTGTCCTTCTCCTCGCTCGAAGGCTTCGGCAGACTGCTGCCAGTCCTTCATGACATACTGGTGGGGAATGTTGAGACGGTTCAGAATGAGGTCGAGCAGGTCGATGTGATAGCCCGATGCAACGCCGTAGATGTTGCTGTATTCGTATGGCGCCATTTCCCATTCGCCTAAGATGATGAGGGGGTGCTCCTTGGTGTAGCGCTCTGACAGACCTGCAGCGGCATGTAAGGGCATGAACAGGGCCATGAGGCATGCGGTCAGCCATGATGCCCAGCTCCGTGAGGTGGTATGATTTAGATAGCTCATGCTCAAAAGTCTTTCTTTCTTATAATAGAGATAATCTGGCAGGGCATGGTGATCCATACCGTAGTGCCTTTGCCTTTCTCTGAACTGATGTCGATGCTGCCGCCCAGCTGTTCCACCAGCTCCTTGCAGATGGGGAGTCCGAGCCCTGTGCCCGAGGTGGCATTGCTGGCGAAGCGCTCGTATGCCTGCGAGAGCGTCTTCTTCGACATGCCGATCCCGGTGTCCTCGATGGCAATCAGCAGCTTGTCGCCTATGTAGTCGTAGCGTGCCCTGACCATGCCTTTCAGCGTGTGCTCGGCAGCGTTTGCCGTCACCTGCTCAATGATGCGGCCCATGTTGGTGTCGTCGATGTCAACCACTAATTGATCGTAGTGGTTCTCCACTTTATAGACGACCCCCTCTCTCTGGAAGTTGGCCCATCCCATGTTGCAATAGCCTTCAAATGTTTGTGCGAAGTCGGTGGGCTGGCGGTTGAACTCAATCATGTGGGCATCAAGGCGCGAGAGGAACAGGATGTCGTTGATGAGGTTCAGCAGGCGTTTCGAGTTGTCCTTGATTTCTCGGATGAACAGCGGCTCGTCTTCCGGGGCGTGTTCCTGTTCGAACAGTTCGGCAAAGCCCACGACCGCATTGAGCGGCGTGCGAATCTCGTAGCTCATGTTGCGCAGGAACGAGTTCTTCAGGTTCTCCACTTCCTGAGCGCGGGCCGTCTCTTTCTCTAACAGGATGTGGGTGTGTCTCAGTTCGCTGATGTCCCGGCACAGCCCGAAGTAGTGCTGCACACGTCCTTGCTCGTCGTAGGCCGGGATGAAGTGGAACTGCAAGAACAGGGGGATGCCCTTCCGGCGGATGGGAGTCTTCACCTCGAGCTCAATGGCCTTGTCCTTTCGGCTATCCATGTTGTTGAGCATCTTCGTGGCCGCCTTCTTCGATGAGTCGTCAACGAAAGCCATGCATCTCGACTGGGTGAGCGTGAGCTGCACCGTGTTCAGACCTTTGAAGATGGTGAGCGTATGCGTGTCGGGCGAGTACTCGGCGAGGCGCACACCGCCCACTCCCAGTACGTAGTTGATGTTCTTGATGTAGTCGGTCACCTCATTGGTGGCCATCTGCAGTTTCTCGATGCTTTCCTTGATTTGGTGGTAGGTGTGTACCACTTCGTTCACACACCTTCCTGTGCTGTAGATACAGAGCAGCTCGCCGTTCTTGTTGCGCACCGGCTGCTGTTGGCACTCGTAGTAGATGGGATTTTCGGCTACGACTCCTATGCGAGTCATGTAGCGCGGCTCCAGTGCATCCTCTCCTTCTATGCCTATGGTGTCCCAGATGTTGATTTTCTTCCTGATGGCATCTTCCAGTTTGATGTGGAATGTTTGCTGTGCCCGTTCGTTCATGTTGGTCAGATAGCCTCGTTCGTCATAGTAGGACATGTCAACCGTCGTAGTGTTGAACACCGATTGATAGCGCATGAGCTGCTTCTTGGTCTCTTGCTGCTTGTTCAGTTCGTCGGTGATGTCGATGCGTGTGCCGATGATCACAGACGGCTTTCCCCGTTGGCTGCGCAGGATGGAAAGCACCACGCGGTAAGTGCGTTCGGTCTTCAGGTCTTCTTCTTCATCGTCGTCCTGGTCGTTCAGCTCCAGTGTGACGGTCTCTTTCTGGCAGTTCACGATTTGCTGTATGCTGTCGTAAAGTCGCACATAGTCCTGATACTGATAACGACGGGCAAACTCCAGACTGTTATACACGCGCAAGGGCTGGCCGTTACGATTCATCCAGGTGAACTGCTGAGTCTCAACATCGTAGGTCCAGATGCGCACGCCACAGGTCTGCAAAATGAGTGATAGCCGGTGGGTGCGATGGCGGGCCAGCGCGTTCATGCGTCTCTCGCGGTACTTGTAAATAAAAAAGAGCAGAATGAGCGCAAAGGCCACGCAAACAATAACATTGGTGACATACCACACCCATGATGGAATGCCCGATTCCTTTCTTTCGGGATAGAACCATTTCGTTTGCAATTCTTCCAGTTGTCCGTTGGCCCGAATCTTGGCGAAGGCCCTGTCCAGCCGGTCCAGCAGCACGGTGTCGTTCGAAATGAACTTATATTCGCCGTGAGGCATGTCAACGGCAGTCAGTTGCAGGTTCGTGATATGATACATGCGGAGCAGCCACTTCAGCGAAGCCGTGTTCCACAGAATCTGTCCTTGCCCCTCCTTGCTCACTTTCTGAACGGCCTCTTTCATGTCGTTGAAGGGAATGGCGTTCTGTCCCCAACCCTTTTCTTCCATCAGGTGGTGACTATAGCTTCGTAAGTGCACGATGACTTTTTGGTTGGAAAGGTCGTGCTCATTGCGCAGGGTGACAGGAAGATTGAGCGGGGTCAGTACGCTGTGGGTGAACAGCTGGATGGAGCTTTTTCCATAGTATCCGTAGGAATCGTGGAAGTTGGCTTCCATGCCCATTGTCAGATGGGCGGTGCCTTCCTTCATGTCCTGCAGCGCCTTCTGTCGTTCTTTCAGCTTGATGATATAGGGAATGTTGAGCTCGTGCATCAATTTCCTGACGAGGTCAACATTATAGCCGTCTGGCTCGCCTCGCTCGTTCATGAAGGCATAGGGCCACAAGTCCCAAGAGTCTTCGTAGATGAGCGGATGCTTCTCCGTGAATTGGTTGATAGAATGGTCGGGTAGGGCACTTGGGTCGGCCACCTGGGCCGCCAGTCGGGCTGGCATGAAGAGCGCAGCCATTATGATTACCCATATCCGATATCGGTCTTGTTTCATTGTTTTCGACGGTTAGATGGCTGCAAATATATAGAAAAAGTCTGATAAATCAGGTCTGTATGGCAAAGAAATTAAGTTTTCTTCGGCACATGAAATGAAATTTTAGCTATAATTGAGAGAATTTTAGCTATAATTCCAAAAATTTTAGCTATAATTTTTCATGATGATGCCTGTCATCTGCGGCCAAGTGCCCTCAAACTGACACCAATCTGTATTTCATCGAGCCCGCGTTATTTAGTTGCTGTATTTCTGTTAAACTTTCATATTTTCGCTTTCATATCCGACTGAACTCAGAAATAATCACTATCTTTGCAAAACATGCTTTCAAAAAATAATGTAGCGAAAAGACAATGAGGAAAATCTTATTTGCAGTGCTGACTGCACTATTAACTTCGGTATCGGAAAAATCTATGGCCCAGACTTATAATGAATTGTGGAAAGAGGTTGAGACGGCAGCTCAAAACGATTTGCCGCAGACGCAGCGTAAGGCGTTGGGGCAGATCGTGAAGAAAGCCAGCAAGGAAGCCCAGTACGGCCAGCTGCTGAAAGCGCTGCTGCAGGACGGAAAGGTGGCTGCCACGCTCTCGCCTGACTCGCTGGGTCCTTTCGTAGAACAGCTGAAGACGCGCGAACAGCAGGAGAAGAACGTGCCGTTGAAAGCAGTCTGCCAGACGGCCCTGGCCTATATCTATGAGCACAATCATAGCTTGGACGACCAGTGGCAGCAGATAGCACTCGACTATAAGCAGAAAGCCATGTCGCACCCTGCCGAGCTGGCTGCCGTGAAAGCTGCCGACTATGAGCCGTTCGTGGAGAAAGGCGGTGACAGCCATGTCTTCGACAACGATCTGCTGAGTGTCATAGGCTATGAGACAGAACAGTATGAGGCTTTGCATCAATACTATCTGACCACTCCGAACCGTCGGGCACAGCTGTTGACGGCCCTGAAGACACTGGAGGAGCCGATGGCGCTTTCCAATATCTCACGCATCGACTCGCTCATTAGTCTCTATGGCGACCTTACCGAATGTGGCGAAGCAGCCATCTTGCGTTTCCGGCTGATGCAGTCTTCCGACAAGTTTTCGGCTCGCGAGCAGATGGAGTTCATTGACCAGTCGCTCAGCCGATGGGGCACGTGGAAGCGCATGAACGCGCTGCGCAATGCCCGTAATACCCTCACGTCGCGTTGCTTTACGGCAACGATTCCCAGCCGCGTCTTCATTCCCAATCGCGAGCAGCAAGTGGTGCTCTCCAATCTGCGTGGCATCAGCAGTCTCACGATGACCCTCTATCGGGTCAATATTGATGGCAATACGCAGCTCAATCCCAACTATGATAACGAATACAAACGACTGAAGCCCCTGCTTACGCAGCTGCCGCAGACCGTGACCCGTCATTACGAGGGACATGCTGAATACGAACTCTTCAGCGACACTGTCTCGTTAGCCGCTCTGCCAGTGGGCGTCTATATGGTTGAGATTGCCACACAGCCCGGTACCGAAGTGTCGCGCCAGCTCTATTTCGTGAGCGATGTGCGCGTGCTGGTTCAGTCGCAGCCCGGCAATGCCATCCGATACGTCACGGTGAGCGCCACCACCGGCCAGCCCCTTGCAGGCGTGTCGTTGCGTTTGAGAACCTATGAGAGTAGGCAACGCTCCTACAACGAGACCCTCGTCACCACCAATGCCAAGGGTGAGTATCTATATACCTACAAGGTGAATCGTCCTACCGATGTCTTTGCAACACTGCCGACAGACCGGGCTTGTCCGATGGTCAATGCATACGGCGGCTTTAGCTATTACGAGGGACAGCGCGACATGGAGCGCGGACAGGTGATGACCGATCGCGCCATCTATCGTCCTGGGCAGACCGTTCATGCTGCCGCCATCCTCTATCAGGTGAAGAACGGCTTCGAGCATCAGGCGCTGTCAGACAAACAGGTGAAGGCCGTTCTGTATGACACCAATTATGAAGTGGTGACAGAGCGGATGCTCACCACCGATGCCTACGGCACAGTCTCTACTGACTTCGTCCTGCCCTCATCGGGCCTGACAGGTAACTATCATGTGAGCATAGGCAACTATCAGGCTTATTTCCAAGTAGAGGAATACAAGCGTCCCACCTTCCGGGTAGAGCTGCCAAAGCCCGAACAGGACTATAAGGCCGGCGACACGCTTACCGTCAAGGGCAAGGCACTGACCTATGCCGGTGTGCCTGTGCAGGGCGCACATGTCAGCTACAGGGTGGAGCGCCGTCGTGCATGGTGGTGGTTCTCCTATTACCGTTATTGGAATATGGGCGTTCTGGGAAACAGCCAACTCGAAATGGAAGTCTATCGCGGTGAGGCTCTGACCGATGCGAACGGACATTTTGACGTGCTCATGCCGATGGTGATGCCCGAGACGGAGAGTCCGTTGTTCTGCAACTTCGTCGTCGTAGCCGATGTGACCGATACGGCTGGCGAGACCCATCATGGCGAGTTGTCGCTGCCCTTGGGCAACCGCAAGACGGCACTCACGGTCGATCTCGAAGAGAAAATACTTGCCGAGAGCAAGCCCGTCATGACCTTCCATCTGCGCAATGCCGCCGGAACCGATCTCAGCGAGACGGTGAGCTATCGCATAGACGGAGGAGCGTGGCAGACGGCAGCTACCCGTTCGGCAGTGGCCGTGTGGCAGTCGCAACTGAAGAGCGGACAGCACGAGCTGGAAGCCATCTGTGCAGGCGACACGCTGAAGAAATCGTTCGTGGTGTTCTCGCTCAGCGACAAGCGCCCTGCTACCGAGACCGACGACTGGTTCTACGTGTCGGCCAATCAGTTCTCCAACGACGGCACGCCCGTCACCCTTCAGGTGGGCTCGTCGGCCAAGAACGTACACATCGTCTATACCATCGTCTCAGGCAATCGCGTGATTGAGAGCGGCTCGGTCGATAAGTCGAACGAGCTCGTCAATCGCAAGTTCACCTATAAGAAAGAATACGAAAACGGACTGGCCCTCTGCTTTGCCTGGGTGAAGGAGGGCAAGACCTATCAGCACTCGACAACCCTTCGTCGCCCTTTGCCCGACAAGCAGTTGCGCATGACTTGGGAGACCTTCCGCGACCGACTCACGCCCGGACAGCAAGAGGAATGGACACTCAAGGTCCTCTCGCCCGAAGGCAAGCCACTGGCCATGTCGCCTCAGCTCATGGCAGTGCTCTACGACAAGAGTCTTGACCAGATTGCGTCGCACAGTTGGCAGTTCGAGCCGTTCGTCTATCTGCCCTTGCCGTCGGTGCGCTGGTCTTACGGCTCATGGGGGGGCGCTCAGCTCAATGGCGCTCACCAGACCGATTTCCTTCCTGAGCCGGCGCTGGAGTACAATCACTTCGACCGTAGCTGCTATCCGATGATGTGGCGTGGCCGTGGCCCTATTCTCTATAAGAGCGTAGCTATGGCTCGCACGAAGTCGGCTGCTGTGAGAGGAAAGGCAGTCACTGACGAGATGCTGGAACAAAGCAATACGGCTATCGGAACATTCGATGTGGCTTCCAGCGATGAGGCTGAGGGAGAGCCACTGGCCGAATTGAAGGTCGTGGAGCAAGCCGACGGAGCGGGAGACAAGACGAAGCTCCAAGGCTCAGACACCGATGAGCCAGTGCAACTGCGCGAGAACCTACAGGAGACCGCTTTCTTCTATCCGCAGCTGTCGGCTGACAGCACAGGGCGCGTCACCGTGAAGTTCACGCTGCCCGAGAGCCTCACCACATGGCGCTTCATGGGACTGGCTCACACCTCCGACTTGATGTATGGCCTGCTGGAAGGTGAGAGCGTGGCCAAGAAAGACGTGATGATTCAGCCCAACGTGCCTCGCTTCGTCCGGGTGGGCGATGAGGCTACCATTTCGGCACGCATCTTCAATACCGGCGACCATGAGGTCAGCGGAACGGCTCGACTCGTCTTGTCGGACCCTGAGAGCGGGAATGTCATTCACTCAGAGCAAACGACGTGCTCACTCCAAGCGAACGGCACAGCCGCCGTTACGTTCAAAGTCGATGCCGCCAAGCTCGCTGCCTACTCGCTCCTTGTGTGCAAGATGACCGTCAGCGGCGAGACCTTCAGCGATGGCGAACAGCATTATCTGCCGGTGCTGCCCAATCACGAGCGCGTCACCGTCACCGTGCCTTTCACGCAGACCCAGCCGGGCGTGAAGACCGTTGACCTGCAAAGTCTGATTCCGCAGTCGGCGCTGACTTCCTCAATGACTCCCAAGTTCACCATAGAATATACCAACAATCCGGCATGGTTCATGATTCAGGCCCTGCCCGCTGTGGGACAGCCACATGACCTGAACGTCATCAGTCAGACGGCTTCGCTCTATGCCAACAGCCTGGGCCGCTATATCCTACGGCAGAATCCGCAGGCCAAGCATGTGTTTGAACAGTGGAAGCACGAAACAGGCAGCGCTTCGCTCCAGTCTCCACTCTCCAAGAACGAGGAACTGAAGGACCTCATGCCCAGCGAGACACCGTGGGTGATGGATGCCGAACGCGAGGCTGAGCAGAAACAGCGGTTGGCCGACTTCTTCGATACGAACCTCATGGACACGCGCTTGGCTTCAGCCGTAGAGAAGGTGCAGCAGTTGCAGAACGGCGACGGCTCGTGGAGCTGGTGGCCAGGCATGCACGGCTCGTTCTATATGACGGTAGCGGTGAGCGAGATGCTCGTGCGCCTGCAGACCATGACGGGCGAGGCATCGCCTCTTCGTGCGCAGCTCGACAAGGCTTTCGGCTACATGGACAATGAGATTGTGAAGCTGGTCGAAGAGATGAAGAAGGAGGAGAAGAAAGGACATCGTCAGGTGTTCCCCAGTCAGAAGGCTTTGCAGTACCTCTATCTCTCCACGCTCGACGGGCGCAAGCCTACGGGTAAGGTGGCCGTTTCTCATACCTATCTGAAGAATCTGCTGCAAAAGGAAGGACGCACCCTCTCGCTCTACGACAAGGCTTTGGCTTCTATCGTGCTCAATTCCACCATGTTCGTCAAGAGCCTGAAGGAATACACCGTCTATAAGGAGGGCATGGGCCGTTACTATGACACACCGCGTGCCGGCTATTCATGGCGCGACTATCGCATACCTACGCAGGTGGCTGCCATCGAAGCCTTCAAGCGCCTCACCCCAGGCGACACCACCATCGTTGCCGAGATGCAGCAGTGGCTGTTGCAGGAGAAGCGCACACAGGCATGGGATACCCCCGTCAACAGCGTGGATGCCGTCTATGCTTTCCTTGACGGCAACAGTCGCGTGCTCAAGTCGCAGGAGAAGACCGCGCTCACAGTTGACGGCACACCGCTTGCCACTTCGCAGGCTACAGCCGGACTGGGCTATGTGAAGACCGTCGTGACGCAGGCTTCGCCCAAGACCTTTGAGGCTAAGAAGACCGCCACAGGCACTTCATGGGGTGCTGTCTATGCACAGTTTGAACAGCCCACCCGCGACATCGCCGACCAGAGCAGCGAAGTGAGCGTGAAGCGCGAGATATTCATAGCAGGGACCAACTCTCCACTCTCCTCTCTCCACTCTCCCCTCAAAGTAGGCTCTCGCATCACCGTGCGCCTCACCATCGTGGCCCAGCGCGATCTCGACTTCGTGGAGGTGACAGACCGTCGTGCGGCCTGCATGGAGCCTGTCCAGCAGTTGAGCGGCTATCATCGCGGTGCCTACTGCTCGCCCAAGGACAATGCCACATGTTATTATTACGATGTGTTGCCGAAGGGCAAGCACGTCATTGAGACCGAATACTACCTTGACCGTGCCGGACGTTACGAGACAGGCACCTGCACCGTGCAGTGTGCCTACGCTCCTGAGTTCCGTGGCACCACCCATTCGCAAACCATAACGATTACTGAATAACGACCCTATGAACAGCAAGACACTGATAGCACTCCTCCTGTCTGTATCGGCCTTGTCGGTACAGGCGCAGCAGCTCACCGTGGCCCAGCCAGTCATCGACTGCGGAAAGACGGGCTACAAGGTGCCTTCGACGGCCACCTTCGAACTGCGCAACACGGGGAAACGTCCCATACAGATTGACGATGTGAAAGCCGACTGCGGCTGTACCTCGGTGGAACTCTCAAAGAAAGAGCTGGCCGCAGGCGAGAAATGTACTGTGAAACTTACCTACGATGCCCATTTGCTGGGACATTATGAGAAACGGGCTGTGGTCACTTCGCATGAGCAGTTGCCAGGCGATGCTACTCCACTCAAACTCACCATGAAAGGCATCGTGCTCGCCGAGGTGCAGGACTATAGCAAGGTCTATCCCTTCACGATGGGACAACTGTTGGCCGACAAGAATGTGCTGGAGTTCGACGACGTGAATCGTGGCGACCGGCCCCAGCAGGAAATACATGTCCTCAACAACGGCACTCAGCCCGTGGTGCCCAATGTGCAGCACCTGCCTTCCTATCTTACGGCAGTCGCCATACCCGAGCGGCTCATGCCGGGAAGAGTGGGCAAGGTGGTGGTCACGCTCAATTCGGAACTGATTCATGCCTTCGGCCTGACGCAGTCCACGGTCTATCTGGCCAGTCATCTGGGCGAAAAGGTGTCGCCAGAGAACGAGGTTCCCGTCTCGGTGGTGTTGTTGCCCGACCTGAGCAGCTTTGGCGGAATGGGCAGACAGTATGCGCCTAAGATGGTGCTCTCTGCTCCTGCGATTGAACTGGGAAATGTAGGCGGAAAGAAGCGCAAGAAGGCCGAGATCACGATTACCAATACCGGGCGCACCACACTCGACATCTCATCGCTGCAGATGTTTACCCCTGGCCTCACCCTCACGCTCGACAAGCGCAAGCTGGAGCCTCAG
The DNA here is from genome assembly GCA_002372235.1 of Prevotella sp. UBA3675. Lineage (GTDB taxonomy): Bacteria > Bacteroidota > Bacteroidia > Bacteroidales > Bacteroidaceae > Prevotella. The sequence goes on along the minus strand of DFJI01000028.1, from coordinate 15,716 downwards.
GAACGCACACGTCTCAAGGTGGTGGGCAATCTGGAACTACTTGCCAAGACACGTACCAAGCCGCGTGTGCTCATGATAACCAATGACCCCGACCACGCGAAGGTCGTCATTCCCATTAACATTAAGAAATAGGTAACAAAAACGATATGGAACATCCCGAGAACAGTACAGAATATGCAGGTCTGCAGGTGAACAGCGGCGTAGAGCAGCAGTCCATTGTCAATCCCTATCTGAAGCGTGGCCGCTTCAAACGTCGCGAGTTGTCGGTAGCCGACATGGTGGAAGGCATTCTCAAAGGCGATGTCACCATCCTCTCGCAGGCCGTGACCTTGGTGGAGAGTGTCAATCCTGAGCACCAGCAGAAGGCACAGGAGGTCATTGACCGCCTGTTGCCCTATAGTGGAAAAAGCATTCGTGTGGGCATCAGCGGTGTGCCGGGAGCAGGCAAATCGACCTCCATTGACGAGTTTGGCATGCATGTGCTGAAAGAGAAGGGTGGCAAGCTGGCCGTGCTCGCCATCGACCCCTCGAGCGAGCGCACCAAGGGCAGCATCCTTGGCGACAAGACCCGCATGGAGAAGTTGGCATTGCATCCCGACTCGTTCATCCGTCCCAGCCCATCGGCAGGCTCGCTTGGCGGCGTGGCCCGTAAGACGCGCGAGACCATCATCCTCTGCGAGGCAGCCGGCTACGACAAGATATTCGTTGAGACGGTGGGTGTAGGACAGAGCGAGACGGCCTGCCACTCGATGGTAGATTTCTTCCTGCTCATTCAGGTGGCCGGTACAGGCGATGAACTACAGGGCATCAAGCGTGGCATCATGGAGATGTGCGACGGCATTGTGATCAACAAGTGCGACGGCGACAATGTGGATCGTTGCCACATGGCTGCCACCAACTTCCGCAACGCCCTTCACTTCTTCCCCCTGCCTGACAGCGGATGGCAGCCTAAGGTGCTCTGCTACAGCGGCTTCTACGGTCTGGGTATCAAGGAAATCTGGGACATGATCTATGAATACATCGACTTCGTGCGTGCCAATGGCTACTTCGACTATCGTCGCAACGAGCAGGCCAAGTACTGGATGTATGAGAGCATCAACGAGCACCTTCGTCTCAATTTCTACAACAATCCGATCATTCAGCAGCAGCTCACCGAGGCCGAGCGCACTGTCCTTGCAGGCCAGAAGACCAGTTTCGTGGCAGCTCAGGAACTCCTTGACAACTATTACGCACAACTGAAAGATGTCAATCGGTAATAATGATGCAACTAAAACAGCCGCAGGTATCTTGGCAGGCACCTGCGGCTGTTTTTTGTTTTTGTGTTCTACTCAGCAACCCAGTCATCGATCAACTTGGTCTCAGTAGAGAAGTTGATGCCAATCTTGAACAGCCGACGGGAGTCATTAGCGAAGGGCTGGGCATAGCCTTTCGCTTCTATTTGCTGCAAGGCAATAGCGGCTGTCTGGTTGATTTTCAGCTCTATGACATATACGTAGTCTGGTGTCTGCATCACGATGTCCATGCGGCCACGGGTGGTGTGGCGCTCTACTTCTACATAGAAGCCCATCAAGCGGAAGAACACGTAGAGCGTGTTCTGGAAATAGAGCTCCGTCTTGCCCATCACCTGATAGTCGCCATTGGCGAAGAAATCCTGCAAACGGTGCATGAAGCCTTCGGCATCGCCCTTGCGAACATCTTTCACGAACTGCGCGATGGCAAAGGTGTTCTGCTCATTGGTCTTTGGTGTATAGAAAGGCATCAGATATTTGATGAATCCTTGCTCCACTTCCCGATTAGGGAATCCTAAAACGTAAGTGTCGAATTCCGGGTCGTAGCTCTTCAGCGTGAGGTAGCCACTCTGATAGAGCAGCGGCAGGGGATTCTGGTCCATGATGTCGATGCTGTTGAGCGTGTCGGTGGAGAGTTCCTCGGTGGTCATATTCTCCAAGGGGTATTCCGTCTTCTTCAGCTGATAAACGAGGAACGAAGGAGTGCCCGTCTCGAACCAGTAGTCGCGGAAGAATCTGTTTTTCAGCGTGTTGAGCAGACTGAACGGATTATACATGCCCTGACTTCCCACACAGAAATGATAACCGTCAAAGTCTCTCTTCAGTTTCTCGTAGCATTCTTCCTTCGTCAGTCCGCAGTTGTCCGCCAACTCGCCTACGCCTTCATCGAAATTTACGCGAAGTTCATCTTCACTGATGCCACAGACGGTACTATACTGAGGAAGCATGGACAAGTCTTCCAAATTGTTTAGGTCGCTGAACACGCTCACCTTGCCAAACTTGGTCACTCCGGTAAGAAATGCGAAGCGAATCTTTGCATCGAGCGTTTTCAGCACCGAATAGAAGGCTTTCAGCTTGCTTCGGTAGGCATTCTGCAGCGGCTCGTTGCCGATGGCCTGCAGGAGCGGTTTGTCGTATTCATCGACAAGAATCACCACGCGCTGCCCCGTCTGCTCGTATGCATGCTCTATCACGTGGATGAAGCGTTCTTCCGAGACCCGGTCCTTATATTCGCTGCCATACAGCTTCTCCCATTTTTCAAGATGTCGGTTCAGCTCGGCCTCCAGCGACGATTCGTCCTTATACTCACGGCTGTTCAGGTCGAGGTGCAGGATGGGATATTTCGTCCAGTCTTTTTCCATCTTCTCCACGGCCAGTCCCCGGAACAGCTCCTTCTGTCCGCTGAAATAAGCGGCCAGCGTTGAAAGGAACAGCGACTTGCCAAACCGGCGCGGACGGGAAAGAAGGTAGTACTTGCCTTCTGATACCATCTTATACATCAGGGCCGTCTTGTCAACGTAGGCGTAGCCGTCGCGCCTCACATTGCCGAAATCTTGTATGCCAATAGGATATTTCATGTTGCAAAAATATAAAACAATTTGTAATTAACATGCAAGAAAACATAAGATTTAGTACAAAATTTGAATGAGTAAAGATTTTCTCGATTTTTGTTCTTTTTTTAAAAGCTTTCCTTCTCCCGTTCCATAGTTTTTCTTACTTTTGCAACAGAGAATGAAAAAATGAACGCGAAGAGTCAGTATGAAAGGACTACAGATAGAGATTGACAGCGGCAGCGGTTTCTGCTTCGGAGTGACCACTGCCATCAAGAAAGCTGAGGAGGAACTGTCGAAAGGCACGACACTCTACTGCCTGGGCGACATCGTGCATAACGGCATGGAGTGTGAGCGGCTGCGACAGATGGGGCTCGTCACCATCAATCATGACAACCTGGCCGAGCTGCACGACGCGAAGGTGCTGCTGCGTGCTCACGGTGAGCCGCCTGCCACCTACGCGCTGGCACGGCGCAACAACATTGAGATTATTGATGCCACCTGCCCCGTGGTGCTGCAGCTGCAGAAGCGCATCAAGACGCAATATGAGGCATCGCCCCATGCACAGATCGTGATCTTTGGAAAGACGGGCCATGCCGAAGTGTTGGGTTTGGTGGGACAGACGCAGGGCGAAGCCGTGGTCATAGAGTCGTCTGCCGACGTGACCCGGCTCGACTTCACGCGCGACATCTATCTATATTCGCAAACTACGAAGTCGCTCGATGAGTTCCATCACATCATCGCCTATATAGAGGAGCACATCGCTCCCACAGCCACGTTCCGCTCGTTCGACACCATCTGCCGACAGGTGGCCAACCGCATGCCCAACATCTCGGCCTTTGCCAGCAGGCACGACCTCATCCTCTTCGTCTGCGGACGAAAGAGCTCGAATGGCAAGGTGCTCTTCAACGAGTGTAAGCGCGTGAATCCGAACAGTCACCTGATAGAGGGGCCGGAGGAGATAGCGCCAGCCTGGCTCACTGATATTAAGACGGTGGGCATCTGTGGTGCCACCTCTACGCCTAAGTGGCTGATGGAAAAGTGCCGGGATGCTATCTCTGAACTATAAAAGGAACGACCCGCATGAAAAGACTTCTGATAACCCTTGCATTTGCATGCGTCGTGGTCTCGATGGCTTCGGCACAGCGCGGCTTCTCTAAGCTCTCGCCTTGGCTGAGACAGTTGTCAGCCGGCCAGGAACTGATGCGCAGGAATGCCCTCACGGCAAGAGCACGCGTGCAGCCGTCTGAGGTGTGCGTGTTCGTGCGCATCACGGCTGAGTCCGACGCGGTCTTGCGGCAGTATGACAGCAAGAGCCTGACGCAGGTGGGCGACATACACATTGCGATGGTGCCCGTGCGGCAGTTGCGCCCGATGGCTGCCGATGCGCGCGTGGCCCGTATCGAGGCCCGTCCGCGAGGCGAAATCCTGCTCGACACCCTGTCGGAATGTATCCATGCCACCGAAGTGCAGGAGGGTCGCGGCGGTCTTCCGCAGGCTTTCACGGGCAAAGGCGTGGTGCTGGGCTCAATGGACATAGGCTACGACCTCACGCATCCCAACTTCTACAGTCGCGATGCCGGGACCTATCGCATCAAGCGAGTGTGGGACATGCTCTCCACCGATACCGTGGGCAGTCGCCTGCCCGTCGGGCGCGACTATACCACGCAGGAGGAGCTCTTGGCCATCGGCCACACGCGCGACGGACTGGAGCAGACGCATGGCACTCATACACTGGGCATTGCAGCAGGCAGCGGACACAACTCGCCCTATCATGGCGTGGCACCCGAAACAGACCTGTGCATGGTGGCCAATGCGGTGACGAACAATGCCAATCTGATAGACTCAGCTCTCTACGACCGCTTCACTTTCGCCACCGATGCGCTCGGCTTCAAATATCTCTTCGACTATGCCGACAACGTGGGCAAGCCCTGTGTGGTGACCTTCAGCGAGGGCAGCAGTCAGGACTTCTGGGGCTACGACCAGTTGTATGCCGAGATGCTCAACCAGCTGTTGGGCCCCGGACGCATCATGGTGGCTGCTGCCGGCAATCAGGGCATCCTGAAGTCGTGGTTCCACAAAGCACTGGGCGAGGGCACGACGGGCTCATTCATCGTAGGGGCGAAGACGGCCTATTGCACGCTGAAATCGGCAGCCGACTTCACCGTGCGGCTTGTGGCTTACGGCAAGGAGCGTAACGACACGCTGCGCATACGGGGCAGTGAGGTGACGCATGCGAAGGACTCGCTGCTGCGCTATCGTCTGCCGGGCTTAGACTCCTTGGAAGTGCTGGCCTATCGCTCCTGCTACGATGCCTCGGAGACGTGCTACGACCTGACCTTCTATCGCAAGCACTCGTTCGGCTTCGACGTGCCCATATCGCTGGAACTGCTTGACAACCTGGCCGACGTGGAGTTCTGGAGAGGCTCCGTGACCTTGTCAACTCACAGCAAGAACCCTGGGCTGTCGGCAGGCGAGAAGAGCCATAACATACACTCACCCTCCTGTTTCCCGAGAGTCATCTCCGTGGGAGCCACCACGTATCGCGATTCCGTCAGGAACAAGAATGGCGAGTGGCATGCCTACTGGCCCGGCAAGGATGGGCGCAGGGTTGACTTCTCGTCGGTGGGACCCACGATGGCCGGACACATCAAGCCCGACGTGATGGCTCCGGGCAATAACATCATCTCCTCGTACAGCAGCTTCTTCAGGGAGCACAACCCCAAGTCGAGTGACTTCGATTGGGAGGTAGATACCGTCGTCTTCAGAGGCCGCACCTACTCATGGACCTCCAACAGCGGCACCTCGTCGTCCTGTCCTGCCGTGGCAGGCGCTATCGCCCTCTGGCTGCAGGCCAAGCCCGACCTCACGCCTGAAGACGTGATGGGCGTGATTCAGCGCACCAGCCGTTGCCTCGATGCCTCGCTTACGTATCCTAACAACCTCTATGGCTATGGTGAGATAGATGTCTATCGCGGTCTGCTCGACATTTTGGGAGCCGATGAGATAGAGGCGGTTTCAACGCAACATACACGTGCCAGCATCACGGTAGTGAATGGGAAACTGGTGGTCAGTCTGTCGCAGACGACCAGCACGCCGTTCCGACTGCGCATCTTCGCCCTCAACGGTAGAGTGATGAGCGATGTGAAGGTTCCAGCAGGGGAACACCGCTACGAACTGCCGCTGAATGCGCTGCCCAACGGCATCTATGCCGTGCAGATGGACGGACTGGCAGAGGCGAACGGCTCGACACTCATCCGCATAGGACGTTGAATAATAGATAAACATATTTAATTTAAGTTTCGCATGTCTAAGGAGTTTAGGAGTTTAGGAGTTTTCGCGGCTTTCAGCCGCTGGAGTTTAGACGTAAGTCTTGCTGTCGGTACTGTCATTGGGCGGGTGCCATCAGTCTATCTTTTATCATGGCTGATGGGAACCGCTGTGCTCCTGTTGCCATCTGTGGCTCAGGCACAAGGGCTGAAGGACGTATTAGGCAAAAGCTTCCTGATAGGAGCTGCCCTCAATACCCATCAGACGAGCCGGGACTGTGATACAGCTATCGTGAACACCATCACCCGCCACTTCAATAGCATCGTGCCGGAGAACTGCCTGAAGCCCGATGGCATTCAGCCAAGGGAGGGACACTTCACATGGCAGAATGCCGACCGATTCGTGGAGTTCGGTGAACAGCACGGCATGACCGTCACAGGGCATGTGCTTGTGTGGCATGCGCAGACTCCCGACTGGTTCTTCAAGGACTCGCTGGGCCGTCAGGCTTCGAAAGAGCTGCTCACCGAGCGGATGCGCAAGCACATCCATACGCTGGTGGGCCGCTATAAGGGGCGCATCCGTGGATGGGACGTGGTGAACGAAGCCATCAACGACGACGGCACGCTGCGCAAGTCGCTCTGGTATCAGATCATGGGGCCGGAGTTCATAGAGATGGCCTTCCACTTTGCCCATGAGGCCGACCCCGATGCCGAACTCTATTATAACGACTACTCCCTGTCGTCGCCTGCCAAGCGCGCCACGGTGTGCCGCATCGTGCGCCAGCTCAAGGACAAGGGACTGCGCATCGATGCTGTGGGCATGCAGAGCCATCACGGACTCGACTTCCCCAGTCTGGAGGAGTATGAGCGCAGCATTGAGGCGTTTGCGGCCTGTGGCGTGAAGGTGATGGTCACCGAGCTCGACCTGAACGTGCTGCCTTATCCCGACTCGTTCAGTGGTGCCGGCATAGATCAGGATTTCACCTACGACGAACGGATGAACCCTTATCGTAACGGGCTCCCCGCAGAAGTGGAGCAGCGCATCAACCAGCGCTGGATGGACCTCTTCCGCATCTATAAGAAGCATCGCCAGCAGATCAGCCGGGTCACCCTTTGGGGCGTGAGCGATGCTGAGTCGTGGCTGAACAACTGGCCTGTGAAGGGGCGAACGGCCTACGGACTGCTCTTCGACCGGAAATATCAGGCGAAGCCAGTGGTGAAGGAGATCATCGAGCTGTTCAAATAGGCAAGAAAAAGAAAACTCACACGAATCAGGACCGTTGCGTACCAGATTCGTGTGAGTTTTCTTTGTATCGTGTAGAAAAGCGATGATGTAGCTGAGGACTACTTGATGGCCTGGCGGAACTGTTCCATGAGCCACTCCTTCTGCTCGGCAATGGTCATGTGGCTGTTGTCGAGCTCTTTGGCATCGTCGGCCTTGCGCAGTGGCGACACCTCGCGGTGGGAGTCGATGTAGTCGCGCTCCTGCACGTTCTTCAGAATGTCGGCATAGTCGGCAGGCATGCCTTTCTGCTGCAGCTCGTCGTAGCGGCGCTGGGCCCGCACCTCAGCCGAGGCGGTGACGAAAATCTTCAGTTCGGCATGGGGGAACACCACGGTGCCGATGTCGCGACCGTCCATGACCACACCGCCGTCGCGTCCCATTTCCTGTTGTTGAGCCACAAGGGCAGCACGCACGAAGGGTAGGGTGGCGATGGGGCTCACGTGGCTGCTTACCTCAAGCGAGCGAATCTCCTTCTCCACGCACTCACCGTTCAGGTAGGTGTCAGGGCGGCCCGTCTGGGCATTCAGCTGGAACGAGATGTGAATCTGCGGCATCAGCGCCTCAAGCTCATCGGTCTTGATGGTGCCGTCGGCACGGAACAGGTTGTGGCGAAGGGCAAAGAGCGTGACACTGCGATACATGGCACCGGTATCTACATAGATATAGCCCACTTCGCGGGCCAGATCCTTGGCCATCGTGCTCTTGCCGCACGATGAGAAGCCGTCAATGGCAATGGTGATTTTCTTCATAGTGGTTTTTGTTTTTTTGAGTTCTCTGAGTTCTCTGAGTTCTCCGAGTTCTCAGAGTCCTCCGAGTTCTCAGAGTTCTCCGAGCTCTCCGAGTTCTCAGAGATGATAGCTTAAATTAATGAGCAGCGATGAGGCACTCACGTGATACTTCGCATAGGCCACATGCAGCTTCAGCTTGTCGAGCTGCATGCCGGCACCGATGGAGAAGCCGGCCAGATGGGCACTCTCACCATTGTTGCTGCTGATTTTCATTTCGGAATAGCGCAGGGGATTATAGCCTAAGGCTACATAGAAACGGTCGAAGGTGACATCGGCACCGAACACGAAGTGACGGCCAATACTGTTTTCCCAGTCATTGAGCTTCACCATCGTGACCGACAGCCGGAGCGGTGATCGGAAGAGCCGCTTGGAAACACCTATCTGAATGTCGAGCGGCATGCGCTCAAACTCGTCTTCGAACGACTTGAGCTGCCCGCCCAGATTGCGAGCCACGAGCGACAGGCTCCAGTCGGTCTCTTCATGCCAGTAGTTCAAACCTAAATCGACAAGAGCGGCCCATGAGTTGTAGGGCCCCATGTAGGAGGCTGCGAGCTTGGCGGTAATACCACCGCTGATGCGCTCGGTGAGACCGTATGCGAAGGTGCCGGCGAGCGCGAAGTCGTGAGCCTTGAAGTGGCCGAGCTCGTCGCCCCGCTCGTTGGTCTCCTTCATGCTGCCGTAGCTCAGGAAGCGCCCGCTCACGCCCCAAGAGGCGCGCTGGCCCCATGCCTTGACAAACGAGGCACTGCCCGTCACCGTGCCTTGCATGTAGGTCATCATGTTCAGGTTCATGGTGAGGTCGCTTACGTTCTGAATAAGTGCGGGATTGTGGAAAACGAGCGAGGCATCGTCTTCAGTGAGCGTGATGTTGTCGCCCCCCATAGCTGCGACGTGCGCACTTACCGGTAGTCGCAGGAAGTTGTAGACAGTCTGGCTCTCCTGGGCGTGAAGCGATGTGGAGAGGAGCGCGAGCAGCATGAAGAGCAGCGTTTTATTCATCTGAAGATTCTAAATTTTAGCGCAAAGTTAAAAAATAATTACAAATTATGAATCGCGTTGTTGTTTTTTATTCGTTTTGCTTGCAAAGATTCTGAATAAATTCGTATTTTTGCAAGTCCTTAACGTTCTTATAACGGAAGAAAGTCGGATTTATTATGGAAATCAAGAAGAGTGCCAAGGCCGATCTGGAAGGAAAGTACATGCAACGCTTTGTGCTGGGCATTGTCGTAGCCCTCACGACGCTGTATGTGGCTTTGGAGTATAATATGGACTCTGACGACGTTCTGGACAATCCCGAATTGGTTGAGATACTGAGTAGCGACGAGGAGCTGGGAGCGCTGATGCGCGAACAGCCGGAGGTGGCCTATGCTCCGAAGGCAAAGCCCGAGCCTACGGTGAAGTTGAAGGTGGTGGAAGAAGAGCCTGCTGAGACAGAGGAACTCGTGAGGGAGCCCGAGCAGATGCTCGAAAGCGACGTGACCGACGATTTGCCCGAGACTGAAGAGCAGGCTGTGGAGGAGAAAGACGACGAGGTGCTGAGCTTCCGCGTGGTGGAGGACCTGCCGCAACCGCCGGGGGGCTATCTGGAGTTCATGAAGTGGCTCACCCGTAATCTGAAATATCCTGCAGCGGCGCAACAGCGAAAGCAGCAAGGGAAAGTCTTGGCCGAGTTCATCGTGAACAAGGACGGATCGGTGACCGATGTGGGAATCGTGAAGTCGCTCTGCAAGGAGTGCGACGAAGAGGCGCTCCGCGTGTTGCGCATGATGCCTCGCTGGACTCCGGGCGTGCAGAACGACAAGCCTTGTCGCACTAAAGTGTGCATCCCCATCGTGTTCAAATTCTGAATCATCATTTTTTTCGAATATAATATTTTTGCAATATGGAAAACAAGATGTCACCCATCGCCAACCTGAAAGGTTCCGACATTCTAAAAAAAGTGAACGAAGCGCTTGAGCAGCTTCCCTACGACCGTCGTCCGCAATCGCTCTATGAGCCCATCCGCTATGTGCTGTCGCTCGGCGGCAAGCGCATACGCCCCGTGCTCATGCTGTTGGGCTACAGTCTGTTCAAGGACGACCCCGAACGCATCATGATGCAGGCACTCGGACTGGAGACCTATCATAACTACACGCTGCTGCACGACGACTTGATGGACAATGCCGACCTGCGACGCGGTCACGAGACTGTGCATAAGCGCTGGAATGCCAACACGGCCATCCTGTCGGGCGACTCGATGCTGGTGCTGGCCTATCAGCGCATCGCGCAATGCGACGAGCGCCATCTGCCACAGGTGCTCGGCCTCTTCACTGAGACGGCACTGGAGATAGGTGAAGGACAGGAGTATGACATGGCTTTCGAGACGCGCAACGATGTGCGTGAGGAAGAGTATATAGAGATGATTCGGCTGAAGACCAGCGTGCTCTTGGCTTGTGCGCTGAAGATGGGCGCTTTGCTGGCCGATGCTTCACAGGAAGATGCCGATAATCTGTATAAGTGCGGTGAGCAGATGGGACTGGCTTTCCAGTTGCAGGACGATCTGCTCGATGTGTATGGCGACACAGAAGTGTTTGGCAAGGCCATTGGCGGCGACATCACATCTAATAAGAAGACCTATATGCTCATCAACGCCTTCAACCGCGCCAATGAACAGCAGCGCGCCGAACTGACACGATGGGTGAATGCCGAGACGTTTGACCGTCAGGAGAAGATTGAAGCCGTGACCCGTCTTTACGATGCCATCGGCATCCGTCAGCTGTGTGAGGATAAAATCAATTTCTACTTTGCTGAGGCCCGCAAATATCTTGAGAAGGTGAGCGTGCCTGCGGAGCGTAAGCAGAACCTGCTGCGCTACATGAACGAGATGATGCACAGGGAGTTTTAGTTGATGAATCATCATGTTTTTTGTAGGGGAATGAGGTTTGTTGATACCCATGCGCATGTAGATGGCGAAGAGTTTGCTGCCGACCGCGACGAGATGCTCCGCAGGGCAGAGGAGCAGGGCGTGGCTGCCATCCTGGTGCCTGCCATCGACCTGAAGACCAGTCATGACGTGCTTCGGCTCTGCGCGCTCCATCCGGGCTACCTCTATCCGATGGTGGGACTCCACCCCGAAGAGGTGCGTGCCGACTGGCAAGACCAGTTGTCGCGCATTCGTGAACTTCTTCCCTCACTTGGGGAGACGGAGCAGGGCGTTGTTGCCATCGGTGAAGTAGGACTCGACTACTACTGGAGCCGTGAGTTCGAGAAGGAACAGCTCGAGGCTTTCGAGCAGCAGGTGCAGTGGTCTGTTGAGACCCGTCTGCCGCTGATGATTCATTGCCGGAAAGCACAGAACGAGATGGTGCGCCTGTTGTGTCGCTATGAAAAAGAACTGCCGGGTGGCGTGTTCCACTGTTTCACCGGAAACGAGAAAGAAGCAGCCGAACTGTTGCAGTTCGACCGCTTCGTGTTGGGTGTGGGCGGCGTGCTGACGTTCAAGAAGTCCCATCTGCCCGAGGTGCTGCCCAGTACTGTGCCGCTCGATCGCATTGTGCTGGAGACCGATTCGCCCTACATGGCTCCCGTACCCATGCGTGGTCAGCGCAACGAGCCTTCATACGTGGCTCATGTGTTGCAGAAGATGGCCGAGAGCTACGGCATCACGGTCGAAGAGATGGCCAGCCGTACCAATCAGAATGTGGAAAGAGTGTTTGGAATAAAAATTTAAAATATATTAAAAAGGACGATGAGCGATACAAATTCTTACAGGCCGTTTCGCATTTTCCATTTTTAAATAGTACCTTTGCACTCGCTTAACAGCCAAGGAGAGATGCTCGAGTGGCTGAAGAGGCACGCCTGGAAAGCGTGTATACGTCAAAAGCGTATCCCGGGTTCGAATCCCGGTCTCTCCGCAAAAAACAAGAGGACCCCACTGAATGCTCAGCTCAGTGGGGTCCTCTTATTAGTTACGTATAATGAGTTGACTATCGCTTGTCGAACTTTAGTTGCAACTTTCCGATGAATGCGGCGTGCTTGCCGTTCTGATTGACTGGAACCAGCTTCCCGTCAAGATCCTTCACATATTCCAACTTCTTCAGGTAGGTGTGAGAGTGACCGTCGAGCACGAGGTCAAGTCCGCGCGTTTCGCGTATCACTCGGTCGCAGGGGAAATCCGTAATCTCCCATCCCAGATGGCTCAGGCAGATTACAGCGTCGCACTTTTTCTCGTTCTTCAGCAGGTTGATCATCTTCTGTGCACACTCCGATGGATTCTGATATTTCAGTGGACCGTAGTTGGCCTTTGTCACCAGTCCCTCCAGTTCGGGGCAGAGCGCGAAGACACCCAGTTTGAGGCCGTTTCGCTTCAGAATGATGTAGGGCTTCACAATCTTTGCCAGTTCGGTGTCGCCAAAGTCGTAGTTCGAGCAGATGATGGGGAAGTTGGCCATCTTGAACAGGCGTGCCATGTTCTCTAATCCGAAGTCGAACTCATGGTTGCCGATGGTGGCGGCATCATAGTGCATAAGGTTCATGAGCCCTATCTCTACATCGCCTTTGAACAGGCTGTAGTAGCTGCTGCCCTGCGAGAAGTCACCGCTGTCGAACAGTAAGAGGTCGGGGTTCTGCTTGCGTTCTTCTTTGAGCATGGCAATGCGCCGCAGATAGCCGCCTCTGTTGGCCAGCATGGTGTCGGCCAGGTTCGGGTTCAAGGGCAGAATGCACGAGTGCGTATCGTTTGTGTGAAGAATCGTGAGTTGCTTCTGCGCGTAAGTTGCAGCAGATTGAAAACTGAAGATCGAGAACTGAAGGCACACTGCCATCAACATCACCTTTAACTTCCAGTTTCCACCTTTCCTATAATTATATGCAGTCTTCATAAGATTTCTCCTTTTATGTCTTTAAAATTTATAGTTATGAATTTTCAATCTTTCACCTTGATTCTTCCTTCTGTTCGAGCCGAGACTGAAATGCCTTGTTTGCTTTTCTCTTTAAAGTAGTTGATGATGATGAACCGGGTGTTGTTGTGCTCTTCTGAAGGTGCTACCAAGTCGGTTCCAGCCTTGAATGCAGTCATGCCGTCGTTTCCCTGTGCCAGATAGTCGATGGTGGCAATGCGATAGCTGCCTTTGGGGTCGATGGGCTTGCCGTGCAGGAGGGCTGAGACAAGCTTGCCATTGCTGCTGATGACCAGTTCGACACCGTGACTAACGCCTTCGCCGCCACGGACAGCCATCTGTGAAAACAGCTCCAGCACCTTCTCGCCAGTGAGCGTGAGGAAACAGATTTTGTTCTCGAAGGGAGCCACATCGAGCACGTCGCCGTAGGTCACGTTGCCTTTGCTGAGTGCAGCACGAATGCCGCCCATGTTGTAAACGCCAAAGACGGGATGCTCATTATAGTCCTTGGAGGCCCACACGAGAATATCGCTCAGCAGGTTCGACAGGTCGCTCTCAGGACGAGTGACATCCATGTCGTGTGCAACGGTGCCGACGACGGGTCCCATGATTGAGTCAACCTTCTGTTTGTAGGGGGCAAGGAAGTTGGCAGCGGCTTGGTCGGGATGAGCATCGTAGCGCTGATCGACAACGATGCGCGTGTGAGTGGTACTGGCGAGTTTGTAATGGGAGGTGCAGGCTGTGGCAGTGAAAAGTAACAAGGTACCGCCTGCGGTTAAAAGTGATTTGCTCATGATACTTCTTTTTCTTGTTATTTTCTGCAAAAGTAAGGTTTTCTTCCGACGTTTGCAAACATTTAGTGGTCTTTAATACTAAATCTGCCCGTATTTTGGTACATGACATGAATAATATGGTGAGAAAATTTGTTAATTAGTGAGAAAAGACATATCTTTGCAAAAGACATAGAACAATCTTTATCCAAATTAGCTGATGAAAAAGCAATACATAATACATCTTTTCGAATGGCTCTTGGGTATTGTGTTTTTGATATCCGGAACAGGCAAGATGATGAACGCGGGCGGCTTTGGCGAATTGATTTCAAGCTACGGCCTACAATGGTTCTCCATGCTGTCGCCTGTCATTATTGTGATGGAGCTGGCATTGGGACTGTTGTTCCTTTTCCGCTTATGGACACGGTTCACGGCTCTCGCCAGTTTGGGACTGCTCATGGTGTTTACGTGTGCTTTCCTTTATGGAAATCTTGTTCATGGAATCGAGGATTGTGGCTGCTTTGGCAGTTTGGGAAGTGACCTGCCCGCATGGACGACCTATCTGAGAAATGTCGTACTGATGATACTTGCCTACTATGTGGCACGAAATGAAAAACAGACCGCGTGTTCTTTGGACAAGAACCAAATGAACCTCCTGCTGTTGGCAGGCTTGATGATGGTTGCAGCCTTTTGGACTGGACAGACGTGGCATCCCTCGACATACTACATGAATAATTTTGCCAAGTCACACCCTCTGCTCGGATGCGACATTAACCAGTCGCCTATCGGAAGATATTTGCAGGTGTCGGCAGACTCAACTTATGTGTTATGGGTGTTCTCTTACAGCTGTAGCGGATGCATCAACAGCATGGAGAATGTGAAACACTATGAGGGCGTGGCCGATCGGTTCGTGCCATTGGCTGTGACACCCGACCCCGATGGTCGCAAGCGTCGTTTGTTGCAGTTTCCCTACGATCCTATCTATGTGGGCAATGAATTGTCGGGGTTTATTGAAGTACTGCCTACACTGCTCTATGTGGAAGGCGGAAAGGTGAAGTTTGTCATTGAAGAATCCGTTCCGAGTATCTATTCGTTTAAGAGCAATTATCTTGAAATGTCAAATGAGGAGATATTAAAACAATTATTAACCCCTAAAACTGAAGAATAATTATGAGAAATCTTGTGAAAATCGGTGCAATGGTTGTAGCAATCGGTTGCATCTTCGCTTTTTCGTCATGTAAGAAAAGTGCGAAATGTAAGAATTCAGAATATCCTTATTGGTGCAGTTCGGCTAAGACGTGTTGTAGTTACAAATACTATGACGGTCATGGCACTTGTTGGTCAACTATGGAAGGCTGTCGTTCTTCAGGCTATGCTTGCCAGACCTGCCATATCGAGGACTAATCATCAACTATGTCCGGCTATAGCAGAATTGCGACATGAAATGTGATCAAGGGGCTCGTCGAAGATTGATTTCGGTGAGCCCCATCTTTTTGCCAACTTTCATTGCTGACAAAAAAAAAGGAGAAAAAATCAAATAATCATGCTTTGCTTTCTTTTTTATTTCGTACTTTTGCAGACAGCATACTGAGATACTGCGAATGCTATAGAACTAAAAACTAACTATAAATGGACAGCAAAAAGTATTTCTTTGCCGTCGATCTGGGAGCTACCAGCGGACGTACCATCATCGGTAGCATCAGTGACGGAAAGTTTGACCTGGAGGAAGTGACCCGCTTCCCTAATAACCTTATCGAACAAGGTGGTCATTATTATTGGGACATCTATGCACTTTATTTCGAAATCATCCGTGGCCTGCGCGAGGTGGCTCAGCGCGGACTGGAGATCACGTCGGTTGGTATTGACACCTGGGGCGTTGACTTCGTGT
>DFJI01000016.1 GCA_002372235.1 Prevotella sp. UBA3675 | reverse complement strand
GTGAAAATCTTTTTCATTGTCTTTTGTAAAATAAAATTGTGAGTTATTGTTTAGTTGTCTTTTTCTTCAGTCGTTATGCCTGTTCGTCGCATAGCTTTGCGGCAATGTCGTTCAGCTGAAGGCATCGCTGGCGCATGAAGGCAATTTTCTCGGTCTGATAGGGGAAGGGGGCGAGCAGCAGTAAACGGCCCCTGGTGCAGGCCTCTAAGTAGCGGGGCTTCGGCTTGTAATAAGGGGGCAGGCCGTTGAGCAGCAGCACGATGAGCGCGACACCATTCTCTAAGGCAGCCGTGGCGACGATGCTCTCGCCAGGACTGATGCAAGGCGACACGAGGACAGCTCCCTTGCGCCCGTCTTCGAGGAAGGCTTCCTTCAGTGCCTCAATCTCGTGAGGGTAGAGATGGCGGGAGCATTGCACCTGTCGCTTGATGGGGTTGTCTAAGAGGAAGCGGTTGCCCATCGCCTGCATGGTGATTCCAGCTACGGTGAGCGTGCCCAGGTTGGTGAAGAACTCCGGGTGCTCTCGTTTCATGAGCAGGCGGCGGGGGTTGTCGTCTAAATAGGCCATCATGCGCTGCAGCTGCCCCCTGTGCAGCAGGATGCGGTCGTTGTAGCCAGTCTCCCAGAGGTCGCCGTGCTTGCGCGCCTCGCCCTTCTTCTTGTGCTTGTCATCGTGATGCGGATGTACCGCATCACACGGGACGGGTGGAACCGATGGGGTTGGTGGCAGGGGTGCGGCGGCTGGTGGCAGGGGCGCGGTAGCTGGTGGTTGGGGCGTGGCGGCTGGCTGGGCTGTAGCAGCCGGCTGGGTGGGGGCTGTTGGCTGGGTGATGGCGGCTGGTTCTGTGTGCTGCGGTATGTCCGCAGCGATAATGCCGATGCTCATGGCTGCTTTCGTTGTCCCGTACTTGAAGCCCCAGATGACGTGGCCTAAGTGCTTCTCTATTCTCTCCTTCACGAAAAGGATGCCGTGGATGTGGTCGGGCATGATGCATAACTTCAGCACATCGATGGCGGGATGAAAATGATGGATGCCATACCAGCACTCCTGTACTTTTCTGCCAAGGGGCGACAGCTCGATATGGGGCTTGTCGGGACTCTCTGTCTCTTCGACCTTTCCGCTGATTTTCCCGAACAAGGGTCTGCGGCCTTCCGTGGCTATGGTGATCATATAGATGCCTCGCTCGGTGTAGTCATGGCTTTTGCTACGCCGCTTCATGGAAGGTTGCGTGGGCTTCCAGTAGGGCGGTTTTGTGGGGGTGTTGTTGGGTGGCATGGCGGTTGTTCCTTTTTTTGTTGTTGGGGGGAACTGCGGAACCTCCGCAGTTCACGGGGGACGATGGGGGTGCGATGGGGTTGCGACGGGTGGAGGTTGTGGGACGGGGGTGTTGTGGGGGCGGGAGGGCCGTGAGGGATTTTAGTGTGCCTCCAGCCAGTTCTGTCCGAATCCGCTGTCGGCCACGAGCGGAACTTTCATCTCGAAGGCGTGCTCCATCTCTTCGAGCACGATGCGTTCCACCTGCTCCTTCTCCTCGGGCAACACCGAGAAGTTCAGTTCGTCATGCACCTGCAGGATCATCTTCGAGCGGATGCCCTCTTGCTGGAAGCGCCTGAAGATGCGGATCATGGCCACCTTGATGATGTCGGCAGCTGTACCCTGTATGGGTGCGTTGATGGCATTGCGCTCGGCAAATCCGCGCACGGTGGCATTCTGCGAGTTGATGTCGGGCAGATAGCGGCGCCTACCGAATAGGGTAGTGACGTAGCCCTGCTGTCGGGCCGTCTGCTTGGCCTGTTCCATATAGTCGCGAACGCGCGGGAAGGTCTCGAAGTAGCCGTCGATGAGCTGTCGGGCCTCGTCGCGGCTGATGTCGAGCCGCTCGGCCAGGCCGAAGACGGTGATGCCGTAGATGATGCCGAAGTTGGCGCGTTTGGCCTTCGTTCGCTCGTCGCGCGTCACGTCGTCAATCTCCTTTTTATACACCTTTGCGGCTGTGGCGGCATGCACGTCGTAGCCGCTGCGGAAAGCCTCAATCATGGCTTCGTCGCCTGAGAGATGGGCCATCACGCGCAGCTCAATCTGTGAGTAGTCAGCCGAGAAGAACAGGCAGCCGGGCTCAGGCACGAAAGCCTTGCGAATCTCCTTGCCGTCTTCGCCGCGCACGGGGATGTTCTGCAGGTTGGGGTCGGAGGATGACAGGCGACCCGTGGCCGTGATGGTCTGGTTGAACGAGGTGTGGATGTGTCCTGTGTGTGGGTTGATGAGGGTGGGGAGGTTATCGACGTAGGTACTGAGGAGTTTCTTCAATCCTCTGTAGTCCAGTATCTTACCCACGATGGGATGCTTGGTGCGCAGCTGTTGCAGCACCTCCTCCGACGTGACGTACTGTCCGGTCTTCGTCTTCTTTGCCTTCTCCACGATCTTGAGTTCGGTGAAGAGCACTTCGCCCACCTGTCGAGGCGACGATATGTTGAAGGCATGGCCGGCCAGCTCGTAGATGTCGTGCTCTATCTGGTTCATGCGTTCGGTGAGCTCCTTTGAGGTCTGTGCCAGCGACTGCGTGTCGAGCACCACGCCCGTCATCTCCATCTCGGCCAGTACGGGCATGAGCGGCATCTCAATGTCGTAGAACAGATGCTCGCAGTCATATTTCTTGAGCTCCGGCTCCAGCTTGTTCTTCAGTTGCAGGGTGATGTCGGCATCCTCGCAAGCATATTCATAGACCTCGGTAGGTGAGAGATCGCGCATCGACCGCTGGTTCTTGCCGCGCGGACCTATCAGCTCGTCGATGTGCACGGTCTGATAGTTCAGATAGACCTCGGCCATGTAGTCCATGTTGTGTCGCAGCTCGGGCTGAATGAGATAGTGGGCAATCATGGTGTCCCACATGGGTCCTGCGAGGTGTATGTTATAGTTTCTTAAAACTTCTAAATCGTACTTAATGTTCTGTCCGACCTTCAGAATTTGAGGGTCTTCATAGAGAGGTTTAAAGATGTTAACAATTCGCAACGCTTCTTCACGATTGGCAGGAATGGGTACATAGAAAGCCTCATGTTCCTCCACGGCGAAGCTCAAACCCACCAATTCGGCATCGATGGGCGAGGTTGAAGTGGTCTCCGTGTCTAAACTGAGAATTTTTTTTGTCTTGAAAATGGAAAAAATTCTGAGCATTTCTTCCTCAGTATCAATGAGTTGATAGCGATGCGAGGTCGTTTTAAGGCTCTCAAAACTCGAATTTTTTGGCTCAACTTGCCCGTCGGTCGGAAAAACGTCAAAGAGAGAAAGCTGTCCGTTAGCAGGAATTTGCTTCTTTTCTGTTTTTTTAAGGATTCGGTTTTTCAGTGTTTTGAACTCGAGTTCGTCGAGCAGTTTTTCCAGTTTCTCCTCGTCGGGCGATTGAAGTGCGAGCTGGTCGAGTGTGACATCGGTGGGCACGTCGGTTCGGATGGTGGCGAGGAAGTAGCTCATGCGAATGTCCTCGACATGCTCTTCCACTTTTTTCTTCAGTGCGCCCTTCAGCTCGTTGGTTCGGCGCAGCAGTTCATCGACCGACCCGAAGTCGTTGATGAGCTTCGCGGCAGTTTTCTCACCTACGCCCGGACAACCTGGGAAGTTGTCGGCTGAGTCGCCCATCAGCGCCAGGAGGTCAATGACCTGACTGGTTCTTGCTATCCCATATTTGGCGCACACCTCCTGCGGACCCATCACCTCGTAGCCGCCGCCATGACGCGGACGGAAGATCTTGGCCCGCTCAGACACCAGCTGGCCGTAGTCCTTGTCGGGGGTGAGCATAAAGACGGTGGAGGGCTGGGAGGGCTGGGAGGTCTCGGAGTGCTCTGAGTTCTCAGAGTTCTCGGAGGTCTCGGAGTTCTCGGAGCGCTCTGAGGTCTCGGAGCTCTCCGAGAATCTCTTCGCGAGCGTTCCTATCACGTCGTCGGCTTCGAAGCCATCCACCTGGATGGCAGGGATGCGCCACGCCTCGAGCAGCTCCTTGATGATGGGCACCGCCTTGCGTATATCCTCGGGCGTGGCCTCGCGCTGCGCCTTATAGTCGGGGAAAGCCTCGCTGCGGAAAGTGGGGCCGTGGGGATCGAAGGCCACACCCAAGTGAGTGGGGTGCTCCTTCTCCAGCACCTCTAACAGCGTGTTCACAAACCCGATGATGGCCGAGGTGTTCAGTCCCTTAGAGTTGATGCGCGGATTCTTGATGAAGGCATAGTATGACCGATAGATCAGCGCGTATGCATCTAATAGAAAAACTTTATTCATATCTTCTTTCGTTTCTTGTCTAAAGTCCGTAGTCTTTCATCTGTAGTCTATAGTCTTTCATCTACAGTCCACCAAATTTTTCGTGTAAAATTACTAAATAATTTCTCATCTTCCGAACTTTTTCACTAAATTTGTCACAAATTTGTTTTATAATGGACTATCTGAATCTTATCAAACACCCTATTGAGCATGATTTGCTCGATTTCATCGAACTTTTCAACGAGGCTTTGACCCACGACGACGGATTGCTCTCGCAGGCGCTGACGCATATCAGACAGCGTGGCGGCAAGCGTATGCGCCCCATGCTCATTCTGCTCACGGCGAAGAACTACGGACAGGTATCGGCTGTCACTCAGCATGCCGCCGTGGGGCTGGAATTGCTGCACACGGCATCGCTCGTTCACGACGATGTGGTGGATGAGAGCTCGGAGCGGCGCGGACAGGCTTCGGTCAACGCCACATACGACAATAAGGTGGCCGTGCTCGTGGGCGATTTTATCCTTTCCACCGCACTGCTGCATGTCTCGAAGACGGGCAATCAGCGCATCGTGGAGTATCTGGCCGAGCTAGGTCGCACCCTGGCTGCGGGCGAGATACTGCAGCTCACGAACATTCAGAACCAGGAGATCAGCGAGGAGGTGTATTATCAGATCATCAAGAACAAGACGGCAGCACTCTTCGAGGCGTGTGCCTCGATAGGCGCGCTCTCGGCAGGTGCCAGTGATGACGATGTGAAGCGTGCCGCGCAGTTCGGTCAGGACCTCGGCATCATGTTCCAGATTCGCGACGACATCTTCGACTACTACGACTCCAAGGAGATAGGCAAGCCTACGGGCAACGACATGGCTGAGGGCAAGCTCACGCTACCCGTGATCTATGCGCTCAACAATCATCGCATGGACTCGATGATGACGTTGGCCCGCAAGGTGAAGTCGGGTGGGGTGAATGCCGATGAGATTGCCGTTCTTGTGGAGTATGCCAAGCAGGCTGGCGGCATAGAGTATGCGGAACGTCGCATGCAGGACTTCCGTGCGAAGTGCCAGCAGTATATTGATGAAAACGTGAAACAAGACGACATCAAGAAAGCTCTTACTGCTTACGTTGATTTCGTGATAGAAAGGACAAAATAAAAAAGAGAAGACAGAGGCCCACGGCCACGACCACGGCCCCCCCTTCTGCCCCCGAGGGGGCTACTATAGTTTTGCAAATTGCTTTTCTATAGTAGCCCCCTCGGGGGCAGAAGGGGGGCCAAGTTCATGGCCTCTTTTCCTTAGAAGAACTTCACCTCTTCTCCCACCACTTCGCTCAGCAGCAGATTAGCGAGTCTTGAGGTGCCCAGTCGCAGGTACTTATTAGTGAGCCACTTCTCGCCCAGCACCTCTTTCACGATGGTGTAGTAGAT
>DFJI01000035.1:26660-33279 GCA_002372235.1 Prevotella sp. UBA3675 | reverse complement strand
AGCGCAAGATGTCGCGCATCGACCGTTTCCACGCGTCGTTCAATACGGCCTACGAAAAAGTGCTCGGAAAATATAAGACGCGCGTCGAGAAACTGGTGCGCAAGCCTCTCGCCATCGGCATTGCCGTGGTGTTGGGCATTGCCGTGCTGATAGGCTCGATGGCCGTGACGAAGACGGGTTTGGTGCCCGACGAAGACACGGGAACGCTCTTCTGCACGATTTCGATGCCGCCCGCCACGTCTGTGGCCCGCACGAAGCAGATTATTAGCGAAGTCGATGCCATTCTGGGTGCCGACCCCGCCATCCAGAACCGCGAGCAGATTCAGGGCTACAACTTCATTGCCGGTGCCGGTAGCGACCAGGCCACCTTCATCATCAAGCTGAAACCCTTCGAGGAGCGTCAGAAAGGCTTCTGGTGGAAGCTTTCGGGACTCTGGCAGGGCGACGGCAT
This sequence comes from Prevotella sp. UBA3675, assembly GCA_002372235.1. GTDB lineage: Bacteria > Bacteroidota > Bacteroidia > Bacteroidales > Bacteroidaceae > Prevotella. Next base: position 32,828 of record DFJI01000035.1, on the reverse strand, counting down.
CTATCGCTTCTTCCTGAATCCCTACGATTCGCAGGGCGTGCTGGCGCAAATCTACCTGAAGACTGCCCACATCAAGGATGCCCGCATTCTGGCCTTTGCACCGCCGATGATTCCCGGCTTCTCGGCCAACTCGGGTGTGTCGCTCGTGATGCAAGACCGCACGGGTGGTGACCTGAACCGCTTCTTCGGCGTGGTGCAGGACTATCTGGCCGAGCTCAACAAGCGGCCCGAAATCCAGATGGCCATGACGTCCTACAACCCGAACTATCCGCAGTACATGATTCACGTCGATGTGGCGCACTGTAAGCAGGTGGGCATCTCGCCCTCGACCGTGCTTTCCACGCTGCAGGGCTACTACGGCGGACTCTATGCCTCGAACTTCAATGCCTACGGAAAGCTCTACCGCGTGATGGTGCAGGGCGACCCCTCGACCCGCATGACGCCCGAGTCGCTCAACGAGGTCTATGTGCGCACGCCCGGTGGCATGGCTCCCATTCTGAATTTCTGCAAACTGGAGCGCGTCTATGGTCCCACGAACATCAGCCGATTCAACCTCTTCACCTCGATTACCGTCACGGCAACCGTGGCCGCCGGCTATTCCACGGGTGAGGCCATCAAGGCCGTGGAGGAAGTGGCTGCCGACAACCTGCCGCAGGGCTACACCTACGACTATTCGGGTCTGACCCGCTCCGAGGCTGCTTCGAGCAACTCCACGGCGCTGATTTTCGTGCTCTGCTTCATCTTTATCTACTTGATTCTCTCGGCGCAGTACGAATCTTACATCCTGCCGCTGGCAGTGGTGCTCAGCGTGCCCTTCGGACTGGCCGGAGCCTTCCTGTTTACGCTGATTTTCGGCCACTCCAACGACATCTACATGCAGATTTCGCTCATCATGCTGATCGGTCTGTTGGCTAAGAACGCCATCCTGATTGTGCAGTTCGCCTTGGAGCGCCGCCAGACGGGTATGGCCATTTCGTGGGCTGCCACGCTGGGTGCCGCTGCCCGTCTGCGTCCTATCTTGATGACCTCGCTGGCCATGATCATCGGTTTGCTGCCTATGATGTTCGCCTCGGGTGTAGGCAAGAACGGCAACCAGACCTTAGGTGCTGCTGCTGTGGGCGGCATGCTCATCGGTACCATCTGCCAGCTGTTTGTGGTGCCCTCGCTGTTCACCATCTTCCAGTCGCTGCAGGAGAAGTTCCGTCCCATGAAGTTTGAGGGCGACGACGAGAATCCTGATGTGACCACCGAGCTGCAGCAGTATGCCAATCGTCCTGTAGAATATGAACTGCAGAAGTAAAACATTAAGAAGCTGAAACAGTATATGAAACATGCAATTTTGAAATATTTTAAATTCGTTGTTGCGGCCTCGCTGCTCACCAGCTGCGCACTCTATGGCAAGTATGAGCGGCCCGACAACGTGAACACAAAGGGCCTGATTCGCGACCTGACGAGCGATGTCGATACGCTGCAGGTGAACACCGACGAGAATTTCGGCAACCTGCCCTGGCGCGAAGTGTTCACCGACCCCCAGCTGCAGTCGCTCATTGAGAAGGCCCTGGAGAACAATACCGACCTGCGCAACGCAGCACTGAACGTGAAGATGGTCGAGGCACAGCTGAAGGTGTCGAAGCTGGCCTTCCTCCCTTCGCTGGCCATCGCCCCCCAAGGCTCCATCGCTCGTGTGATGATGGATGGTGCCGAGACGTCGAAGACCTATCAGTTGCCCATTGCGGCATCTTGGACCATCGACCTCTTCGGTCAGTTGCTCAGCGTGAAGCGCTCGGCCCAGATGCAGCTGCTGGCCACTAAAGACTATCAGGTGGTGGTGCAGACCAACATCATCTGTGGCGTGGCCAATCTCTACTACACGCTGATGATGCTCGATGAGCAGTTGGCCATTGTCACCGATATGGAAGGTCTGGTCAAGGAGACCTGGGACATGATGAAACTGCAGATGGAGCTGGGCCGTGCCCGTTCCACCAGTGTGCAGAGTGCCGAGTCGAGCTACTATTCAGTTCAGGCACAGGCCGTTGACATTCGTCGCCAGATTCGTGAGATGGAGAACTCCATGTCGCTGTTGCTGGGCGAGGCTGGCCATCAGATTCCTCGCGGCAAGTTCAGCGAGCAGTCGCTGCCCTCCAATTTCTCCACGGGCGTAGGCATCCAGCTGCTCAGCAACCGTGCCGACGTGCATGCTGCCGAGATGCAGTTGGCACAGTGCTTCTACGATGTTGAGACGGCACGCTCGCGCTTCTATCCTAACATCACCATCTCGGGCACGGCCATGTTCACCAACTCGCTGGGCAGTGCCATCGTGAACCCGGGCAAGTGGTTGCTCTCAGCCGTAGGCCAGCTCACGCAGCCCATCTTCCAGCACGGTCAGATCGTGGCCGGACTGAAGGTGGCCAAGGTCAAGCAGGAGCAGGCTTTCAACACGTGGCAGAACTCCATCCTGAAGGCAGGCAACGAGGTGTCGAATGCCCTGCTGATGTATAACTCCAGCGCCGAGCGTGCCAAGCTTGAGACCAAGCAGGTAGAAGTGCTCACACAGAATGTGGAGGACACTCGCCAGCTCTACGTCTCTAAGGGCTCCAGCTATCTTGAAGTCATTCAGGCGCAGACAGGCTTGCTCAACGCCCGCATCTCTAAGGTGACCGACGAGTTCAACAAGATGCAGGCTGTGGTCAACCTCTATCAGGCACTGGGAGGAGGCTCTAAATAGTGAACCCACCCCAGGCCCCTCCCGAGGTGAGGGGATGCGTTCAGACACAGAAAAGTTTCAATTTTATAAAAGAGATAAAAAGTAATGGACAATTCATATAGCAATAGTTACCAAACTCCCCTCCCCTCGGGAGGGGTCGGAGGTGGGTCTGGTATCTCGCCTAACGCCCGAATCGGCAAAAACTGTAAGATATTCCCCTTCGTCTATATTGAGGACGACGTGGTGATTGGTGACAACTGCATCATCTTCCCCTTTGTCAGCATCCTCAGCGGCACCCGTATGGGCAGCCACAACAAGGTGCATCAGGGAGCGGTCATCGGAGCCCTGCCTCAGGATTTCAATTTCTGTGGCGAGAAGTCGGAGTGCATCATTGGCGATAACAACATCTTCCGTGAGAACGTGGTCGTCAACCGTGCCACCCACACTGGCGGACAGACCGTTATTGGCAACGACAATGTGCTGATGGAGGGTGCCCATATCTCTCACGATACCCGTGTGGGCGACCGTTGCGTGTTTGGCTATGGTACGAAGATTGCAGGCGACTGCATCATTCAGGATGGTGTCATCTTCTCGTCGTCGGTCATTGCCAACGCCAAGAGCCGTGTGGGCCGTGGCGCCATGATTCAGGCCGGCACCACTTTTTCCAAGGACGTTCCGCCTTACATCATCTGTAGCAAGCGCTCAGAGTATGGCGGCGTGAACTTCACTATGGGGCGCTCCTACGGAGTGGACGAGAAGACCCTGAAGCACATTGCCAATGCCTACCGTCTGGTCTATCTGAGCAACACCTCGCTCTTCGACGCAATTAAGCAGATTAAAGATCAGGTACCCGATGGTCCGGAAATTCGCAACATACTTGCGTTCATGGAATCCACGGAGTTAGGACTCATTGGAAAGAAGTAGTCGTAGCTTTCCGTTTCTGCCAGATTTCCACCGAGTTGATGATGTTCTGCCACAGGATGTAGCAACCCGGTCCGACAGATGACAGCGGATTGAGATAAGCGCTGGACAGCCAGATGGCAAAAGCCGTGTTCTTTTGCCCCAAGGCTTGTCCAGCTTCTTGTGTATGGTCGAAGAAGTGGCCGATGTAGCGGCCTACTGCAAACTGAACCACGCAGACCACCATTCCTGAAAAGGCGATGGCTAGTAGCAGCCAGATGGCGGCTTCGGCATGCACAATGTTCTTCACCGTGGTGCCCGTCACAATGAGCAGTGAGCAGGCCCAGAGGTAGTAGCTCAGGTCGCGCACGGCAATAATCTTGGCATGAAGCCTTTTCATGTAGTGCTTCACGATATAGGCGAAAAACATCGGTACGATGAGCACGATGAACACTTCGTGCAGAATCTTCAGGAAGGCGGGCCAGAACTCCATGTGTACCGTTGGCTCAATCAGCGGGAAACAGAACGGCACTAACAGCACGGTGGTGAAGTTCGACAGGAAGGTATAGGTGGTCATCTGTTCCAGCGAGCCGCCCAGCTTCTGCGTGACCACGGCTGCCGCTGTGGCACAGGGCGAGATCACGCACATCAGGATGGCTTCCAGCAGGAGCCTTATTTCTGTTGTCCCCTCTCTGTGCAGCGACATTAAGATGACCGCCATCAAGATGCCAATGAACAGCACCTGAAAAACGCCCACCCACAGGTGCCATGCTACGGGGAGTAGTTTCTTGAAATCAACTTTGCAGAACGTGACAAACAGGATGAGAAACATGAATACCGGCAGTATGGTCTCCATGATAGGGGCAAAGAAGCGGCTGGCTTCGTCGAGTGCGGGGGTGAAGGCAAAAATGAGATAGACCACGGTCCCCGCCGTCATGGCCATCGGCAACGTCCAGTCCTTGATGATCCTGATAATATTCATATACCTACCTTTATTTCACAGCTTTGTCTTCTGGCAATGGCCAGCATTCTGAGGGCGTGCGCATGCGGCGCATGGCCTCGTCGAACAGCTGCACCATCTCGGGATAGTCTTTGGCCAGGTTGTGCTGTTCGCCGGGATCGTCCTTCAAGTTATACAGTTCCAGCGGTGCGTTCTTCTTGATGGTCACGCACTTCCAGTTGCCCAATCGTGCAGCCCGCTGCTTTCCGGGGAACTCCCAGTAGAGCATGCGGTGGTCGGTGTCCACGTCTTTTCCGAAGAACAGTGGCGATATGTCCATGCCGTCAGTGCGCGAGGGGAGGGCAGAGCCTTTAGCTACGGCAGCCAGTGTGGGCATGAAGTCGGGGAAATAGACCATGTTCTCCAGTCGTCTCACCGGGACCCGTCCCGGCTGATAGACGATGAGCGGCACCCGGATGCCTCCCTCATACAGTTGCGCCTTGCGTCCTCGGAACCCTGCGTTGCAGTTCAGCTGGGGCAGTGGTGCCTGAATGGCGGCACCGTTGTCGCTGGCAAAGATGACGAGCGTGTTCTCGCTCAGTCCCTGTTCCTCCAAGTGTTTGATGAGCCGTCCCACCGCCGCGTCCATGTGTTCGATAAGAGCGGCATAGCGCTGTGCGTTCTCTTTCTCTTCGGGCGAGGCAAACGGTGCGTCGATGTCGTGCCAGCGCCACGTCTTCTCGTCGATGATGTAAGGCTCGTGAGGTGCGTCGAAGGCCAGATAGAGGAAGAACGGCTGCTGCTGGTCCTTCTGTCGGTCGATAAAGCGGATGGCATCGTCGGTCGATATGTCAGTGTTGTGGCGGATGTGCCGGTCGTTGCGGTTCTCGCGTATGTTGATGAGCTGGTCGCCGTCGAACCGATAGTACGGATAGTAATAAGGTGCATTGGAGTGTACCGTGCTGATGGTCCATCCGTAGAATTCGTGAAAGCCTCGATGGTTGGGAGCCGCCTGCGGGTCATAGCCGTCCAAGTGCCATTTGTTCACCAGACAGGTGCGATAGCCTGCTGCCGAAAGCACGGTGGCCAGGGTTGTGTCCTCGGGCATGAGGTTGGTGCGGTGGATATAGGTGGTATCGCCTTTCGTGCTGACCTTGATGCCGATGCGTCCGCCCACCGGACACTGGTTGTCGCGAATGCGTGCGTGGCCCGAGCTCAGTCCTGTCATGAGCGAGCAGCGCGAGGGCGACGAGATGCCGCTGCCAGCATAGCACTGCGTGAACGTAGTACCCTGCTCCGACAGTCGGTCGATGTTGGGCGTCTTCACGTGCTTGCTTCCGAAGCACGACAGGTCGCCGTACCCCATGTCGTCGGCCAGGATGAACACGATGTTGGGGCGTTCGGGTGTCGCCTTCTGTGCGCTCGATGGCATGCAGATTGCTGACAGTGACAGTAGTGAGAGCGATATTTTCTTCATTTGAGGTCTGTTGTTTTGCTTTTTCAGTGACAAATATACACAAAAAAACGAACTTTTCAGAAAAAAAACACTAATTTTGCGGTCTCTATTACACATTTTTATGCATATAATGAACGATTCCATCCGATATATAGCCTTCGATGCCGA
>DFJI01000035.1:651-26605 GCA_002372235.1 Prevotella sp. UBA3675 | reverse complement strand
GACACGCTGTGGGACTGTCAGGGCCATTTCGAACAGGTCATGCAGGAACTCTACACCTTGCTCTCTCCGTGGGTTGACCGCGATACGGCGGCCAGCGAGCTCTTTGCCACCGAGCGCAAGAACATGCCCATGCTGGGCTACGGCACCAAAGCGTTCAGCCTTTCCATGATTGAGACGGCGCTGCGCGTGTCCCGCTATGAGATGTCGGCTCGTCAGCTGTCGTGGCTGCAAAACGAGTGCTACTCACTGCTCAACCTGCCGGCCACTCCCCTGCCCGAAGTAGAGGATACGTTGGAACAGCTGCAGCGCGAGGGCTGGCACATGGCCGTGTTCACCAAGGGCGAGCTGCTCGATCAGGAAAACAAGCTGCTGCGTTCGGGCTTGAGTCGTTTCTTCGAGCATGTGGAGATCACGAGCGACAAGACCGAGCGCGAGTTCCGCAACCTGTGTACCCGTCTCGGCATAGTCCCCACTGAGTTGCTCATGGTGGGCAACTCTTTTAGGAGCGACATTGCCCCTGCCTTGGCTATCGGCGCATCGGCTGTTCACATCCCGTTCCACATCACATGGGAACTGGAGCATGTCGAAGTCTTCGAACACGACCGTCTCACGCAGATCACCCATTTCGGCGAACTGCTCTCTGTGCTCAAACATGCAAAATCTGATTGCTGAACGAGCCCCTCTGTTGCCTGTCACGGTGAGCCTCATTCTGGGCATCGTGGCAGGCTTTACTTTGAAAGCCAGCATCACCTTGTTGCCGTTCTTCATCGGCATGGTGGTGCTGGCTTTCTGTTTGCACAGGCATGGCACGTTGCAGTCGCTGGCCATCCTGCTGAGCATTGCGCTTTTAGGCATGCTCCTGGCCACGCGCCAGTGGCAGCAGGTTGCTCGGCTCTCTTACGATGGAGCACCGTGCGATCTTAGTGCCGTCGTGTCCTCCGAGCCGTCGGTGAAGCCTCGCAGTGTGGCCGTCGATGTGCTGCTCGTTAGCAACGGACAGAAGTTGCGATGCTATTTAGCGCCAGGAGCACGTGCGTTGCAACTGAAGCCGGGCGACGGGCTGTCGCTCCGGCAAGTGAGGTTGGACGACTGCGGTTGGCTCGTCCGTCAGGGATTCGTGGGACAATGCTATGTGCCCGAGAAGCAATGGGCCTCCTTCACCAGACCGTCACTGAGTCGTCTTTCCACAATAGACCGTAGCCGACTCCGCTTTCTGCAATGGCGACACCTGCTGTTGCAGCGCTACCGCCTGTTAGGAGCCAGTGATGACAGCTATGCCGTGCTGGCGGCTATGACGCTGGGCGACAAGTCGGCCCTGAGCCGAGAGCTGCGCGACACCTATTCCGTGACGGGTGCCTCCCACGTGCTGGCACTCAGCGGCCTGCACTTAGGCATTCTCTACATGCTGCTTTCCTTTCTGCTGCAGAGCCGTTACCGTCAGCGCGTGTGGTCGCAGGCTGTGCTGGTGCTCTCCATCTGGGCCTTTGCCCTGCTCGTAGGCTTGCCCGTCAGCGTGGTGCGTTCGGCCACGATGATCAGTCTCTTTGCCATTTTCTCCGTGGGCCATCGCCCCCATCTGTCGGTCAATCTGCTGTGCTTGGCGGCGCTGGTCATTCTGTTGCAGAACCCCTATGCGCTCTTCGATGTAGGGTTCCAGCTGTCGTTCGTCTCCGTGGCCAGCATCCTGTTGCTGCTGCCGCTGTTTACCCCCGATCCGCTGCCTCAGGCCGAGCGGGCCCCGGCCCCCAGTCTGTTTCGCCGGTTCACTACAGCAGTGGTCGGCCTGTTGGCTGTGTCGTTAGTGGCACAGGTGGGCGTGGCTCCGCTCATAGCCTATTACTTCGGTCGGTTCTCCACCTATTTCCTGCTCACCAATCTCATCGTGCTGCCAGCCGCCTATCTCATTCTGTGCGGCTCGTTGCTCATGCTGCTGGTGCCCATTGTTGCACCGGCTGTGCTGTGGATTGTGGGCAGTCTCAACCGCCTGCTGTCGGTAGTGGCTCAGCTACCCCTTTCAAGCATCGACGACCTGCACCCCTCATGGGTACAGGTCGTCGTGTGGTATTTGCTGGTGGCCTCGCTCAGTGGAGCCGTGTGGGTGTGGCGGGGCCGCTGGAGTTGGTCGTAGGGGCCTTACATGATGCCCATCCACCTGAGAATGTCGTTCAGGTTGGCCACGAGCATGAGCAGAATCACGATGCCGAAGCCGGCATATTCAGCCCAGATCATGAACTTCTCTGAGGGCTTGCGCCGTGTAATCATCTCGTAGAGCAGGAACAGCACATGTCCGCCGTCGAGTGCGGGGATGGGCAGAATGTTCATGAAGGCGAGGATGATGCTCAGGAAAGCCGTCATCTTCCAGAACACGTACCAGTCCCACATGGGCGGGAACAGGCTGCCGATGGTACCGAAGCCGCCCAGCGACTTGGCACCGTCGCTGGTGAACACATACTTCAGGTCGCTCACATAGCCCGACAGCACGTTCATTCCGTATTCCACACCGGCGGGGAAGCTCTCGAAGAAGCCGTATTCCTTCTTCACCACTTTATAGTCGCTCATGGCCGTGGTGTAGAACCCGGCAGTCAGTGTCTTCTTTCCGGCCTGTAGCTTTATGGGCGTGGCAATCGTGTCGCCGTTGTGTACGTAGAGCAGCTGTGTGTTGAGAGCCTGCTCGCGGGCGGCATCGGTCTCAGCGGCTTGATAAACGTCGAAGAGACGGCCCAGCTCGAAGGTGAATTCGTTGAAGGTGCCCACCTCGTGTCCGTTGATGCTCAGGATTTTGTCGCCGGCCTTGATGCCGCACTTCTCCATAGGCGATCCCGGCATCACGCTGTCAATGTTGAGGGGCATGAGCGGCTCAGCGAAGCGCGGCGTGCTTTTCAGCATCTGCAGCAGGTTCAGGTCGCCGGGCAGGACGATGCTCACCTTCTGGCCCTGTCGGAGCACGGTCACCTCGTGACTGGTTGACAAGTCGCGGTAGAAGTCGGCATCGAACGTGGTGAAATCCACCCCGTCGTGGCTCAGCATGATGTCGCCGTTCTGGAAGCCCAGTTCCTTGGCCTCGTCGTTGAAGTACATGCCGCGTGTCATGTTCTGCAGCGGAATGTAGCTCTGTCCCCAGTGGAACAGGATCATGGCATAGATGAAGAGTGCCAGCAGGAAGTTGACCAGCACGCCGCCCGTCATGATGAGCAGTCGCTGCCAGGCGGGCTTGGTGCGGAACTCCCAGGGCTGTTCGGGCTGTTTCATCTGCTCCGTGTCGAAGCTCTCGTCAATCATGCCCGAAATCTTGCAGTAGCCGCCTAAGGGCAGCCAGCCCATGCCATACTCGGTGTCGCTGTTCTTGGGCTTGAAGCTGAACAGCTTGCCAGTCCACTTGCCGATGCCCAGGTCGAAGAACATGTAGAACTTCTCGACCCTCACACCGAAAAGTTTGGAGAACAGGAAATGGCCGCCCTCATGCAGCAGCACGAGCAGGCTGAGCGCCATGAGTAGTTGTAGAATCTGAATAAATACTGTCATAAGAGTTCATTTGCTATTCGGCGAGCCTCTGCATCCGTCTGCATATAGTCGTCGAGGGTTGGTGTTTCTATGAAAGTGGCCTTGGCCATTGTCTCGCTGATGATGTCGCCCATCTGCAGGAACCTGCAGCGATCTTCTAAGAAGGCACGGTTCACCACCTCGTTGGCGGCATTCACGATGCAGGCCATGTTGCCGCCGCGTGCCAGTGCCTCGTAGGCCATAGCCAGACAGCGGAACTTCTTGAGGTCGGGCTCGAAGAACTCCAGTGAGTGGGCCTTGAACAGGTCGAGCTTCTCGCCGCTCAGGGGCAGACGCTTGGGGAAGGAGAAGGCATACTGTATGGGCAGCCGCATGTCGGGCACGCCCAGCTGTGCCTTCACCGAGCCGTCCTGGAACTGAACGGCTGAGTGGACGATGCTCTGCGGGTGGACGAGCACCTGTATCTGACTGGCCTCTACGCCGAAGAGCCACTTGGCCTCAATCACCTCGAAGCCCTTGTTCATCATCGAAGCCGAGTCGATGGTGATCTTGGCCCCCATGTCCCATGTGGGGTGTCGCAGTGCGTCGGCCTTGGTCACGTGGGCAATTTCCTCCATCGTCTTCGTGCGGAAGGGACCTCCCGATGCGGTGAGCAGAATCTTGTCGATGGGGTTCTGGTCCTCGCCCACAAGGCTCTGGAAGATGGCTGAGTGCTCGCTGTCAACGGGCAGGATGGCCGCACGGTTCTCCAAGGCCAGCTTGCAGATGAGCTCGCCGGCCACCACCAGCGTCTCCTTATTGGCCAGACAGATGGTCTTATGGGCCTTGATGGCATGGATGGTGGGGCTGAGCCCGGCAAAGCCCACCATAGCGGTGAGCACCATGTCGATGGGCTGCGCCTCTACGATCTCGTCGAGTGCGCGGGCACCGGCATACACCTTCACGTCGGGCAGGTCCTGCATCAGGGCCTTCAGCTCGTCGTAGCGCTGCTCGTTGGCCACGACCACGGCAGCGGGATGGAAGCGGTGGGCCTGCTCGGCCAGCAGGGCCACCTTGTTGTTGGCCGTGAGGCAATAGACCTCATACAGGTCGGCATGTTCCTCAATCACCTGCAGCGCCTGAGTGCCGATGCTGCCGGTCGATCCTAAAATGGCAATTTGCTTTTTCATTTATCATTTATTCAACTTTCTCAAGTTTGGCTTATCTTTTGGAGTATAGGAGTTTGGAAGTTTAGGAGTTTAGACGATAGACTGGTGGTTACCTTTTGCATAGCAATACTGCAAGCAAGACTAACGTCTAAACTCCAGCGGCTGAAAGCCACAAAAACTCCTAAACTCCTAAACTTCTTAAACATGCGAAACTTGAATCATTTACAGTTCGAGCAGCCCTTCGGGCAGCTCCATGATGATTTGTCGTTTGTCTTTATTGATTTCCTTCACGAGGTCGCTGCTGGCAGGGATGAGTCGTCCGTCGGTCAGCTCGAAGAGCATGTTGACGGTCTGGTCGTCGATGGCGGCGATGGTGCCTACGATGGTGCCTCCCTGAGCCTCAATGATGTCGAAGCCTACGAGGAAGGCGAGCGAGACGGGAGCCTCGTCTTCGCCAGCCAGTGCCAGGGGGAAATAGACGTCGCAGTTGGTCAGCTCGTGGGCCCGCTCCTGTGTGTCTATGTCGCAGAACTTCACCAGTGCGGTGGTGTCGGAGCGGAAGCGGTACTCCTCCATGAAGAAAGGTACGAGTAGCCCGTCAACCTCCAGCACGAGATAGTCGGCCTCTACGCGGTCGAACACGTCGTCGTCGAACTGGAACGTCACCTCGCCGCGCACGCCGTGGGTCTTGCCGATGCGGCCTATCTTATAGACTTCTTCTTTTTTGATCATGGGACTGATGGGACTGATGGGACTGATGGGACTAATGGGACTAATGGGACTAATGAGACTAATGAGACTAATGGGATTGATGGGGGTTATGGTACTCGGGTGATCTTGGCCCCCAGCGCATTCAGTCGGTCCTCAATGCGCTCGTAGCCCCGGTCTATCTGCTCAATGTTGTCGATGCGGCTCGTGCCCGTGGCGCTCAGAGCTGCGATGAGCAGCGCGATACCAGCGCGTATGTCGGGGCTCGTCATGCGTCCGCCGTGCAGCTGTCGCCTGCGGTCGTGGCCCACGACCACGGCGCGGTGGGGATCGCACAGAATGATCTGGGCACCCATGTCGATGAGCTTATCAACGAAGAACAGGCGGCTCTCGAACATCTTCTGGTGAATGAGCACCGTGCCGCGTGCCTGCGTGGCCACGGTGATGAACACCGAGAGCAGGTCGGGCGTGAGTCCGGGCCAGGGCGCATCGGCCAGGGTCATGACACTGCCGTCCATGAACGACTGTATCTCGTAGTGGCGCTGGTGGGGCACGATGAGGTCGTCGCCCTCCTCGCGAATCTTGATGCCCATGCGTCGGAAGGCATCTGGAATGATGCCCAAGTTCTTCAGCGAGACATTCTCGATGCGGATGCCGTCGCCCACGAGGGCTGCCATGCCGATGAACGAGCCCACCTCAATCATGTCGGGCAGTATGCAGTGGGTGGCTCCGTGGAGCGTGTCAACGCCCCGTATGGTGAGCAGGTTCGAGCCGATGCCCTCAATCCGGGCTCCCATGCTCACGAGCAGTTTGCACAGCTGTTGCAGATAGGGCTCGCAGGCTGCATTATAGATAGTGGTGTCGCCCTTGGCCAGTACGGCAGCCATCACGATGTTGGCCGTGCCCGTTACCGAAGCCTCGTCGAGCAGCATGTAGGTGCCGTGCAGTCGCTTGGCACTGATCTCATACACGCTGCGTCCCTCCACGGGCTCGAAGTGGGCCCCCAGCTTCTGGAAGCCCAGGAAGTGGGTGTCCAGTCGTCGGCGCCCTATCCTGTCGCCGCCGGGCTGGGTCACGATGGCCTTGCCGAAGCGTGCCAGCAGCGGACCAATCATCATGACCGAGCCGCGCAGCTCGGCACATTTGTGTACGAAGTCGTCGCTCTCCAGATAGTTCAGGTCCAGCTCGTCGGCCTGGAACGAATAGGTGCTCGTGTCGCTCTGAACCTTCTCCACTTTCACGCCGATGTCCTTCAGCAACTGAATCAGGTTGTTCACGTCGCGAATGTTAGGCACGTTGCTGATGACGACCTTCTCGCAGCTGAGCAGCGTGGCGCAAATCACCTGCAGGGCCTCGTTCTTAGCGCCCTGCGGGCGAATGGTGCCTGAGAGCAGGTGGCCGCCTTCTATGATAAATGCAGACATAGACTGAGTGTTTTTCTCCGAATGTTATCTCTTACCCTTCTTCTTCTTGCTGTTCGGGTTGCGGGCTGGTTCATGGTCGGCCACCTGCAGGAGGCGGAGCGAGTTCAGGTCCAGCTGCACGGCACCGTCGGACAGGCGGGCCATGTCGTCGGCCACCTTCTCGTCGTCGATTGAGCCGTGTCCCCACTGTATGAGGTCGCGCTTCATCTGGTTGGCCGTCAGCCTCACCAGCTCGTCGTAGTCGTAGCCCTTGGGCATGGTCTTCAGCTTCTGCAGCATCTCCTGCACCAGCCGTCCATAGTAGCGCAGGCGGATGTCGGTCTGCGGCAGCTTCATGGGCTGGGGCTTGGCGTGGAACTTCTCGGCACCGCTCACGTCGTAGGGCCAGTCAATGTCGAGCGCCTTGTGGCTCATGAGGTACAGGTGGTCCCAGAGCGTCTGTTTGTAGTTGGCGTTCTCACGAATCTGCGGCACCTTGTTCTCCATCTGCCTCACGATGACCTTGGCGCAGCGCAAGCGCTCCTCCTTCGTGGGCAGGCCGATGGCATGGTCCACCATTTTCTGAATCTCACGCCCGTATTCCGGCATGACCAGCGCCTCGCGCTGAGTGTTGTAGTCTAATCCTTGTATGTTCATATTGAGCTAAGCAGATTGCGTGGCATCTTGGCCACATAGTCTTTCAGATAGAATGGTTCGAAGTAGGCCACGTCCTCGGTCTGCCCCTGCAGCAGGCGTTTCTCGGCCAAGGGCTGCATCCAGCGGGCCAGCGGTTCAATGCCGTCAATGTAGTGGGCATTGGGGTGGGTGATGGTCTCCATGCACTTCCGGGCTCCGTTGCCGAAGAAATAGACGGGGTGCTCGTCGAGCCACTCGCGATAGGTGCCCGCATCCACCACGTCGGCCCTCACCTCCCTCACGGGCTTCAGGGCGCGGGTGTAGAGCCCGGCATAGACCTCCATGCGGCGGGCGTCGAGCATGGGGCAGAGCAGCGCGTCGTCAGGCAGCTCCAGACGGTCGTTAAGCAGCACTGGCACACACAGCAGCTCCAGCGTGGGGACAGCTATCAGCTTCAGGTCGCGGCCACAGCAGATGCCCTTGGCCATCGACACACCGATGCGCAGTCCCGTATAGGAGCCCGGGCCGCAGCTCACGGCCACCGCGTCGAACGGGATGGCGTGGCTGTCAGTAAACGACAGGGCCTCGTCCACCATAGGGCCCAGCCGCTCGGCAGCACTGCCCTTGGCCTCCGTGTGCTCCTCCTCGTGATAAATCACGTGTGAGTCCTCGCTCACTGCCACTGAGCACATCGCGGTGCTCGTTTCAAGATGCAGAATGCATGACATGTCTTCTTCTCTTTATATAAAATTTAAGGTGCAAAGGTACGTATTTTTCCGTAAGACTTGCAATTTTTTTTCTAAAACTAAAGCTTTTTCGCTATTTTTATATACTTTTGTCGGGACAATCAAAAACTAACCCTAAAAAGAAAACAGAATGAAACGAATCTTGATGGCAATGGCACTGATGCTCACAATGGGAGCAGGCCAGGCAGTGGCTCAGCAGAATCAGCAGAACGCTACAGTAGAGAACATACTCACGCGCGCATCGGTGCGCAGCTACACGGAGCAGCCCGTGGAACAGGAGAAGGTGGAACTCATGCTGCGTGCAGGCATGGCCGCCCCGACGGCAGTCAACAAGCAGCCTTGGCACTTCGTGGTGCTCAACACGCGCGAGGCGCTCGACCGTCTCTCGTCGGCCAATCCGCGTGCCGGCATGCTCAAGCAGGCGCCCCTCGCCATCGTGGTGTGCGGCGACATGACGAAGGCGCTTGAAGGCAAGGCCCGCGAATACTGGATTCAGGACTGCTCGGCGGCTACAGAGAACATTCTGCTGGCTGCCCACGCCCTCGGCCTGGGTGCCGTGTGGACAGGCACTTACCCTATGGACGACCGCGTCAAGGCCACGGCTGAGGCCCTGCGTCTGCCCGACCACATCATTCCCCTCTGCACCATCGTCATAGGCTATCCCAAAGGCACCACGAAACCAAAGGACAAGTGGAAACCCGAGAATGTGTCGTGGGGAGAGTACGGGAAGCGGTGACGTTAAGATTCTTTAAACAAAACTGTTAAAAGAATTTCCCGAAAAAACTGCTGCGAAAATCTGCATTCTGGAGAAAAAAAGCGCCTTTTGTGCCTTCGCACCCTCTTCTCTTCGATGTTCCATTTCGGAAAATCCTGTCCGAAATCACGGATTTTTCCCAATTTTCGGCCTCCATTTTGCTTATTTTCCTGCAAAGTGGAGGCTATCTTACATCCCTTTTGCGGCTCAACGGTGCCGAATTTCATTCTAAATCGCCTCCTGTTCTTGGCACCATCACGTCATGATTCAGGTTAAATCGTCTGACGATTTAGCCTAAATGTTCCGATCGTCTGTCCTAAACCCCATCATGAAATAGCCTAAATGGCAGAAACCTCCTGATGATAAGCGACTTAAATTGCCGAAATTTTGTAACATATTGATAGTCAATTTGTTGCAAAATGCCTCAATACTCGTATATTTTCAACCTACGCAACATTTCCTGACTTCCGCACGATTCTCGTGCGAGTAAATGTTAAATTGGAAAACAAATCTTAACAAATGAGGAGTTGTGTTGAGTGTGTTCTATATGCTTTTTGTCATTTTCTTTCTTACATTTATTGTTTTTTTAAAGAAAATTAGTACCTTTGCAAAGCTGAATGGCATGAATGGCCGTCCATTCGGCGCATCGCAACTTACATGTCGAACCAATAGCATTCTTTATAAATACATACATTCATTATGGTACAAGATCTATACATTCTGATGATTACAGCAGCTGTAGTCAGTATCGTGTTTAAGTTATTAAAGCAGCCAGTGGTGCTGGGTTATATCGTTGCAGGAGTCTTGATAGGTCCTCATCTGTTTGGCAAGACCCTTGTGAATCCGGACAACGTGAAGCAATGGGGCGACATCGGCGTGCTGTTCGTATTGTTCTGCATCGGTCTGGAGTTCCGCCTGAAGAACCTCATCAGCAGCGGCAAGGTGGCAGCAATGGGGTCGTTGACAATCATCGCGGGCATGATGCTCTTAGGCTACGCCGTGGGAAAGGATGCTAACTTTGATATGGTGAACGCCCTGTTCCTGGCGGGCATGCTCTGTATGTCGAGCACCACTATCGTGATGAAAGCCGTTGACGAGGCAGGCTTGAGTAAGGAGCGTTTCGTCAAGGGAGCAACCAGCATCCTTATCGTGGAGGATGTAGTGGCTGTGGTACTGATGGTACTGCTCTCCAGTATAGCCATTCGCCATCAGTTTGAGGGTGCCGAGTTGGCCAGCAAGGTCGTCGATCTGGCCATTACGCTCGCAGCATGGTTCGTCTGCGGAATACTGGTTATCCCGACACTGATACGCTTATTGAAAAAACATTTGAACGACGAGACGCTTATCATCCTCGCCTTGGGTCTGTGTCTGGGTATGGTGCTGACGGCAGAGGAAGCAGGGTTCAGCAGTGCACTCGGCGCTTTCGTGATGGGCTCTATCCTTGCCGAGACAGTAGAGTCGCATCGTATCGAAAAACTGATGACACCGCTGAAGAACGTCTTTGCCGCTATCTTCTTCATCTCTGTGGGTATGCTGATCGATCCGTCTTCACTGTCGGAATATTGGCTGAGCATCATCTATGTCAGCTTGGTCATTATCATCGGAATGATTCTCTTCGGCACCTTGGGTTGCTGGTGGGGTGGTCAGACGTTGCGCGACTCCATGCTTACCAGCTTCTCATTCGTTCAGATTGGCGAGTTCTCGTTCATCATCGCTTCACTGGGTACCAGCTTAGGTGTACTCGATCCTATGATTTATCCCATCATCGTAGCATCCAGTGTGGCTACCACCTTCCTCACACCTTACATTATGAAGGTTGCCGTGCCATGCTATACGTTCCTTTACAATCACGCTTCAGAGAGCCTGCGTGCTAAGATTGACCAGCGCGAGTGGCAAGTGGCAGAAGCAGAGGCAAAGGCGGCTAACTCATCTGGCGACACGAACTCATTAGCTGAAAAGGTGCGCCATGCCGTCAGGCATACCTTCATCACGAAGCATCTTGTCAATCTGTTCATCAAGAACATGAGTGCTCATGATGAAGAACATGCTTCCTGACCCACTGTTATACATGCCTTGATTGGTTCACAACACCGCCCAAGAGCCATTGCTTCGCTCTTGGGCGGTGTTTATCTTGTCGTTTGCCTATGTTTTGCATAAAAAAACGTCGTAAGTTTGCCTATGTTTTGTATGAAAAATATCATGTTTTTACCTATGTTTTGCACAAAAAAGCGTAAGATTTTTGCCTATGTTTTAGAAAAATCCTATCTTTGCAGCATACTTTTTATCACAAAGGAAGTAGCAGAAGAATTAATGTATAGAATCCTATGATTACAAGACTTTTGTATAAACAGCTACAGGAATGGAGAGACCGCCCGAATCATAAACCACTGGTGTTGAGAGGAGCCCGACAAGTAGGCAAAACTACACTGGTAAATGAATTCGGAAAAGAATTCGACCACTATATCAGGCTCAATTTGGAACTGGCTGATGATGCTCGGGCCTTTTCCTTGTCAGACAGAGTGTCTGATGTGTTCCAATATATCTGTCTTTTGAAAAAAGTGGTGATTCAAGAGCATGAACAAACCTTACTTTTTATAGACGAGATACAGAACGAACCTAAGGCAGTGGCCATGCTGCGGTATTTTTATGAAGAAATGCCCGATCTGTATGTTATTGCGGCAGGTTCACGTTTACATACTTTACTGAAGCAACGCATTTCGTTCCCTGTAGGGAGGGTGGAATACCTATCGCTACGGCCATGCTCCTTCTTGGAATATCTATATGCTACAGGTGAGAAACCATTGGCAGATTTATTGACAGGATGCCAAGTGCCCCCACATTTACATGATCTGCTTATGAAGCGGTTTAACCGCTACGCATTAGTAGGCGGCATGCCAGAAGTGCTAAACAATTTTGCTTCTCATCAAGACGTGAGTCGCTTGTCGCCCATCTATCAGTCGCTGCTGAACGGATATGATGAAGATGTGGAAAAATATGCCAAAAACGAGAAACAGATACAAGTTCTTCGCCACATTCTGCGACATGGCTGGTCGCTGGCAGGGCAGACTATCAAGTTTGCTAAGTTCGGTGGCAGTAGTTATAGCAGTCAGGAAGTGCACGATGCGTTCGAGGTCTTGCAAAAGGCATTTCTTTTACATTTAGATTATCCCGTCACAACGATGCAGGTACCTGCTATGGCAGCTCTCACGCGGTCGCCTAAACTGATTTGGGTAGATACTGGAATCGTGAATTTCTCTTCAGATATTCAGACGGCCTATTTGCAAAATACCGACCTCCTTGATATCTGGCGAGGGCATGCTGCAGAGCAGGTCGTAGCACAAGAGCTACGGATAGCTTTGGATCGCAACTATCGTAACGAGCAATTCTTTTGGGTTCGTGACAAGAAGGGGGCAACCGCTGAAGTGGATTTCGTTTGGCAGCAAGGTACCCGACTGATACCTATCGAGGTGAAAACAGGCACGAATGCTCACCTGCGCTCACTGCATTCGATGATGAGTCAACCCGATGCGCCAGACCTGGCAGTTCGGGTATGGAGTGGGGCATATCGTGAGGACGAACTGACAACCGCCAGTGGGGTACGTTTCCGCTTGTTAAGCATACCGTTCTATTATGCTTGCATGATAGATTATATTATTGACAACGCTTCTTAGGATAAATAGCAAAATGAAGAATGACAAAGATCCATCACGTTTCAGGGTCTTTGCCATTCTTCATTTAGTATTCTTATAGCCGATTACTGCTTGTTGGCCTTCTTGCGCTGGTCGTGATCCAGGATGATCTTGCGCATGCGCATCGACTTCGGGGTGACCTCGACGAGCTCGTCTTCCTTGATGTATTCGAGACACTCCTCAAGCGACATGACGGTCTTGGGAATGATGCGGGCCTTCTCGTCGGTGCCGGAAGCACGCACGTTGGTGAGCTGCTTGGCCTTGCAGACGTTGACGACCAGGTCGTTGTCGTGAACGTGCTCGCCGACCACCTCGCCCATATAGACGTCTTCGCCCGGATCGATGAAGAACTTGCCGCGATCCTGCAGCTTGTCGATGGCGTAGGCATAGGAAGTGCCCGTCTCTAAGGCTATCATCGAACCGTTGACACGGCGCTCTATCTCGCCCTTGTAGGGCTGGTACTCCTTGAAGCGGTGAGCCATGATGGCCTCGCCCTGTGAGGCAGTGAGCACGTTGGTGCGCAGACCGATGATGCCACGCGAGGGAATGTTGAACTCGATGTTGGTGCGCTCGCCCTGACTCTCCATCGAGGTCATCTCGCCCTTGCGGCGCGTCACCATGTCGATCATCTTCGAGGCAAACTCTTCCGGCACGTTGATGGTGAGCTCCTCAATGGGTTCATAGCGACAAGCCCCCCCTACTGCCCCCGAGGGGGCTTCGTTTGTGAGAAGAGCTTGGTCTATAGTAGCCCCCTCGGGGGCTGAAAGGGGGGCATATTTATAGATGACCTGTGGCTGACCCACCTGCAGCTCGTAGCCCTCGCGACGCATGGTCTCAATGAGCACTGAGAGGTGAAGCACACCGCGCCCGGAGACAATCCACTTGTCGGTGGAGTCCTCGAAAGGCTCTACGCGCAGGGCGAGGTTCTTCTCCAGTTCCTTCTCCAGGCGGTCGTTGATGTGGCGTGAGGTGACGAACTTGCCTTCCTTGCCGAAGAAGGGTGAGTCGTTGATGGTGAAGAGCATTGACATGGTGGGCTCGTCGATGGCGATGGGGGGCAGCGGTTCGGGATGCTCCAAGTCGCAGATGGTGTCGCCAATCTCGAACTTCTCCAGGCCGATGACGGCGCAGATGTCGCCGCACTCCACCTGGTCGATGCGGCTGTGGCCCATGCCGTCGAAGGTGTGAAGCTCCTTGATCTTCGTCTTCTCCATTGAGCCGTCGCGATGGCAGATGGTGACCTGCATGCCGTCCTCCAGAGTGCCACGGTGAACGCGGCCCACGGCGATACGACCGGTGTAGCTGGAATAGTCGAGCGAGGTGATGAGCATCTGAGGCGTGCCCTCCAACTGCTGGGGAGCAGGAATGACCTCTACAATCTTGTCGAGCAGATAGGTGATGTCGCCCGTAGGCGTGTTGTAGTCTTCGCCCATCCATCCGTTCTTGGCTGAGCCATAGACCACGGGGAAGTCGAGCTGGTCCTCCGTGGCATTGAGAGAGAACATCAGGTCGAACACCATCTCATATACCTCCTCGGGGCGGCAGTTGGGCTTGTCAACCTTGTTGACGACCACGATGGGCTTCAGGCCAATCTCGAGTGCCTTTTGCAGCACGAAACGGGTCTGTGGCATGGGACCTTCGAAGGCATCGACGAGCAGCAAGCAGCCGTCGGCCATGTTGAGCACGCGCTCCACCTCGCCGCCGAAGTCGGAGTGTCCCGGAGTATCGATGATGTTGATTTTGGTGCCTTTCCAGTTGATAGAAACGTTTTTGGAAAGAATAGTGATGCCTCGTTCGCGTTCGAGGTCGTTTGCGTCAAGTACTTGATTGCTGAGGTCCTGTCCCTCACGGAAGAGATTGCCTGCCAGCATCATTTTGTCCACGAGTGTTGTCTTGCCGTGGTCAACGTGCGCAATAATCGCGATGTTCCTAATGTCCTGCATAAGTCTTTTTACGTAAAATCGGCTGCAAAATTACTACTTTTTTCTGATATTTGCTTGCAGTATCGGGAAAAAGTTGTACCTTTGCACCCGCTTTTCGGAAAATCCGAAGCATCTGACGATGTGGGCTGTCCCGCAGTGATTAGCAGGCGAAGCGTCGGAAAGATGTTAATGAAGCACTTGTAACCATTCTTAATCACACATTAATTATGTATCTCGATCAAGCTAAGAAAGCAGAGATTTTCAGCCAGTATGGCAAGGACGCCAAGGACACTGGTTCAGTGGAGAGCCAGGTGGCTCTGTTCACCTATCGCATCAAGCACCTCACCGAGCACCTGAAGCAGAATCACAAGGACAACGTGACTGCCCGCTCGCTGACCATGATGGTAGGTCGCCGTCGTAAGCTGCTGAAGTATCTCTACAACACCGACATCAACCGCTATCGTGCACTGATCAAGGCGCTCGGTCTGCGTAAATAAGATGTAGAGAAAGAAACACGAGGTCCTGTTCTGAAAAGAGCAGGACTTTTTTGTATTAGCCTCCTCAAAAATAAAGATGTGGCAGTTTATTTTGATACTTTCAAATATTCTTCGTACATTTGCAGACAGATAAAACATTATTTAGTATATATGATACAATCAATGACGGGTTACGGCAAGGCTGTCGTGGCCTACAAAGACAAGAAAATCAATGTAGAAATCAAATCGCTGAACTCTAAGCAGCTGGACCTGCAGGCACGCATTGCACCGCTCTATCGCGAAAAGGAGATGGAGATGAGGCAGATGGTGGCACAGGCAGTGGAGCGTGGAAAGGTGGACTTCTCGCTTTGGATAGAGAAGGATCAGAGCGTGGATGCCACTCCCGTGAACGCGGCGCTGATGGAAAACTACTACCGGCAGCTGAAAAACGTAGCTGAGAGGATGGGTATACCCGAGCCGCAGGACTGGATATACACGCTGACGCGCATGCCCGATGTGCTGACCAAGACGGAACAGGAGGTGCTCACCGATGAGGAATGGGCCGTGGCTCGGCAGGCCGTGGAGCAAGCCATCAGTGCACTTGTCAGCTTCCGTAAGCAGGAGGGCGCAGCACTGGAGAAGAAATTCAATGAGAAGATTGACAATATTGAACGGCTGTTGGCCGAGATCGAGCCATACGAGAAGGCGCGCGTGGAGAAGATCAGGCAGCGCATCGTTGACGGTCTGCAGCAGATTCCCGGGGTGGAGTATGACAAGAACCGGTTGGAGCAGGAGCTGATCTACTACATAGAGAAGCTGGACATCAGCGAGGAGAAGCAGCGACTGACCAATCACCTGAAATACTTCCGCGAGACGATGGCCGACGGTCACGGACAGGGCAAAAAGCTCGGCTTCATTGCTCAGGAAATGGGCCGCGAGATCAATACGACGGGATCTAAATCGAACCAGGCCGAGATGCAGAACATCGTGGTTCAGATGAAAGACGAACTGGAACAGATCAAGGAGCAAGTGTTGAACGCACTCTGATGCGTCGGTTCCGTTTTTTCCCCCATCTCTTGAATTTCAACATCCATCATTATGAAAGGAAAACTATTAATATTCAGTGCTCCTTCGGGCAGTGGCAAATCGACCATCGTGCAGTGGCTGATGCAGGAGCATCCTGAGCTGCAACTCTATTTCTCTATCAGTGCCACCTCGCGCAATCCGCGTGGCACCGAACAGAATGGGGTGGAGTATTTCTTCCTGAAGCCCGAGGAGTTTCGTGCGAAAATAGAGAACGACGAGTTCCTGGAATACGAGGAGGTCTATCAAGACCGCTTCTACGGCACGCTGAAGGCACAGGTGGAACGACAGCTGGAGGCAGGACAGAACGTGGTGTTCGATGTAGATGTGAAAGGTGGCGTGAACATCAAGCAGTTCTATGGTAAGCGTGCCATGAGTCTGTTTGTTCAGCCTCCTTCGGTCGAAGAGCTGCGCCGCCGGTTGGTGGGTCGTGGCACCGATACACCCGAAGCTATTGAGAATCGTCTGGCCAAGGCAGAATACGAACTCACCTTCGCACCGCAATTCGATCATGTCGTGGTGAACGACAATCTGGATGTGGCCAAGGCCGAAACGCTGCGGTTGGTGAAGCAATTCCTGGAAAGAGAATAGGAATGAAGATTGGAATCTTTGGCGGGTCCTTTAACCCGATACACGTGGGCCATATTTCATTGGCACGCCAGTTGCTGAAGCTGGCAGGGCTGGATGAGGTATGGCTCATGGTGTCTCCGCAGAATCCGCTGAAGGCGCAAAGCAGTCTGCTCAGCGACCAGCTGCGTTTCGAGATGGCACAGCTGGCGCTGCAAGGCGAGAAGGGACTCGTGGCAAAGGACTATGAGTTCCATCTGCCTAAGCCCTCTTACACATGGAATACGCTGCAACACCTGAAAACTGACTATCCCGATTGCGAGTTCGTGTTGCTCATCGGAGGTGACAACTGGGCACTGTTCCATCGCTGGTATAAGGCCGACGATATTCTGCGCAACTATCGCATCGTGATCTATCCGCGCAAGGGCAGTGACTTTGATGCTTCGGCTCTGCCAGCCAATGTGACTGTGGTGGAGACCGAACTGCTCAATATCTCGAGCACGATGGTTCGTGAGCGCGTGCGTTGCGGCGAGAGTATAAAAGAATGCGTACCAGCGGTTATCGAACCATTGGTACGCAAATATTATTGATTTCCCCTCCTGTTTTTTCTATTTGTGCCTTTCCGTTCCCATCCATTTGCGGATGCGACGGGCTATCGACTGAGTGATGACACGCCAGTTGCCGTGTTTCAGATTCAGCCATAGCTCTTCGAGAGAGTAGCCGATCTTGGTGCATGGATGGTTCCACCCCAATACTTTGTAGCGACGCTCTTTGTAGTCCACGTTTTCAATCACGTATTTCGGATGCTTCAGTGGGAACTGAAGCTCGTACCGGGGCATGGTGAAGATGCGGCGCAGACGATGTGGCATGGTCTGTAGTTCGGCAGAGAAGTGGGTAGAGTCAGCGGTCAGTCCCACGTTGTTCACAAGGTTCTTCGTCGGCATAATCGTCAGCCCTGAGTTCAGAATCATGTCGGCCCAATAGATGGTCTCGAAATATTCCTTGCCGCTCACGCTGTGATCGCGAAACATCTGAAGCATGGTGTCGCGATAGCCGCGTTGTCGGGCCAGCGCCTTCAGCTGCCGCATGTTGTAGGCATCGTGCATGAAGGCATAGTCGGATTCCCAACGCTGGGCCACGCGCCGCCATGAGGCCCAGCCCCAGATGCTTTGGAAGGAAGTGAAGAAATAGTCGTCTGGCACATCGGGCGTGATCTCATCGGTGTTGAATCCTGCTATCATTGCGATTCGCTCGTCGTGCTCATAGCGGTCGAGCATCTCCTTGCAGAAGGGGAAGAACGATTGTGAGGGTACTACATCGTCTTCGAGCACGATGACCTTGTCGGCCAGTGAGAAGGCCCACTGGTGAGAGCGGAATCCCGAAGGGTCGCATCCCTGATTCTTCGTCAGATAGTTGCGATGCACCTCGCATTCCCAGTCTATCTGTTCGTCGCTTACGATTTGTCGGCATGCTTGCAGTCCGGCCATGTCCTTCTCTCCCCGGGGGCCGTCTTGATAAAGGAGTAACTTAGACGGACGCGCCTGGCGCACGGCTTCGAACACCTGTCGGAACGTGTCGCTGCGAGTGAAGAACAGCAGCAACACGGCTACGTCAACTTTTGCAGAATGTTTAGTCATAGATTTCGAGCTTGTTCACATGTAGCTGGAGCTTATCGAGGTCGGGCAGTTGCATGTAGTCGCCATAGATGCCGCGCAGCAGATGGTCGGCATTGTGGGGAACTGGCAATGAATGGCCTTCAAAGTCGTGAGTAGTTAACGGGAATATGTCGTCAATGTAACGGGGATTGTGGAAGGGAATGCCCATGCCGCTGGTCACAACAGTGCTATGCAGCAGGCGGCACAAGCCTCGCAGCACGGGATAGACGCAATGTTCGTGGAAACGATAGATGCGGCGTATGGTCGTCATACTCTTCACATCGTCGGTACTGGTGCGCCACACCTTATACATGTGGCCTGTGGTCTTTTCTCCCAATACATGAATCCAGCGGCGTTGTTTCTCCAAGGGGAATATGTCTATGTAAATGCCGCGCTCCTGCAACATGCGGTCGTAGTTGTTCTTCTCTTCCAGAAAAGAGCGCCGGTCGCGCAACTTAGAATAATAATAGAAAAAGTTAGGGTCAGTGTCGCTGTTCTGTAACGTCATGGTTTCGGGCAACTCATGGGGCAGCACCTTCATCAGTCGCAGATAGTCACTGCGCATCATCTCTACGTCGAGGTCGTCGTCCCAGGGTATGAAGCCGTTGTGGCGCATGGCACCGATAAGGGTGCCACTGCTCAGCCAATAGCTGATGCCGTGTTTCTGGCAGATGCGGTCGAGCTCTAACAGCAGCTCAAGCATGCGCAACTGCTGGCGGCGCAGCAGTGAGCCGTCAGGATTGAAGCGCTGGCGGAGTGTATCGTGATCAATCATGGCTTTGAATGTGTTTAATTCCCCATAGATAGACTTTGTCAATGACTGGAGCGTTAATATGATGTTCTATGCACAACTGTCGGATAACGGCAAGTCCATAGGGGAAGTCTTCCGTGAAATATCGGCTGTTGAAGTCAGGCACGTAGCCTTCCTTCTCCTTGCGCATGGGAGCTTTTATCCCTTTGAAGGCTTCGATGCTGCGCAGTTTGCGAGCCAGTGAACGCGCATCGGTACTCTCATAATAGTCAAGTACGGTAGGAATGCTTTCCGGACTAACGGGCAATACTGCGAGTAACTGGTGCAGTTCGCAGTCCATGGTTATATAGAGCTCTGCTGCATGTTCGGTCCATTCTTCATAGAAAAGCGGTACAGACGGGCTGAAGTTGCCTTGGCTCCAATTACCCCACAGGTCGTAGAGACGTGCAGGATGAAGCAGTGGATTGCTATTTGAAAGACTTACTTCGTAGAAGTTGCTTACGAGAGAGACTGGCGTATTGAACATCTGCTCTATCCTTTGTCTTAATTCTTCTCGCTTCAAGGTTCGCTCTATAGCCATGCTGAGGCTTTCCTTATAGCCCAACAGGGCAGCTCTATGGCCATACTCTTTTACGCGGGCTATGAATGGCACGCGCTGTAGTCCGAATAATGGCGTGTGTGCGGGCATCAGCTTCATGGCTTCAAAGAAGAAGCCTGTGCTACTGACGACACTTCCTACAGCAGTGCCTTCTCGCAGATAATCGCGAATTTGCAATAAGGTGTCGTGGATGGCATAGCCTGGCAGACACAGCAGCACGATGTCGGCAGTGGGAATTATTTCCTTTGGAGCATCGCTGATATGAGCCAAGGCTGCCTGTATCTCTGAGCCATCGGGGGTGTCAATGACGAGCTGTTGGCTCCACTGCTCAGGCTGTCGCGTCAGCAACGACACCTCGAAGCCCTGCCTCGAAGCCACAAAGCCGGCTACGACGTGTCCCAAATTTCCGCCTCCGCAAATACAAATCCTTGTCATTGCTTCATAGTTTTCAATGCTTCTATTAGTCTGCTGTTGTCCTCATGGCTGCGCACGGCAATACGCATGTACTGCTTCTGAGAATCCAGTCCCGGCTTCAGGCTACAGTCGCGTGTCAGTATATTGTGATGCTTCAGCATGTAGATGACGATCTCACTGGCCTTATAAGGCGCTTTCACCTCACACAGGAAATAGTTGGCCTGTGAGGGCATGACGCGCAGGAAGGGTATGGTGCGTAGCTGTTGCTCAAAGCTGTCGCGTTCACGGACAAACTTAGCGCATGCCCGCTGATAGTCTTTCTCATACTTGTTGTATATCTGCATGAAGAATTCGGCAAAAGAGTTGAGATTCCAGATAGACACCTCTTTCTTTATGCGTGCTATGAGCGGTTCGTCGGCTGAAGCAAGAATACCTAAGCGCAGTCCTGGCACGCCGTAGCTCTTGGAGATACTTTTCATGACAACCAGGTGTGGATAGGCCCTCAAAAGGCTGTCGCTCAACAGCGAGTTCGTGGCATAATCTGTACTGAAATCAACAAAGCTCTCATCTACGACCAGTCGGATAGAGCGTTGCTCGCACCATGCAGCCAATCGAAGAACATCGTCCTTGTGAATGAAGTTGCCTGAAGGATTATCGGGATTGATGAGCAATAATGCTTGAATATGCTTGTCGGCAAAGAACGTCATCAGGTCGTCGGCTGAATAACGATAGTCTTCATTCTGAGGCACAAACGTCACTTGGCGCTCTTTGTCGTATCGGTTGGGGTATTCTTCGAAAGTAGGGCGAATAAGTCCTGTCGTTCCCTGTATTTCAGTCATCAGTACTTTGATGAGCTCGGCAGCACCATTGCCCGGTACGATATGGGCCTCGCTCACGCCAAAGCATTTGCTGGCAATAAGCGTGTTCACCTTCATACCCGAAGGATATTCGGTGAGCAGTATGTCGAAGTTGGCCCGCAACTCGTCTTTCATGCGTTGCGACGGGAAGTAGGGATTCACCAAATAGCAGAAATCGAGCATCTGGGGGAATCGCCAGAAGCCGCCATAGCGTCCGTAGTACTTGCGCAGAACATCCTGTTCGTCGGCAAAGATGGCCTCGGCAATATCCAAGTCCTGCTTGTCGTCTATCTCATACCACTTCTCCTGTCCTATCGGCAGCGCTTTCATGTCATGACAGTCGAGCATGGAAATGATGCGCAGCACATTTTCATAGTATTCGTTGTTGCCCACCGCCTTTGTATAGGCATCGAGGAAGGGCACATACTTAGTGCGTGAGAACTCGCGGCTGAACTTATAGATGTTCACCGTCTTGTAGTAAGAACTGACATCAGCATAGTCGAATGCCTCCTTTGAGATGAAGTTCACGATGTTCTGCTCATTGTCCAGCCGCACCATAGTGCCGTCCATCCAGCTCTCGTATTTTGCCACAAGCGCCAGGTTGGGACAGGGGTTCTCCATGATCATCGGGATGATGCGCTCACTGAAGATCAGGTCGCTCTCTATGAGCAGCGTGTCATCCTGTTGCAACTGTTCTTTCACTAAGCCCAGCGAATAGATGTTGTTGGTGCTGTCGTAGATCGGATTTTCGGCATACTCTATCTTCAGCAAGTCGTCGTATCGGTGGCCGATATAGTCGCGTAGCTCCTGCCCTTTATAGCCTACCACGATGAGTACGCGCTTCAGTTGCTGTTTGGACAGCTGCCCTAACAGCCGGTCGATGAGTGTAATCCCATTTACTGGCACCATGCACTTCGTGTTGTGCTGTGTCAGTTCGCCAAGTCGGCGGCCCATTCCAGCCGCCAGGATGATTGCCTGCATAATTCTGTTAAATATTCAATCTTTTGCAAAAATAGTGGTTCTCAGCGAATTGAACAAATTAATTGCATATAAATTGCTCTTCGCAGTCATTACCTCTTTCTCAGTTTCTGAGTGATGAACTTCATGCAGTCGTCTAATATCTGAGCGCCTGCAAGTTTCATTATGATATAGTATAAGGTGGCGGCCATGGCGATTCGCGCTATGAGCGACACAATCATGTTGCTGATGCCATGTGTGGCAAAGTGCGTGGCTGTCATCACTGCCAATGCCGCGAGTGCAAAAGGCAGTGTGTCTTTCACAAGCATTGACAGCTTGTAGCCCGTCAGCCTGCATACAAAGAAGTGCCATACGAAAAGCCATGCCACCGTGAGGCACACATAACCTATAATCATATAACGTATGCCATAGGGATGGACCATCAGGAGCACGATGATCTGACTGATGCCCAAAGCCAGCGTCGAACAAAGGAATATATCACTACGACCGCGACTGACGATGAGGTCGGAAAGCAATGTGCTTACGGGGAGTACGGCTCCTGCTACACAGATTATCTGCAGATAGCTTGCACTTGTCCTCCACACTTCGCCCAGGGCCAGCACAATGAACTCTTGGGCCACTAAGCCGACACCAAACATCAGCGGAAACGATATGAAGGCTGCGAATCGCACCATCTTGCGCAGTACGGTCAACTGGCGTTCATGATCGTCGTTGAGGCTGACGAGCACGGCTTGGTCAACTTGCATCAGCATGTTCTGTACGAAAGAATAGCCTTTGAAATTCCATTGATAAGCCTGATTGTATTGTCCGGTGTCGTGCGACCCGAAGTAGCGCCCCAGTAGAATGTTCATCACGTTGTTGTTGACCTGTGTGAGAATGCCTGTCAACATGATTTTCACGCTAAACGGAAAAGTGCGTCGGATGAAATGGAACTCTATGCCGCCTCTCCAGAACATAGTAGGCCGCCACTCGCTGTAGTGCCAGCGCATCAGTGTTGAGATCAGGATAAACAGATTAGTCTGCGTGGCAATGGCCCAGTAAGTGAACCCCTTCCAAGCCATCAGCACGGCTACGCTGCTCGATACGAGCACGCCCACGATGTTGGCCTTGGCCAGTTCCTTGGCACGAAGATTCTTGTAGAGAAAGGCTGCCTGCGCCACACCAAAGCTGGAAAAGACGAAGCTCAGAAAGGCATAGCGGCTCAGCCAGAGCAGACGAGGCTCGTGATAGTAGCGCGAAATGAGTGGAGCACAAAAAAAGAGCACAGCATAGATTGCTGTACCCATTGCTATATTAAACCAAAAGACAGCACTATACTGGCTGTCTTTCGGTTCTTTTTCATTAATCAGTGCAGTCGAGAAACCACTGTTTTGCAGTGTGTTTGCAATAGCAGAGAACACGGTGATCATGGCCACCAGGCCGAAATACTCGGGCACCAGTAGGCGAGCCATCACTATGCCAAAAGCAAAGCCCAGCAGTTGCTGCACCCCATTGTTCATGGCTCCCCAGAACAATCCTTTGGCCGTCTTCTCCTTCAGCGACTCCTCACTCTTCACTGTTCATCCTTCGGTTTGTCGCTTCACTTATCAGCCCACCTGACTTCCTGGCTTCACATCCTTCGTGGTGGTCACCACGCTGAGGCTCTCGTCGGCATCGACAGCCGAGAGAATCATGCCCTGGCTCTCAATGCCCATCATCTTGCGGGGAGCAAAATTGGCCACGAACAGGATGCGCTTGCCTACGAGCTCTTCTGGATTCTCATAGAAAGCGGCAATGCCTGAGCAGATGGTGCGGTCTTTGCCGCTGCCGTCATCGATGGTGAACTGCAGCAGCTTTTTCGACTTGGGTACACGGGCGCAGGCTTTCACTAATCCCACTCGTATGTCGAGCTTCTCGAAGTCTTCGAAGCTTACCTCGTCCTTGATAGGGGCAGCCACATGGGCGGCAGCCTCGTTGGCTTTCTTTGTGGCGGCCAGTTTGTCTAACTGCTTCTGAATGGTCTCGTCCTCAATCTTCTCGAACAATAGCTCGGGTTCGCCCAGCTGATGACCAGCTTTCAGCAGGTCAGTGCTGCCCAGCTGCTCCCATTCGAAATTGTCGATGTTGAGCATCTGACGCAGCTTCTTCGACGAGAAGGGCAGGAACGGTTCGAAGGCAATAGCCAGATTGGCCGTCAGTTGCAGACAGATGTTCAGAATGGTCTCGCAGCGCTTAGGGTCGGCCTTCCATACTTTCCAAGGCTCACACTCCGTGATATAGCGGTTGCCGATACGAGCCAGGTTCATGGCCTCGAACTGCGCATCGCGGAACTTGAACTGTTCCAGCAGTGTCTCCACTTTTTCCTTCACATCTTTGAACTCAGCCAGAGCCTGCTTGTCGGTCTCTTGCAGCTCGCCGCATGCCGGCACCACTCCGTTCCAGTATTTCTTGGTGAGCTGTAGTGCGCGGTTCACGAAGTTGCCATAGACAGCCACCAGCTCGTTGTTGTTGCGGTCTTGGAAGTCTTTCCAAGTGAAATTGTTGTCCTTTGTCTCGGGCGCATTGGCGGTGAGCACGTAGCGCAGCACGTCCTGCTTGCCTGGCATGTCAACGAGATATTCGTGCAGCCAAACGGCCCAGTTGCGTGAGGTCGAGATCTTGTCGTTCTCCAGGTTCAAGAACTCATTGGCCGGCACGTTGTCGGGCAGGATATATTTGCCGTGAGCCTTCATCATGACGGGGAAGATGATGCAGTGGAATACGATGTTGTCCTTGCCGATGAAATGTACCAGACGGGTGTCTTCATCCTGCCACCACTTCTCCCATGAGCCCCACTTCTCTGGCTCCTTCTCGCACAGTTCCTTCGTGTTCGACACGTAGCCTATCGGGGCATCGAACCACACGTAGAGCACCTTGCCGTCGGCACCTTCCACTGGCACGGGGATGCCCCAGTCCAGGTCGCGGGTCATGGCGCGTGGCTGCAGGTCCATGTCGAGCCAGCTCTTGCACTGTCCATACACGTTGGGGCGCCACTCCTTGTGTTCTTCCAGAATCCACTGCTTCAGCCACTCCTGATATTCGTTCAGGGGCAGATACCAGTTCTTCGTCTCCTTCAGTACGGGTGTTGAGCCGCTGATGGTCGATTTCGGGTTGATGAGCTCGGTGGGGCTCAGGTCTCTTCCGCACTTCTCGCATTGGTCGCCGTAGGCGCCCTCGTTGTGACAGTGAGGGCACTCGCCCACCACATAGCGGTCGGCCAGGAATTGCTTAGCCTCCTCGTCGTAGAGTTGGGTGGTCGTCTCCTCGGTCAGCTTGCCCTCGTCATAGAGCTTGCGGAACCAGTCGGCAGCAAACTTATGATGTGTTTTGCTGGTCGTGCGGCTGTAGATGTCGAATGAGATGCCGAACTCCTCAAACGAGTCCTTAATCATCTTGTGATAGCGATCCACCACGTCCTGCGGTGTGATACCCTCTTTGCGTGCGCGAATGGTAATAGGTACGCCATGTTCGTCGCTACCGCCTATAAACATCACATCGCGCTTCTTCAATCGAAGATAGCGTACATAGATGTCGGCAGGCACATAAACGCCTGCCAGGTGGCCGATGTGCACACCGCCATTGGCGTATGGCAGTGCAGCCGTCACGGTTGTACGTTTAAAATTCTTTTTCTCCATTTCTCTGTAAATACGTATTTATGATTGCAATTTGACTGCAAAGGTACGATTAAGTGTGTGAAAATGCAAATTAATTTGCAATTTTCCGAGCAAAAGACAGAATAACGGAAAAATAATAGAAAAATATTTGGAAGAGTGGTAACCCGGACTGCGATTCTGTCAAAAAAAACGGGGATGTACCGATTTCGGCACATCCCCGTTTTGATGTTATGCTTGAAGCGATTAGAGCTTCGGGCCTGCAGCAACCAGTGCCTTACCAGCCTCGTTGCCTTCGTACTTCTTGAAGTTCTTGATGAAGCGGGCAGCCAGATCCTTAGCCTTCTCCTCCCACTGAGCTGCGTCAGCGTAGGTGTCGCGAGGATCGAGGATGTTCGTGTCAACGCCCTCCAGCTCTGTGGGCACCTCGAAGTCGAAG
>DFJI01000035.1:0-583 GCA_002372235.1 Prevotella sp. UBA3675 | reverse complement strand
GTGGGAGCCTTCAGGATGGCACCGCCCAGGATAGCATCGATGATGCCACGGGTGTCGCGGATAGAGATGCGCTTGCCAGTACCGTTCCAACCTGTGTTCACCAGATAAGCCTTGGCACCGCTCTTCTTCATCTTCTTCACCAGCTCCTCAGCATACTTTGTGGGGTGCAGCTCGAGGAATGCCTGGCCGAAGCAAGCCGAGAAGGTGGGAGTGGGCTCAGTGATGCCGCGCTCTGTGCCAGCCAGCTTGGCGGTGAAGCCAGAGAGGAAGTAGTACTTTGTCTGCTCGGGAGTCAGGATTGACACGGGAGGCAGCACGCCGAAGGCATCGGCGCTCAGGAAAATCACGTTCTGAGCATCGGGACCAGCGCTCTTGCCGTTCACCTTCTGGGCAATCTTCTCGATGTGGTTGATAGGATAGCTCACGCGAGTGTTCTCGGTCACGCTCTTGTCGGCGAAGTCAATCTTGCCGTTGGCATCAACAGTAACGTTCTCCAGCAGAGCATCGCGACGGATAGCGTTGTAGATGTCGGGCTCGCTCTCCTTGTCCAGGTTAATCACCTTGGCATAGCAGCCGCCCTCGA
>DFJI01000031.1 GCA_002372235.1 Prevotella sp. UBA3675 | reverse complement strand
ACGCGGGCCTTGTCCTTGTTGTGAACCTTGCCTTCGGTCACCAGACCGCCGGCCACGGTGCCCACCTTCGAGATTTTGAACACCTGCTTCACCTCGATCATGCCCGACACGATTTCCTTCTTCACCTTGTCGAGCATGCCCTGCATGGTGCTCTTCACCTCGTCGATGGCATCGTAGATGATAGAGTAGGTATTGATCTCCACGCCTTCGCGCTCGGCCAGTTTGCGGGCCTCGCTTGAGGGGCGCACCTGGAAGCCCACGATGATGGCATCGGAGGCTGAGGCCAGCATCACGTCGTTCTCCGAAATCTGGCCCACGGCCTTCGAGATGACGTTGACCTGCACCTTCTCGGTAGAGAGCTTGATGAACGAGTCGCTGAGGGCCTCGATCGAACCGTCGGTATCGCCCTTGACGATGATGTTGAGCTCGTGGAACTCGCCCAGTGCGATGCGGTGCGATATGTCGTCGAGTCCCAGTGTCTTCGTGGTGCGGAGCGACTGTTCGCGCTGCAGCTGCGTGCGCTTGTTGGCAATGTCGCGTGCCTCCTGCTCGCTCTCCATCACGTGGAAGGTGTCGCCTGCCGTAGGTGCTCCGTTCAGTCCCAGTATGATGGCTGGCTCAGCGGGTCCGGCGCTCTCTATGCGCTGGTTGCGCTCGTTGAACATTGCCTTGATCTTGCCCCATGCTGTTCCGGCTATGACCACGTCGCCCTGCTTCAGTGTGCCGTTGCTCACGAGCACGGTCGATACGTAGCCGCGTCCCTTGTCGAGCGACGACTCGATGATGCTGCCCGTAGCCTTGCGGTTGGGGTTGGCCTTCAGGTCGAGCATCTCGGCCTCGAGGAGCACCTTCTCCAGCAGTTCATCTACGCCAATGCCCTTCTTGGCTGAAATCTCCTGACACTGATACTTGCCGCCCCATTCCTCGACCAGCAGGTTCATGTTGGCCAGGTCTTCGCGAATCTTGTCGGGGTTGGCACCGGGCTTGTCTATCTTGTTGATGGCAAACACCATCGGCACGTTGGCTGCCTGGGCATGGGCGATGGCCTCCTTGGTGGTGGGCATCACGGAGTCATCGGCAGCGATGATGATGATGGCGATGTCGGTGACCTGTGCACCACGGGCACGCATGGCGGTGAAAGCCTCGTGTCCGGGAGTGTCGAGGAAGGTAATCTGGCGACCGTCCTTCAGCTTCACGTTGTAGGCACCGATGTGCTGTGTGATGCCACCGGCCTCGCCGGCAATCACGTTGGTATTGCGAATGAAGTCGAGCAGTGAGGTCTTACCGTGATCCACATGTCCCATGACGGTCACGATGGGGGCGCGGTTGAGCAGATCGCTCTCGTCGTCGGCCTCCTCGGTGATGGCTTCCTGCACTTCAGCCGATACATATTCGGTGGTGAAGCCGAACTCCTCGGCCACTAAGTTGATGGTCTCGGCGTTCAGGCGCTGGTTGATGCTTACCATGATGCCCACCGACATGCAGGTGCCGATGACCTTGACCACGGGCACGTCCATCATCGTGGCCAGCTCGCTCACGGTGACGAACTCGGTCAGCTTGAGCACCTTGCTCTCAGCCTCGCGCGACTCCATCTCCTCCTGCATGCGCTCGGCCACGGCGTCGCGCTTCTCCTTGCGGTACTTGGCGCCTTTCTTGTTCTGGTTGGTCTTCGAGGTGAGGCGTGCCAGCGTCTCCTTCACCTGGCGTGCTACGTCCTCCTCGCTCACCTCGACGGGCTTCACTGGCTGGCGGTTCTTGTTCTTCTTCTTGCCGCCCTGGCCCTGCTGCACATTGCCGCCGCCCTGTTGGCGCTGGTCGTCGGGGCGACCGTTCTTGCCCTTGTTCTTGTTCTTGCCCTGGCCCTGCTGTTGCTTGGCAGCCGCCTCAATGTCTATCTTGTCGGTGCGGATGCGTTCGCGCTTGCGCTTCTCGCCGCCCTGCTGGCTTCCGCCACGCATCTGGGCAGCTTTCTCCTCGCGCTGCTTGCGCTTTTCCTCCTTCGACTTCTTCTTGGGGCGGGTGCTCTGGTTGATGGCCGATAGGTCAATCTTGCCCAGCACGTTCACCTTCGGAGCCAGCTTGGCTTCGCTCTTGAGGGTGTAGATGGCGGGCTCGTTGTCGCGCTTTGCAGGCTCCTCCTTCTTGGCCTGCACGGGTGCCTGCTGAGCGGCTTTGGGCTGTTCGGCTGGCTTTGCGGGCTTGGGTGCCTCTGTCTTCTTCGGCGCCTCCATTTTCTTTGGGGTATCCACTTTCTTTGGCGCTTCCGCAGGTTTCTGAGCCTCTGCCGGCTTCTGCGTCTCCGCCGGTTTTTGCGTCTCGGCTGGCTGTTGCTGGGCTGGCTTAGGCTGCTCTGCGTTTTTCACTTCGGGTGCTTTCTCCACCACTGGGGCAGCCTCCTCCTTCTTGGCCTCCGGCTCCTTCTTGGGCTCGGCAGCCTTTTCGGCGGTCGCCTCCTCGGCAACCACTTTCGCCTGAGGGCTTTCGGCAGCAGCCTTCGGCGCAGAATCAGACTCAGCCTTCTCGGCAGGTTCGGCTACGGCAGGCTGTTGCTGGGCAGGCTTCGGCTTGCCGCCGATGCTGTCCAGGTCGATCTTGCCAAGCGGCGTGAACTGCTGTCGCTGAGTCTCGGTCTTAGTCTTGGCCATCTCCACCTTCTTCTCCTTTTTCTTGGGGAAGAGGTTGGCGGCCTGCGTTTTCACGGCCTTGTCGCTGCTGAACTCGCTGACCAGGGCTTTGTACTGCTCGTCTGAGATCTTGGTGTTCGGAGTTGCGTCGTCGCGAATTTCGCCCAAGCTCTTTTTGTTCTTCAGGAAATCAACTGCCGTTTGAAGTCCTATGTTCAGTTCTGTTAATACTTTGTTTAGTCTTATTCCCATTATGACCCACCCCCAACCCCTCCCGAGGGGAGGGGAGCTTGGTTTGTTCTGGGGGTTCCAAGCTGTTACATTAATCTTCTGTGTTTACTCCACCTTTCAGTCTGCATTCAGACTCCCCTCCCCTCGGGAAAGGCCACGTGTAGGCGGCCTTGGCCGGGAATGGTGCTGGGGGTGGGATTCCTACTCGAATTCGGCCTTGAGCACCTCGATCAGGTGATCGACGGTCTCTTCCTCCAGGTCGGCCTTCTCAATGAGCATCTCGCGCGGTGCGTTGAGCACGGCCTTGGCCGTGTCGAGCCCGATGGCCTTGATGCTGTCGATGACCCACTGGTCGATCTCGTCGCTGAACTCGTCGAGGTAGATGTCCTCGTCGTCGGCCTCGGCATCGCTCACCACGCGGAACACGTCAATCGTGTGCTCGGTCAGCATGGAGGCCAGTTTGATGTTGATGCCGCCCTTGCCGATGGCCAGGCTCACCTCCTCGGGCTGCAGATAGACCTCAGCCTTGTGGTTCTCCTCGTCGAGGGTGATGCTGGTGACCTTGGCGGGCGAGAGTGCGCGCTGAATGAAGAGCTGCGTGTTGCTGGAGAAGTTGATGACGTCGATATTCTCGTTCTGCAGCTCTCGCACGATGCCATGTACGCGCGAACCTTTTACACCTACGCACGCGCCCACGGGGTCGATGCGGTCGTCAAAGCTCTCAACGGCCACCTTGGCGCGTTCGCCCGGCATGCGTGCCACGCGGCGTATGGCGATGAGGCCGTCGTTGATTTCAGGCACCTCGGCCTCCAGCAGTCGGCGCAGGAAGTCGGGACTGGTGCGGCTCAGTATGATGCGCGGATTGTTGTTCTCGTTCTGCACCTCCTTCACGATGGCGCGTACGGTCTCGCCCTTGCGGTAGCTGTCGGCTGGAATCTGCTCTTGCTTGGGCAGATGCAGCTCGTTGCCCTCGTCGTCCATGAGGAGCACCTCGCGCTTCCACATCTGATAGACCTCGCCCGAGACGATGGTGCCCACCTTGTCCTTGTACTTCTGGTAGAGGGCATCGTGGTCGAGCTCCAGGATTTTGCTGGCCAGTGTCTGGCGCAGGTTCAGGATGGCGCGGCGACCGAACTTCTGGAAGTCCACCTCCTCGCTCACTTCCTCGCCCACCTCGTAGTCGGGCTCAATCTTCTGGGCCTCGGTCAGCGCGATTTCCTTGTTCTCGTCCTTCACGTTGTTATCCTCTACCACCACGCGGTTGCGGTGAATCTCGAAGTCGCCCTTGTCGGGGTTCACGATCACGTCGAAGTTCTCGTCAGAGCCGAACATCTTGGCCAGCACGTTGCGGAAGCTCTCCTCGAGCACGCTCACTAGTGTGGTGCGGTCGATGTTCTTCGTCTCCTTGAACTCCTGGAAGGTCTCAAACATGCTGGGACCTTTAGCATCTTTCTTTGTTGCCATTATCTTGCTTTTTTATTTGAAATTCAATACATATTTCGTCGATTTCACCTCGTCCATCGAGTACTCCTTGTCCACCTCTACGAGCACGGGGCGCTTCTTGCCTTCGGGCACCCGCTTCTCCTTGGCAGTCACCACGAACTGGCGGCCCTCCACCGACTTCAGTACGCCGGTCACCTTCTTGCCGTCCTGTTGCAGCACCTCCACCTCGTCGCCGATGTGGTTCTGGTATTGCTGCTCCACCTTGAACGGCTGGCCTATGCCGGCTGAGCCCACCTCGAGCTCATAGTCGCCCAGCTCGTCGCCCAGCTGTTCCTGCAGGTAGCGGCTCAGCTCGGCGCAGTCTTCTATCCACACACCGTCGGCCTGATCAATCTCGATGGCAATGCGGTCGGCATCCATCTCAATGTCAACCAGGAAGTAGTCGCCCTTCGTCAGCCACTCTTCCACTAATGATTTGATTGTGTCCTTACTTATCATTCGATAATGAGTTTTTAAAAAGAAATGAGGAGCTTTCGTGAAGCCCCTCATTCCACTGAACGCTGCAAAGTTACGACTTTTTCTGTGATTAGACAAATATTTCATCGTTTTTTATGACAAAACACACCTAAATCGCATCGCGATTCAGTATAAATCGTTAAAAATCCGTAAGTGGACCGTATGAGCCATTTAAAAAAGTTAATTAGTAGAACGCTCTTGGATTATAATTTTGTACGTGTATTGATTTTTGCTACATTTGCCCCCACGAAAGAGAAAATTAGAAGTTTTAAAACTATATTTTTAAAACAGATATTAACAGAACGGTTGTGCAAATTGCGGGAATCTCTTTCCTTTTTTCATAATTCCCTGCAAGATTGAACCAAAAAGTGTTGATTTTCTGAAGATTTATACGTAAATTTGCAAGCAAAAGGAGTGGAATGCTATGGCAGAGAAACGTAAATACCCGATAGGCATCACCACCTTCTGGGAGATGGTGAAGCAAAACTATGTGTATGTGGACAAGACGGAGTACGTCTATAAGATGGCCTCGTCTGGTAAATTCTACTTCCTGAGCCGTCCGCGCCGGTTCGGCAAGTCTCTCCTTGTGAGCACGCTGAAAGCCTATTTCGAGGGCGAGAAGGAACTGTTCGAGAACCTGGCACTGGGCAGGCTGGAGAAGGATTGGGTGAAGTATCCCGTAATCCGTCTGGACCTTAGCATGGGCAAGTACTATGAGTTCGAGCAGGTGCATGGGGTGATAGGCGGCATTCTGAAGCGTCTGGAAGAAGACTGGCATGTGACGGTAGATGATCCTTACCGTTACGGTGACCGGCTGACCAATATCATTCAGGCGGCCTACCGTCAGACGGGCCGTCAGGTGGTGGTGCTCGTTGACGAATATGACGCGCCGATGCTGGATACGATTCACAAGCCTGAGTTGCAGGACCAGATTCGTGAGCGTGTGCGCGACCTGTTCAGTCCGCTGAAGGGTCAGGCCGACTATCTCCGCTTCGTGTTCCTGACGGGCATCTCGAAGTTTTCTCAGCTCAGTGTGTTCAGTGAGCTGAACAACCTTCACATCATGACCTTCGACCCGAACTACGAGGCCGTGTGTGGCATCACGCAGGAGGAGCTTGTCACGGTGATGAAGCCCGATATAGAGTGGCTGGCGCAGGAGCTGAGCCGTTTCCGTCCCATGACCTACGAGACGACGCTGGCTGAGCTGAAACGGATGTACGACGGCTATCACTTCTCTGACGACATGACGGACATCTACAATCCTTGGAGCCTGATCAACGCTTTTGTAATGGGGCGCATACAGAACTACTGGTTCTCGACGGGCACGCCCTCTTCGCTGATTAACCTGCTGCGGGTGGGGCGGTTGGACATGAGCCGTCTGGAGCACCTCTATGCCGACATCACGCAGTTTGATGCGCCCACCGAACGCATCAGCGACCCCATACCCGTGCTGTTCCAGAGCGGCTACCTGACCCTGAAGAAGTATTTCCCTGACACGATGGAGTGGCAGCTCGGGTTCCCCAATGAGGAGGTGTATCGCGGCTTCGCCAGTTCGCTCTACCTCTATTATACTGACAATCATTGGGACGAGCGCAACCTGTTGACGACGAGCTACCGTCGGTTCTACAGGAAGGAAACGGAGATTGGCGATTTCCTTGAGGCCATCCGTCGCTGGTACAGCAGCATTCCCTATAGCATCACCGACAAGAACCAGAACGAGCAGTTCTACCAGTCGTTGTTCTATGCCTTGCTGATTGCGATTGGTGCCGATGTTCAGGCGGAGGACCAGACTGCCGACGGCAGGATGGACATAGCCCTGAAGATGCCGGATGCCATCTACATCCTGGAGTTCAAATACGATAAGGATGCAAATGAAGCTACAAGCCAGATATTAGCCAAGGACTATGCCGTGCGCTTCGCCCACGATTCGCGCAAGGTCTTTGCCGTAGGGCTGAACATCGACCGCGAGAAGCGCAGCATCGACAGCTATGAGATTGTGGAAGTGGTGCGATAGCGCAATAAACGCGTTCTTATGAAGTATCGATAAAAAAACGAGGGCTATCATTCACGCGAATGATAGCCCTCGTTATGATGTAGCGGCTGACAGGCTCAGAACCCAATCTTGCCGTTCCACTTCAGGAACCAGCTGTTGCGGTCGTTCAGGTCCTTCCTGATCACGCCCTGCATCTCGCCACGACGGCTCTCGCCGCGACGGGCATAGATGAACTTGGACATGGTGGCACCTGGGTTGGACTGGCGCAAAGCATAGCGCATGAGGTCGTAGTAGCGTGTACCCTCGAAAGCAAGCTCCAGTGCTTCCTCGTTCAGAATGAGGCTGTCAACGTAAGCTTGTACCTCAGCAGCAGGACGAGCCACGTTGATTATAGAGTCGGTCACACCGTCGGAGGCTTTGCCAATCGTGGGGATGGAGTCGTTGTAGCGATAGTACTCATTCAGAGGCGTCCAGCCAGAGCCGCGAGAGTGAATGCCTATAGCGGTGTGCTCAGAAGGTATAGTGTTATTGGCCAGATCGGCAGTGGTGACCACGTCGTAAGAAGTCTCCTTCAAGAAGGACACGGGGAACTTGAACTGCGAGAGGAAGGCCTGATCATCGGCAGAGCAGTAGCTATAGACGGAGTCTTGCATGATCTTATCACTCAAGCCAGTAGAGAGAATCATAAATGCTGCACGCGAATAGCCAGCCATGTTGAGGGCCTCGGCCATGCGCAGATAGACCATTTGACGGCGATAGATGTGGACGTTGCGTGAGGAGAACTTGCTGATTTTCTGGGTCTCCACGCGTTCCGTATTGTCGAATCCTTCGGTCAGCACCGATGCAAGACGCAGGTCACCGCTCAAGTGGTTGGGCAGTCCGGAAGGTGCGTAGGTCACGTTGTAGCCCTTGCCACCCGAACGGGCAGTACCGATGCGGCAGTTCTTCTGTGCAGCAGAGATGTCGAACAGGGACTGGCTGGGCGTGATGCTCACGCGCTGGCTGTTCTGATCGCTGGAGTTATAAAGGTTGCGCAGTTCGCTGTAGTAGCCCTCGGCACGGATAGAGTCGCCGGGAATCATGGTGATGAGCTCACTGGTGTTAGAGTAGGCTTCTGAAGTGCCGAAAGCATCGTTTCCGTCAAAGACAGTGATCTCGTACCAAGAGGTGCCGCCCGGCTTCCACATCATGTTGCTCACACCTGCAGGATAGCTTGCATTGTTGCTGTTGCGCTGGGTGATGTACTTATAGTAGGCCAGTGCTGCCTGACGATAGTACTCCTTGTTATGAGTGATGCTGCCCAGCCACAGGTTCATGTCACCCCTTAAAATGTTGATAGGGAAATAGAAGAAGCGAGAGTCGGTGCTGCGAATGGTGCGATAGCTGGGATAAACGGTCTCATATTCAGCAGGGATGGTGCTCAGATCGTCGAGGAAGAAACGGCAAATCTCCTCGATGCCGTACATGGGGAAGTCGGCATCGGCCTCTTCACGCGACATGATGGGCTGGGTCACGAACGGCACCTTGCCATAGTTGAGGACCAGCTGAAGGTAGGTCCAGGCACGGAAAGCCTTGACGGCTGCATACTCCTTCATGAAGATGTTCTCGCCACGGTTGCTCTTCAGGTTGATGTCGGCGTGGTTGATGAAGTAGTTGCAGTTGTTGATGATGGCATAGTAGTCGCGCGGAGCGTTATAGACGTTGCTGTCGCCCACGTTGAAGTTGGCCACGTCGCGCAGGTCGCTGCTGGCCGTGCTGGTGACATCGACCAAGTCGCCGCGCAGCTCGCCCAACAAGACGGTGCGGTCGGCAATGACTTGCAGTTTGTTCATGATGCCCAGCACAGAGTAAACGGTATCCTCTGAGTTGTTCAGGTGTTCTCTGTCGGCCAAGAGCACGTCGCTCGACTCCTGATTGAAGAAATCGGAGCAAGAGGTGAGCATCCCACCTCCAACCCCTCCCAAGGTGAGGGGAGCTACGACACCACAGAACGCTGCAAGCACGGTCTTTATCTTATTGAAATATATCTTTTTCATATCTTTTCGTATTATTTTGATGTTCTATGTTTTCTAACTCATCTCCCCACCCCTCGAGAGGGGCAGGGGGTGGGTCTTTACAAGTTGATCTTCACACCGGCAACAACGGAACGGCCCTGACCCAGACGGCCCAGGTCGATGCCCTGACCGATGACACTTGAAGTCATGCTGAACTCAGGATCGCTGCCTAAATACTTGGTGACGGTGAACAGGTTGTTGCCTTGTACCCAGAACTGCAGTCCCTGAATGTACTTCGACTTCAGAGGCAGGTTGTAGCTCAGGGTGACGGTCTTCAGGCGCAGGTAGCTGCCATCCTCAATCCAGCGGTCGCTGAAGCGCGAGTTGCCCATGGGATCCTGGAAAGTGATGCGAGGCATGCTGGTCTGCTGTCCCTCAACCTGCCAGCGCTGGTTCAGCGCGGTGGTCTGGTTCATGAAGCGGCTGCCGCTCTCCAGCTGAGCACGCATGTAGTTGAATACATCGTTGCCCAGTGAGTAGTTGAAGCGCACATCAAGGCGGAAACGCTTCCATGCTAAAGAGGTGAAGATATTACCAAAGATGTCGGGGTTGGGGTCGCCAATCACCGTGCGGTCGGCATCGGTAATCTGACCGTCGCCGTTCAGGTCGGCAAAGTGGATGTCACCGGCACCGAAGTACTTCTTATCCACGCCATTGTCGGCCATGAAGAAGAGTCCCTTCTCGCCTGACAGACCTGCCTGGGCAGCCTCCTCGGTGGTGGCAAACACACCCAGAGCCTTGTAGCCGTAGAACAGGTTGGCTGCCTGACCCACCTGAGTGCGAACGGTTGCGCCATAGACCTGATTGTCAATATATTCATTGCCTTCGGGCAGTTCCGTGATCTTGTTCTTGTAGTGGCCTACGCTGGCTCCTACCTGCCACTGCCAGTCCTTCAGGTTCAGCACCTTGGCATTGACAGTCACGTCGAAGCCCTGGTTGGTCAGCTTGCCACCGTTAGACCATCCCTTCTCCAGACCAGAGAGGAAGTTCACTGACTGAAGAGTGAGCAGGTTGTTGGTCCACGAATTGAAGTAGTGGAATGCCACGTTCAGGCGGTTGTTGATGAAATTGCCTTCCAGGCTGGCATTCAGGCGGCGAGTGGTCTCCCACTGAATCTTGGTGTTGCCGATGCCTTCAAACGACAGACCGGCCACTGAGTGCAGGAACTGGTTGGAAGCAAAGTAGCTGCGGGCTGCATAGAAATTGATGTCGTCGTTGCCACTCATGTCGAAGCCCACATTGAGGCGCAGGTGATCGAGACCGTTGACCCCTGAGAGCCACGACTCATTGGTGAGCACCCAAGAAGCCTGAATGCCGGGGAATACAGCCCAGGGAGCCTTGAACAGTCTCAGTCCGGCGGCATCCTTACCGAAGCGCGACGAGCCTTCGAGTGTCAGGTTGGCCTGCACGTAGTAGCGGCTCATCCAGTTATATTCGCCCTGCACATACATGGCCATTGAGCGCCAGCTCTCATTGATGCCTTCAACGCTCACGTTGGCCAAGTCCTTACGCATGAACGGAGTCTTGTCGTTACCCGTGTTGTAACCCACCTGCTGGTTAGAGGTGTAGTTCTCCCAGTTGATGCGTACACCGCCGAACACATTTATGACGTGAGCATCGTAGCGGTTGCCCCATTCCAGACGAGTGTCGCTCATCACTGAGTTCTGCTTTGCAGCCAGTGAGCGCACCTCATTGTCGCGATAGCCGCCAAGGCTGCTCACGTAGTAGCCGGCGTGGGTATTGTTGCCCTGATCGTTGGGATTGATCAGCAATCCGTTACGGGGAATGTAGTACATCTCGTTAGTGTTCACCAGGTTGTAGCTGAAGTGCTCGCTCAGCGACAGATGTGAATTGAACTTGAACTTGGGGGTAACCGAGAGGTTGAGCAGTGAGGTCTCAAAGCGGTTCTTGTTAGGTGCCTCACCGTCTTCATTGATGAGTACGGGGTTGTCTAACTGCCAGTTGTAGTTCTTGTAGTTGGCCAGTGCCTCAGAGAGGTAGCTCTCCTTATATACATCGTACTTCTCGTCGCTGAACACACCGCGACCATAGCTGTAGGGGCTCAGGAAAGGACTCTTCGCGTATGCCAGGAAGCTGGGAGCCGAGGGTGTGCCCTCGTCGTAGCCCTGAGGAGCGCCGTCGTCGCGGAGGTCACGGGTCTGATTGGAGAACGAGGCATCGAAACGCACTGACAGGCGCTTGAACAAGTTGATGTCTGTGTTGAAGCGTATGCTCAGGCGATCCATGTCATTATATTTCAGTGTGCTCTTGGCTGAGGTGTAGCCGATCGACAGGTTGTAGTTGGCCACGTTGTCACCACCCTCGATGTTGATGCCGTAGTTTTGCGAGATGGCCGAACGATAGACCAGATTCTTCCAGTCGGTGTTCTGGTGGTAGAGCGGGTAGTAGTAGTTCATCTTGCCGTTCTCCAGTGTCTGGCGCTCGTCCAAGAACTTGAAAGAGGTGAGTCGGGTGTTGGTAGTCTTCAGCAGTTCAGAGGCATAGCCGCGATACTGCTCGGCATCCATCACAGAGAGCATTCGGGGCTTGAACGTCACACCAGCCGAAGCAGAGGCAGTGATACGAGTGGCCATCGACTTGCTGCGCTTGGTCTGGATGAGGATGACACCGTTGGCACCCTTTGCGCCATAGAGAGCTGTTCCGTTGCGCAGAACAGTCACTTTCTCAATGTCGTTGGGATTGATGTTGGAGAGCACGTCGTTGTAGAAGCCGTCGTGCAACACCGAACGTCCGTACTGCATGTCGAAGACAACATCATCGACCACGATGAGTGGCTGTGCATTGGCATTCAGTGAGTTCAAGCCTTGTATGAACATAACGCTACCCACGCCTGGGGTGCCGTTCATGCCAGTGGTGTGGACCTGTGCGCCCAACTGCTTCTGAATCTCATCCTTGATGTTGATGGCATTCGTGTATTTGAAGTCGTTGGCCGATGCGTCGCTGCGCACGTTGGTCTGAGCCGAATACTCGGCATCGAACGTAGTGGGGTAGAGCATGATGGTGCGCTGGAGAGAGTCTTTTGTCAGACCCATCCGCACGGGATTGAAGTCGGGAGTCACCACATAGAGTGCGGTGGCAAATACAGGCACTTTCAGCACGAAGCTGCCATCATCCTCAGACAGGGTGCTATAGCCTTCGATTTCGGCGGCATGGATGATGGCACCCGACACGGGTTCATGTGTGGCTGCATTCACCACACGGCCCGCGATGTCGCGCGTTTCATATTTTTTCTGTTTGATGGCAAAACCGCGAACCTGAGTCTCGGTTCCCTCTTCCGTATCGTCGTCCTGTGCGCTCACGGCAAGGGGAAAGGCCATCAGCAGGGAGAG
Source organism: Prevotella sp. UBA3675 (assembly GCA_002372235.1). GTDB lineage: Bacteria > Bacteroidota > Bacteroidia > Bacteroidales > Bacteroidaceae > Prevotella. The sequence goes on along the minus strand of DFJI01000031.1, from coordinate 34,687 downwards.
TCCAAATAAGATATATCGTTTCATAGGTTGTTCTGTTTGATTTGTGACACATTAGCGTTGCATTTCCCAGCTACGCAGGTTCAGACCGTTGTAGTCGCCGTGAGGAGTCATCTTCACTACTTTAGGATCGCTCAGGTCGAGCGTTCCGTGAGGCACCAGCAGGATGCAGTCGATGCGCATCGTGCGAGAATGGGTCCTGTTCAACTCGCCACTGCTGACACGGGTCTCAATTTTCAGCTTGAAGGAAGGACTCTCCTCGTCAAGGCCGAAGTTGGACGTGGGGAATGTGAATCCTGTTTCATCATACTTAGAAGACGACGTCAGCTTGATGTAATCTATCTTGTCGGCGGTTGTTGACTGAGCGGAAATCAGCTGCTCGCTCTTTGTCTTTCCGTCTTCATCGGGATAGTAGAGGGTGCAGCGCAGCTTGACCGGGCGGCGCTCAAAGCTCGAGGCATTCGGGTCGTAGGCAATGGCCGGCGAGGTTACAACATAGATGTCATAAGGAACATTCGAGAGAACATCTGTTAGCGCGTAGGTTACAGAGTGATTGGGGTATGACGATTCCTGTACGACAAACTCCATATATTTGTTGTTCCATACCTTATCGTAGAAGTTCAGAGTGTCAACACCATTGCGGACCACATCGCGGGTGATGGGCGTAATGGTCTGAATCGAGTCGCCTTCTTTCTTGGTGTTGGGTATCTTGCTGTACTCCCAGATGTTACCGCTTTCAGCCTCGATGATGTTGTAGCGGGCAAAAGTCTCCAGCTTATTGATAGGCCATGTCGTGGCCTTGCGCACCATACCGTTACTGCACGTCACGACATCGGTCTGGTCGAACACACCGCCCGGACGCCAGGGGTTCAGGTATTCATAGTAGTTGAACTCCTTGCCCCAAATAGCTGAACGAATGTGGTAAGACTGAATGGCATGTTCCGACAAGGCTGAGTCAGTCACCTCAGTGGTTCCGCTGCTCTGATTGGCAAAAACACCTTTGTTGTAGCTTTTGCTGAACACGGTGCCTTGCAGGATGGCCAGACGGGTGTTCACATAGTTCATAGAGTCGCGCAGCTGCACCTTCTTGTTGTAGTTGAAATACTGACTATACTCATCGACCAGTTGCTTCCACACTTCGTTCGTAGGCATCACCATCCAGTAGGTACTGTCCTCGTCGTTGATGTCCTGAAGGTAATCGAACAGGCGGTTGCGCTGCACGGTCACACTGTCCATATAGACGGTCTTACCGTCGCTCACGCTATCAACCACGCTGAGGCCGGGTTCGAACTCCTTATAGTAGAAGCTTGGGTTGTAAAGGAAGTTTGCCAGACTGTCAAGGTCGTGGTCCTTCTTGATGTACTCGAAGATGTTGGGATGATAGGACAGTTGTCCGCCCACGGTGAAGAGCACGCCATTGCGGTAGAGCTCGTTGTTGCTAAGTGTCTTCACACCGCCTACTTCACCTGCCTGCAGCACGGCATACTTGCCGTTGAGCAGTCTTACGGAATCGGTGCTGCTGGGTGAAGTGGAGAAGTTGTAAAGAGCCACATGGTTCTTCACGAACTCCTTCAGCACGGTGTTGTCCTCGTCTTTCATTGTCAGCTTGTCCTGCTGGTACTGGCTGATGAGATTCTGGGCATCGGTAGCCGTGAAATGGTCGTTTGTGGGAGCGAAGACCGTGAATGTCTGACTGCTGTTGAGCTGGCGGTCGTAGCCAGTGGCCTGAATCACTTGTGCAAAGTTGCTCAGATTGGGATTCTTCTGGATGGCCTGCCAAAGTGAACCTTCGTTGACGTTGGCCGCTGTTCCCTCATAGTGGTCGTTCCATGTATCGGAGCAGCCTGTGAAAAGGGCAAGCAACACTAAAGCCTCACCACCTACCCCTCGCCAGGAGGTGAGGGGAGTGGTTAGCTTTGCCACTTGCTTTCTTATGTTTGAAAATAAATTCGTCTTCATATATGATTAATATGTATTGATTATTGATAAAGCTTCTTACAAATCGTCCTCCATCTCGCCGTCGCCGTCAACGGAATAGACACTCTTTGGAACAATCTCAAGGTAGTCGAGCATGAACTCGTTGTTGTTACCCTGCTTACCATTGCTGGCCACGCGGAAGCGCAGATAGTGGTCGGTGTCTTTGTCGATATAGGTCTGACAGAGAATTCGGCGATACACACCGTTGGTTCCTACAAAGTAGTACTTGGTACCGCTGGAGTTGAAGTGGTAAGTTGAACGCGGGGCACGGTAGGCACCCAGGTTCTTCAGCACCTTTTGCTCGTCGGCCTTGTCCTCGTCGCTACGCTTATCGTAGGCATTGGCCGACTCGTCACCGTCGAAGCGTGTGCCCAGATAGTAGTCAGAGTTCAGGGTCTTTGTCATGTCAAGGGGAATGCCCTGTGCAATGCCGTCGAAATAGACTTGCATCACACCACGGGTCTCCAGTGCACAGAAGCCTAAGCGCAGCTGATAGTCGCCTGATACAGGTACTGGCGGAATGCGGAAGGTGATGTCGTAGTCACCGAACATGTTCCACTCGTCGCCCTGCCATGACCAGAAGTTGATGTGGGGGCGGCGCATCACCAAGTAGCAGTTGCTGGAGAAAGTCACACCATCCAGATAGCCGTCGGGGAAGTAGAAGTTGCGGCCGTTCTTAGGTGTAGAAGACTCGTCGCGGAAGTTCTCGCTGCTGCCATCGGCACGCTTACGTGTATCGTCGCTATAGGGGTCGCCCTTGAGGCGCATATCGTTGGTCATCACCTCGGGGAAGATGGCCGAGAAGTCCATGCGGATACGCACGTTTTGAATGATGTTCTGTACGTCGCTGTTGAAGCTTACAATCTGATCGACATAGAAGTAGTGACCGTTCAGTGCATCAGATACCTTGTCCTTGCCGTCGTCATACTGACCAGTGACATTGATGACGTGGGCACCTTCGTATTTGTACTCGGTACCGTCCTTTAGGGTCTCATAGCGGCGGTTCAGGTAGTGGTCGCCCTTCACGGCATTGCCTTCGCGCAGCGGCGACTTCGTCTTGTTGATGTTACGGCGTGTCATGCGCTCCACCTTCATCATGGTGTGAGGCAGCAAGGTCATATACCAGTCGGTGGGGTTCACCAGTGAGGTCTCAAAGCCGAAGCCTTCCTTACCGTCGGCGGCTTTCATCTCCATAGCCGTGAGGTCGTCGGTACCAGCCACATAGCGGTTCAGAATATGGTAGCGCATGAATCGCTTCAGGGGGTTCACGTCGCTCTTGAGGTTAGCGAAGTCGTGGCCTGAATTTGACACGTCGCCGGGATAGACGTCATCGTACTCCTGGCATGCCAGGTCGTAGAGTGCGCGCAGGTAGCCGTTGGCAGTTGAGATGCCACGGTCCTCGAACTCTTTCTTCAGCAGGTCGTCGGGCTCGGCAAACACGGTGTAGCCGTATTTCTTGGTGTCGGGCACCCATGCACGCTCCGGCCAAGTGTGCGACTGATAGTCATAATAGGGGTAGTTCTTGCGGTCGTAGGTGGGATCCACCACCAACTGAATCTCGTCTTCTACGCCCGTAGCCACCAAGGCTTCATAGAAGATTGACAGGTTCTTGTCGTCGCGCAGCAACGAGGCAATGTTGCTGGTTGACTTCTCAATCACTGCCGTGATGGGCTGTACGATACCGTTCTCCACGGAGTCGTCCTTCAGCGTGTTAGAGATGTAGGCAATACCTTCCAGCATAATCTCACCACGGTGCTCTACCGATACGGTATCTACCTTGGTGCTGATATATCGACCCAGGAAGTTGGCCGTCTGCAGACGGTCCTGCGTCATCTCGATGGTGCTATACATATTGGCCAGCAGGTGAGTACGTGCGATGGTGTCGCAGTCGGCATCGCTGAGCTGGTCAACCGATGCCAGTCCTTTCTTCTGCAGGTATGCGCTCATGGCATCATTCGAAGGCAGCAGACAGGTGTAGTGACCATAGGTGGAGAGCAGATCCATCAGGTGGGCACGCTCCACGCACTTGGCAAACTGGCTGTATTGTGAGCGATTCTTTAGGTAGTCGCTCATCATCTCGCCTTTGAACGTGTAGAAATATTCTGCTTCAGGCTCGTCGGAGCAGCTGAAAGTCAGTGGCATCAGAAGTGCCAGCAGTGAAAAAATGGTCAGCAGCGACCGTATGTTCTTGTTGCGTTTCATATTCGTCGTCTTTAGTTGTCATTTTTTATTCAATATTGCTGGTGTTGCCGTCGCCGTAGGCCGGGTTGGCCTTCAGCTTCTTGTTCACAATCAGCTCCTCGTAGTTGTATGGCCAGAAGATAGCCCACTGCCAGGAGTTGGGGTTGCCAAAGAAGTTACTGGCCAGTGTGGGGTTAGGACCATTACGCTTGCTGACGGCCTCGCAGAGCACGTCGGTTCTTCCATCGCGCATGGAGCGACGCACCAGGTCGTACCAGCGCTTGCCCTCGAACATGAGTTCCACCTGACGTTCGCGCATCACGAGGTCCTCCAGTGCGGACTTGGTCTGGTAGTTGTTGAAGTCGAGCGTGTCCTTGGTCGATTTGATATCTACCACGCAGTAAGAACGCTTGTTCACCACATTGGCCAGTGTGAAGGCCTGACGGGCAATGTTTGCGTTGTAGGCTTCCGTCTCAGCATCGTTGCCTTCGCGCATGAGCTGGCAGAGAGCCTCGGCCTTGAGCAGCATGATGTCGCTCAAGCGGTAGATAATCCAGTTGCTGCTATTGTACCAATGCTCTACATTGTTAATCTTGGCATAGTTGTAAGGATTGCTGTATGCAACGGTAGGTGTGGAAGAGGATGCATCAACGAGTACTGAGCGATATACCATCTTGCTAATGGTGCTGCTACCGCCCAGCAGGTTGAAGTAGATGCGTGCGTCAAGTTTCTTGTTCACGCCCTGGAAGATGGTGCGCTTGTTCTCGTCGGCCTCGGCATCTTCGGTGATGGCGCTACCTGCAGCTACTCGTCCGGGGTTGACAGCATTGCCGTACCACTCACCGGCAGCTGCGTTGCTCGGCATGGTGTTGCCGGCCTCGTTGTTGTCGAACACCAGTTCGAAGATGGTCTCGCGACTGTTTCCCTTTGTAAAGATCTCGTTGAAAGCACCGCCGAAAATAGTGCCAGAGACAAAGTTGTTCACCAAAGGATAGCCTTCCAGTCTCTGTTCACTGGCAGGAATAGACTTGCCATTCTTGAGGCGCTCTTCTTCAGCCTGGTCTTTCTTCGACTTAATCACCTCGTCGGCACAGCGAATGCAGTTTGCATAGTCTTTGTTCCAGAGATACATCTCGCAGAGCATGGCATTGATGGCATCCTGCGTGATGCGGCCTGTCTGATATGCTTTCTGCGTCTCGGGATAGCGCTTGATGGCTTTACTCTTCACGCTCTCCAAGTCGGCAATCAGATAACCCAATACCGTGTAGAACGGTGTTGCCTCCAACTGCATCTCCTGATCGTCGTCGGTAAATGCCTCCGTGGTGTAAGGCACGTCGCGGAACGTGCGAATCAGGTAGAAGTAGCACAGGTCGCGCAGTGCTGACACCTCAGCGATGGTGGCTTGCACCTCACTGTTGCTGTAGGCTGGGTCGCGCTGAGCCACCTCGGGTGCATACTTGATGATGGTGTTGCAACGGTTGATGACCTGATAGAACACGCTCCAGTTGGTGTACCAGTTCTTGGGCGTGATGTTCTCGCGGAACACGTTGTAGAGGTTGATGTCTTTCTGCGTGTCGATACCGGCCATCACGTTGTCGCTGCGGAACTCGCCCCACATCATCATCCTGCGAACGGCGGCATCGCTCTCCAGTGCAGCATAGCAGCCTGTCACCATATTGTCAACGTCGGCTTTCTCAGTCCAGAAGTCTTCCAAGACAATCTCGTTCTGCGGCTTGATTTCAAGGAAGTCACTGCACGAAGCCAAGGGAATGGCTAAGCAAGCGGCACTTATTATATTATAAATGATTTTCTTCATAATTTCTTTTCGTTATTACGTTAGTGACGTTAATGACGTTTCTTTTGCGCTATTACGTTTTTTACGAGATTGTTCTTAGAAGTCAATGGTCAGACCCAGTGTGTAAGAGCGCGAGCGCGGTGTCTGGGCATTGTCGATAGCGGGATCAAAGCCAGACTGCACGATGTCGGGGTCAACACCCGTGTATTTCGTGATGACGAACGGGTTGTTGATACTGGCATAGATGGCAATGCGGCTAAGGCCAATCCACTTCAGGTGCTTCTTGTTGATGGTGTAGTTCAGCTGTGCATAGCTCATGCGCAGGTAAGAACCGTCCTCCACGAAGCGGTCGCTGACCAGTGAGTTGTAAGCCGTAAACTCAGTAGAGTTTCTCAGTGCGCGAGGTATAGAGGTCACGTCGCCTTCCTTACGCCAGCGGTAGTTCACGGCCTGGCTCTGGTTGTCGTTGCCGGTCATGGCTTCTGCATGCAGGCGTGCCATGTTCAGGATCTTGTTGCCCACGCGGTAGGTGAACTGAGTAGAAAGTCGCCAGTCGCCATAGTTGAAACTGAAGCCGAAGCCACCCGTCAGCTTGGGCAGCGAAGAACCTAAATAGGTGATGTCGAGTGCGTTGATCTGACCGTCGTGGTTCAGGTCCTCGTAGATGGCGTCGCCACCGTTGAAGCGATAGTCCTTGCCGGTACCGTCGTTGGTGTAGTCGAACATCATGCGCACGGGGTTGCCGTAAGAGTCGAGAATCAGCGAGCCGTCGGCATTGGTAGCCACAGGAGCTGTCTTGCCCTCGGCCAGGAACTGCTGGCGCTCAGCGTTGCTCATGTTCAGGAAGGTGTTGTAGTTGTACTGATACACACCTTTATATTTAAAGCCATAGATGGCACCCAGCGGGTTGTGCAGTTGAACGCGGCGCAGCCACTCGGCGTTGTTATAGCCATATTTCGAGTTCAGACTTTCGAGGATAGACTCATCCATCTCGAGCAGCTCGTTCTTGTTGTTACCGAAGTTGGCATTCAGGTCCATGAAGAACTTGCCGGCCTTGATGAGCTTATAGGTATCGATATGGAACTCCCAACCGATGTTGCGCATCTTACCAGTGTTGCGATAGGGAATGGTAGCAAAGCCCGTGTTCGAAGGCACGCGGTAGTTGCCCATCAGCATGTCCGACGTGGTCTGATGATAGATTTCGAAGGTCAGCTTCAGTCGATCGTCCATGAAGCCCAGGTCCACGCCTAAGTTGTAGCTTGTGGTCTTCTCCCACTTCAGGTTGGTGAGGCGAATGTTGAGGGGCACCATTGAGCTCATGTCAATGTAGCGGTCTGAATAGCCATACTTCGAAGTGTAAAGATAGTTCTGATTAGGCTGGCGACCCACCACACCCCAGCTGGGACGAACGGCCAGCATCGAGAGAACGGGCTTGGCCCACTTCATGAAGGGCTCTTCAATCGCGTTCCAGCGCAGTGACACTGAGGGGAAGTAGCCCCAGCGGTTGTTCGGACCGAACTTAGTGGTTCCATCCACACGGACAGTAGCATCAATCACGTAGCGCTCCTTGAAGGCATAGTGAGCTGACAGCGTGTAGTACATAGAGCGCCACTGGTTGTAGCCTGAGTTCACGTCGGTGATCACGCCACCGGCTGTCGGGCTTACAATGGCTCCGTCGGTTGAGGGCAGGCCCTTGCCGCTGGTGCCCTGGCTGCTCGATGAGCCTGAGGTCAGTTCGAAGCGTCCTAACAGCATGGCTGAGTGATTCTTGTTGGGGAACGAAGGAATCAGGGTCAGTGTCTGCTTGGTGTTGAACGATACGCTCTTCGATGAACCTACATACGTGGTGTTCACACCGTCCTCGTAGCGCACGGTGCGCAGCTCCTGCGGATAGAACTTGTCGTCGTACTGGTTGAAGATGTTCATATAGACCGATCCGCGCCAGTCTAACTGCCAGTGGTCCTCGTCCATGCCTAAGAGCTTGTAGTTGATCACCAACTCAGGCGACATGTCGTAGGTGCGACGCTGGTTCTTGGCCAGGTAAGCCGAAGCCACGGGGTTCACGTATGTGCGCTGGTCGTCCTTGAACACCTCAGAGCCGATGTAGCGACCGTCCTGCAGCATGTTGTAGTAGTTAGATGTGTTCTCACCCGTCACAGGGTCCTTCTCATAGATGCTCATGTTAGGCATCTTCTTCAATGCGATGGCCAGCAGGTCGTCGCTGTTCATGTTGTTCTTGGTGTAGGTCAGCGCGAAGTTGGTCTGCACGCGGATGCGCTCACTGATGTTGTAGTCCAGGTTCACGCGGGTTGAGAAGCGGTTCAGCTTCTGCTCCAGCATCGTACCAGTCTCATGGTCGAAGCCGCCGCCGATGCGGAAGGCCGCCTTCTCACCACCGCCCGAGATGGTGATGTAGTGGTTCTGGCGCAGACCCATCTTGGTCACTGCGTCGCGCCAGTCGGTATTGTCGCGATACTGGCGCCACTCCGAGAACTCATCGCCCAGATAGTTGATCTCAGGGATTGTCGTTTGGCTGGCTGCGTTGTCGTTCTGCAGCGGGTTGAAATAGCTCTCCTTGAGGAGCATGGTGTAGTCGTCACCGTTCAGCAGGTCATAGCCCTTTGGCTGATAGGTGCCGGTGAGCTTGAGCGAGTAGGTGAGTTTCGGTTTGCCGCGCACGCCACGCTTGGTGGTCAGCTCGATCACACCGTTACCGCCCTGCGAACCGTAGATGGCCGTAGCGGCAGCGTCTTTCTTCACGGTGATAGAGGCAATGTCCTCAGGGTTGATGTTCAGCAGCTCGGCAAACTTCTCGTCGTTGGCACCAGCCATGTCGAAGTTGTCGAGGTTCACCTCACGGATGTTGCCATCGACCACGATCAGCGGGTTGGGATCGGTGAGCGAGGAGAGTGAGCCCACACCACGCAGGCGCATGGTCGAGCCTTTACCCAGGTCGCCGCCGCCCACGATGTCGAGACCGGCGATACGGCCTTGCAGGGCTTCATCCACTGAAGTGATGCCCAGACCCTCGAACTCCTTCATCGAGATGGTCTGCGAGGCGTATGAGATTTCTTTCTCAGGGATAGGCAGTCCGTTGCCTGTGGCACGCTTCTTCGATTTCACCACCACTTCCTTCAGTTGAGTAGCCGATTCCAGCTTCAGGTTGAAAGTAGTCTTGTTGATGGGCAGTGTGACTGTCTTCAAGCCCACGTAGCTGAAGCGGATCTTATCCTTGTCATTGCGCACCTTCATGGTGAAGTTACCATTCAGGTCGGTGAGTGCTGATTCTATGATACGGCCGTTGCCGTCAATTTCTACGACTGTAGCACCCATCAGCGGGCCCATATCGTCGCTTATGGTACCATGCACCGACGAGATCGTCTGTGCGCCGGCTGTCGTTGCGAGCAACAGCAGCATGGTCAGTATAATGGATTTTAGTATTTTCATACGTTAGGTTCCTCCTTCATTAGCGTTTTAAATATTCCTTCACGGTCTGCTGCCAGGTCTTAGGCGATTTGGTGGACATGAGCGCACCATTGTCGATGAGGTGTACCACTGCGTCGCTCGACATGATGAGGCGCGCCTTCTCCTCGGTGCCTTCAAACCAGAACTCGCGCACGATGTTGTTATACAGTCCGTCGGCCTTTACTATATTATGTGTCTTTCCGCTTACGTCGGTCACCGTCATGTTGCTGGGCGTGCTGATCGTAGTGAGTGGGAAGAAACGGCCTGTAGCGGGGTTGCGCAGCATGCTCTCATAGTTGTTGCCCACCATAGTGGGGTCGGGAGCCATGCCTACGGCCACTGAGCGGTCTTGCACATGATAGCGCACAAAGTTGGTGAACACATTGCGGATGGCCACCTTCACCGAGTCGCGCAGCTTGTCGGTGATGTTGGGATTGCCGTTCTTGTCAAGCGGGGCCCAGTGCTCAGCCAGGATGATGCTGTCCAGCACGCCTGTCTTGTCGTCGGTTCCATACTTGAGTGTGTCGGCCATTTCCAGCTCGTGCCATGTGGGCAGCACCTTGCGTTTCATCAGGTCGGTGATGGCCTCGTTTGAAGGTACGAACACCGTGTAGTTGTAGTTGTCGAACAGGCGGAAGTTCTGGCTGCCTAAGGCTGTGGAGCCGGCATTATAGTTTCCTTGCTTCACTTTCAGCAGGTCGCTATAGTCGTTCTGCAGGAGCTTCAGGAAGTTCGAGTATTCGCTGTGCTGGCTGAGCAGCAGATAGAGCGTGTTCTGTGACGACATGGGCACTTGCTCCTCCAGCTGATATGACGAGCCGTTGTCCTTCTTATAGACCTCAGTCGTGGGAATCAGTTTCTTCTGGTGAGCCAGCTGCCATGCTCCGGCAAATGCGGGCTTGCCGTTGACCATGTCGGCATAGATCAGTGTGCCGCCCTTGGTCTTGAAGTAGTGATAGCCCTCAGCCACATAGTTCTCCAGCTTCTTGTTGCTGGCACCCTTGCCGCCCGAAGGCAGCACGATGATGAACTGGTCGAGCATGTCGTTGAACAGGTTGTTGATGATGTTGTAGCCAAGCGTGTTCTGATCCAGCTGCTTGGTGTCGAGCGTCACTTTGGTGATGGTGCCGTCATTGCTGACGGAAGTGACGTAACGGTTCACGAAGGGGCGCTTCGAGCTGGTCTGATAGAAGAACTCGAAGCCTGTGGGCGACTCCACGCCGCCATCACCTGTCTTGCCATACGACGAGGGGTCGATGTAGTTCTTCATGGCCTCGTTGGTGGGAATCAGGAAGGCATATTCAGCCTCCATAGAGAGCAGGTAGGGCTTGAAGTCAAGATTGTCGATGGCCCAGTAGAGCACGTTCATCTGTGAGGTGTGAGCCAGTGCAGGATAGACCACTGAGGCGAACTCAGCCGGAGCGAACACCTTGTCAACCACATAGACCACACCGTTGCAGCCCATGTAGCAGGCTTTCACGTTCTCAGGCTTGATGCCCAGCTCTTCCTTGGCATCGTTGAGCACCTGCTTGAACTTAGAAGGCACGGCTTCGGTGAACACAGAGAGCATGTTGACGTTGAGCAGTGAGGCAATGGTGCTGGCAGGCACTGAGTCGAGCACCTTGTACTCGTCCTTCAGGTCGCGACCCTCGTTGTTCCACCAAGCCTCTACGGCCTCGTTCGTAGGAACAATCATGGCACCGGCATCATAGTGCATGTCGTAGCCCATGGTGTTCGAGTACATGTAAGTGGTCTTGCCCGGGTCGAATGGCAGCAGCTCGTCTTTACCAATGGTCTCAATACCGTCGGGGGCATAATAGACCGTGTTCTTGTTCAGTGTTACACCATCCTGGCGGTTGAAGTATTTCATCAGGTAGCAGGTGGTGTTTGTGCCGTTCATACGGTTGTACTCCACGGTCATGTCGGCCACGTCGCGTGTGTAGGGAGCCGAGAAGCGGTCCAGCATTTTTGACCATGTGGAGAGCTCCGGGCGCTGGCGCAGCAGCTCAGCCATGCTGGGCGACGACTCCACCACGCCGTTCACCTTATGTATATAGCCGTTCTTGCAGGTGATGTCGGCCTCAATGACCTTCTTGCCGTTGATCCAGGCATCGTTGATAGAGTTCGACTCGTGGTTGGTGAGAATGGCCAGGTCGCTGTCGGTAATCTTGTTGCTCTTCATGAAAGCAGGCAGGAAGTGAATCATGGGTGCTGCCTGTGTGGAGAGGAACATAGGCACGGGCTTTCCGGCATCGCGCAGTTCTTTCCAGTACTTAGTCTGTGGCATCTTCTCAACCGGCATCATATAGACCGAGTCGTAGGGGCTGGTTGAGGTGAGTCGGCGCATGGCCTTGCCTTCCTGTGGGGGATTGCCGCTCACGTTCGACATCAGGGCGATGAGGTAGGCATTGTCAATCATGGCATTTTTCAGCATCAGCTTCTTACGGGCCAGCGACAACTGGTCGTAGGAGCGAATGCCCCATTGGTTACTGCTGAACCACTGATTGAAAGCATCATCGTCGGCGGGGAAGATGGTCTTCGAGCCAGTCTGTCTCAGCACATCTGTTTGACCAAGGTCGTCGATCAGGCGCAGCATGTTGGTGTAATTGCCGCTTTCTTGCAGCTGCTCATAGATAGAGTTGCCCAACCACTCGGGCTGACCAGTGAGTGCCTCGTGGTTTTCGTCCTTGCACGAGTGTAGCGCACTGGCTCCTATCAGCAGCGAGCAGGCAGCAATCGCCATCCGTCGTCCTTGCTTTAAGATAGTTTTTCGCTTCATAGTTTTGAGTTTTTTATTTATTGTTGTAAGTTATTTTTTTCGGTATGATTGTTCTTTAAGAATGTGTTCGGTGTGTTCACCGTGTGTATGTTGTCGCTCCTTGGGAGGAGCTGATTGGTTTCGTCTTTGGTGGCCAGCGAGTGGCGGGGGAAGGGGGGGAGGAGTTCTCTGAGTTCTCCGAGCTCTCCGAGTTCTCTGAGTTCTCTGAGTTCTCCGAGAGCTCTGAGCTCTCCGAACTCTCAATAAAAACGAAGGAACCGGAGACGGTGTTTTCTTCCGCCTCCAGTCCCTTTTTAGTCAGAGATTATTCAGTGTATCGTATTTTGACTTCACTGCTTACTTGCGAATCTTCTTCACAACAACATTACCGTTCTCCATGATGGCCTTACGGATGGTGATGCCCTTCTGGAGACCGCTGACGCGACGACCGTCGAGGGTGAAGTACTCAACCTTCATGGTCTTGTTGCCGTTGGCAGTCAGCATGTCAACTGAATCAGCTACAGGCGTTTCGTTGCTGCCGTAGAAGTAGAGTTTGAAGTTGTCCATGATCACCCAGTCGCCACCGCTGCTGTTCTCGTGCTTGATGCCGATGCGCAGCTTGTTGTCGGTTACGGTCACTGCAAGTGTTCTGAGATACTTGCCCTCGTTGAAGGCTTCAACAGCCGATACCATGTTGTTGGGAGCAACCTCGCCGGCCTCGGTGTCAACACCGTCCTCCAGCTTCATGAGTTCAACCACCTGGTCGTTGGCATAGAAGAATGCGGGTGTGTCGTTGTTGACGCGCTCGAAGGCGTTCACGCTCACGATGTAGTTACCGTTGGGCAGCACCACGTTGCCGGCACCCTGGATGTCCTGATACATGTCGAACTTCTTCTCGTAGAACTCCAGTGCGAGTGCACTTCTCTGCGTTTCGTCGTTACCGAAGTTGTAGCCGGTTGTGCCCTGCCATCCCTCGATAGAGTTGGTCTCAACACCGTCAACAGTCTTCTGGAAGTCGGGAGTCTGGATGAATGTGGTCACGTCGAGACCCTCAGCTGAGCCTTCCTGATAGTTGTCGGGCAACTGCATCAGCAGGATGTAGCCTCTCACGGTCTCCTTGGCAGCCTCGATGTCGGCAGCCTCCAGCTCACAAGCCTCCAGCTGACCCTGCAGCTGTCCGCCGTAGCTCAGTGCCTCAGCGGCATGAGACGATTCAGTCCCCTGGGCAATGGTCATCATCTCCTGAATCTTGGCAGCCAGTTCGTTGCAGAGAGCATTGCCGTCTTCTACGGCGTTGCAAGCCTTGGTCAGCTTAGAGAGTGCATTGAACATCTGTCTGCCGTCCTCGCTATTGAGCTTGTCAAGTGCATCAGCGTATGCTGCATCGAATGCTTCCTTAGCCGTCTTGGTTGTCGTCAGGCCAATCATTGCAGCTGCTTCGCCAATCTTGTTCTCCAGTTCGGGCTTCACTACCTCTACGTCGAAGCCGAGATAGGTCAGCTTGAAGTTGTCGAAGATGGGCCAGAACATAGCCTCGGGAGTACCCTTCACACCCACGCGGAGCACGTCGCCCTCAGCACTGATCAGACCCTTGGCGCTCTGCTTGTAGCCGCCATCAAGGAATGCAGCCGAAGCGGCAGTCATGTTGTCGGGGTAGCACCAGCCGTCGCCATCGGTAAGATATCCTGCACCGCTGACAGCTGTATAGAACTCCTCAGGCTTGGGATATGAGAACCAGTTGACGAAGTTGGTCTTCGAGTCGTTCATATAAACGTAGATGGGAATGTTCTCAGGCTGCTGGTCCTTAGCGGCAATGGCATCCTGACCATCCTTGTAGCGCACGTAGCCCTGAACCTCAATCTCATACACGCCAATGGGCAGATCGGACACTTCCTGCCAAACGTTGAAGTTGGTGCTGTGCCATGCCTCGAAGCAGTGGTTGTCAGCGTTGCCACCCAGCTGCACGTTGCCACCGCCCTTAGATTCAACGGTCCAGCCGGCAGTAGTACCGCCGCCCTTGCCGTCCTCGAAGCCGGGAGACTTCAGTTCGATTTCGGTGCCTACGGGAATCTGGCTGTTGTATTCTGATACAACGGCTTTTTCCATTTCTTGCAGCTTGGCGATGACAGCCTCCAGCTCGGCATTCGATCGGGTGAAATCCTCAATGTTGATATACTCGTCTTCAACGTCCATGAGGTAGTCGCCCAAATCGGCAGCAGCCTGCAGACCGTCGTATTGGCCGACGGTGAAGGTCTTGGCATTCTCAAACTCAGCACTCAGCTCCTTCCAGAGCGATATGTTCTTCACAATCGAGTCCTCGGCAGCCTTGATGTTCTTCACGGCAGCAATGGCCTCGGCCTTGTTGGTAGCAGTCTGCTCGAAGGCTTCATTGTAAGCATCGCGGTACTGCTGAGAGACTCTTTCGCTCTCACTGATCTCAATCTTCGGAGTCTGGTTCACCCAGAACTGGAAAGCATCGGCACCATTGCCGTAGAAGGTCAGTTTGAAGTTGTCGAAGAGCACCCAGTCGGAACCTGTGACATTCTTCTGTTTCATCACACCCACGCGGATGGGCTCGTCGCCTTCGAGTGCGAAGAACACCTGGTTGTGGTAGTAGCCTTTCTCAAAGTAGAGGCGGCCTGCTGAGGGATCGTTCGGGATGTAGTAGGTCACGCCGTCGTGAGTGCCCTGCTCCTCGGCAGCTTCAACGCCCCACTCGGTCATGCCGGCCATCGGCTCGGTGTTCATGGCATCCCAGAAGTTCTGCATGGCAGATGTCAGGGTGTCGCCATCGACCTTGGCATAGAGGTTGGCCACGTAGTTGGTGTGGTTGGCATGGTCGTCCCATGTGGTGCGGAATGCGTTGCTGGCTTCCAGCTTATACACACCCTTCGGCATGGCGTTCAGATCCTGATAGGTGTCGAAGGTCTTGTTGTAGTGCTCGGCCACGTTGGCGGGTCCGTGAGCACCGCTACCGGTCATGTTGGGAGCCGTTCCCTTCCATCCGTCGTAGCTGGCATTGTCGAAGTTCGGGTTCAGAAGGCTGGCAGTCATATCGGAAGGATTGTCTGCCGATGCGTCTCCGGCATTCTTCTCGTTGATCTTCCGCTGAAGTGAAGTAATGGCGGCCTGCAGCTCCTCGACAGTGGCAGCTTCGTTCTCATAGACGGCCTGCTCGGCAGTTACGTCGATGCCCTGTTCCTTGGCGGCATCGAGCCATGTCTTCAGCTCAGCAGCCTTTTCGAACTGGTCCTTGTAGGCTTCCCATGTGGCCTGATAAGCCTTGTAATTGTCTTCACTCACGAACTGCCAGTCAATGCCGGCACCCTCAGTTGCAGGGTCAACGAAGTAGAGGCGAGTGTCGCCGTCGTTACCGTTCCAGCCCAGGTACTTGCCCTGCACAGCCTCTGCTACTTCAGCCAGATGCAGGTTACTGATGCGGAACACACCGTTACCCTGATTCTCGATGTTCCAGAAGCGATAGGTCTCACTGTTGTTATCGACCCAGATGGCACCACCGTCACTGGTGGCGAAGGTGCATAACCATGCACTCTTGGTCTCCACGGAGTCCTGAATCTCAACAACACCTGGTTCTGGAGCTGCATCGGCAGGGTCGTGGAACCTCACTTTGTAACCTTTGGGAGAGATACTGGCACGTGTGTTCCAGTCGTTGCCTCCCACGAAGAATTGGCGAGCCTGAACGTTGTAAAGGTAGTAGGTCGTCTCCTGCTCCCACGTTTGTTCAGTGGTAGCTGCGGGGCGCTGACGCACACCGTTCACAATGTCGGCCATTGCACCTGTCGTAGTGAGACACAGTGCGCTCAAAACGAGTAGTCTTGAAAATTTCATAAGCCTTAATTTTTAAAGTTAGTAATAAATAAAAATATGTATTTGTTCTCGGCCTTAGTTTAGTGTCACAACATTGTTCGACACTATATCGGGTGCAAATTTAATCAAAATTTTAGTAACGCAAATCATTTTTCAAAGTTTTTTTTAATGGAATACTAAAAAAGTGTAATTTTAACACATGGAAGGTAGTGAAAAGTGTAGAGTTTAGAGTGGAAAGTTTAGAGTGGAAATTGTAGAGTTGAAAGTGTAGAGTGTAGAGTTTGCTACCGCGCCAGAAAGTACTGCGAAGCGGTAGCAAACTCTACACTCTACACTTTCAACTCTACATTAGTAGTCCACGACCGCTCCCGTTGGTGTGCGATACCAGTTAAGGTTAGTGCTTGCGTTGGCACCCCAATCGCCAAACTGGCCGTAGGCCACGGTGATGTTGGTGCGCTCGGTGGCCCAGAACCACTTGCCCTGCTCGTTGCCTGTCACCACAATCACGAGCGGTGCCTTGCCGTGGCTCTCAACGCTTCTCACCACCTTGTTCACCTCGCCGTTCTGTCCGTTCACCTTGATGCCGAAGGGCAGGTTGCTCATGTCGAGCCCGGCCACGTTGACCGTGCCGATATTGGCAAACTTCGTGACATCCACGCCCGTGGTGTTGATCATGGTGCCGGTGGTGTTGCTGCCCATCGTGGCATGCACCTCACCGCCCAGCTGTGCGGGATTCTCCTGAGTGCCGTAGGTGACGTAGGTCTCCATCGTGCCGCCTGCGGCCACGAGCTGCACGGTCGATACGCCATTGACGGCAGCCGACACGCGCACAATCACGTCGTTGAAGTCGAAGTCGTCGATCGTGCCCAGGTCCTCGAAGGCATAATAGTAGTACATCGTGGGTTCGGGATCGGGGTTGACGGCCTCTCCGTCGTCATTGTATCCCGGGTTGCAGGTGCCACTCTTGATGGTATAAGTGGCGG
Source organism: Prevotella sp. UBA3675 (assembly GCA_002372235.1). Classification (GTDB taxonomy): domain Bacteria; phylum Bacteroidota; class Bacteroidia; order Bacteroidales; family Bacteroidaceae; genus Prevotella. The sequence goes on along the minus strand of DFJI01000031.1, from coordinate 17,703 downwards.
CGTTCTGTCCGTTGAACATCTTGGCCGAGCCTTGTTCGTAGTAAGGATACTGTCCGTTCCATCCATTGGCGAAATGGCTGTCGGCGGCCACGTACAAGTTGCCACCGTAGCTCACTTGATAGATGAGCCCATCCCATGAGTTGTGAGCCGACACAATGTCCTTTGCCTGGAACACAGCCCATGCTGTGCCTGTGCTGGGACCGTAGATGCCGTAGTTGGCTTTGCGGCAGTTCATGTAGGCGGTGTCGGTCACCTTCAGCAGTGAGTTGCCGCCCATGATGATGCGTGCAGGTCCGTACAGCTTCAGGTCTTTGGTGACCACGCTTGAGCCGGCTTCCATCTGGAATGCGTTCACGTCAGAGTCGCCCAGCCAGATAGCGAACAGGTTCTTGACCGTCAGTTTGCAGTTGTTCCACACGTTCTGACTGCCTGCTGAGTAGGCGTAATCCTGAGTGGTGTACTGTCCGTCGTTGATCCATACAGCCTGATTGCTGTTCACCACGGTGTAGCCCGAGATGTTGGCCGTGCCGAGATTCAGGAACTTGCCTGAACCCTCTACGAGCAGTCCTTTTGCTTCCAGTGTGCCTGCATTGACAAAGCGGCCTGCTCCGTTCCAGATGCCCAGTGCGCCTGATACGTTGGCTTGTCCGTAAGGGGGATTCACCACTTGGTTGCGGGTAGAAGTGCCGTTGAACTTCATGGTTCCCTCGTTGTAGATGATGCCGTTGCCATAGATGCCGGAGTCTTGCCATCCGTTCACAATCACGGTGCCACGGTTGTAGAGGTGTATGCACGAGTTCATTCCAGCTTCGAAGGTGACGGTGGCACCGCTGGCCACGTACATCTTGAAGCGCTCGGCTCCGTTCTTGGTGAACTGGTTCTCCTTGAACGTGAGGTTAGCCCCCGGCAGCACGTAGAAGTACATGTCGTCGGCAGCATCAGCCGGATTCGACCATTTGATGTTCTTGGTGCCGGTGATGTAGAGATTGAACTTGCCGTTATGGAAGTTAATGTCCTGCTGGCTCGTCGTCTCCTCGAGCACATAGTTGTGTATGTTGTTGGCATCATACTGGCTGGGCTTGAGCATTGTTCCTCCCGGCAGGGTCGTCACGAAGTCGCCGTCGGCAGGCGCGTCGGGGAACTCTATGTTGTGCTTAGTGACTTTCTTCTTGGCTGCGGCTGCTCTGGCTGTGGTTGCAGGCGCTTTGAACGTGGCTGTATTGTTGCTCAGCTCCGTCACTCTGATGGTGCCGTCGCCGTCGCTGTCAATCAGTGCTGCATAGAGCGTGCTCACGTCGCGCGGCTTGGCAACGGCCAGCTGCACCGTGCCCGTGCCGATTGACTGTGTGAGCAGTGGGGCCACATGATTGCCGTAAGGGTTGGCTGGGTAAATCTTGAGTGTGCCGTTCAGCTCGCTGTTCACGGTCACAGTCACATTCTCGGCTGTGCTCCATGTCTGATTGGCATCCACACTGCGGCCACCCAGCACGTTGTTCACGAAGTTGGTTGCGCTCTGCTGCTTCTTCACCTCAGGGTCATAGACGTCTTTCTTGGCGCATCCGGCGACAGCAACGACCATAGCCAGTACTGCCATTCCTTTCATTAGATTTTCTTTTTTCATAATTGACAACACGAGAAATCACTTCTCTTCTTTTGTGAGTTAATCTATTTTATAGATTTTGATTTTAATGATTCTATCTCGCAAAAGTACACATTATTTGTGAACGTAATGCGCGAGAGTTATCAAAATTGTAAAAGATTAACATTATTTATGCTAAAATATACTTTACACTGGGCTTGTCATTCCTGATTCCTGAATACTTTGCGATATGCTCGTCCTTTCTGATTCCGATGATATGCATTCCTGATTCAGGAGAAGCAGAATGTGCTCATTTCACGACGTCATCTTTCCTAAATCACGACATGAAATAGCCAAGATTACAAAATGAACTAAACTGAATCGTGTGATGAAATAGCCTAAATCGCACGATGAAATAGCCTAAACCGCGTCGTGATTTAGGATAGATTTCATCATGAAATGAACTAAAACATGGGGTGGGAGAATCGTGGCTGTTGCAGCGAAACAATAAAAAAAGACAGTCGGAGATACCCCGACTGTCAGCTTTTCTCATCACACTTTTACGTGGATGTGGGCCATCTAGGGCTTGAACCTAGGACCTCCAGATTATGAGTCTGTTGCTCTAACCAACTGAGCTAAAAGCCCTTTATTTGGCTGCAAAGGTACATACTATTTATGAGAATTCCAAATTTTTGCGCAAAAAATATCATTTTGCCTCGTAAGTTCTATATACGAGGTAGTCGCCGTCGGCCTCGATGGTGAAGCTTTCGGCAGTGGCTTCGTTCAGTGTGCCCTGCCACCACGACTGGAAGGGATAGCCCTCGTAGCGCAGCCCCTCGGTGCGCAGGTGCGTGCAGCTGAAGTTGAAAAGACTCACCTGCTGGCCGGGGAAAGAGGAGAAACGAGTGGGGAAAGAGCTCGGGGAGCTCGGAGAACTCGGAGAACTCGGGGAACTCAGAGCACTCGGGGAACTCCCTACTACCGGCACGAACCACCCGTAGTTGGTCGCCATGAGCGGCTCGATGCCGAACTCCCGGGCATAGCGCATGAGCAGTGAGATATTGCCCAGCGTGTGGTCCTCGCGCTTGCCGGTGGCTCCGAGATACACCACCTTGCGGAAGCCCTTGCTTATGCAGAACCGTGTGGCTTTCGTCAGGTCGTTGTCGTCCTGCTCGTCTTCCTGGTGAAAGATGCACTCATATTCGTCGCGAGCCCATGAGGGGATGCTGTCGCCGTCGCCCACCACGGCATCGGCCCAGTCGCACCATTGTATAGCTCCATCGCAACACACGATGTAAGGGGCCTCTTGCAGCAGCTGCACAGGGATGTCGTGTTCAGGCTGTTCGCCAGCGGCAAGGATGGTGCAAAACAAGAACCCACCCCCAGCCCCTCCCGAGGGGAGGGGGGCTTGGTTAGTTTTGCTATTGAGGAGTTCGTAAGGAGTATCAATCATAATTATATTCCTTTTTTATATTCTTCTTTTATATTCTTCTTGCAGGTCTATTCAGACTCCCCTCCCCTCGGGAGGGGTTGGGGGTGGGTTGTTTTCTTTACCATCCCTTTCCACTTGAAATACCCTGCTACGGCTATGAAGACATATAGTCCGTAGAGTGCGGCCTTGAAGGGTATGCCTTTCTGAATGTAGAGCACGGTGCACACGACATCGACCACGATCCAGAAGAACCACTGCTCCAGATACTTACGCGACAAAGCCCAGAGACCGACGAACGATAGGGCATTGGTGAACGAGTCGAGCAGGGGAACGGTGGAGTTGGTCCACGTCACTAATATATAATAGGTGACGGCCCATGCTGCAAAGAAAAAGAGAGTGGTGGGGAGATAGAGGCGGCGGGGCATGGAAGACACAGAACCCACAGAACCCACCCCCAGCCCCTCCCCAGGGGAGGGGGGATTGGTTTGATTCTGCGTTTGGGTGTAACCAGACTCCCCTCCCCTGGGGAGGGGCTGGGGGTGGGTTCTTTCCTTGGGCTGGGGGTGGGTTCTCCACACCACTAACCCATACACTGCTGCCAAGGTGTAATAGACGGCCATGCCGGCATCGCCATAGAGGCCGTGCTTGTAGTAGAGATAGACATCGAGGGCGGGCATGATGATGCCTACCACCCAGAGGGCAATGTGCGCACGATACTCCAGCCAGATGTATATCAGACCGAGTATCGTGGTTGCTATGTCGAGCCAGTCGAGGGTCATTTAAAAGTTAATTGATAGATAAGCCATCCAGTTGAAGGGTGCTGAGGGGGCGAAGCCTACGGCCTGGTCGTCGCGCACGCCCCAGGTGTTGACAGCTTGCACGGTGCCGTCGGACAGCTGCTTGTACTGCGGAGCCGCCCATCCGTTGTTGTCGAACTTGGCATTGGTGATGTTGTAGAGCGAGACACCCAGTCTGGCCTCTTTCAGGGCAATCGCCTTCAGGGCGAAGCCATAGCTCAAGTCCACGTTGGTGGTGAAGTGCCTCTTGAGCATCAGCGTCTCGTAGCAGTCGTTGCCGTTGTCGTCTTGACAAAGCATCTCTTTAAAGCCCGTGTTGGTGAGGTACTGGTCGCCGACGAACTGGCTCTGAATCTGCGCCTTGAAACCCTTGACGCTGAACGTGAAGATGTTGTTGGCGATGATGTCGGGCGAGAAGGCCAGCGGCTTTTCGCCATCGAGCGTGACGGTGGTGGTGTAGTCGTCGAGCTGCACGGCGATGTTCTTCACGCGGTTGCGCGAGAAGGTGGCATTCACGTCCCAGCGGAACCAGTTGATGGGTTGCCAAGCCACTTCCAGCTCGACACCCATGCGGTAGCTCTTGTCGAGGTTGCGCGTGATGGCCTCGCCGATATTGTCGATCTCGCCCGTGAGCACAAACTGGTCCTTGTAGTTCATCCAGTAGAAGGTGGCGCCTGCCGAGAACCACTTGTTCTGGTAGCCATAGCCAAACTCAAGGTCGTTGAGCCGCTCCGGGCGCGGCTTCTCCAGCCCGGCGTTGTAGTTGTTCTGGAAATTGTTGCGCACAGGCTCCTTGTGTGCAATGGCATAGGAGACGAAAGCGCGGTGGTTGCGGGCAAACTGGTAGTTGATGCCGGCCTTGGGATTGAAGAAGTTGTAGTTCTCGTTGATGACGTAGTCCTCGGGCTTGTTGGCCACATACCAGTCGCTGGGGTCCTGCATCTTGTAGTTGACGTGGCGGTACTGGAGGTCGAGGAAAGCTCTGAATCCGCTAAAAATCTGATAGTTGCCCTTGGCATAGACGTTGAGGTCGGTCTTCTTGGCATTGTCGCGATAGTACTCGTATCTTGGCGTGTATCTTGACGGCGCGTTGGTCACCTGATCGATGCGTCCGAAGTGGTCGCCGTCGTATCGGTTCCAGCCTCCGCCCACGGTCAGGTCCAGGTTCTTCCTGTTGTTGTAGATCAGTGATGCCACGGCACCATAGAAATCGTTGGCCATGTGCTTGCGGCGCACGAGGTCGCTCTTCATGCCCTGCTCGGTTTCCGTCAGGGGGAAGTACTCAGACAGTTTCTTGTTGCCCTTGAACTGCTCGTAGTAGCCGTCGCCACGGGTGTAGTGCAGGGCTGCATTCAGCGAGAAGCGGTTCGAGAAGCGCTCGTTCCATATCAGCTGATAGTTGTGCTGAGCGTAGTTGTCGGTCTGCTTGTCGTAGTAGAGCGGATTGCCGTTGGCATCGTCGCCCATGTAGCCGCAAGGGTTATAGGTGCGCCCGTAGCGATCCTGCGCATAGTGTGAGGAGAAGTCCCAGGCGTGGTAGGTCTCTTCCTGACCGTACCAGGTGAGCAGCTTCACGGCTCGGTTGTCGTCGAAATAGCCATACTGCAGGAAGTAGCTGAAGAGTTTGGCTGAAGCGCGGTCAATATATCCCTTCGAGCCGATGTGGGAGAAGCGTCCCTGCAAGCCCGAGTGGCCCTCGTCGGGCAGACCTGTGGAGAAGCGCACCGTCTGCTTGTTTGAGTGGTAGCTGCCTCCGCTGAGGTCAACACCTACATACGGATTCATTCCGATGCTCTCGGTCTGCATGTTGAGCGTGGCACCGAAGGCTCCGGCACCGTTGGTGGAGGTGCCTACGCCGCGCTGCACCTGCATGGACTGTAGGCTGCTGGCAAAGTCGCCCATGTTCACCCAGAACACGGAGTTGCTCTCGGCATCGTTCATGGGTATGCCGTTGGCCGTGATGTTGATGCGCTCGGGAGCCGTGCCGCGAATGCGCAGCGAAGTGTAGCCTATGCCGTTGCCGGCATCGCTCGTCATGGTGACACTGGGCGTGAGCGACAGCAGATAGGGAATGTCCTGTCCGTGGTTCATCTGCTTGATCTGGTCACGGTTCATGTCGGTGAAGGCCATAGGCGTGTTCTTCGAGGCACGTGTGGAGCGTACCTGCACGTCTTGCAGCTCCACCGTCTTCAGCGAATCGACGGTGGAGGACTCACTCCGCTCAGAGGAAACAACATCGGTGCTGGCACCAATGGTCATGGCGCTCAACAGCGTACTCAGTAGAATAAAAGATTTCTTCATCCCTTTTTTTTATTTTTAAAATGATAAATTATAAAAAAGGGGGCTACAATTTTCAGGAAATTGTGATTTGACCTACTTATCCATCCCTACGTCGGCATTACCCGCATCAGGTTCAGAAGGGTATGATCTCAGCCAGTCTTGCATCCCTCTCCGGTCGGCAAACTAAGCACCCCTTGATTAGCCATTTTGGCAAATCGGCCACAAAGGTAGATGATTTTGGCGAAACAGCAAAAATTATGATACGATTTTTGCTGTTTCGCCTTAAAAACACTATCGTCCCAGCCAGTTGGCGGGGTTGAGCAGTGTGCTCCAGTTGCGCAGTTGGAACTGCATGGTCTGGTCGGCTCCCAGACCGCCGAGTATGTCGCGGGCCTTCACGCGCTGTCCTTTCTTCACGCTTACGTTGGCCAGGTTGATGTAGGCCGAGATGTACTTGCCGTGGCGCACGGTCACGATGTATTTGCCGGCTTGCATATAGACACCGCTCACCTCGCCGTCGAACACGCAGCGTGCCTTGGCGCCGCCCTGTCCCTTGAGGTGCCAGCCGTTGCTCTGCAGGCGCACGCGGCTGAGCCCTTCAGGTTGGTAGGGGCCAAAGCCGCGAACCAGCCTGTAAGCACCGGTGATGGGAATGGGTAGCCGACCCTTGTTAGTCTCGAACCCACCCGTCATCTTGCGGTCTTCAGCAGGTATCCGATAGTTCTCCTCGTTCTTCTTGGCCTCGGCTATGTCTCGTTCGCGTGCATTGTCTTCCTCGCGTGCCTTCTGTTCGGCTCTTCTCAGGGCTAACTCAGCTTCGCGAGCCTTGCGCTCTGCCTCGGCGCGTTTCCGCTTCGAGGCTCGTCGTGCCTCTTCGCGTGCCTCCTGCTCCCGCTTCCGTGCCTCGGCTATGCGGCGCTCGTTCTCCTTGCGGGCCGCTTCGGCTGCCGCACGCTTGCGAGCCAGTTCCTCGGCACGCTTGCGGGCCGCTTCCTCAGCTGCCTTCTTCTTGGCCTCGGCCTCCAAACGCGCCCGTTCGCGGGCCAGCTCCTCGGCAATGAGCCTGTCGATGCGGGCATTGAGCTCTTCTTCGCGTCGTTGCTGCTCCACGATGAGTGCCTCGACGGTCTTCTGCTGCTTCTTGAGCTGCTCCACCTGTGCCTGCTGCTGGTTCTGCTTGCCTTCCAGCACCTGTTGCTCCTTCACGCCTCGTGCCAGCAATACGTTCTTCTGCTCCTTCGACTGTCTGAGCTCCTCTTTCTTCTGTTCCACCTGTTCCTGCTTCGATTTCACTGCCTCGCCCTGCGCTTTCTGGTAGGCAGCATATTCGCGCGAGAAGCGCAGACGACGGTACATCTGATTGAAGTTGTCAGCACTGAAGATGAACATGAGCTGGTTCTGCACCGAACGGTTGCGGTGCATGTAGCGCATGCTCTGCATGTATCGGTTGCGGCGTTCTTCGAGTTCTTCGGTCAGAATCTCGTATTGCCGGTCGAGCAGGCGAATGTGGTCACTGAGGCGGGTGACGTCGTTGCGAATGGTATCGACCACCTTGCGCTGCTGGGCTATCTCCTGGTCGAGCATCATGAGGTTCTCCACACCGCGCTTCACGCCCAGCTTGATTCTCTCGTTCTTCTTGATGTTCGATGCCTTCTCGGCCTGCAGTGCCTTGCGCTCATTTTCCAGTCCCTTGACGGTGACGGCAGACTTCTTGCCCTTGCCTTGCTGCCGTTGTGTGGTCTTTGAGGTCGCTTGCTTCTTGGTCGAAGTGCTCTTCCTGTTGCGGACAGCCGACTTCTTCTGGGTTGAGCGCTGTGTGGTGGTCTGCTTGCGCTGAGTCCTGTCTCGCTGTGCAGGCACAGAGAGGCAGCAGAGCAGAAGCAGTAGGAAGATAAGCAACTTTCTCATGGGCGAAGACACTGGAATGATGGGCATTCTGAAACGGTATGCGTGAGTAAAAAAAACTTAGAAGCTGGACATGATGCGCTTGAGCAACTCGTCGATGGTCACTTCACGGTACTTGGCTGAGACAGTGCTGCGAGTGTCCCACTGGTCGTCGGTGCCCATGTAGTTGAGCTTAATGCTGACCTTCACCTCTTTTTTAGGCGTGGTGAGGGTTACGATCATGTCGTTGGGGAAAGGCTTTCCGTTGAGCAGTCCGTAAGACTCGTAGTTCCAGTTGAGCTGCGACTTGCCGTGGTTGGGATCGCGGTACATGATGTTGGTCATCTTGATGCGGCCCGTCTTCTGGTTGGCCAGCCAGCTGTAGTTGATCTTTCCTTTCTCTAAGTAGATGACAGCCTCGTCGCCACCCATGTCGGTCGTGAACTTGACCATGTCTTTATCGCTCAAATTGTCTAATCCGGGAATGAACAGCTCGTTCCAGAACAGGGCCTGCAGCGTGTAGAAGTTGATGCCGCTGTTGCGCAGGAAGTCGATATAGCGATAGGGGGCACGGATGAATTGCTTGTTGATGCGGTCGATGATGAGCACCTCGTCCTTGGTGAACTCGAAGCGCCCGGCCTCTACGAATCCGAAGGCCATGAGCTGCAGGCGTATGACATCGTCGCGCAGCATGCGCAGATTGCCGGTGAGGTTGATTTTCTGCGGTCCCATCTCCACCACAAACTTCAGTTTCGAAGTGACGTATCTTGATGTGATCTGAGAGCTGTTCCTGACAGTCTTGAGAAAGTTTGCCTGTTCTGTAGTGTCTGTCAAGATGGGTGCATTCGGGTGGGTCGTTTTCTTCTGTGATCCACAAGAGCTGAATAACAAGACAGCCGCCATCATGGCAACTATCATGAAGTGTAATGATTTCATCATGATTATTTGATATATTTTTTTCGTCTGATCTTTCGGTTGAGGATTTTGTTGTCAGGGTCTCCCTTCAGTGCTTCCTGCCATAGGTTGACGGCTTCGTCGATGTGGCCGTTCATGGCATTGATGTCGCCTGCATGCTCCAGGATGACACTGCTGTGCAGACTGTCGCTTGCCACGGCCTTGTTGATATAGACGAGCGCCTCTTCGTAGCGTTTCTGCATGAAGAGAATCCAAGCGTAGGTGTCAAGATAAGTGCCGTTCTCCGGTTCTGCCTTGATGGCAAGGCTGCTCATTCGCTCGGCCTTGTCGAGCTGCATGCCCAGTTCGCTCAGGTAGTAGGCATAGTTGTTCAGACAGCCAATGTTGTCGGGCTTCCATTGCAGGCAGGAGTCGTATGCCTCGAAGGCTTCGCGCTGGCGCCCCTTTTGATGGAGCAGGTCGCCCATCACGGCATAGAAGTCTGAGACGATGGCAGGGTTGCTCTCTTCGGTAATCACGCTGATGCCGTTCTGGAATGCCTCGAGTGCATGGTCGTAGTCGTCTTGGCGGTAGAAGGCCATGCCCTGATAGTAGTAGAACGCCATCTCGTCGGGGTTGTAGAGACGGGCCGACTGGCAGAGGCTCACCACTTCGGCATTGTCGTTGTCTTCCCAGGCATACTGCACCAGTTGCAGTCGAGCCGTGGCGTTGTCTGGTGACAGACGCAGCACGGTGTGAAGCATTCGGCTCACGCTGTCGCGCGGCATCTGCTTCATGTTCATGTAGGCGGCACAGAACTCGGCAATGTCGGCTGAAGGCTCGGGCATGTCGAGCATTTCGCGAAAGAGATTCAGGATGCGGGTGCTGTCGCCGCCGTGGGCCTCGCTGTAGCCTATCTCCTGACGGAGCAGTGACACCTTGTCTTCGAGTGCCGTCTCGGGGTTGAGCAGGATGCTGCGTGTGAGCGAATCGGCCCGTAGCGTGTCGCGCTCTCCCAGATAGTAGGCGCGCATGGCGGCCTGAGCACTGTAGTTCTTCGGTTCCTCGGCCAGTACCTCGGTCAGGATTTTCCGTGCCAGTTGGCGGCGCTCGTCCATGTTGTCGCCCGAACCCAGCATGAGCGAGTTTGCATAGATGGTGCGGTAGTTCAGGTCGTTGGGGAACTGCTCGGAGAGCGCTTTCACCTCGCGGAGTGATGCTTCCTGATCGCCCATCTGGAAATAGAGGCTGCTCTTGGTGAGCGAGAGCCGTTCGCTCTTGCCATCAATGAGCTCCATGCGGTCCAGCACGCTGATGGCCTTGTCGTATTCGCGCTGCCGCATGTGCAGTTTGTAAAGCATGTCGAGCAGTTCTTGCCGACTCTTGTCGAGCTCATAGAGTTCTTCCACCACCTTGATGGCTTCGGCAAACTGGTTCTTTTCGATATAAGCCTGTGCCAACGTCTCCATGTAGGTGGCGTTGCCAGGCTCCAGCTGCGAAGCTTTCAGAAAGTAGTCGAGCGCCTTGTCGGCATCCTTCATCTCGGTGTAGTACTGAGCCAGGAAATAGTAGGCTTCGGAAGCCTGCGGATTAATCTGCTGACAGCGCGTGAGCAAGCTGAAAGCCGCATCGTGGTGGCCTTTCTGCCGTTCGAGCATGGCTTCCAGGAAATAAGCATCATAGAGCCGTTGGGCCGACACGCCTGTGCCTGCTGACAGTATCAATAGTAACAAAAATAGAATTCTCTTCACACTCTCTCTCCGTTCAGAATTTTTCACTATTTCACTCCCGTATGTCCGTAGCCGCCCTCGCCGCGCTCTGTCTCGTCAAGCTGTTCCACCTCTATGAACTCGGCCTGCTCGTGGCGGGCAATCACCAGCTGGGCAATGCGCTCACCGTCGTTCACCACGAACGGTTCCTGCGACAGGTTGATGAGCACCACGCCAATCTCGCCGCGATAGTCGGCATCGACGGTGCCGGGCGAGTTGAGCACGGTCAACCCGTGCTTCAGGGCCAGTCCGCTGCGGGGCCTCACCTGTGCCTCATAACCGGCTGGCAGTGCGATGTGCAGTCCGGTGGGTATGAGTCTGCGTTCCAGTGGCTTCAGCTCTACAGGCTCAGTGAGGTTAGCCCTCAGGTCGAGTCCGGCGCTGAGCGGTGTGGCATAGGCAGGTAAGGGCTGATGCCCACGGTTCACAACTTGGATTTTCATGCGGGTAATTTATATATAAATGAATGTGCAAAAGTACTGATTTATATTGAATCAGCCATAAATTTAATGCTAAAATGTGTTTTATAGCCAAAAAAGCTGTACTTTTGCAACCAACAGAAAATAAGAATCAAAATGTGATGAACTGGAACCAACTGATATCCAACTGCCGTCTCGGTCAGGAGCACCGCCACTTGGAACGGCATGATGACCGAACGGAATTCAAGCGCGACTACGACCGACTGATTTTCTCGGCCCCTTTCCGCCGTCTGCAGAACAAGACGCAGGTGTTCCCCTTGCCGGGCAGTGTCTTCGTGCATAATCGTCTCACCCATTCCTTAGAGGTGGCCTCGGTGGGCATGTCGTTAGGCAACGATGTCTATCAGCGACTGTCGGCCAAATACGGCAAGGCGCTCAGTCCGTTGGTGGCAGAGATCGGACAAATCGTCGCCACGGCCTGTCTGGCCCACGACATGGGCAACCCGCCTTTCGGACATTCTGGCGAGAAAGCCATCCAGACGTTCTTTACCGAAGGGAAGGGCAACTACCTGAAGCAGAAGGTGTCGGCACCGTTCTGGGACGACATCACCCATTTCGAGGGCAATGCCAATGCGTTCCGTCTGCTCACCCATCAGTTCTGCGGACGCAGGCCCGGCGGCTTCGTCATGACCTACAGCACACTGGCGAGCATCGTGAAGTACCCCTATTCATCGTCGCTGGCTGGCGAGAAGGGCAAGTTCGGCTTCTTCAACAGCGAAGCCGAGACCTATCAGCAGATAGCAGAGGAACTGGGGATCGTTGACAAGAGTGGAGAGTTTAGAGTGGCTAAACTCAGATACGCCCGTCATCCGCTGGTCTATCTCGTGGAGGCAGCCGACGACATCTGTTATGAGATCATGGACTTGGAGGATGCTCATAAGCTGAAGATTCTCTCCTTCGAACAGACTGCCGACTTGATGCTCGGCTTCTTCGACGAAGAGAGCCGTCAGCACATCCGACGGCGCATAGCCGACGAGCAGCTGACCGACGAGAACGAACAGGTGCAGTACTTGAGGGCCTGCGTGATTGGTAAGCTGGAGAACGAGTGCGTGGCCACCTTCATGGAGCATGAGGAAGAGATCTTGGAAGGACGATTCAGCGGCTCGCTCATTGACCATGTCGCACCGCTTCAGCGGAATGCCTATCAGGCGTGTGTGCGCATCTCGAAACAGTATATCTACCGTAGTAAGCCGGTGCTCGACGTGGAGTTGTCGGGTTATCATATCATGGCCACGCTCATGGAGCTCATGGTTGAGGCCATAGAGCACCCCGAACGATACTACTCTAAACAACTTATCGGACGGGTCTCCAGCCAGTATGACATTGAGAATCCTGATCTAGAGTGCCGACTGATGGCTGTCATTGACTATATCTCAGGTATGACCGATGTCTATGCACTCGATGTGTATCAGAAGATATGCGGTATATCGCTGCCCATCGTGTGAGACATAATAACATGTTGTTTTCTAAGACAGAATAACATAGGAACATATTATTTTTCTAAGACAGAATAACATAAGAACATATTGTTTTCTAAGACAGTGTAACATAAGAACATATTTTTTCTAAGACAGAATAACATAGGAACATATTTTTTTCTAAGACAGAATAACATAAGAACATATTTTTTTTCTAAGACAGAATAACATAAGAACATATTGTTTCTGAGACATAGTAACATAAGAACATATTTTTTTTCTGAGACAGAATAACATAGGAACATATTTTTTTTCTAAGACATAGTAACATATATTTTGTTGAAACAGAGTAACAGAAGATTTAGTTCAGTTACTCTGTTTGGCTTTTCTGCGATTTAGCTGAACTATGTGAGGGGCTTTTCATGGAGTTTTTACTTGTATTCGCAGTTTCTATAAAACCGCATGAGATAGAGCTTTGGCCAAAATCCAAAAAATAATGGCCAAAATTCGAAGATTTTGACCATTATTCGCTTCCGTTGATTTGCGATGGAGTGTTCATCTGAATTTAACTAAATTCCAAAAGGACCCTCTGTCTTAGCAAACAATATGTTCTTTTGTTATTATGTCTTAGAGACAATATGTTCTTTTGTTACTCTGTCTTAGAAACAATATGTTCTTATGTTACTCTGTCTCAGAAAAACAATATGTTCTTTTGTTATTATGTCTTAAAAACCATGTTCTTATGTCTTATTTAATACAGATAGATGCGGAAGTCCTTCACCGATCCCGGTGCGCCCTGTTCGGCACGCGGCAGATATTCGAGTGCGGTGACGGTCTGCACCGATCCGAGGTCGATGACGATCAGGTGGGGAGCTGAGGCCGACTTCTCCGTCTGCCAGTAGGTGCTCTCCTGCAGGTCATACACCTTGTCGATGGTGTGGTTGCCGTTCTCTTCCTCGCTGTTGGCATACTTAGCCACCCAAGGCTCGCGTGAGAGTCGCTTACCGTCCTGTCCCTGCAGATAGAGCTCAGCAATGGCCACGCGGTCGCCCTCCTTCTGGGTGGAGAGACACTCAATGGCGAGGTAGCGGCCTTTCTGTGGAGTGGCGAAACGGAAGGTCTGCCAACCGTTGCCGGGGGTGGCGGTGATTGATCCGGCGGAGGAACCGCCGGACACACTGACAGGTGTCATGCTGTTCAGGTCGGGCTTGTCGCCGATGTTGTTGTGCTTATTGCTCTTTTCCAGCTGCAGCTTGTTCAGTTCAGGCTCTGCCTGTCCCCATACCACAGCCTCTTTCGGGCCGACCACATCGAGGACAATCACCTCGTTCTTACCTTTCTTCAGCCAGCAACCGGGGATGTAGAGCGTCTGCTGCGGGCCAATCGACCAGATGCGGCCCATAGCATGGCCGTTCACATAGACCTGACCCTTGCCCCACGTCTCGAAGTTCAGGAACGTGTCGCCCACCTTCTTCAGCGTGAAGTAGCCGCGATGGTAGCCCGGCTTCATGATGTCGGCAAGCTTCTTTGACCCCTCATAGCCCTGTGTGAAGGCGAGTGCAGGAGTACTCCCTTTCACCTTGCCTGTAGCAACCTGGTCGTTGATGCCCTTCACCATGTCAAGTGCCTTGACAGCAGTCTGATAGTCGTCGGGAATGGCGACGTTCATCCAGTTCTTCGGTGTCAGCACCATCTCCATGTTGTCCGTCTCAGTGGTCAGCGTGACGTTGCCCACGATGCCCTTGAAATCCTTGATGGCGCGACCGAAGTTGATGCGGCCCATGCCTTCGACGATGATAATCAGTTCGGCACCTTTCTTCACGGCAGGTATGGTGAGCGACTTCTCGTTCTTCACACGGTCAATCTTGCCAATGTATTTCTTATCGATGAACACCTGGGCAAAGTCGTGGAACTCTCCTGTGAGCACGCTCTGCGAGGTAATCTCCGGCAGTCGGGTGGAGTACATCATCGTGCCCCAACCCATGTCCATCTCTTCAAAGGTCTTCGGTGTGCCGTTGACGGGCTTTGTAAGGGCTGTCATCATTGGTGCGAACTCCGTCAGCTCGAACTTCGGCACGGTGATGATAGACATCGGAGCCTTGGGCACGGCAGGGAGGCCCCCCTTCCGTCCCCCGAGGGGGAAACCGTTAGCATCGTATTTCTCCATCATCTTGCGCAGTTCCCAGTACTTTGGTGTAGCGAGACCATACTCGTTGATGGGAGCATCGTAGTCATAAGAGGTGACATCGGGCGCAAAGCCGGGAGAGTTGGCACCGGCCCAGTGGCCGAACGATGTGCCGCCGTGGGTCATGTAGAGCGAGAAGCTGATGCCCTTCGACAGCATCTCGTCCATGCCGGCCACCATGTCCTTGGCCGGGCGCGTCTCATGGCGGGCTCCCCACTTGTCGAACCAGCCACTCCAGAACTCGGAACACATCTTGGGTGCGTTGGGCCGCAGCTCGCCCAGGCGGCGGAACTGCTGGTCGATGTTGGCACCCGTGCCGAAGTTCATCGTCCAGACAAGGTCGTCAAGTCCGTTCTTCGTGAAGTTGCTTGACCAGTCGCACTGGAACAATAGAACGGAACTGGCCCCCCCTACGGCCCCCGAGGGGGCTTCTGTAGTTTTGCTGTCAAGGGAAGGGTCTATAGTAGCCCCCTCGGGGGCCGAAAGGGGGGCTTCGTAGATTTTCCGCAGACAATCTCTGATTTCAGCGATGTAAGGCTTGTCCTCGCCATAGCTTCCATACTCGTTCTCCACCTGAACCATGATGATGGGACCACCCTTCTGAATGGTCAGCGGAGCCAGTTGCTCGCCCACCTTCTGCTCGAATATCTTCACGCGCTCCATGAAGTAAGGGTCGCGCTCGCGCAGCTTGATGTCCTTCTTCTTGAGCAGCCACCAGGGCAGACCGCCCATCTCCCATTCGGCACACACGTAGGGGCCGGGGCGCACGATGACGTACATGCCGTTCTTCTGAGCCAGACGGCAGAACTCGGCCACGTCGTTCTGGCCCGTGAAGTCGAACTGCCCCTCCTTCTGCTCGTGGATGTTCCAGAAGATGTAGATGCACACGGCGTTCATGCCCAGCGCCTTACACATCTTGATGCGGTGCTCCCAGTAAGGGCGCGGAATGCGGGGATAGTGAATCTCGGCAGCCTTCACCACGAAGGGCTGGCCGTTGAGCAGGAACGTCTTGTCGCCCACGGTGAACGTACCGGGCTTCTGGGCAGCGAACCCAACGGCTGGGGCTGTCATCAGCATGGCCGCGAGGGCCAACTTGCGAAATAAGTGTTTCATTGCAGATAATTGTTTGGTTGATATAGTTTTAGTATGTTGCAAAAGTAAGAAAAAAAAGCGAAACCTATGTCCGCTTTATGATAGTTTAAGATAAAAAGGGAAGGCATGCCCCCGTGAGGCAGCCCCTTAACAATGAAAATGGGCTGGCGAGGCGAAGTGCATGCGCTCGCCCGTCACGGGATGGGTGAAGGCCAGCTCGGCGGCATGCAGGCACAGACGGTGGGCCTTCTGTCCGTAGAGGGCATCGCCCAAGATGGGGGTGCCCAGCCCGTCGGGATGCGCACAGTGAACGCGCAGCTGATGGGTGCGCCCTGTGTGAGGCGTGAGGGATAGGAGCGGGAGAACGGCGTGAGGGTCGATGGGCGACGTGCAGGATGAGAGCACCTCGTAGTCGGTGACGGCCTGCTTGCCGTGCAGCACATCGACCACCTGTCGCGGTCGGTCGAGCGGATCGGGGCGCAAGGGCAGGGTGATGGTGCCCTTCGCGGGTAGTGAGGGTGAGAGAGGGGCAGACAGCAGCGCCTCATACCTCTTATATATATTACGCGCGTAGAACTGCTGTTGCAGATTCTTATAGGTGGCTTCATTGCGGGCCACTACCATCAGCCCCGACGTGTCCATGTCGAGCCTGTGGGGCATGAACACGTCGCCATACTGTTCGGCGAGCAACTGCTGAAGCGAGGGGGCTTCGATGCGTCCCGGTACGGAGAGCAGACCTGAGGGCTTTTCTACTACAAGCAGATCGTCGTCGGCGTAAATAGTCCTGACCGACAGCATCGGACGTTCCCACCTGGCGTGAGTGACGTTCTCTCTCACCAATCCTTGCATCATGAAGGTGAGGATGGGCAGGCACTTGCCCCGGCAGGCGGGGTAGAACTGACCGTGATGACGAATCTCGCCACGAGGCGACTCGCCATACCAGAACTCAGCCATTGTGACAGGGCGCAGCCCTTGGCGGTAGGCATACTGCAGGAGCTTGGGCGCACAGCAGTCGCCACTGCCGCCCGGGGGTAGGGGATAGCGCTGCTGCAGCTTGGGAGAGGTGTGGTAGTCGCGCCAAATCTCGACGAGATCCTTCTCCTCGCCACGGGCATTCAGCATGCGGTACTGGCGGAAAAGCCAGAGCTGAAGGGCCTCGGAGCGACGCTTGCGCTCGGCTTTGAGGGCAAGGACAGTGGGCTGCGCCACAGGCGTAGCATACGGGGAAGGGGCGAGCGAAGAGGAAACAGAGGAAGGAGCAGATGAGGCGGAGGAGGATGCAAGGGCGGCCAGCTCGGCGTTGATGGCGGAGATGCAGCGCTCCTCGGTCTTGAAATGACCGTCGGGCTGTTGGGCATCGAAGACGGATGGCACGAAGTATGCCCAGTCGTTGCGCCCAGCCAGTAGGCCGGAGTAGGCGGCCAGGAACCCCAGTTGCCCGTCTCGCTCCACGATGAGCACTCCGAACATCTTGCCTCGCCGGGCATCGGCCAGCAGCTCGGGTTGCGACTCCACAAAACACGTAACCTCATCCGCAGCCAGGAGGCATAGCGGATGAGGTTCGTAGTCGAATGGATTGTTGAAGCCTGCAGGCTTCTCCATTGTGGTGACTAAGGGATGAAACGGCACGGGCGGCTTAGTGCTTGAAGTCGAATCCGATGCGCAGTCCGTCGTAGTTCTTCGACAGATTGCCGATGGTCTGAAGCGTGCTGTTGCCTGAGAGGGCGGTGATCGTCTGCAGCACGGTGAGCAGCTTGGAAGCCTCGAACAGCAGGGCAATGCCGTTGGAGTTCTTCTTGGCATAGCAAGTGATGTTGAACACGAAGGCCGTCTGCAACTTCACCTGATAGGTGCTCTCGTCGAAAGTCCATGTGCCCGACAGCGGCTTGCCTGC
>DFJI01000009.1:19654-33729 GCA_002372235.1 Prevotella sp. UBA3675 | reverse complement strand
TGTTCTTCTGTTATTCTGTCTTAAAAATCAGTTACTCTGTCTTTAAAATCAGTTATTATGTCTTGTTTTGTCATCACCAAAAATTGCAGGACACTGCCAATATTTATAGATGTTTTTTTTGGTCGTTTCGTTTTTTTTTAGTTATTTTGCACTTTGAATAGAACCGAAACTACTGATATTTCGAAATAAAACAAATAAAATTAGCTAATAACCATTTTATGAAAAAAATCTTTTTCTGTGTCTCTCTCGTGTTGACGGGATTGATGTCCTCTTGCGTAGATAAGTACGAAGAGGTGGATGCGAACAGCAAGCCGGAATGGCTGGGCTCAAGCATCTATGCGGAATTGGAGAATCCGGGATCGAAGGGTCTCACGGGCACTTTCTCAACCTATCTGAGGCTGATCAGTGACCTCGGTGAAGCCGAAACACTGAGCCGGACAGGTTCGAAGACAGTGTTCCCTGCCAACGACGAAGCCTTCGCGCGATTCTTTAGTAACAATGAATGGGGAGTGCATAGCTATGAAGAGCTGTCAACCGGACAGAAGAAACTCCTCCTCTATTCGTCTATGCTTGACAATCCACTGCTGCTCCAGTTGCTCCCCAACGTGTCGAACGGCACGGCTGAGCCCATGAACGGCATGGCACTGAAGCACTCCACCAACGTGAGCGTGATCGACACCGTGACCCACCTCACACGCGAGCAGATGCCCGCCAACAATGCCTATTGGGAGCCTTACTATGGCACAGGCATCGACGTGGTGGAAGATGCCACCCGTCCCATGATGGTGCATCTCACGCGCGAGTTCATGATTAACAATGGTATCACCAATACTGGTGCTAACAGCGACTTTGAGATTCTGACCGGCACACCCTATCCGCAGAATGGCAAGGCCGCTTATATTTTCAACGATGCCGTGACCGTGGCCGACGTGACCTGCCAGAATGGCTACATCCATCAGATGCAGGACGTGGTGGTGCCGCCGGGCAACATGGCACAGGTGCTGCGCCGTAAGGACAACACCCACTTCTTCAGCCGCATACTCGACTACTTCGCAGTGCCCATCAGCGTGCCTAAGGTGACCAACAGCTATGCCGACTGGGCCCGCAACCAGGTGCCTGCCGCTCCTGAGAAGACCATCTACGCACTGCGCTATCTGAGCGACCGCTCGTTCGACAGCGAGGGCGGTACATCAGGTACTATCGCAGCACTGAACCGCATGAACGGAGCCAACGTGAGCAACGTGTTGAGCTTCGACCCGGGCTGGAACCAGTACTATCCGAAACCCGCCAGCGAAGGCAAGGTCGATAACTCTATCATGGACATGGGCGCATTCTTCGTGCCCAGCGACCAGGCCATGATTGATTACTTCACACAGAGAAGTGCCACCCAGAAGGGACCGGGCGCTTATCTGATTGACATCTATGGCGCTCATCCTGGAGCAGACAACACTGCTGCTAATCTGGCCGAGAACTTGGACTCGCTGCACTCGAAGAACCCGCAGGTGCTCACCGCTTTCATCAACAACCTGATGAAGGCATCGTTCATCGGATCAGTGCCCAGCAAGTTCGAGGCCGTGCTCAACGATGCCTCTGAGAACATGGGTCTGCACATCGACTCCATCAACCGCAAGACCGATGGCAAGTACGACATCACCTTCGCCAACAACGGTGTGGTCTATGTGATGAAGACCCTCTATGCTCCCGACGAGTACAATGCCGTGCTGGCACCTGCCTCGGTCTATCCCGACATGCGCGTGATGAACTGGGCCGTGCAGGATAAGGGCAGCAGCAGCGACGCAGCCTATCACCTGGATGCCGACTATCGCTTCTACCTGCTCTCCATGAGCTCCAACTATGCTTTCTTCATCCCCGACGACAATGCTTTCCATGCCTACTACCTGGATCCCACTTCGCTGGGCCATCGCGAGGGCAACACCATCAACGGGCGCATTCTGCCCGACGTGCTCCACTTCTACTATGATACTCAAAAGAAGACGGAGCCGAAGCTGATGTGCGAGCGCTACTATTATAATATGAACACGGGAGCCATTGAAGGACAGGCTCGTTCTGAGGAAATCAAGAACGTACGCTCGCAGCTCGTTGACCTGCTGAACTTCCACACCGTGGTGCTGCCTTCTGACCGCGTGAACAACGCGCTGGTGGCGATGGGCTACAATGGCAACCACTACCTGAAGACCAAGCACGGTGGCGAAATCTATGTGGATGGTCACATGATGAACGGGCGCGTGATGTCGGGGCCGCAGATCGACAACCCCACACAGTTCCCCGCACCGAAGATCACACAGATCTATCCTGAGAAGAACGGTAACGCCTATCGTCTGGACCACGTAATCCAGTCGCCTATCAACAGCGTTTACAAAATACTGAACAGCAGCACTCAGCTCAAGCAGTTCCTGGATCTCTGCCTCGACCTCGGTACGGGCGAAGTGCTCAGCTGGGCAGGCATCTCAGGCGAACGCTTGGATGCTGCAGGCAACAGCAACGACAACTATCCCTGCGAGCAGGATGCCTACACCATCTTTACCCCTGACTATCGCGTAGGTTCATCGGTTACTCGCAGTGCCTGCTTAGACTACAACGTGAAGATGTTCAATACCTATAACTACACACTCTTCGCGCCCGATAACGCGGCTATGGAGAAAGCCTACACCATGGGGCTGCCCCGCTGGTCGGACGTGACCGACCTCTATGAGCAGTACAAGGATTCGCCTGAGACCGACCAGGCTGTAATCAATGCAAAGGAAGAGGCACGTGCCATGATCGAGGCCATCCGCGACTTCATCCGCTATCACTTCGTCACAGGTTCGGTCTATGCCGACAACGTGATTGACCTCACTTCGCCCCGTGTGAAGACCATGACCTCCGACGAGATGGGCGTGGCCAAGGAACTGCGCATCACTGGCGGTGGCGGCGTGATGAACATTGCCGATGCCTATACCGGCCACACCGTCACGGTGAACGCCAATGACGCATCGAAGATGAGCAACAAGATGGCACGCGACTACTGGTTCGACAAGGCTGCACTACATGCCACCTCTATCGTCACCTCGTCGTTCTGCGCCGTCCACGAAATCGCTGAGCCGCTCTGCGGTAACAAAGACGGAAAGTACTACACCAAGCCAAGTACTTCGCGCAAGCGTTAACTCAAAGCAAACAACAAACGCTAATGACCTATTAAGATATGAAGATTAAGAAATTATTTTTTACAGCCCTATTGTGTGTCATCAGTCAGATGGCGATGGCACAGGGAACCCGCATATCAGGTACGCTGAGCGATGCCGAAGGCCCAATCATGATGGGTAATGTGGTGGAGGTCGATGCCAACAACCGTATCGTCTCGGCCACGCAGACCGACTTCAACGGTAACTTCTCCATGCAGGTGAAGAGCACCAAGAACAAGCTGAAGTTCTCGTATGTGGGCGACAAGACGCAAGTTGTATCCATCGGGTCGCAGACCTCCTTCAAGATTACACTGAAGCCGGAGAACACAGTGCTGAAGGAAGTGACCGTGAAAGGCCGCCGTCAGAACTCGGGCGGACTGAACATTGCCAAGAAGGAAATCACCGTGGCTTCGCAGACCATGAACATGGAGTCGGTCGAAGGTCTGGCATTCACCTCAGCCGACGAAGCCCTGCAGGGTGAGATTGCCGGTCTGGACATCGTGTCGAACTCAGGTAACCTCGGTGCCGGTTCGCAGATGCGTCTGCGTGGTGTCACCACCCTGAGTGCCAATGCCAACCCCCTCATCGTGGTAGATGACAAAATATTCGACAACCCCGACGAGGACTTCGACTATGCCAATGCCGACGAGGAACAGTACTCGTCGCTGCTGTCGGTGAACGTGGAGGATATTGCCAGCATCGAGGTGCTGAAGGATGCTGCCGCTACAGCCGTGTGGGGTTCGAAGGGTGCCAACGGTGTGATCAAGATCACCACCAAGCGCGGTAGCCGTGGCAAACCACACATCAACCTCTCTTATAAGTTCACCGGTACCTGGCAGCCCGACGGCTACAAGCTGCTCAACGGTGACGAATACACCATGCTGATGAAGGACGAGTTCTACCGTGCTACGCAGAACTCAACCAGTACGACTAATATCTCAGAGCTGAACTACGACCGCTCATGGGGTGACTACGAGAACTGGAACAACAATACCGACTGGGTGAAGGCCGTGAAGCAGTTCGGTGCCATGCACGACGTGAACCTCAACCTCACGGGTGGCGGCCAGAAGGCTACCTTCCGTATCTCGGCTGGCTACAAACATCAGACGGGCTCTATCATCAAGCAGAAGTTCCAACAGTTCACCACCCGAATGGCGCTGGACTACAACGTGTCTGACCGCATCCGCTTCTTGACCAACTTCGCGCTGACTTATACGAACAACGACAAGAACTATGAGGGCAAGATCAACGGAACGAGCTATCCCTCGCTGCTCTCCATCGCGCAGAACATGGCTCCCAACATGAGCATCTACCGTCAGACACCTGACGGTGCCGATACCGACGAGTTCTACATCATGAACCGCAACGCCGAGGGCAAGTACCCCAAGGACGGTGCATACTCCAGCTATGAGCTGCGCAACATCCGCTCACAGGGCAACCCCGTAGCCATTGGCAATCTGGCCTGGGTGCAGGACAAGACCTATCGTCTGACTCCCGACTTCACCATCAAGTATGAAATCTTGGGTACTGAGGCAGAGCGGAGCCGTCTGACCTTCAACGGTCGTGTTGACTTCGATATCTTTGCTGAGAGCAAGCCCACCTATCGTCCTGCTTCGCTCGACGGTCAGGCCGACTGGACTACTGCTAACTACAACGTGAGCACCAACTATGAGTACAACCGCATGAAGATTGGCGGTCGTGCAGAATTTATCTTCACTCCTTATTTCCAGAACAAAGACTGGTCGGCCACGATGTTGCTGCGCTATGAGCTGAACACGCAGACCAGCAACGCACAGACCATCAACACCAGCCATCTGCCTAACGGCATCACTTCGCCCACTGTGTCAGGCTATCAAACTGGTTTCTCAAGTGGCAACACCCGTTCGAACTCGCAGAACCTTCTCTACAACGGACACGTATCCTTCAAGGACGGTCGCTATGCATTAGGCTTCTCACTCCGTGCCGACGGTGACTCGAAGTTCGGTCCCTCTAACAAATGGGCTCTCTTCCCTGGTGCCTCGCTCCGCTACAACATCAATGAAGAGCCGTTCATGCAGTGGTCTAAGAAAGTCATCTCCCTGCTCGGTCTGCGTGCCTCTTGGGGTATCGTGGGTCGTGCGCCGGACAAGGACTACCTGTTCTTCGAGGCTTACAACACCTCTTTCGGCACCTATGGCTATGGTAACGACACAGAGGCAACCGCCGTGCTGGAGCGCTTGAGACTGGGCGACCTGCGCTGGGAGAAGACCATGTCCTACAACTTAGGCTTCAACTTAGGTATCTGGGACAACCGTTTCGAGATTGACTTCGATTACTATTATAAGAATACGACCGACCTGCTACAGGGTCTCACCATCCCCTCAATGACGGGCTACACCTCGCTGGCATACGCCAACGTGGGCCGCATGACCAACCAAGGTTGGGAGCTCAACTTCACCGCCAAGAAGTTCTTGCAGTTTGGTAAGTTCTCAGCCGACCTCGGCTTCAACATTTCGCAGAACAGCAACTTGCTGAAGGAGATGGACCAGAGTGTGCTCGATGCCATCAACGGCAACACCTGGGATGCTACCGTCCGTGGTAACTTCACCAGCTCGAACACCAGCCAGCAGCAGGGCTATCCCATCCGCGTGCAGCTGAACAACTCGCTCGGCTCTATCTATGGCTTCCGCTATCAGGGCGTTTACCAGTATGGCTACGACTATCTGGAGAACTACCGCAAGGAGCACAACCTGACTCCTGCACAGTATGAGGCTTGGATCAACGACTTCCTGGCCAGCGGCAAGACCGCTCCTGTGGCCGTGGGTGCCAACGGTAAGGTCATCATGACCAGCACGGGCGAACCCCAGCGTCTCGTCTATAACTACGAGTCGAACGGAAACGGCGGTACCACCACCTATAAGTTCCAGGGCGGCGATGCCATCTATCAGGATACCAACCACGACGGACAGATCAACGCACTTGACATTGTTTATCTCGGCAACTCACTGCCGAAGGTGAACGGTGGTTTCAACCTCACGCTGCGCTATGGCAACTGGAAGTTGACGGGCCGTTTCAACTATCGTTTCGGCAACAAGATCGTGAACCTGGCTCGTATGAACCTGGAGACCATGTCGGGCACTTACAACCAGAGCGCCACCACCAACTATCGCTGGCGTCAGGATGGCGACGTGACCCCCATGCCGCGTGCCGTGTATGTGTCGGACAATGCTTCGCCTTACAATTACCAGTGTAGTGACCGCTACGTGGAGAATGGTAGCTTCGTGCGCTTCCAGAACCTGCAGTTGTCTTACACCTTCCCCAAGAAGCTCATTAAGAATTGGGGCATGAGCAACTTGCAGATCTATGGCTCTATGAACAACCTGTTCGTGTGGACTAAATATAGTGGTATCGATCCTGAGGTGTCGGCCACTGGCTATTATCCTGCTCGCGATCAGTCGAAGACTCCTCGCTCTAAGCAGTTCACGCTAACACTGAACGTAGGATTCTAAGAACCCACCCCCATCCCCTCCCAAGGGAAGGGGAGTAGTTCAACAATACAAAAGGAAAAGAAATCAGTAAATTAATATAAATATGAATATACATATCATATCAAAGAAAATAAGAACGTCGTTTCTTGGGTTCTACGGTATATTAGTCCCCCTCACCTTGGGAGGGGTCGGGGGTGGGTTACTCTCGTCGTGCCTCGATACCGTCATCTTGCCTGATGATATCACCGTGGGTGAAGACTTCTGGAAGAAGAAGAGCGACGTGGCCATGATGGTGAATGCTGCATACCAGGGTATGACCACAGAACCTGTGATTGAGCGCCTCATCGTATGGGGCGATGCCCGTAGCGACGAATTCGTGAGAGCAGAGGCTCCCGAAGGCGAAATTCCTGATGCCTTGGCAGAAGTCATGTCAGCCAGTACGCAGGTCACCAATCGCTATACCAGTTGGGCCGACTTCTATGCGGTCATTAACAGGTGTAACATCGTGCTGGAGCGAGCTGCTTCTGTGCTGGAGGAAGACCCGAACTACACGGAGGGCGACTATCTGACCGACCGTTCGCAGATGTTGGCCCTGCGCTCACTCTGCTATTTCTATCTGGTGCGTAACTTCCGCGACGTGCCCTATGTTGATACTCCTTTCATGGACAGCAGTCAGGAACGCGTGTTCAAGCAGGAGTCGCCTGCTGTCGTGCTGCAGAAGTGCATTGAGAGTCTGGAGGAAGCTGCCGCTAATGCCATTCAGGCACGCAGCTTTAGCAATTGGCGCCGAGTGGGGTGGTTCACCCAGGATGGCATCCATGCTCTCTTGGCCGACATCTATCTGTGGCGTGCTTCCGTCTTGCACAATGCCAATGACTATCAGAGGGCTGTGTACTATTGCGACTTGGTCATCGAGTCGAAGAAGGCGCAGCACGTGAAAGGCCGTGATGAGGTGACGGCTAAGGAATATCCCCTTGCCAATGCTAATGTAGCTTATACGAACCTGTTCGTGCTCATGAATGCAGAGGAAAGCATTTTCGAACTGCAAGTAAAGGCAAACTCGGCACTTTGTAAGTATATGTATAAATATAAAGATAACAAATCTACCGAAGGCTTCCTGAAAGCTTCGTCCATCTTCGCGTCAAGCTCTTCTGTCGCTACAATCGTTAATGCTAAAGACGATAAAGTGTTCCCTACAAACGATATTCGCTACTACAGCTCTATTTTCGCTCCGGGTACAGGTGCTGAGACGTTCGATGTGAGAAAGATGATTTCGGTTTTGCCGCAGACCAACCTGACACAGCAGGGTAGGGGTTCGATTGATCGTGCTTTTGGCGGAATTGCTCAGAACTATATTGTCTATCGACTCTCCGACGTGATGCTGATGAAGGCCGAGGCACTTGTGCAGCTCGTGGATACCACAGGTCTGTCATCGCTCGATGCCACGGCAAAGACTGAGCGCCAGACTGCTATTGATAACGAACTGAAGAAGGCTTTCAATTTGGTGGAAGCCGTCAACACGCGCTCACTGCTTGAGGCTAACAAGGGCGATGCCATCACTTGGGCTAAGCTGACCACTATGGGACGCACGGGCGTGGACGGACTGGAGAAGCTCATCTTGGAAGAGCGCCTGCGAGAGCTCTGTTTCGAAGGCAAGCGCTGGTATGATCTGCTCCGCTTCAACTATCGTCATATCAGAGGCGTGAACTACAACGAGAGCTTAGGCGCGCAGGGATTAGAGGCTCTGCCTGCTAATGATAAGACCATGCTGGAATATGCCACACGCGGCAAGGGCGATCAGGCTGCCGGCTTGCAGGCTAAGATGCGCAACGAGGCATATCTCTACCTGCCGCTCCCCAACAGCGATGTGCTTCTCTCGCCCGAGTTGAAGCAGAATCCTGCATACGGCAGCAATAACCAATTTGAAAGAAACTAAAAGGAAGGAGAACTAAAATATGAACAACAAGCTAACAAAAGCCTTTGGACAACTCTTGGTTGCAGGATTGTTCATCACGGGTGCAAACGTCATCGTTGGCTGTAATCCCGAACCTGACGAGTCAGACATGTTCACTTCGACAGGTGAGACAGCCGAGGACTTCATTGCCCGTAAGCCTAATCTCAGCGCTTTCAATACAATCCTGAAGCGCGTGGGACTGGACCGCAACCTTTCATCATACGGCGAATACACCTGTTTCGTTCCTACCAACGAGGCCATCCAGGTCTATATTGACAGTCTTTATGACGATAGTTCTAATAAAGATCTGCCTCATAACGGTATGACACAGCGCGGACTGGACGGTCTGACCGACTCGCTTTGCAACGACATTGCCAAGTATCATCTGGCCAACGGTATCAACAATTCCGTAGAGCTGGGTGCTGGCGCGTCCGTGCGCACGATGTTGGGACGTACCTTCAGTTCAACGACCAGTGTGAAATATCAGGGACAGGTGGCATTGGAGGAAGAGGCTGTCATCATTGAGCCCGACAGCATCGTGACCAACGGCGTGGTTCACGTGCTGAACAAGGTGATTCCTCGAAGCAACCGCGTAGTGACCGATGAACTGATGCGCCATGAAGAGTTCAGCATCTTCATGAGAGCCTTGAAGGAAACAGGACTGGCAGACTCGTTGGCAAAGACAAGGAAGGATGCCACTTATAACCTGCCCGACGGCGAGAGCATGGACAACGGTTCGAGTGCCGGCAACAAGCTCTATTCGCCCAAGGAGTGCAAACTGCTCTACACCATCTTTGCCGAACCTGATGTGGTGATGAAGAGCAAACTGAAGAAGGGCGGCTATTCCGAGGACTTCGAAGGTTTGGTACAGTTTGCCAACGACACCTATCGCGATGCCGATCAGTGGTACGACATGTTGGCTGAGAAAGGATTGTGGAACTACGACACGCAGTCGTTTGAGAAGAAGGTGAGCACCGGTCGCGACTTCAAGAACCGCAACAATGCGCTCAACATGTTCGTGGCTTATCACATCCTGTATGCAGGCATGCCTGTCACAGAGCTGCTGTTTGAATATTCCAGCCGCTGGACCAGCAAGGTGCATGCCTGGAACTACACCAATGGCTGCGGCCCGTTCGACTACTATGAGACCATGCTGCCCCACACGCTGATGAAGATCTGGCAGCCTACTTATATGAGCACGACTACCTACATCAACCGCTATGTGAGGAACAATACGCTGACCGACTCGATTGGTCACCTCGGCGCTGCTGCAATGGGTAGCGAGGGCATGCACACGGTAGTGCGCACTGGCGTGCCAGTGGTGCGTACTTCTACGGGTGAGTATGCTACTAACATTCAGTCATACAACGGCTATATCCACGCTATCAGAGACCTGTTGGTCTATGACCGTCTGGTACCTCAGGGCGTGCTGCACGAGCGCCTGCGTTTCGACTCTACCACGTTCCTGCCCGAGCTCATTAACAACGGCATTCGCATGTCAACCCAAGCCGAAGTGTCAGCCCTTAACGGTGGCGGCAGTGGTGCGCGCGTGGCTTTCCCGCTCGACTATTTCGACGGTGTGGTGAGCTACACCAAGGAGAACCGCTTCCGTTACAACGTGAAGGGTGGTGGCTACAACGCTTGGCAGGGCGACACCTTCCAGGGATGGGGCAACTATGACCTGGCCATCAAGATGCCGCCGCTTCCCACGGGGGTCTATGAGTTCCGCATCTTCTACACGCCTATGTCTCATGGTGGCATGATGATGTTCTACATGGGCGATTCACCGAAGCTCTCGAGCATGATGCCGCTCGACATTCCTCTGGACGTGCGCATCCCCATGACCGACCCGCGTATCGGCTCGCTCACCTTCTATCAGGAGGACGACATGGGTGTCGCTACCGATGCCGCCATGCGCAACCGTGGCTACATGCGCGGTCTGTATAGCTACAAGGATCACCCGGGCGACGGCAAGGGACCCGATCCTTGGGATCCCTCATGCGCAACTGAGTTCAACCAGCGTAGCGACCAGCACAATGCTTCGTTCCGCAAGATCATGAGCCGCAGCTTAGAAGTGAAGCAGAGCGGTGAGAAGTGGTTCCGCATCAAGAATGTGATTCCCGACGAGACTGACCTGAAGTGGCAGTTCGACTACATTGAATTCGTTCCGCTGGATGTCGTGGGCAACACCACCTACTCTGAGGACTGGTTCTAATGGGAGATAGAATATTGAAGATTGAAAAATGAAAATTGTAAAATAATATGAAACGAAATCAATATATTGGATGCATGATGATGGCGGCAGGAATGCTGGCCGCCTCATCGTGTACTGACTTCGCCGACTATAATGAGGCTCCCGTCGATGAGCTGGCAACTGCCAATCAGACAGTGTGGGAGAACATCAGCCAGAATCCGAACCTGTCGGACTTCAAGTCGCTGGTGGAGCGCACCGGCTTCGGCAATCAGCTCTCACAGCCTCATGCCTATACCATCTGGGCACCCAAGAACGGCTCGTTCAACATGTCGGACTATGCCTCGATGAGCGACTCCATGCTGTTGGCGCAGTTCGTGAAGAACCACATTGCCGAGTTCACCTACCGGGCCTCGGGCAATATCGACAAGACCCGTGTGCACACGCTGAACAACAAGTCATACGTGCTGAACGGCAATGGCACCTACACATTCGGCAGTGCGCAGATGGATCCCACGGCCATGAACATTGCCGGAACCAACGGTATGCTGCACGTCATCGACAAGCCCTTGCCCTTCTATCCCAACCTCTATGAGTTCTTGGGACAGGCACAAGGACGGGAACTCGACTCTATCGTGAACTATATCAAGAAGTATGAAGTTTCATACATTGACCTTGAGAATAGTGAAAAGGGACCGATGGTCAACGGTATGCAGACCTATGTTGACTCTGTGATTGTCACTCTTAACTCAATGACCAACGGGTTAGGAGCTTATATCGATATCGAGGACAGCTCTTATACGGCATTGCTCCCCACGAATGCAGCTTATAAAAAGATGTATGACCAGGTGAAAAATGTCTATAAGTTCTACTCAGGTGTGGTGATGCAGGATGTAGAAAAGCTGTCAGTGGTAGGAGCCAACGACAATGCGCGTAATGCCACGAAGAAGACTGGCCCTACACTCATCGTCAACGACTGGAAGGACTCGTTGGCGCGTCAGGCCATCGTGCGCAATCTGTTCTACAGCCACTCCAGCTCCTACAACGAGTTCATTCCCACTCGTGATGCACAGGCTGGCGACTCTCTCTACACCACCACTGGCGCACTGCTGTCGAATCCTAATGAGCTACTGAAGGAACATTTGGTGGGCGAACCCATTGAGATGAGTAATGGCTATGGCCGTATCGTTGACAGCTTGCCCTTCCTCCCTTGGGAGACTTACTGCCCTGAGCGGCTTTACACACCGATGCGCCATCTTGGCCGTTCGTTTACTTCAAAGAATACGCCTGTTCGTTCACGGAGACCTGATCTGGCTGCTGCCTTGTTGGGCCCAGGCAATGAGGAGTTCAGATGGCTCCTGATTGAACCCAGTGGTGAGCGTTACAAGCCAGATGTCTTTATCAAGATGCCTAATCTTCAGTCAACGAAGTACAATGTCTATTGTGTTGTGCTGCCATCCTATTGTGGTGCAGAATATACATGGTCAACTGCTTGGCAGAAAGACAGTCTTGTGACGGCAGGTACCAGCTTTGTCGCTCCCGACACCCTTTTCAATGGAAAACTGACCAACTTACTGCCCTACGCTGTTGCTCAGTACAACAATTTCCGGATTGTCGTGAGAGCTAACGAAGGTGCTGCCCCTTCTTATTCTGTGGGCTATCAGACTGAAGCAGGCAGTGCTGTCACAGAACTGAATTATACGAAGACCAACTATGCAAATGGAATCGCTGTCCTCACATTTACGTTGGAGGATCAGGCCATTGCCACAGCTATTCAGAAACAGGGTCTGACCATTAGTGCCGACCAAG
This sequence comes from Prevotella sp. UBA3675, assembly GCA_002372235.1. Classification (GTDB taxonomy): domain Bacteria; phylum Bacteroidota; class Bacteroidia; order Bacteroidales; family Bacteroidaceae; genus Prevotella. The sequence continues at coordinate 21,126 of DFJI01000009.1, read as the reverse complement.
ACTTCACTTTGCGTTCCATTGAGTATGACAACGCCCGTACAACCCCGCTGAACTTCAACCTCAGCTACTGCACGGAGAAAGGCGCACTGGCCAACTATCATTTCAGTTCAAAGGCATCGGACAACAACCCTGCCACGCAGAATCTGAACACAGCCTTCACTCCCAATCCGAACAAGCTTGACACTTTGTATCTCGGTGAAGTGACTGTTCCCGTGAACTATGAAGGCTTGGGCGAAGACATCTATCCCAGTCTTTACATCTCTTGTCCTGTGTCTTTGTTCAATAAGAACCAAATGGCACAGTATTCACGTGAGTTCCGTATCTATGGCATCATTATGCGACCTGTAGAGAAGGACCAATATGAAGCAAACAAACAATGAATATGAAGAGCACCATATTTTTCACTTGGCAGAACGTGAGTCGGAGACTCCTGTTCTGCACTGTGGCCCTCGGCCTCTGCGCTTCACCTGTCCTGGCTCAGAATGAGGACGATGAGGAAGAAACAGAGATAGCCATCAAGCAGCCTACACGTAAGAAGACAACTCAGGTCAATTATCCCACCGTGACCCTTCACGGCACCGTGACCGAGCAAGGCACAGGCAAGCCTTTGTCGGGCATTCAGCTTCAGGCATTGGGCTATGTACGTTACACGGCCATGACTGATGAGGACGGTACGTTCAGCATAAAGGTGCCTGACTTCGCTACCGCACTCTATGTGCATGCACCTGAGTATATGCCGCAGCAGGTGGCTGTCATTGCCGGCGACTCTACGCAGCAAATCTCCATCAAGATGCTGAAGGACAAGTTCCTCTCCATGTATGGTACGGGAACCAACTATACGGCCAAGAGCACAGCCCTTATTGCTAACAGAGGCGTGACGGTTGACAACGAGATGACCGAGCGCCTCGGCGGCGACATGCGCACCGTGATGCGCTCGGGAGCCATCGACGGCGGTGCCGTGATGTTCATCCGTGGTCTGAACAGTATCACAGCCGATGCCCAGCCGCTGATTGTGCTCGATGGCATTGAGCTCGACATGCAGCGCGACCGCTCTTCGTTGCACGACGGACAGTACAATAATATCCTGGCCAATATCTCTCCCGACGACGTGGAGAAGGTGACGGTGCTGAAGAACGCTACAGCCCTCTATGGCTCGCGCGGTGCCAATGGTGTGGTGCTGATCGATACGAAGCGCGGTCACTCCATGGCTACCCGTATCGATGCCAACGTGTCGGCGGGCGTGACGTTCGTGCCACAGCTGCCCACGATGATGAATGCTTCACAGTATCGCGCATACGCCAGTGAGCTGTTAGGTACCGTCAACGGCATTGGCAACATGGGTATCGACTTCCGCTTCCTCAACAGCGACCCCAACCGTCTGTGGAACAAGATTCATACCTACGACAACAACACCGACTGGACGAAGGAAGTGTATCGTGCGGCTGTCACTCAGAACTACAGCATCAATGTGC
>DFJI01000009.1:0-19615 GCA_002372235.1 Prevotella sp. UBA3675 | reverse complement strand
CAGCATCAATGTGCAGGGTGGCGACGACATCGGTATGTATAACCTCTCCGTAGGCTATGTGAACAACAAGTATGCTGCCCGTGAGAATGGCTTCGACCGTATGAACGTGCGCTTCAATACCGACATCAACATTCTCTGGAACCTGAAGACGAAGTTCGATATCTCTATCTCTCGTACCAGCAATAACGTGCTCGACAACAGTCTGCCTGAGGACTTCTCCAAAGGCACCATCGTGTCGCCCATTGTGCTGGGTTTGATCAAGGCTCCTATCGTGTCGCCTTATCAGCGCGACAACTTCGGCAACCCGTCGAACCTCTATTCTGAGTACGACGACATCTACCGTCAGCTGGACGATGCGTTCGGCTATAACAGTGCATTGGCTAACCCCACTGCCATTCTTGACTATGCCAAGGGCAACAACAAGAACCGCGCAGAGAACACCTTCTTTAATGTGCGTGTGGAGCCTGTCCTCAACCTGGGCAAGGGCTTCAGCCTGACGGGCATGTTCAGCTACACGCTGAACCGTAATGCACAGCGCTACTTCCGCCCCTACACCAGCGTGCCTTCGTTCAACATCGCAGGTCTGGGACGTGTGTATGCCAAGACACAATCCATGTTTGCCAAGGAGAACAACTTCGTGGGCAAGCTGCAGATGGACTGGGCCCGTCAGTACGGCAAGCACGCTGTGGCAGTCTTCGTAGGCTCCCGCTTCAACTCCTTCTCATACGACAACAACAACGTGGGTGTGCAGGCTATGGCTAAGACCAGCGACAAAAACCCCGATCTGGGTTGGAACGGTCCGAGAACTGTTGACGGCGTGAACGATTCATGGAATCAGATACAGTGGTATGCCAACGGCGACTATAACTACATGAACCGCTACTTTGCCACCATCTCGTTGCTGGCCGAGGCGAACAGCCGCTTCGGTAAGGATGCCGCCGGCCTGAAGGCGTTCGGCGTGAAGTGGGCCTTCTTCCCCAGTGTGCAGTTGGGTTGGGTGATGACCAATGAGAGCTGGTTCCCGAAGAACGACGGTATCAACTACCTGCGCCTGAATGCAGGCTTCGATATCAGCGGCAACGACGGCATCAGCAACTATGCTGCCCGTACCAGCTACACCACTGTGCGCTACAACAACGACATGATTGGTTCGCAACTCTCCAATATCGGTAACAACAAGATTAAGTGGGAGAGCACCAAGAAGCTGAACGTAGGCTTGGAGACCTATCTGGTGAACAACCGCATCGGCTTCAAGTTCGACTACTTCAAGCACTGGACCACCGACCTGCTCACGCTCAAGGCATTTACCACACCTATTGCAGGTGTGAGCACCTATTGGAGCAATGGCGGTAAGCTGAACAACGAGGGCTTTGAAGCCACGGTCACCGTGAAACCTGTGGTGAGCAAGGACTGGAACTTAGAGATTGGCGCATCAGTAGGCCACTATAAGAATAAGGTGACCGAACTGCCCGACGGCAACTACACTAGCTCGGTCTATGGAACCGACAATGTTCTCACCTCAGTGGGCAATCCCGTGGCGCTGTTCTATGGCTACAAGACCGATGGCGTGTTTGCTGACGATGCTGCCGCCAAGGCCGCAGGCAAAGGCACCTACCTCTATATGGAAGACGATGCCAAGGTGGCTCATAACTTCGTGGCTGGCGACATGCATTTTGTCGATCTGAACAACGACGGAAAGATTGACGAGAAGGACAAGACCGTCATCGGTGATCCCAACCCCGACATCTACGGCAACATCTTCGCTTCGTTGAACTGGAAGAACCTGCGTCTCGACATCGGCTTCAACTACTCATTGGGCAACGATGTGTTCAACTACCAGCGCATGGTGCTCAACTCGGGCAGCAACTTCTACAACCAGCAGGTGGCAGAGGTGGGCCGTTGGCGCTATGAGGGCCAGCAGGCCGCTATCCCCCGTGCAACCTACGGCGACCCAATGGGCAACAACCGTTTCAGCGACCGCTGGATTGAGGATGGCAGCTATCTGCGCCTGAAGACCGTGAAGCTCACCTATCGTCTGCCTATCCCCAGTTCTTGGACCTGGCTGCAGGGCCTCTCTGTATGGGCCGAGGGCCAGAACCTGCTCACCTTCACCAAGTATCTGGGTAGCGATCCTGAGTTTGCCGCCGGTAACAGCGTGCTCTATCAGGGCATCGACAACGGTTCGCTGGCTCACAGCCGCTCTGTTGTTGCCGGACTGAAGATTAACTTGTAATACCCACCCCCAATATCACTCCCACTCCTCAAACCCACCCCCAACCCCTCCCCAGGGGAGGGGAGATGGGAAAGAAGGAGGAGAGAAGGGTAGAAAAAATAGAATATATAACAAAGAATAAAGATTACAACTATGAATATCAAATTCTTGAAGCAACCAACAAGCGCACGGCTTCTAAAGATGTTCGCTGTCTTGGCTCCCCTCACCTTGGGCGGGGTCGAGTTGCTGACATCTTGCTCAGACATGCTGGAGACCAACAGTACCCGTCAGAACTTCGACCCGGAGTTTGATCAGAAGACCGACTCGCTTACTTATGCCTTTGGCGTGATGCAGGCCATGCAGGAAGCTGCCGACCAGTATGTGTTCCAAGGCGAGATGCGCGGCGACCTGATTGCCACCACGCAATATACCGACAGTATGCTGACCCAGTTGGCCAATTTCTCGGCCACGACGACCAACCGCTACGACTCGGCTCAGGTCTATTATCGCATCATCAATAACTGCAACTACTTCATTGCCCATCGCAACACCAATCTCTATACGGGTGCCGAAAATGTGACGATTGTGGAATTTGCAGCCATGAAGGCTTTCCGTGCCTGGGCTTACCTGCAGTTGGCCCGCAACTACAAGAAGGTGCCTTTCTTCACGGAACCGCTGACAAAGATCTCGCAGATTGACGACAACACCTTCCCCGAACTGGATATGAAGGGCATCGTGGCCCAGTTGGCTCCTGATCTGGAGCAATATACGGGCTATCCAGTTCCCACCACAGGCGTGGCAACTAGGAACATAGGTACTAACAACTGGAACCGACCCAAGGTCATCGTTCCCAGCAAGTGCTATATTCCAGTTGATGTGGTTCTGGGTGATATGTATTTGGAGGTGGGTGACTATAGCAATGCTGCCAAGCACTACATCACCTATCTGAGAAAAGTGGCAACCGACCCCAGCACGCGCTCGACGGCTTATCGTATTATGAAGCAAGGTCAAGAAGAGGGAATCGACAAGCCTGTCACAGATTTGAGAATTGCCAGCTGGGAAGCGATATTCGCTGACAATGCTATTGATGATATCATCAGCTATATCCCGATGGCTGCCAGCGCGCGCTATGGCTCTACGACGAATGTGCCTCTGGCCTTCGGTGCCGACTACTATGCCACGCCTGCTGAGCAGACAGGTTATAAGCGCGAACACTGTGTGGGCCAGAACATGATGACTCATTTATGGTCCTACAGTCTGCCGTTAGTTACCAATGTGCAGATTGTTCCTTCCGACGAACTGAAGGAACTTTCAGACTCTACCACCTATTATTTCTATGATAATACCAGCAACACCAACAACTATGCCACTATTGGAACGGCCAATATCGGTGACATGCGTCTGGCCAATGTGCTGGGCTTCTATAAAGAAGGCGACAACACCATGCAGTGGATTACGAAGTATGACTTTGCCAACATTGTAATCTATCGCACCAGCACCGTGCTGCTGCGTCTGGCTGAAGCCTTCAACCGTCTGGGCATGTATGATGTGGCTTTCGCTATCCTGAAGGATGGTATCAGTGCTGCATTGATTCGCAACGCATCGGAACCTAACGCTCCTACTTATATGACGGAGACTTCGAAGACCCTGCTGCAGACCACCTATCCGCTGCTGCTGAACGTGGGCGATGATGGTGATGACTCGGCTTACAAGCGTTTTGCCGTGGCCGATGCTTGCGGTATTCACTGTCATGGTGCAGGCAAGGCTGTCAGCGACTTGGCTTCGACCAACTATCTGAAAGGCTCGTCGCCCTATACGATTGAAGCTGTGGTGGGTAAGAAGCTCAGTCAGATTCCTGATCGGTTCAATGTGACCGTGGGCACGACCAAGCAGGATACCATCAATGCCATCGAGGATCTGCTCTGCGACGAGTATGCGCTGGAGCTGGCCTTTGAGGGCAGCCGCTATTACGACCTGCTGCGTCTGGCCCGTCACAAGAACGGACACAGCGGCACTGAGTTCGACGGCTCGCCTGCCGCTTACGGTGCCAACTTCGGTGGCCGCTGGCTGGCTAAGAAGCTGGAGAACCGAAAGGCCGTGGTTGACCTCTCGAACGAGGCTAACTGGTATCTGCCTTTCAAGTAAGCCGCTTGTCTTTATAAAGAATCAAGCTCCTCCTGACTTCAGGGGGAGCTTTTTTTTTGTCAGTTGTGTATAGACGCCAATTCAGGAGGAGTAACTACCCGGCACCCGTTTTATGAGCAAAAGTGTTAAAGAATGTTCCTTTGCCCCACTTTTCTTTCCATCTATTTGTCATTTATATATAAAAGGATTACTTTTGCAGTGTACTATTAAAGTAGTACACTAAACTGACATAATTATATAATGAGACGGATATGATTGACATTCAGCATTTGAGTTTCCGCTACTCTAAGAAAAAGGCGGTGTTCAGTGACTTCAACCTGCAGTTGCACGAGAACTGCATCTACGGGCTGTTAGGAAAGAACGGAACGGGCAAATCGACCCTGCTCTATCTCATTGCGGGCTTGCTGCGTCCTGAGGATGGTGCGGTGAAGTGCGACGTGGCAAGTGGCGAATGCTACCGAAGCATCGACCGCAGGCCGGAGTTGTTGGAACAGCTGTATATGGTGCCTGAGGACTTTGAGTATCCGCTGATCACGCTCGATAAATATGTAGAGATGAACGCTCCGTTCTATCCCAATTTCAGCCGCGAGGTACTCGACCAGTGTCTGCAGGAGTTTGAACTCGCTGGCGATGCCAAACTCTATGTCCTGTCGATGGGACAAAAGAAGAAGGCCCTCATCAGTTTTGCTTTGGCCACCCGTACCCGCTATCTGCTGATGGACGAGCCGACGAACGGTCTCGACATTCCCTCGAAGAGCCAGTTCCGCAAGGTCATTGCGCAGAACATGACCGACGACCGAACCATCATCATCTCTACCCATCAGGTGCACGATGTGGAGTCGCTGCTCGACCATATCCTTATTCTGGGCGATGACTCCTCGCTTCAGCTCAATGAGAGCGTGGCCTCGCTCACCGAGCGCTATGCCTTCACCACTTGTCAGGTGAGCGGCGACCATGATGCCGTGCTCTACTCCGAACCCTCCCCACAGGGACTCTCCGTGATGGCACCGCGCAAGCCTGATGAGCCCGAGACCCAGCTCAACCTGGAACTGTTGTTCAATGCTGTAACGAAAGGAGTCTTGCGATGACCAATCATATTTCACTTTCCCGTCTTTGGCGGCTGCTGCACTGGCAGATGCCCGGCACTGTGATGCTCACCATTCTCTTGGGCGTTTGGGTGGTCTTGTTCACAACCTTCCATCTGATGGATGTCGGCATGACCGACCTCAATGAAGAACTTCTCCGCGAAGGTGCGCGTAAGGCAACAGCTTCCTACTGGACCATTGGTGCCAACATGCTCTGCATCATGGCCTGCTCAATGTTCAATCTGCTGTTCGACAAACGTACTGCGCATGGCTATTTCATGTTGCCCTCCACCATGCAGGAGAAGTTTGTGGCCAGCTTGTTGCTGTTCACGCTGGGCAACATGATACTGCTGATTGTGGGCTTTGTCGTGGCAGACGTGTTGTGCAGTTGCCTTTACTATGTGCTCTATCCCGCAGTGTTCGTCTCCGGTCTGCCCGATTTCCTGCATCATCTCATGCTGCACGACTACTACGTTGACGGCCATCTCGAACTGCTCATGCTGTCAGACGATCTATGTCCCCTCGTATGGTGGCATTCGGTGTGTGTGCTTTGTGCAGCCGTCATTCGGCGCAATGCCATTCTCTTTGCCGTCGTTCCATTGCTGCTGGGCTTCCCCTTTTTATGGCTGCGCGGCAAGTATGCCACCGAACTGGCCGGCGGACTGTATGACAGCTGGACGCTGCCCGTGTGCATTCTCTTCTCCGTCTTGGCAGTAGTTCACTATGTTGCTGCCTACAAGCTCTTTCCCCGTAGAACGATTGTCGGACATAAATACCTTGCTATCCTATGACTCAACAGATTTCTATGTCGCGGTTCTTTAGCCTGCTCCGCTGGCTCTCCACCTACGAATCCCGCAAGTTGTGGAATCTCTTTCTCATAGCCATTGTCTTTTTCGCAGGGTATGAGACCTATGCCATGTATTACAATATTGATGCCCGGGCATCGGAAGGGGTGCCCTTGTCTGCCGGGGTGGTCATGAGGATGATTGAAAAGACGAACGGAATCTGCCTCTTGGCGCTCACGCTCTTCATGTGTATCGGTGCCACTTTCGCCTTCACTACGCTCCATCGCCGACATGCAGGACGACAGCTGCTCATGCTCCCTGCCCCGAATGTGGAGAAGTTTCTGGCACTGTGGGTGGTCTATGTGCCCGTGCTGTTCGTGTGTTTGGTTTTAGCTTTCGTCGTGGGCGACCTCATGCGCATGCTCATCCTGCCGCTGCTCACCGAGCAGGGCCATCTGCCCAGTAGCATTCCCAGTTTCTTCAGTCGCATGTGGTATTGGATAGCGCTTCGTGAGACCGTGCCTGCAAATCTGCAATTCATGATGGAGTCGTGGACCCTCATCCTCACGATCCATGCTCTGTCGTTGTTCTGTAGTGTGCTGGCTGGCTATGCCGGCTGGCTGCTCATGGGCGTCACCGTCTATGTGGGTACCTATCTCTTCATCAATTCCTATGGTCAGGCTTCCTGGCATGTGCCCTTCCTCTTGGTGCTGGCGGTCGTCCTCTTGCTGATGGCCTACAGACTGTTCCGTAGTTACACTCCTTCACAATTACTCAATATGCTCCGATTTCATGGCATTCAATTCAGATAGAGCAATATTTCTGCAGATGGCCGACCGTCTGTGCGACGAGATTCTGGCCGGTACCTATAAGGACGACGACCGTATTCCGTCGGTGCGCGAATACGCCGTGATGCTCGAGGTGAACACCAACACGGCGGTGAAGGCTTACGACGAACTGGCTCGCGCAAACATTATCTATAATAAGCGCGGACTGGGCTACTTCGTCACTCCCGGAGCGCGCGAGCAGATCCTCCGTCAGCGGCAAGCCTACTTCATGGAGCAGCAGCTGCCTGAGCTGTTCCGCCAGATGCGATTGCTTGGGCTCGGCATCGAGGATATAGAGAAACAGTGGCGATCTATATAAAAATTAAGGACTAATTCTTGCTATTTCGCAATTTAATAGTAACTTTGCCGCGTCAATCGAAGCAAAAACTAAGAAAACGAAGAAACTGACAGCATGATTCATCTACGCGATGTGAACAAGACATACTACGGAGCGCAGCCGCTGCATGTACTGAAGGGCATTAATCTCGACATAGCAAAGGGCGAGTTCGTCAGCATCATGGGCGCCAGCGGTTCGGGCAAATCCACCCTGCTAAACATCCTCGGCATTCTCGACAACTATGACTCGGGAGAATATCGCCTGGCCGATGTGCTCATCAAAAACCTGAGCGAGACCAGGGCTGCCGAGTATCGCAACCACATGATAGGCTTCATCTTCCAGTCGTTCAACCTCATCTCGTTCAAGACGGCGGTGGAGAATGTGGAGCTGCCCCTGTTCTATCAGGGTGTCTCGCGCAAGAAGCGGCACACGATGGCACTGGAATATCTGGAACGCCTGGGGCTGCTCGACTGGGCCGAACACTATCCCAACGAACTCTCGGGCGGACAGCGACAGCGCGTGGCCATCGCCCGGGCGCTCATCACGAAGCCGCAGATTATCCTGGCCGACGAGCCCACGGGTGCGCTCGACTCGAAGACGAGCGTGGAGGTGATGCAGCTGCTGAAGGACCTGAACGAGCGCGAGGGCATGACGCAGGTCATCGTGACACACGACCCCACGGTGGCGGAAAAGACGAATAGGATTATCAGGATTAAGGATGGAATTATTGTCTGAAATCTGGCAGACGGCGCGTCGCAACAAGCTGCGCACCTCGCTCACGGGCTTTGCCGTGGCATGGGGCATCTTCATGCTGCTGGTGCTGCTCGGTGCCGGCAACGGACTGCTCAATGCGCAGGTGCAGCAGAATGAGCGCTTCCTTTCGAACTCGATGAAGATTTTTGGCGGCTTCACCGAGAAGGCTTATCATGGGCTGCCCGAAGGGCGAAGCATCACCCTGGGCAGCAAGGACCTGAGAGCTACGCAACGGGAGTTCTCCGACCATATCGACGAGGTGGGAGCCGAAGTGCAGGCACCGCAGTCGGTGGTGGTGAGCTATGGCAAGGACTACGTAAACGCACGGCTGTGCGGCGTCTATCCCAATCACTTCACCATCGACAAGAAGGAGATGCTCTGCGGTCGCTTCATCAATCAGATTGACATTCAAGAGAAACGAAAGGTGGTGGCCCTGAGCCGTTCGCAGGCTAAGGAGCTGAACCGGAATTATGCCTCGTTGGTGGGGCGACATGTCAAGGTCGATAACTTCATGTTCCTTGTGGTAGGCATCTATAAGGACGATGAAAGCCGCGAGAACAATGAAGCCTACACCTCGTTCTCCACCCTGCAAATCATGTACGGGCGCGGCAATGACCTGTCCACCATCGAATACTCCTTTCACGGGCTGCCCACTCAGGAGGACAATGAGTCGTTTGAGCGGCGCTACCAGCAGCGCCTGAACGCCAACCATCAGGCGGCTCCCGACGACGAGTCGGCCATCTGGATATGGAACCGCTTCACTCAGGCCATGCAGATGGAGAAAGGCATGTCTATTCTGCGCACCGCCCTTTGGGTAATCGGACTGCTCACACTGCTGAGCGGTGTGGTGGGCGTGTCTAACATCATGCTTATCACCGTGAAGGAGCGCACCCATGAGTTCGGCATCCGCAAGGCCATCGGAGCCAAGCCGTGGAGCATTCTGCGGCTCATCATCGCCGAGAGCATCATCATCACCACCTTCTTCGGCTACGTGGGCATGTTGCTCGGCATTGCCGCCAACGAGTATATGGATGCCACCATCGGTCACATGCAGGTAGATGCCGGCCTGTTCAAGGCCACCATGTTCGTCAATCCCACCGTGGGTCTCGACGTGTGTATAGAGGCCACCCTCGTCATGATTATTGCCGGCACCCTGGCCGGTCTCATCCCAGCCTGGAAGGCCGCCCGCATCCGCCCCATCGAGGCGCTAAGGGCAGAATAGTCCCCTCCCACTCAGTCCCAATTAGTCCCAGCAAATCCCAGTCAGTCCCAGTTAGTCCCAGCAAAAAAGAAAGAGAAACCAATGAGAATCGACCTTGACACCTATCGCGAAATCCTCGACACGCTCACGCGCAACAAGAGTCGTTCGTTCCTCACGGGCTTCGGCGTGTTTTGGGGCGTGTTCATGCTTGTCTTTCTCATGGGCGGCGGCAAGGGGTTGCAAGAAAAGCTCGACAGCACCTTTGCAGGCTTCGCCACCAACTCGTCAATGATTTGGGCGCAGCGCACCACCAAGGCATATAAGGGATTCCAGAAAGGGCGCTATTGGGGCATGGTCTATCAGGATGTAGATCGGCTGAAGCAGCAAGTGCCGGAGTTAGACCGGGTGGCTCCCGTGATTCAGCGTTTCGGGGGGGTGGCTACCTTCGGAGACCGCAAGACCACTGCCGCTCCTGTGGGAACTACGCCCGACTATCAGCACATCATGGAGCCGCAGCTGTTCTACGGGCGCTATCTGAACGAGATGGACATGGCACAGCGCCGGAAGGTGTGTGTCATCGGAAAGAAAATCTATAAGCAGCTGTTCCCCGGTGGGGGCGACCCCTGCGGAAAGAGCATCTGCATCGATGGTATCTACTATCGTGTGGTGGGAGTCGATTATAACATGTCTGAAGGCGTCAGCTTCGGCGCCGAGCAGGGAACGACCGTGTTCATACCCATCACGATGATGCAGCAAGCCTACAACCGGGGCAACTCGGTCGATGTGATTGCCGTCACGGGCCGGCCCGGAGTGGTCATGAGCACGCTGGCTCCCAAGCTGCGCAGTGTCATCGGACGGGCTCACATGGTGAGTCCCGATGACGAAAAGGGCATCATGGTGTTCAATACCGAGGTGCTGTTCCAGCTGCTCGACTCGCTGTTTCGCGGTGTGAACTTCCTCATCTGGCTCGTGGGCCTTGGCACGCTCTTGGCCGGTGCCATCGGCGTGAGCAACATCATGATGGTGACTGTGCGCGAGCGAACGACCGAGATCGGCATCCGTCGGGCCATTGGAGCCACGCCGCGCATGATTCTCACACAGATCATCTCAGAGAGCATCGTGCTCACGTTCGTGGCTGGCATGAGTGGCATCCTCTTTGCCGTGGCCATCTTGCAGATGTTAGAGTTGGCCAATACCGAGGATGGCATCCTCACAGCCCACTTTCAGGTGAATTTCTGGACAGCCATTCTCTGTGCAGCCATCATCAGCGTGATGGGCATGCTCGCCGGACTGGCACCCGCCTCGCGGGCCATGAGCATCAAGCCAGTCGATGCCATGAGAGACGAGTAAGTTTCCCCCCTCCCAGTTACTCCCAGCAAGTCCCAGTTAGTCCCAATAGGTCCCAACCCCATAAAAAAAGAACAACAACAATATGAAAAAGTACACTAAACTAATCATTGCCGCAGTCATTGCACTCGTGTTTATCGGCACATTCGTGTTCCTCTGGCAGAAGAGTCAGCCGAAGGAAGTAATCTACTCAGAGCTGACTACTGAGAAGAAGGACATCGAGAAGACGACCATCATCACAGGCACTATCGAGCCTCGTAACGAGGTGAACATCAAGCCGCAAATATCGGGCATCATTGCCGAGCTGATGAAGGAGCCCGGACAGACGGTGCAGCAGGGCGAGGTGATTGCCCGTGTGAAGGTGATACCCGACATGAGTCAGCTCTCGAGTGCCGAGAGCCGCGTGCGCTTAGCGGGAATCAACCTGCAGCAGGCAGAGACCGACTTCCGGCGCATGGAGAAACTGCATGAGAAGAAACTCGTGAGCGAGGAGCAGTTCGAGAAGTCGCGCCAGCAAATGAAACAGGCCGTAGAGGAGAAGGCGGCTGCCGACGATGCCCTACAGGTGGTGCGCGACGGTGTGAGCAAGTCGAATGCTTCGGCCTCCTCTACACTCATCCGCTCAACCATCAGTGGCGTGATTCTGGACGTGCCGGTGAAGGTGGGCAACTCGGTCATCAACTCCAATACATTCAACGATGGTACTACGATTGCGGTCGTGGCCAACATGCAGGACCTGATCTTCCGTGGCAATATTGACGAGACGGAGGTGGGACAGCTGGTGATAGGCGTGCCGATGAAGATCACCATCGGCGCCTTGCAAGACCTGAGCTTCGAGGCCGCGTTAGAGTATGTGTCGCCCAAGGCCACTCAGAATAACGGTGCCAACCAGTTTGAAATCAAGGCTGCAGTGAAGGTGAGCGACCATAGCAACATCCGTTCGGGCTACAGTGCCAATGCCGAGATCGTGCTGCAGTCGGCACAGCAGGTGCTGAGTGTGCCGGAGAGTGCCATCGAGTTCAGCGGTGACAGCACCTTCGTCTATGTGATAAGTGGAGCTGACAAGGAGAAAGCCTACGAGCGCCGTCATGTGCAGACAGGACTGAGCGACGGCGTGAACATCGAAATCAAGCAAGGGCTGAAGGAAGGCGACCGCGTGCGCGGACCGCAGATCATCAGCGATGAAGCCATGAAATAGTGGTAGCGGCTAAACCGTGTCACTTTTAGCCCGCCCCACAACGCGATGTCGCCTACATCGCTAGATGACTGCGCCAAGATCGTGATACGATTGCGTCAAAATCACAATACGGTTGCGCCAAGATTACAATACGATTGCGCCAAAATCATCAGATGACGGATTCTTGTTCATCGTGTGATTTTGGCGCAATCGCATTGTAACACTACTAATACATATTTTTAAAACATCTGCTCCATCTGCTCCCCCTTTACAATCTATTGATTTCCAAATGTTTATGTCTGAAGCAGATGGGAGCAGATAGAAGCAGAAGATGAAAAAGACGGGCTGACGCGATGCGCATGTTTGGACAGCCCCGCATGGAATCAATTTTCCACAAATTCCCTTAACTTCTGTTCATACTCCTCAGGATAGTCCTTATATGAAAGGGCATGCTGTGTGCCGGCGGTTATCCAGAGTTGCTTCGGCTCCGGCTTCGCTTCATAGAGCGGATGCACCATCCACGAAGGCACGAAGTGGTCGTTGTCGCCATGAATGAAGAGCATGGGATAGCGGCATTTCGCTACTTGACTAAGCGGTGAGGCTTCGCCGAAACTCCATCCCCACTTATGCTGACAGAGGCGCGACGTGGCATACATCAGAGGAAAATCAGGCAACCCGAACTGCTGCTTCAACTGGTCGCTGAACTCATCCCACACGCTGGTATATCCGCAGTCCTCCACGAACTTGATGCTGCTGATGCCCTCAGGCATCGGCTCGCCCGATACGTTCATCGTGGTGGCGGCTCCCATCGATATGCCATGCACCACGATGGTGTCGGTCTTGAACAGTGTCATCCAGTGAAGCACGTCGTTGCGCTCGTGCCACCCCATGCCGATGGCCTCGCCCTCGCTCAGCCCGTGGGCGTGCAGGTCGGGCACCACCACCTGATAGCCCATCCGCTCGTAGAGCCGGGCAATCATGAACATCCCTATGCCCTGGTCGCGCCAGCCGTGAATGCAGAAAGCCGTCTTCTGCCCGGGGACGCTGTCGGGCTGTGCTGCGTGCCTGATGATGTAGGCGTGGTGACGTTCGCCTGTGGGCATTACCGCAAACGTGTCGCGCAAGGCACCCGCAGACCGCAGGCTGTCTATCCAGGGGCGCGTCTGCGGATAGTTCTCGTAGAGCCAGGCAAAGCGTGCCGCCGTGTCGGCGCGCTCGGGATTGGGCGACAGCGAATAGCCGAGCATGTAGTAACTGCCGCCGACGGTGGCTACTGCAAACAGCACGATGATGGCTGCCAGCAGGTAGAGGAAGAATCTCAATGGCTTCATGATCTGATTGTTTTTTGTGTCTCTCGATTACATATCGGGCCCCAAAAGTACTTGCGCTTTTGGGGCCCGAAGTTATAGATGAGTGTTAGGCTTACTTATTTCACCATGACTTTTCTCGTGGTTCCATCGCTCTTGCGCATGATGTTCAGACCGCGATGCAGCGCGTTGAGGCGAACGCCATTGATGTTGTAAATCTCAGTGGGCTGAGCGCTCACAGCCGGTGCTGCGGCAATTTCCTCAATACCCGTCAGGAACTCCTGCGTCTTCTCGCCTGCGTTGGCAATGTAGATGTCGTAGATACCAATCTTCGAGTTGAAGTTGGCGAGGTAGAGGCGTACATAGACCTCATCGGTTCCTTCATAGCTGCGAACCACTTTTGTGGTGAGGCGCTGTTTGTTCTGAATCAGGATGGAGTCGCCCAGTGTCTCCCATGCGCTGTCCCATGCGTTGCCATCGACCGAGGTCTGGATGACGAACTGGTGCTTGGCTTCGTTTTCTGGCTTCACGATGCTGCCCACGTAGGCAATCACGTCGAACGGACCCTTGAACTTCTCAGTAGAAACGATGTAGGCGTTGTAGGGGAATGTGGCATCGGCAGGCTCGGTGTTCTTGTCGGCCAGGTTGATCAGACCCTTTGTGGCAGGGAAGTCGGGATCGTTGTCCTCGATGGTGGCGAAATTATAGCCGCTGTTGTCACCATATTTGGTGCCAGACTCTAAGTTCTCCCAGTCCACAATCTGACCGCGCGAACGAAGGGCCCAACCAGTCTGGAAATCCACTTCCTCCTCGGTGTTCAGTTCGGTATAAATCTTCTTGCCGGGAATCTCGTCACCTGTCTCAGGGTCAATAGTAGGCTCCTCCTCTGTGAATACATCAGGGTTGTAGTAGGGGTGACCGTTTGCTCCGCTCTTGTTCTTGCCCCAGCTGAAGTAGTAGGCTGTTGAGGTGCTGCCGTTGTTGTAGTCAGCTGAATTGGCATCCATGTGCTTCACAATGTCGAGGCGAACCTTGGCGTTCTGAACATCGACATAGGCTGAAGCCAGCTCAGAGTTCACATAGCCATCGGCCACGACGAAGGCATAGATGGTCATCGGCTTTGTCACGATGATGGGCTCTTCCGTCACAGGGCTCGACTTTGCCACGTCGGTATCGCCGGTATAGTTGTAATAGATGGTGTAAGGAGAACCGTCCATGACGTAAGTGATGGTCACCTTCGACTGTCCGTCTTCTTTCTCAACTGCAATCGTCGGCTTCTCTAACTGCTGCTTCAGCGTAACTTCTGCCTCGGCCACTTCGCTCAGCAGATAGCCGTCGCCTTTTGCCACGGCCTTCACGGTGACACCAGCGGTGCTCACGTTGAAGGGCTCAGTGTAGAGCTGGCTCTGCTCCGTGGGCTCACTGCCGTCGAGCGTATAGAAAATCTGGGCCATCGGTGCCGTAGAGGTGATGGTCACGTCGGTGTTGAGATTCTTATAGTCGAGCTTGATGGTGGGCTTTGCAGCAGCAGTGACCTTAGCCTTCGAGTTCACCAGCACGTAGATGGCATTGTTCAGCAGCTGGGGTGTAGCGGCATCGGCCAGTGCCTCCTGTGTGTAGGGAACAAACAGGTAGCCGTTGTGCGACAGGTTGTGGCCGTGGATGGCTACATCCTCGCTGTCCATCACGGTAGCCAAAATTTCGTCATTGGCAAAATAGTCAGCAAGAGTCACTCCTTTGAAGCTTTCATAATTGCAAATCTGAAGAGCGGAGATACCTTCGCTCTCAATGATATTGAGGTTACGGAAGAGTGCATGGTTGGTGTTCACCAGCTGAGCAAACTGCTGCTCGTTGGTGCCAATGGCTCCATAGCCCCATGCTGCATAGATGGCGGGGTTCAGGTTCAGTGTGGGTACGAACGGCTGGATAGCCTTCAGTGAGGCGATGGCATCGGCATTGGTCAGGGTCGAGCTGATGACGATGGCATCATAAGCGGTCAGGGTCTCCATGGTGAATGCACCTGTAGCCTCAACGGCTTCCACGGTGAAGCGCTCGTCGGTGCTCAGCTGTGCGTAGGCACGGTCTTCGCTCAGCGTTCCGTTATACAGGAAAGCAACTCTCGACTTCTGTGTGTTGTCGCCCACTTCAATGCTGTAGAGGTGGCAGCCGTTGGTGTTATAGACGATGATATCTACGGTCTCTCCCTCAGCCACGTAACCCTCAGGCAGGGTCCATCCTTCTTCCCAAGTATAGGATTCGAGGGTCTTCGGAGTGAACGACTCGCCTATCTGATTGGCATCGTCGGTGCAGTCGCCTACGAAGAGTGAGACACCGCGTGAGTCAGAGGGCTTGTGCGACTCAGCCGTGATGGTGATCTTCTGACCGATGCGCACATTAGGAATCTTGAAGCACCAGATACGGGCACTGGCCGACTTGGCATTGCCGCCGCCAAGCCACAAATACTGCGGACCGCCATACTCACCGAGTGAGGTGGAAGGATAGTTCACGGCAATGGCCAGCGAGCGTTTTTTCGTGTAGGTGGTATTCCACACCAGTCCCTCAGTCTCGGCAATCACTGCGTCGCCGACAGCCAGGTTGCCGTCAGCGTCGATATTGTCTCCATACGACCAGAAGCAAACGCCACCACCTGGTGTGGTGCCGTTGGATTTCTCAATGTCCGACCATGTTCCGCCAGTCACGCCGCCAGCAGTAGCCGCGTTCTGCAGATTCTCAACGGTGGTGGCACTCCAGTTCGTGAAGTCCCACTTGCGGTAGCCCTGTGCGTTGACCGCTATGGCCAGCACGAGCAATGCAGCTAAAGTAAAGATTTTCTTCATAAGATTAGAATTTAAAAAATTAGTTTTAGTAAAAAGTATGTGAACTGTCTTAATAATATGTAATTACGGATGCAAAGATAGAAAAAAAGGCCGAACCTCCAAAAGGAAGTCCGGCTTTTTCTTATAAAAATGTGTCGTAATCGTTTTCGTTTACTTTATCATCACCTTGCGAACCTGTCCGTCCTGACCGACAACGATGTTCAGTCCGCGCTGCAGGCTGTTGAGGCGCACACCGTTCAGGCGGTAGATGCCTGCAGGAACTGTTGTAGCGGGCTGGGCAGCAATCTCATGGATGCCAGTCAGCTCCTGTTGCAGCTCTTCGAGCAGAGCGTTCGACTTCTCGCCCTGGTTGGCGACGTAGATGTCGAACACCTTCGGACCGGCAGAGGTGGCTTCCTCCGTGACGCGGACGAACACTTCGTCGGTGCCGTCGTAGCTGCAAGTGAACTTGCTCCATAAACGGCTGTATCCATTCTTCTCAATGGTTCCGATGGTCTGCCAGTTCTGCTCGTCGGCAGATACCTGTACGAGCAGCGGACCGCCGGCCATGTTGGCCAGAACCACCACGTCGAGCGGTGCCTGATACTTGTTGATAGATGCGATTGAACCGTTGCCAGGCTCATTTTCATAGAACTTGTAGAACTGGATGTCGTTCTTCGTAACGGGGAACAGCGAATCCACGTCGGTAGAGTAGAGGGGGTTATAGTTGCTGTTGTCGCCAAAGTTGGTGGTCTGTGCGCTCAGGTTCTGCCAGATGAGGCATGTGCCACGCGAAACCAGCTTCCATTCGGGATTCTCGCCCGGCTCGTTCACCACCTCGGGTTCGCGGAGGTCTTCATCGGTGTAAATGGTGATTTCATCGCCTGTTTGGGGATCTGTTCCAGGAGTTCCCTCACCTGTGTACATCGAAGCTGCCGAAGCACCCCATGAGAACATGCCCTTGCCGTTGGCCACAGCCAGACCTGCAGGATTGTTGTCGGCAGTCCACTGGGTAGCATTGAAATGGGCAGCTACGTCAATTACTACGCGAGGCTGCTCAACCAGAACACGCTGATGAGCTGCTTCAGAGAACACCTCGCCGCCAGCCACTGCAAAGGCGGTGACATTCTGAGGCATGGTGATAACGACTGCGATGGTATCGACATATTTCGTAGATTTCAACGTATCTACTTCGCCAGTGAAGTTGTACCAAATATCGGCATCCTCGCTTTCGCAAGCTATCTTGATGGTGGTCTCAGCGCCTTTCATTTCGGCAGTGATGACAGGTGTCTTGGGCTGTTCCTTGATGAGCACTTCCAGTTGTGCCGGGCTGCTCAGCGTGTAGCCTTCAGCAATGGCAGCTGCCTTCAGGGTGCAGGGCTCAGTCAGCTTGATGGTATCGGTGTAGAGCGTGCTCTCGGTAGTGGGTTCAGAACCGTCGATGGTGTAGAACACGCGTGCCTTTGGCTGAGCAGGAGCCTTGATAGCGACCAGTGTCAGCTTGTCCTTATACACGCGGCTGATGGTGGGTGCTGAAGCCGGGGTAATCTCGCTCTTCGATTTTTTTAACAGGTTGATGGCATTGTCAAAAAGTGTGAATCCATCGGCTGTGTAATTCTCAGTGTATGGCAGATAGATGTAGCCGTTGTGGCCGATGTTGTGTGTGTGGATGGCCACAATGTTGTTGTCGGGGCCGTCACCAGTATCGTTTAATGTTGCTGCCGGTGTGGGGTCGCCAGCGAAATACTCGTTCAGGAACAGTCCCTTTGTCTCTGCCATATCGTCATTCAGCACGATGGCATTGAAGCCCATTGCGTCGTTGAATGTAATGTCTGCAAAGAGCTTGTCCTTCGTGTTCTTGACGGCAAGGACCGAGGGCACCTCGATCGGCTCGCCATAGCCCCATGTCGTATAGAGGTCGGCATTCAGGTTGAGCACGGGCGTCCAGGGCATAGCTTCCTTGACAACCTGGGCTGCGGCATTGTCGGCAGGCATGCCGGCACCGACGATGGTCACGTCGTAGCCTTGCAGCTGCTCAGCGGTAATCGTCGATGTGGTCACGTCGATGGGTGTCGTGACGAAGAGCTCGTTAGCCTGCATGTGATTGAGCATCTGGTCTTCTTCCATTCCGTTATACAGATAGGCAATCTGTGTGGTTTCAGGGGCATCTCCTTCGTCAATCATGAACAGCGAGAAGTCAACGCCGCCAGTAATCATCTTGAACTTGATGTCCACTGGCTCTGTCTCGCTGGTCACCACCTGCCACTTCAGGGTCACCTCGCCTAAGGATGCTTTGATGAGACAGTCCTCAGGACCTTCGATGAGCTGCATGTAGTCGTAGGCGGCCTTGATGCCACGGTTCTCAGCCGTAGAGTTGGCAGAGCGACCCACGATTGTGATGGTCTGTCCGTTTCTCAGTTGTGGGAAAATGATTTCCGAATTGTTACGGTTCAGTCGGAACTTGTTAGGGAAGATGATGACATTGTTGTTCTTGCTCAGTCCGGCAGTGCCGAGGCTCAGTCCTTCCAGCTCCTGAATCGGTTTCCCGTTAGCCATGAAGGGGCCTGAGAGCTTTGTTGCTTCGTTAGCCTGCTTGAACGATCCGTCATCATTCGTCGTGACAGTCCAGTTCGCATCGGCCTTCAGGTCGGCGATGGTCTCGTCGCTGATGCCTTGGGTGAAGTCCCAAGTCTTCCTTTCCTGTGCGTCGGCTGTGCCTAAGTTCAGGCCCAGCATCAGCAGTGCTAAAGTAAAGAGTTTTTTCATAGAGAAAAGTTTTTAGTTTGTTAATATTTTGGTTGTTATGTTTAGTTTCTGCTTGCAAAAATAGACAAAAAACTCTGACCTACAAAGGATTGCAACCTTAAAAAACTGAAAAACGTAATGCGTTCTGATAATTTATTGCTAATTTTGCAGGCTGATTAAAGAAAAAACGAGGAACGGGAATGTTTCGCATCAAGAAACTCGATATATTCATGTGCAAGCAGTTTGGACTGCTTTTCGTGGGAACTTTCTTCATTTGCCAGTTCGTGCTGATGATGCAGTTCTTGTGGCGATATGTCGATGAACTCATCGGAAAAGGACTGACCCTCGACGTGCTGGCGCAGTTCTTTTGGTATATGGGCCTGATGCTTGTGCCGCAGGCGTTGCCGCTGGCCATTCTCCTTTCCTCACTCATCGCTTTTGGCAATCTGGGCGAGAGCTCTGAGCTGACGGCCATTAAGGCAGCCGGCATCTCCCTGATGCAGTCCATGCGCTCGCTCATCTTCATCGTCATCTGCATCACAGGCATATCCTATTATTTCCAAGACGTCATAGGCCCTGAGGCCAACCGCTCGTTTGGCCGCTTGCTGCTGGCCATGAAGCAGACCAGTCCTGAGCTGGAGATTCCGGAGGGCATCTTCTACGACGGACTGCCTGACACCAACTTGTATGTGCAGCAGAAAGACCTGGAGACGGGCCATCTCTACGGCATCATGATCTATCGCCGCACGGGCAGCTATGAGGATCAGGCCATCATCCTGGCCGACTCTGGCATGCTGCAGTCAACAGCCGAGAAGAAGCACCTGCTGCTCACGCTCTGGAGAGGCGAGTGGTTCGAGAACATGCGCTCGCAGGACATC
>DFJI01000014.1:39713-42172 GCA_002372235.1 Prevotella sp. UBA3675 | reverse complement strand
CTTGTTGCCATTCTTGGACAGAAATATACCCGCCAATGGCATAGTAAATCACTCGTTTTTTTGTAACTTTGCCACTCCGTGGTGAACTTACAATGCGCTCGGCAAAAAAAATAAATGCGATTTATTTTGTATTGCTCTCGACTTTTCGTAACTTTGGCTTCGCCGAACTTACTTAGCACTCGGAAATGAAAAGAAAAGTAAGCTTTCCTTTGGCATTTCTCTCGTTTTTTGTAACTTTGCACCGAATTATGGACAAATTCGAGAAAACAAACGGACAGTTTGAACAGGCTGTGGCTGAATGTCGCACGCTGTTTGAGAAGAAACTCCATGACTATGGGGCTTCGTGGCGCATCCTGCGCCCCACGTCGCTCACCGACCAGCTGTTTATCAAGGCCAAGCGCATCCGGCAGTTAGAGACGACGGGCCTCTCGCTTGTGGGCGAGGGCATACGGCCCGAGTTCGTAGGGCTGGTGAACTACGGCATCGTGGGCCTGATACAACTGGCAAAGGGATGTTCCGACACGGTGGACGTCAGCCCCGTGGAGGCGATGGCCCTCTATGACAACTATGCCCGCGAGGCGCTGGAGCTGATGAAGCGCAAGAACCATGACTACGACGAGGCGTGGCGCGACATGCGCGTGAGCAGCTACACCGACCTGATACTGACGAAGATACAGCGTGTGAAGGAGATGGAAGACCTGGCCGGACAGACGCTGGTGAGTGAAGGCATTGATGCCAACTATATGGACATCATCAATTACTCAGTGTTCGCACTGATCAAGCTGTAAGGTGAAGAAGACCGTCGTCAACCTCTGTCGCCTGCTGCTCGCAGTGGTGTTCATCCTGTCGGGCTTCGTGAAAGCCATCGACCCGCTGGGCACTCAGTACAAGATAGACGACTATCTGGAGGCGATGCACCTGTCGGGGCTGATGTCTTCGACGCTCACGCTGTCGCTCTCCGTGCTACAGTCGGCGGTGGAGTTCTGTCTGGGCATATTCCTGCTGTTTGCCATCCGCCGCAGGTTCACCACCATCAGCGTGCTGGTGATGATGGCGCTGATGACGCCCCTGACGCTCTGGCTGGCCATTGCCAATCCGATAGCCGACTGCGGCTGCTTTGGCGATGCCATCGTGCTGAGCAACTGGCAGACGTTTGCCAAGAACGTGGTGCTGCTGGGAGCCGCCATTGTGGTGGCACGCTGGCCAGAGGAGATGTTCCGCATCGTGAGCGAGTCGCTGCAGTGGATAGCCGTGAACTATTCGGCTGTGTTCATCCTGGCCATGTCGGTGTGGTGTCTCTACGACCTGCCGCTGTTCGACTTCCGTCCCTATCATGTGGGGGCCAACATACAAGAGGGCATGGCGATGCCCGAGGGTGCAGCGCAACCCGAGTTTGAAACAACTTTCATCCTGGAGAAAGACGGTCGCCGACAGGAGTTCGGCATCGACAACTATCCCGACTCTACGTGGACGTTCGTTGATTCGCGCACCGTCATGACGAAGGAAGGCTACGTGCCTCCCATTCACGACTTCTCCATCACTACGCCCGATGGCGACGACATCACCAGTCAGGTGCTCAGCGACACGTCGTATGTGTTCCTGCTGGTGGCTCCGTTCCTGGAGCATGCCGACGACTCCCGTCTCGACCTCATCAACGAGGTGTATGAGTATGCCAAGCAGCATGGCTATGCGTTCTATGGGCTGACGTCGAGTAGTGAGCGGGCTGTTTCGCGCTGGTGCGACATGACGGGGGCCGATTATGAGTTCTGCCTGACCGACGGCACCACGCTGAAAACCATCGTGCGCAGCAATCCCGGACTGGTGCTGCTGAAGCACGGCACGGTGGTCAGAAAGTGGAGCCACAACCGTCTGCCCGAGCTCAGTGAGGCCGAGGCTCAGCTCCCTCTGGAGCAACTGGAGATAGGGCGCACGTCGGAATCGTCGGTGTCGCGCACGGTGTCGCTCATATTGCTCTGGTTCGTGCTGCCGCTCATGCTGCTGGCCATAGCCGACCGGATGTGGATGTGGAGCCGATGGGTCCGGCGGCAAAAGAAGAAGAAAGAAGAATAACCCGTTTTTATATTCATATATTAACAACAAGAGAAAAAAATGAGAAAGAAAATTGTAGCAGGCAACTGGAAGATGAACATGAACCTGCAAGATGGTATTGCTCTGGCAAAAGAGCTGAACGAGACGTTGAAAGCCGACAAGCCCAACTGTGGCGTCGTGATTTGCACACCGTTCATTCACCTGGCTTCTATCGCTCAGTTCCTGGATCAGGACATCATCGGTCTGGGTGCCGAGAACTGCGCCGACAAGGAGAAGGGTGCCTTCACCGGCGAGGTGAGCGCTGAGATGGTGAAGTCAACAGGCGCACAGTATGTGATCCTGGGCCACTCAGAGCGCCGCGAGTACTACAAGGAGACTCCCGAGATTCTGAAGGAGAAGGTGCTGCTGGC
>DFJI01000014.1:0-39517 GCA_002372235.1 Prevotella sp. UBA3675 | reverse complement strand
ACGAGCCCATCTGGGCCATCGGCACTGGCAAGACAGCTACCGCTGAGCAGGCTGAGGAGATTCACGCCTACATCCGCAGCATCATTGCCGAGAAGTATGGTCAGGCTGTAGCCGACGACACCACAATCCTCTATGGCGGCTCATGCAAGGCCAGCAACGCTCCCGAGCTGTTTGCCAAGCCCGACATCGACGGCGGCCTCATTGGCGGCGCTTCGCTGAAGTGTGCCGATTTCAAGGGTATCATTGATGCCTGGAAAAAGTAAGAACCGAACCAACAGAAAAGCATGACAGGAAGAATCGTCATTGCAACCATTTTAGGTCTGTGTGCCAGCATGACGGCTGGTGCGCAGACCTTCACCCAGCGCCTGCAGACGGCAAAACAGGGTGGAGCCACCGTGACCGTTCATCAGGACAAGTCGATAGACGGCCTTGTGAACGGAGCACACCTTGGGACTACTGTCACGCCTTCCAGGGTGCAACCAGTGGAAAAGAGCCAGGCGGTCGTTGCTCCATCTGCGAAGAAGCCGTCTGCCCAGAACCCGACGGAAAAGAAGCCGTCTGCACAGACTTCTAAGGAGAAAAAAGATGCCACGCATCAGCAACCGTCTAAGGACACGGCTTCGCATCACCCATCATCGTCGGCAGACACCACTGCCGTTCATCCTAAGAGCGGACGCACCTATAAGGTGATGGGCTATCGGGTGCAGGCATTTGCCGGAGGCAATTCGCGAAAGGACAAACAAAAGGCCGAACAGACGGGTAACCAGTTGCGCACGCTGTTCCCTACCGAGCAGGTTTACGTGCATTTCTACTCCCCTCGCTGGATTTGCCGTATGGGCAACTACCGCACTTACGAGGAGGCATTGCAGCAACTTCACGAGGTGAAGCGCCTGGGCTATACGGCGGCAACCATCGTGAAGGGAAAAATCACCGTACAGTATTAATCTCTAATTACTGATTTCTTTAAAAAAGTGTATCAACCAGAAAACGAAATATTCCGTGAAGGGCTCGACGAGCTGGCCAGCCACTACAAGCGCGTCTTGGAACTGCTGGGCGAGGATGCCGGACGCGAGGGCTTGCAGAAGACACCCATGCGTGTGGCCAAGGCCATGCAGGTGCTCACGCGCGGCTACGAAATGGATGCCCACAAAGTGCTGACCGATGCGCTGTTCAAGGAAGACTACAGCCAGATGGTCATTGTCAAGGACATCGACTTCTTCTCGCTCTGCGAGCATCACATGCTGCCGTTCTATGGCAAGGCGCATGTGGCCTATATACCTAACGGCTACATCACGGGACTGTCGAAGATAGCCCGTGTGGTCGATATCTACAGTCATCGCCTGCAAGTGCAGGAACGCATGACACTGCAAATCAAAGAGTGCATTGAGCAGACACTGCATCCGCTGGGCGTGATGGTGGTGGTCGAGGCAAAGCACATGTGTATGCAGATGCGCGGAGTGGAGAAGCAGAACAGCATCACCACTACCAGCGACTTCAGCGGAGCCTTCAATCAGGCCAAGACGCGACAGGAGTTCATGAACCTGATTCACAGTTCGTGATGCTCCCAATCAAAAAAGAGTTGGCAATTCATAATTTATAATCTGTAACTTCGAAGTTCTATTTATGTATCATTCAAATCGAGGTGATTACCGTACAAAAGAAAGTTTCTTCGGTATGCTGTGGAACAGCTGCTTAGGCAAGATACTGATTCTGCTGGTCATACTGGGCATACCTGCTGTCATCGCTATGTTGACCCGCCCGTCGGAAGAGCAGATGCGTGCTGAGATGATGGACAACATTCGCCAGTGCTTAGAGCGGACGGACAGTATCGACTCCGATGCAATGGACGATGCCATCAATAATCTTACCTATATATTTACAGAAGCCGATACGGTGGTCAACACTGAGCTGCTGGCCAACTTTAAGCGCTACAACCGTCTGGAGTATTATGACCACACACTCTATTCGTCTATGCGCGTGTATAATAACTTCCACATCGACGGCATTCGCTGCGGCATAGGCATTTTTGGCATCGTGATTCCGACCGTCAACTTCAACGACCTGCTCTTGCGCGACGGCCCTATCCAGACCGATGAGAGCAACTTCCGTCCTGTCGAGATTATTGGCGACGACGAGTATTTCGGTGAGACCCCCGACCTCATTTTCAGGGAAGAGAACTACGATCAATAACCCACACTCACACACACAAGCTGCGTATGTCTTCACTTCAGAACTTAACACTTGCCGTGTGCGAGGTGGCTCGCCGGGCCGGACAGTTCATCCGCCGGGAGCGTGAACGCTTCCAGGCTGAGGCCGTTGAGCGCAAGCATGCCCACGATTACGTGAGCTATGTCGATAAGGAGTCTGAACGGCTCATCGTGGCCTCGCTGCGCCAGCTCTTGCCAGAGGCAGGCTTCGTTACCGAAGAAGGGCAGGCCGGCTATGCCGACGAGGACTATTGCTGGTTTGTCGATCCGCTCGACGGCACCACCAATTTCCTGCACCGCTATGCGCCTTATGCAGTCAGCATAGGTTTGCTGAAAGGGCGCGACATACAGTTGGGCGTGGTCTATGAGATATGTGCCGACGAGTGCTTCTATGCCTGGCAGGGTGGGGGAGCATGGCTGCAGAAAGCCGATGGCCAGCCACAGGCCCTGCACGTGAGCACACAGCAGTTTGCCGATGCACTGGTATGCCTGCAGCTGCCTTACGACAGCGATGCCTACAATCCCGTCATCCGTCAGCTCCTGTTGCGCCTCTACGGTCGGGTGGCCAGTGTGCGCATGTTGGGGTCGGCAGCAATCGCCCTGTGCTACGTGGCTGCAGGCCGGTTGGATGCCTACGCCGAGAAATACATTGGCCGATGGGACTATATGGCTGGCGCATTGCTGGTGACAGAAGCGGGAGGCACGGTCACCACCTATGAAGGCTCGCCCGACTTCACCCGTGGCAACAACGTGGTGGCAACCAATGGCATCGTGCATCAGACGATGGTTGACGAAGTGAGCCTCGCCGTGCGTAATTCGGCAAAATGAGCCGCTAAACGGGTGGTCAAAATATAAAAAGGTTAAAAAACTGCCGAAAAATTTGGCCGTTTCGCAAAAACATACTACCTTTGCATCCGCTAAGCAGAAAAGTGCTGAGCAAAGGATCGGGATTTAGCGCAGTTGGTAGCGCACACGTCTGGGGGGCGCGAGGTCGCTGGTTCGAGTCCAGTAATCCCGACAGCAGAAAAGAAGCTGAAAGCCGAATAGAGGTTTGAAGCTTCTTTTTTTTATTTATACCCAAAAAGAAAGCTTTTGAAAGAAAATTTGACAAAATCGTGCTTTTTTAAATGAAAAAGACCGATTATCGTAAATAATTTTATATTTTTGTAGCCCAAAATAACTTAAACCAGATAAATTTGTGAAAAGACTGTTCTTATTTTTGGCTTTACTGTCAACGGCCTCGGTATGTAGTGCTGAGACTCCGGGTGAGAACTCGCTGCTGGATGATAATTCACTGTTGAGTGAAAACTCAGTGTTGGGTGAGAGCTCGCTATTGGATGGAAACTCCGTGTTGAGTGGAGACTCCGTGAAACCTAAGAAGAAGAATTTTGGCCAAGTATTATTGACACCAGTCAAGTGGATCATTAAGAACTGGAGTGCCTCCGATCCGAGATACTGCGTTCCGTCATTCTACAACTGGGCTGCACAGTTGCAAAACACGACCTCCTTTGAGTGGGTGAATTTGAATACGCCTGAAGGCATGCAACTCAATATGCGGTCAAGAGTGAGCAACCGTCTGGGACCGTACTTCGGCTGGCGTTGGATATTCTTAGGCACCACCATAGACCTGAGCTCCATTGGTCGGCCCGCCAGTCGCAAGAGTGAGTTCACGCTGTCTATCAACTCGCATCTGTTCAATATCGACCTGATTCGCCGACGCACAGGAGGCGACTTCATGATTAGGAAACTGACTTATAATGACCCAGACCTTGGACTGATGGATTTCAAGGATTTGTTCCAGGAAGCCGAAGTCAACATGGGTGACTACATCAAGAACAGTCTGACAGGTGTCAACATCAATTATTTCATCAATCACAAGAAATATTCCAATCCGGCAGCCTTCACGAATGGTGCCATACAGTTGCGCTCGCAGGGTACGCCCATCGTGGGTATAGGATATACGCGCCAGAAAGTAGAGTGCGACATGTCGATGCTGTTTACTTCTTTAGGAGCGGCATTCTTGGAAGACGGCAATGGTAACTCGCTGCTCAGCGACGCAGAATGGGACCGTCTGGCCCAACTGAGCGAGGATAATCCGACTGCCTTCCATAACGAATTCGCTTCGTATTTGCGTCAAGGATGGGCAAACCTTAATAAATATAGCATTGGAGAGGGCAATTTCGTCAAGTCGGTTCTGGCCAACCAGATACCTACCGAGACTGTCATCGACGACTGGCACTTGCAGTTGGGCTATGCCTACAACCTTGCATTCTCCCGCCGAGTGCTGCTGGGACTCTCAGCCAGCGTTTCGCCCAGCTTGAAATACGTGCGCTGGAACAATGAAAACAGTCTGGCCTATGAGTTTGCCAATGAGCTGAGCGCTCTTTGCCGTGAATACGACAATCGTGATTATAAACCTATTGACTTCCAATATCACAGAAGCGATACCCGCTTCACGCTGAATACTTTCCTCCGTGCCAGCCTTACGTTCAACTTCAACCGTTGGCGCGCAGGCGTCACTGCCTCTTTCAGCAACTATTTTTATAATTATGGTGGTCTGAAAGTCAATAACACTTTCGGAAATGTGGACACCTACGTGGGCTACTGCTTCGGACGTAAGAAAGAGTATCGCTATAACGGTAAGAACAGACAGTACTATATCACGGCTGCACTGACCGCAAAGCAGATTGAGGATATGCACGACACCAAGCCCGAAAGCAATCTGGACAAAGGTCCTTCTTATCTGGAGACGATGGGTAAGACGCGCAAATATCATACCGACATTTACGATGTTGATATTGAAGGATGCGACTTGGTGCGCGGCCCTGAAGGGAAGTACGGCTGGTATGAGCTGAAGGACGGCTACGTCAGTCCTCAGCAGGACACCGAAGGCCGACTGTATAGCGGCAAGGTTGTTGAAATCGATTCCAAAGGCTGCTTCGAGATTTCAGCAGGCCATAAAGCCAATTTCCGCACGGGTAACTGGTGGAAATCGCATCTGGCCATCAATCAGTTGCCTAATCAGTGGTATCCGGAGATGCTGAACTATGCCCTCTGTGGCAAGCTGACACTCTACCTGCGTGGCCGCATCTTCGGCACGAAGAAGCCCGTGAAGTTGGAGATTGACGATTTCTTCATCAATCAAGGCAAGGATGCGAAGAACTTCACGCAGATGGGTATCAAGTCGTTCCGCTCGCGTTCTACATATAGTATTGAGGGACGTGCCGAGGTTAACGGTCGCGAGTGCCGCATATACATTGAGCAGAAGAAGCGTGGCAGGGTCACGTTGATGTATGTGTCGAGGGTCTATCCGTCCTATTCGGAGTGGATGGCTAAGCTTGATGGCGAGCGTCCTGTGAGCACCATCTCCATACCGGGAACCCACGATGCCGGTACGGCCTCGCTGG
Source organism: Prevotella sp. UBA3675 (assembly GCA_002372235.1). Lineage (GTDB taxonomy): Bacteria > Bacteroidota > Bacteroidia > Bacteroidales > Bacteroidaceae > Prevotella. The sequence continues at coordinate 33,903 of DFJI01000014.1, read as the reverse complement.
AGGAGTCGGTCATCGTGAATTCTGCCCACACGCAGAACTTCTCGGTGCCTGATCAGTTGCGCGACGGCATTCGTGCCTTCGATATCCGTCTGAAGAACAATCTCAAGTACGGCCATACGTTTGCCACACGCGAAGGCTTCGACAGCACGATGGTGGAGTGGGACCAGTTCCTTACAGAGCATCCGTCGGAGGTCATCATTGCTATGATTGGCATCGACGGTGGCGGCAAGTGGAATCCCGAACTGACGAAGAACTATATGGCGCTCATCAATAAATATCCGCATCGGTTTGTTGAGAAGTTCGACGCCCGCACCACACTCGACGAGGTGAGAGGCAAAATTCTTGTCATCCGTCGTCAGGAAGACTGTCCGTTCGGCAAGCTGCTGAAGTTCACGGACAATGCCGTGTTCGACTATGATTGCTTCCACGTGGAGGATGTCTATAAGGAGTTTAAGACCTGGAAGAAAGAGAAGCTGGTGGAGACCAACATCCGCGAGGCTTTTGAGAACGACAACCCCGACAAGTGGTACATCACGTTCAACTCGGTGTCGTGGTCGCCTCGCCGCCACATCCCCTACGCTTATGCTTGGGGTGGCAAGGCTAAGAACATTCGCCGTCCGCTGAACAAGGTGCTGCGTGAGAATGTGGAACTGAAGGATTATGCTGACTTCGGCATGGTGTTCCTCGATTTCTACAACGACCACGGCGAGCATCCGCAACTCGTGGAGACCATCATCGATTCAAACTTCCATATAGACGAAGAACAATTCTCGGAGTAATAGATTCGTAACAGCTTGTTCCATTTTTATCGACTTTGCTTGTTTAATTCGAAAAGTTTCAGCTAATTCGTATTGATTATTGGAAAATAATTAGTACTTTTGCAGCAAAACCGACTTAAAACAAACAAATCAACGATAAAAATGGAACAAGTATTTAGTTACATTATCAGTCTGGGCGCATCGGTGATGATGCCCATCCTCTTTACTGTTATCGGTCTTTGCATTGGCATGACATTCGGAAAATCACTCAAGAGCGGCCTCTATGTAGGTGTCGGCTTTGTGGGACTGGGCATCGTGACCGCACTGCTCACCAATAATTTTGACAGTCCGCTGAAGACCATCTCCGAACTTTACGATCTTCAACTCAAAGTGTTTGACATGGGATGGCCTGCTGCCGCTGCCGTGGCCTATGGCACGGCTGTCGGTGCGCTGATCATCCCCATCTGCCTGGGTGTGAACATAGTGATGTTGCTCACCAAGACCACACGCACTATCAATATCGACCTGTGGAACTATTGGCACTTCGCCTTTATCGGTGCCGTTGCCTACTTCGTGATGGATCAGAGTCTGCTGTGGGGCTATTTTGCCGCCATCGTGTGCTACATCATAACGATGGTGATGGCCGATGTGACGGCAGAGAAGTTCCAGAAACATTACAATCTGCAGGGCATCTCCATACCGCAGCCGTTCTGCCAAAGCTTCACGATATTTGCCGTAGCCATTAATTGGCTGCTCGACAAGATTCCCGGATTCTCGAAGATTGACATCGACGCCGAGGGCCTGAAGAAGAAGTTTGGCGTGTTGGGCGAACCGCTGGTGCTGGGCGTGATTGTGGGCGCACTGATCGGTTTGGCTGCTCAGCTCGACATCAAGAAAGTGCTGTTCCTCGGTGTGACGATGGGTGCCGTGATGGAGCTCATCCCCCGCATCACCTCGCTGTTCATTGAGGGACTGAAGCCCATTGCTGAGAAAACGCAGGAAGTGGCAAAGAAGCGCTTCGGTGGCATGAAGGTACACATTGGCATGTCGCCTGCACTGGTCATCGGCCATCCAACTACTCTCGTGTGCTCCGTCATCCTCATTCCTGTCATTCTGGCCATTGCGGTGAAATTGCCCGGCAACCAGTTCCTGCCATTGGCATCGCTGGCCGGCATGTTCTATCTGTTCCCCCTCATTCTTCCTTATACGAAAGGTAATGTGGTGAAGAGTCTGATTGTTGGTCTTGTGGCATTGGTCATTGGCCTCTATTTCGTGACCGACATGGCTTCGGCCTTCACACTGGCAGCCAACGAGGTGTATAAGACCGACCCGACGGCTTCGGCTGCCAAGATTCCCGAGGGCTTCGAAGGCGGTGCGCTTGACTTCGCTTCTTCACTCTTCGGCTATGTCATCTATGCCTGCGTGAAGTATCTGCAGTGGATAGGCATGGGTGTGCTGACCATTATCACCCTCGGCATGATGGTGTGGAACCGCATGCGCATCACCGCTGAGGAAAAGAATGCATAATCATTAAGAACCGATAATAACGTAAATCAATAAGAACAGAAAAATAACGTAAATCAATAAGAACTGAAAAATAACGTAATAACGATCATTATAAAATGAAAAAGACAATTCTTTCTTTTGCCCTTCTCATGGGCGCGCTGAGCTTGCAGGCCCAGCAAGACGTGAAGTTCCAGACGGCTTGTCATCCTGAAGACGTGAAGCACTATGACACGAAGACCCTTCGCGACCGCTTTGTCATGGAGAAAGTGATGGAGGCCGACAAGATTCACCTCACTTACTCTCACTACGACCGCTTCATCTTCGGCGGAGCCATGCCTGTGACGAAGACACTCCGTTTGGAGAACTTCCTGGAGTTGGGACTTGATGTGGATAAGACCATCAAGGAGAAGTACTTCCTCTACAACCGCGAGCTCGGCGTGGTGAACTGTGGCGAAGGCGATGGCGTGGTTATCGTTGACGGAAAAGAGTATGCCCTTTCACCTAAAGAGGCCCTGTATATCGGTCGCGGACATATCGGCAAGGACAAGGACGTGAATAAGGTCGTGGAGTTCCGCTCAAAGGATGCTGCTAAGCCTGCCAAGTTCTATCTGAACTCAGCCACTGCCCACAAGCACTACAAGACCCAGTGGATTACGCTCGACGGTCGCAAGGGCTCGCTGAAGGCTGCTGTCTGGGGCCCCGTAGGCTCGCTGGCAGAGTGCAACAACCGTACCGTCTATAAGCTCATTGTGAACGATGTGCTCGAAGAAGGCCCCTGCCAGTTGCAGCTCGGTCTGACTCAGCTGAACGAGGGCGCAGCATGGAACACCATGCCTCCTCACACTCACGGTCGCCGCATCGAGGCTTACTACTATTTCAACCTGCCTGAGAAGCAGACCATTGCCCACATCATGGGCGAACCACAGGAGAGCCGCGTGGTATGGCTGCACAATGAGCAGGCCATCATGAGCCCTGAATGGAGCATCCACGCAGCTGCCGGTACCTACTATTATACCTTCATCTGGGGTATGGCTGGTGAGAACCTCTATTACAACGATAAGGACGAGATTCCCGTGATTGATATTAAATAATGTAGAAATGACGTTGTCACCTGATAGTGATATTACCATCATAACGCAGTAACGAAATAAAATCTATACGACCTCATGACACCAGTACAAACTACTAAGATGTCCAATTTCCGTTGGGTCATCTGCGCGTTGCTCTTCCTGGCAACCACCGTCAACTACATGGACCGTCAGGTCCTTTCTCTCACCTGGAAGGACTTCATCGCTCCTGAATTCCACTGGACCGATGACGACTACGGCACCATCACCGGATGGTTCTCCATCTTCTATGCCCTCGCCAATCTTTTCGCAGGCAAGTTCATCGACTGGATGGGCACGAAAAAGGGCTATCTCATTGCCATCTTCGTGTGGTCAACAGGTGCTGTGCTCCATGCCGGTTGCGGCTGGGCAGCCATGACCATCGAGGGCTACGACAGCATTGAAGCCCTTCGCCTCGTTCAGGCAGGTAGCGATGCCGCCGTCGCCATTGCCACCGTTTCGGTGTGGCTATTCCTCTCTTGCCGCATGATTCTCGCTCTGGGCGAGGCAGGCAACTTCCCTGCTGCTATCAAAGTGACGGCAGAGTATTTCCCCAAGAAAGACCGCGCCTTTGCCACTTCCATCTTCAATAGCGGCGCTTCGGTAGGTGCTCTGGCAGCTCCGGCCACCATTCCCCTTCTGGCCCGTGCTTGGGGTTGGGAGATGGCCTTCATCATCATCGGTGTGCTCGGCTATGTGTGGATGGGGCTTTGGATCTGGCTCTACGACAAACCTCACAAGAGCAAGAATGTGAATCAGGCTGAGCTGAACTACATTGAGCAGGATACCGACATTGCCGAAGTTCAGAACAAGCAGGAGGCTAAGGAGGAGAAGACCATCTCTTTCTGGAGATGTTTCACCTTCAAACAGACCTGGTCGTTCATCGTAGGCAAGCTGATGACCGACGGCGTGTGGTGGTTCTTCCTGTTCTGGGCACCCGCTTATTTCAGCGACCAGTATGGCTACACCAGCGACTCGGGCATGGGCATCGCACTCATCTTCACGCTCTATGCCATCGTCACCGTGCTCTCCATCGGCGGTGGCTATCTGCCCAAGTATTTCGTTGAGACACGCGGCATGAACCCCTATCTGGGCCGTATGCGTGCTATGCTCATCTTCGCCTTCTTCCCCCTGCTGGGCCTCTTTGCCCAGCCCCTCGGAGCCTATAGCGCATGGTGGCCTGCAATACTGATTGGCCTGCTTGGTGCCGGACATCAGGCTTGGTCGGCCAATCTGTTCTCTACCATTGGCGACATGTTCCCCAAATCGACCATCGGCACCATCACTGGCATTGGCTCTATGGCTGGCGGTCTGGGCTCGTTTGCCATCAACAAAGGTTCGGGTAAGTTCTTCACCTGGGCTGCCGAACAGGGCGATGCTTTCACTTTCATGGGCTTCGACGGCAAGCCTGCCGCCTACATGATTGTATTCTGCATCTGCGCTGTGGCTTATCTCATCGGTTGGTGCATCATGAAGGCACTCGTTCCGAAGTATAAGCCCGTGATGATTGAGTAATCTGTAATTCGCATAGAAAAGACAACTCCCGTCTATCCAGTTCAAAGCATTGGACGAATAGACGGGAGTCGTTTTTTTTGTTGTGGCGAGATTCGTTCTAATCCACGTTAAGCCTCAATGTGGAACTGCCAAGACTGTAGTGAGAACAGTTTTGCATTTTTTTTATAGAAAGAGTTATGAAGGTGTAGATTTTTTATGTATTTTTGCAACAAAACCAAACTATGCTTATGAAAAGAATATTATTTCTGTTGACAGGATGGCTGGTTGCCGCGCAGATGACGGCACAGGTGTCTTTCGGCAAGGCCGAGAAAATGAATGATGAGTGGCGATTTCTGCGCATAGACAGCGCATGGAACATTGCCGAGCATGCCGACATGCGACTGCCTGACTATGACGACTCGAAGTGGCGGCAAGTGCGGTTGCCTCACGACTGGGGAATAGAACTGCCTATGTCGCCCGACAAAGGCTCGTGTCAGGGCTATCTGACTGGTGGAGTGGGGTGGTACAGGAAAGTGCTCCCCTATAGCGCCGGGCAGGACGAGCGGCTCTTCATCTATTTCGAAGGCGTGTATAACCATTCCGAGGTCTATCTCAACGGCCATCTGCTGGGCAAGCGCCCCAGTGGCTTTGCTTCGTTCCTCTACGACCTCACACCTTATCTAAATAAAAAGGGAAAGAACGTGGTGGCCGTGCGCGTGGATCACTCACAGGAGGCCGACTCGCGATGGTACACAGGTTCGGGCATCTACCGCAACGTGTGGATAGTGAAAGCTCCCAAGGTGCATCTGGCACAATGGGGTACGGCCTACCGGCTGCGCTCCATCGACAAGAAGAAAGCCGTGGTAGAGGTGGATGTGGAGACTGCCACTGAGAAGACGGTTTCTGCCACAGCTCAGCTGAAGGCTGTGGTCACCCTAACCGATGCCGTAGGTAAGACGGTGGCTACTGCGAAGACCACTATCGGACCGAAAGAGAAGAAGACCGTGAAGCTCACGGTGAGTCAGCCGCAGCGATGGTCGCTTGATCATCCCTATCTCTATACATTGACCACTACACTGGAGAATGGTGACCGCTCGGAGGTGAAGGCCGGACTGCGCACGCTTCAGTTCTCGGCAGACCGTGGGTTCGCGCTCAACGGTGAGTGGATGAAGGTGAAGGGCGTGTGTCTGCACGACGATGCCGGCGTGCTCGGCACGGCGGTGCCCAAGGCAGTGTGGAAGCGCAGGCTGCAGGAACTGAAAGCCATTGGCGTGAATGCCATCCGCATGAGCCACAATCCCCATGCGCCCGAGCTCTACGACCTGTGCGACGAGTTGGGACTGCTGGTCATGGATGAGGCTTCAGACGAATGGGAGTTCCCGAAACGCAAGTGGATGAAAGGATGGAACCAAGGCGCACCGGGCTTTCAAGGCACTTATACCTATTTCGAAGAATGGATAGACCGCGACGTGGCCGACATGGTGCGTCGCGACCGCTGTCACCCCAGCATCTTCATGTGGTCCATCGGCAATGAGGTGGACTATCCCAACGATCCTTACTCTCATCCCGTGCTGAATGGTAATGGAACCGACTTCACTCAGCCAGCCTATGGTGGCTACAAGCCCGATCAGCCCCATGCCGAGCGCATAGGGCGCATTGCCCAGCGACTGGCCAAGATTGTGAAAGAGATAGACAGCTCGCGTCCCACGACGGGGGCGCTGGCCGGAGTGGTGATGTCGAACGAGACGGCCTATCCCGGTGCCATCGACGTGGTGGGCTACAACTATACCGAGAGCCGCTACGACAGTGACCATCAGAAATATCCTCAGCGTGTCATCTACGGATCGGAGAACCGTCACGACCTGGCCGCCTGGCGGGCTGTGAGTGAGAAGGACCACATCTTCGGTCAGTTCCTCTGGACGGGCATCGACTATCTGGGCGAGAGCGGAGTGTGGCCTGCCCGTGGCTCGTCAGCCGGTCTGCTCGACCTGGCCGGACAGCGCAAGCCCAACGGCTGGTATCGCACGGCCCTCTGGAGCGACAAGCCCATGTGCTACATTGGCACCTATCCCGTAGGACCACAGCGTGAGGGCTCGCGACAGAACAACCGTCGTTCCTACTGGGTGTCACCATACGCTGATGATGTGTGGAACTACAACGAAGACCAGACTGTGCGCGTGGTGTGCTATACCAACGGCATTGATGCACGGCTGTTGCTCAACGGCAAGCCCGTGGCGCAGACGGCTCAGTACGACGAGGGCACTGGCATCCGCTATTGGGATGTGAACTATGCGGCAGGAACATTGAGATGCGAAGCCGACAATGGCACTTCGTATGAGATAGCAACCACCAAGGCCCCCTATGCCTTGCGTGTGACCACCGATTCGGTGGCCCATGTCTTTATTGAAGTGGTGGATGAAGACGGGCGGTTGGTGAAGAATGCCGACAATGAGGTGACACTCATGGTTCGCGGTGCACGCCTCTTGGGCATGGAGAACGGAAACATCATGGACACCTCAGTGGCAGGCCGTCAGCAGCGCAGCGCCAACAGGTTGCGCGTGCATAACGGTCGCTTGGTGGCCTATATAGCCCCCGTTGCATCAGACAGCGAAATCACCATTCGCGCCCATTCTCCCTTCCTGAAGCCGGCTATACTGGAACTCTCAAGCCATTAGGAAGCATTCATTACATTATTTTACGAGATAAAAAGTATATTGAAAATTGTTGCTTCCGGCATTGTTATTTGAAAAAACTTCGTACCTTTGTCGATGTTAGGACAATAAAAACAACAAATATGGAACAATTAAGAACCCCACTGAGCAAGGTGCAGATGGATATTCTGCGACTTTTGGAACATATCAAGACTGACGAAGAAGCGGAAGAACTCCGCGATGTTATCAGCAGTTTCTATGCCCGCAAGGCCGAGGAAGCTATGGACAGGCTCTGGGAGGCTGGCCTCTGGGATCAGGAAAAGAATGAGGCCATCCTAAAAGAACATCTTCGCACACCATACAAGTATGCTAAATAAGAAGATCGTCCTCGATACCAACTGCCTTCTTGCCTCTATTTCGCGAAGCGGCAATGCCTATCCCGTTTGGAAAGGATTTCAGAATGGGCAATACACGCTCTGCGTCACCAACGAAATATTGGCAGAATATGAGGAGATGATTGCCCAAATGGCTTCGGTGGAAGTAGCCACAAATGTCATCCGTATGATGATGAATAGCCGTTATGTGGAATTCATCGACACTTACTACCATTGGAACCTCATCACCGCTGACCCCGATGATAACAAGTTCGTGGACTGTGCCTTTGCTGCTGGTGCTACTTATATTGTGTCGGACGATTCGCACTTCAATGTTCTTCGCGACATTACATTCCCCAAACTGCTGGTGCTCAGGCTGAAAGAGTTTATGAAGGTGTTGCAATCTGAAGAGAAAAACAGAAAATGAAAAAACGACATTTGCTTTTTAGAGTTAATAATAAAAAAGTAGCGACTCTTGTAAATGGCGAACTTTAGAATTAACCTGCGCCCAGCTTATAGGCAAATTGCAAGCAAATGGAAAAAAGTTTGAAAGACATCTGCTCCATCTGCTCCTCATGCGTAATGTGTTGATTTGTAGGAACTTACGGACGGAGCAGATGGTGACAGATGAAAAGCATCTGCTCCGCTCGTAAGTGACTGGTATCCAAACGGTTGCAGATGGGAGCAGATGGAGCAGATGTTTTGAAACTTTCCTGTAAAGAGCGTGTGTGTTGCTGTCACTCCGTTTCAGTTTCGTTCGAGCAGACACAGCGCCAAAGTCATCTTGCCTTTTAAGCTATGTCACATCACGATTCAGCCTGTATCACAAGATGATATAAACTAAATCATGTCGTGATCTATCCTAAATCACGACATGAACTATCCTAAAGCAACGTGTGAAACAGTTTAGATGAATCCCTGCTGGCGGAGCGTGTCGAGCAGCGTGGCCGACATGGCTTCGTTGTCCTTCTTCGTGTAGCGTATGTCGGTGAACACCTGGGCCAGTGTCTCCTTGTGGTTAATCTCCACAAAATGACGGTTCTCAGGCAACTGCTCCTTCGGTGTGTAGAACGCATTGATGGCCTCGGGAGTGTAGTCTCGATAAGTCTCGCTGTGTACGAAGCTCTCTGACGGCAGACGGTCGGAGAGGGCAGGCTCTTCGGCAGGCCAGCCCACGGTGAGTGTGGCCACGGGCATGACCAGCTGGGGCAACTGCAGCGTGTCGATGATTGCCTGGGGCATATAGACAGTGGTACCTAAGTAGCAGTAGCCCAGTCCCTCCTCGTCCATGAGATTGCAGAGCGTCTGCGTGTAGAGCAGTGCATCAGTGGCAGCGTTCATGTAGCTGAGGAAATTGTCATAGCCAGGTTCAGCCTTTCGGCAGCGTGCCCACTGCGAGGTGCGGTTGAAGTCGGCACAGATGGTGAGCACCACGGGTGCCTCCTTCACCATCGGCTGGTTGAAGTGGGCAGGCGACAGGCGCTCTTTCATTTCGGCTGAACGGGTGACGACCACGCTGTAGAGCTGGAGATTGCCCATGGTCTGTGTGCGGGCAGCCTCGTTGAGCAGGCGGTTCAGCAACGCTTCAGTAACATCGCGCGACGAATACTTGCGGATGGTGCGGCGGGTGAGGAGTGATTTCATGACTGCTGAGATGTTAAGAAAAAGAAAACAGAAAAGAAGATGGCGCTTAGCGCACCACCTTCTTTCCGTTGATGATATAGATGCCACGGGGCAGGGCCTCGCGATTGGTGCCCAGGTAGCGGCCGTCGAGCGAATAGATGCGGTAGGCCGTTGACGTAGTTGTGGGCTTCATCGACTGAATGCCTGTTGTAGCATCGCTCACAATCTTCACCTCATCGAGGAAGAAACGCTGACCAGGGGTGAAAGTAATGTAGAAAGTACCTGATGCCTCGATGGTGGCAGTGCAGTCCGTCCATTCGCCTTTGTTCATGGTGAATTCGGAGGGCGTGATGGTGGCATTGTCTGATTCTACCAGCAGTTGGGTGCCATCCTTTGTCGCGTTCCATGCACCAGCCTTGAAGGTGAGCGTACCCTTTCCGTTCAGGGTGATGGCCGGAGTTGTGGCTGCGCCCAGAACACTTGTGGTGCCGAACTTGGCGCACTGGTTGCCGCTGTACATCTTGTCGCTGAGAGCCGTCCATCCCTCGTTGTCGGTGTCGGCCAGTGGCTTGTTGGCGACACTTCCGCTCCACAACCCATCGTTGCCTCCATTGCCGCTACAGTTGTCGAACGACTCATAGAACACGTAGTCACCGGCATGTGAGGTGGTGTCGGGCTTTTCAGAATCTTCTCCTTCCTCTTTTTTACCAGGTGCTCGATACTTGAAGCTCATGGTGCCATCGCTGTTCTGCGTGATGTTGGTGATGGCCCAGTCAACGGTCTTCGTTCCCTTGGAATTGGCATTAAAGAGCTTGGCTGCGGGAGTGGAAGTGGCCGACAGGCTGTCGCGCTTGCCGTAGGGATAGAGGTCGGAAGACATGTTGTAGCTGCTCTCCGTGTTGTCGGCATGCAGGAAGCTCATGCGCTGGTGGTCGTTGAGGGGAAAATGGTAGTATTTGTAATAATCTGACGTGCTGGTGACTTTCGTGTTGGGAATGTTGTATTCCCAAATGGTCTTGTCGAAGTCAACATGAGTGATCAGCAGTCCCTTGGCAGGATAACCGGCATCAAAGCCAGTCTTCTGGCGGTTTTCTATCATGAAGTACTCATCGGGATGGTTGTCGTTATAGATGATATAGGTGTCGCCATGTTTACTCATGGGCTGCAGGTTGGTCACCGTCAAGCTGGAGTCACTGAGCACGATGGGTTCCTTCCATCCGCACATCATCTTCTCGTGGGCTGTATAACCAGCGGGAAGGAAGGTCGCACCATTGTAGCTGCCCGAGCACATCAGGTCGAAATCGCCCATGCCGAACCAGCCGCTGTAGTCGGTGTCGTAGAAATCGGGGAAGCCCATGCAGTGGCTGAACTCATGGCAGAAGCATCCGATGCCCTCGATGGAACCATAGGAATCGATCTCGTTGCTGCAGGCGTATGTGTCGATCACCACGCCGTCGAGCGTAATGGAACTGCCGGTTCCTTCCTTCAGTGTGTACATGTGGGGCCAGATGGTGTTGGCAGTACCGCCGTCGGCCTCGCCCTTGCCGGCATAGAGCACGAACACCTGGTCCACCTCGCCGTCGCCGTCCCAGTCGTAGTCAGCGAAGTTCACTTCGGCATTTGCCTGCTGACAGGCTTCTTTGATCATCGCTTCGGCACGCATGTCGTTGCCTTGGGAGTCGTTGGCGCCATAGTATTTCTGGTTGTTGCTCATGGTGTAGGGCCCCACCACGTCGAAGTCGAGTTCGAACTGTCCGGCGCTTTGCTCCTTGAAGTAGTCGGCCACCGACCCCTTGAACGAGCCCTCGTTGTAGCCGGCTTCGTTCATGATGCGCTTGTATCTTGTCAGATTGTTGGCTGTCTGGAACTTCACGTCGGTGAATTGTGCCAGAATCACGATGCCCTTCTTCTTGCCGGTGTAGTGAGTTCGCTCGCCTATAGAAACACGAAGAGGTGACTTCAGGCGTGGTGCTGTCTTTGAGCTGCGGCGGGCCTTTGTGCGCAGCTGCAACTGCTGCTTTGTGATGGCAGTGAACTGGTCGCCGTCTTCAACGAACTGTCGTCCGTCTTCGGTCTGCCAGAAGTGGACATGCTCGTCGCCGCACAGACGTGCGCGCACTTCGGTGCCGTCGTTCAGTTTGATGGTCTTCCAAAGGTTGGGCTTGGCAGGAATAGCCATGATAGCCATCGTCATGATGGCAAATGACAAGGTGAGAAGTAGTTTCTTCATTTTTTTTTGTATTAGTTGTTTTTTTTATTCTTCAAAAGTGTTGCACATTCCGCACAGATGCCTTTCACCACGTATTCTGTTTCGTCGGGAACGAATCCCTCAGGCAGTGCCACAGGCGGAATCTTCACGTTGGGCAGACAGTAGGTGCGGTGGCAGCTGTGACAGGTCAGGTGCACGTGTCCCGTGCAGTGGCGTGTATCGTCGAGATGGCACACACAGTATTTCTGCGAGCCGGAACCGTCGTCAATGTCGTGCAAGAGGTGGGCCTCGCTCAGCAGTGTCAGTGTGCGGAACAGGGTGGAACGGTCGAGTGTGGGCAATGCAGCTTCAAGGTCGGCCAGGCTGAAAGCCCCCTGAAAGCTGTGACGCACGTGTCGCCAGATGCGCAGCCTGTTGGCTGTCACGCGGATGCCTGCGTTCATGAGCGACTGCTCGTCGTTGATGTCAAGATGCATAGTGTGTGGATTTCCCTTTCTCGCTGCAAAGTTACGCAATAGTTTCTGATTCAGGCATTAAACAACTGAAAAATTGGTTTTCTTTTGCGTTGCACTCGTTTTTTTCGCAATTTTTTACAACATATTTTTTTGTCGGATTGCTCAATTCGACAGAAAGCACTATCTTTGCACATCATTCAACTCCCGATTAAACGAACAATCGATAAAAGTCATGGAAGCATTCCCTATATTCTTCATAGGCGTGAGTGTATGCTGGTATGCATTACGCGCCAATGAGCTGTTACGGCATTTTACCCCTCCCACCAGGCTACAGCGCCTGCTGGGCTACATCTTCATATGGTGGGGCCTGAGCACGCTGAAAGACCTTCTTTTATATCTGCCAGGGGGCGATACTAAGAGCATGCTCAGCCACATCTTCTTCATTGACGGCTGTGGAGCCTTGACCTTCGCCCTGCTCATTTTCGAGTTCACCATGACCGGATGGGTCAACTGCCGCCGCACTGTATGGATGAGCGTGCCCTTCGTTGCATTTCTCGTGATCCACATTTTCTTTGAGGCCGAGTGGCTCTCCACCCTCTACACCGTGTTCTTCGTCAGTTTCGCCTGGGGCATCTATCTCACGGGGCTCTACAAAGGCATTGCATACAGCAAAGCCATCCGTCAGAACTATTCAAACCTGGAAGACGTTGACATTTCGTGGATGGGCTATATCTTCGTTGCCTTCTTCATCTGCCAGCATGTGTGGTGGGCCATTGCCGACGACCTCACGGCCCTTGGCGACACCTTATATTATATATTATCGCTCTTGTGCTGGCACTTCACTTTCTGTGGCATCAACCGCTTGCGCCCCACGCGCCTGCCAGCGCCCGAACCCATTGTCAACACCGCAACCACACAGAAGCGGTACTCGAACATTCTTGCCGGACGACTGGAACAGCTCATGGACGAAGACAAGCTCTATCTTAACCCCGAGCTCACGACGAGCGACATCACAGCACGCCTCAACACCAATCGCACCTATCTGAGCGAATATCTCTCGACCGAGCTTCACACCACTTTCTATGACTACATTAATCGCCTGCGCATCGAGCGTAGTGTCATACCCATGATGAAAAGCCATCCTGACGTCTCGTTGGAGTATATCGCCATACAGTCGGGGTTCAAGAGCATCACCACCTTCCGCCGTGCTTTCCGCAAGATTACGGGCGTGTTGCCCGGCGAGTACATGCGCCAATAAATCAAAAAACAGCATTAACCTGTAAAAACTTTGCGCCTTTTTGTCCGAACGACCTCGTTCGGACTTTTTTTTGTCGATGAAATCGGGTAATTTTTGTTAAATTTGCCGAAAACAATTTATTAATTCTATTAACTCGAATGAGACTATGGAAAAAACTACTAAGCTTGAAAATGTGGCAGAAGCCTTGAAAGATTGTGATCTCTGTAAGGACACGCTCTTTGTAGAGTTGCCTAAAACTCCAGATTATATGTTTGTTGACACCCGTGAAGTCATAGGCGGCCTCATGGACCTGATTGAAGCCAATATTAAGGCCCACGGCGGCTACATGATTGATGCATGGCAGTTTGTAGATGAGCGCCAGGTGCCAATGAGCGTGCTCAGCCGTGTGCGTTTGAAATAAAATTGTTAGCTATGACGGACAATCCCCTTCAACTCACCCACGACCGCCGTTTTCTGCGTCGCTTCCTCCTCAAAGACCGCATGTGCTACCTCACCGCCGACGATGTGGCCATGCTGCGTCAGGCCAGTGAGGCAGGCGACCCCTATGCCCAATATGCCTATGGGCGCTGGCTGTTCTACTTTAATCCCTTCGACGGGGCCCTGCTAAAGGCCGAGAAACTGTTTGTGGCCAGCAAAGACCACGTGGCCGATGCTCAGGCGGCCCTCGGCGTGATGATAGGATTTGGCGACACGGCTACAGATACGATGGACATCGACGAGAGCCGACACCTCCTTGAACAGGCCGTTGCCCGGGGTAGTGAGTTGGGAGCTTTCGTCTTGACCCAACAGCGCATCTACGGACGATTCCGCAAAGCCGAGCCAGAGATGGTGCTTCAGGAAATCAAGGAGCGGCTGGCAACTGAGCGCGATGCCGATCCTAACTGGCATACACTACAGGGCTGGTCGTTGCAAGAGCTGCACAGGGATGAAGAGGCTGCCACCTGTTTCGAACGCGCCATGAATGAGGGTGAAGCCGATGCCTGCATCTATCTGGCCTGTTATTATCAAGAACGGGGCAACAACGCTCTCAGCAATGAAATCATGGAAGAGGGCATCAGGAAGGGTGTCGTGTCGTGCTTGATTTATAAGGCCGATACCGATGACGATGTGTTCAACGAAATGAGTGAAGAAGATCAGCAACAGTTGCATGAAGACATTGATTGCCGTTTGCACCGAGGCATGCAGCTGGGCGACGGCTTCTGTGCCTATTATCTGTGGCTGAACAATTACTACGGTTCGCTGGGCTACAAGAAAGACCCGACACTGTCGTTCGTCTATTTGCAGGAGGGCGTGCGCTTAGGCAGCATAAGCTGTATCTTGCAAATGGCCGACATGGCCCGTAACCACGAACTGCCGCCCCACCTGCAGCCCTCGGAATCGGAAATCTGCGAACTGTGGCTCCGTGCTGCCCGCTACAACAAGGGCAACAAGGACGCGCTCTACGGACTGAAGCACAGCACCGATCCCGGCTTCCTCCTGCGCCACAAAGACGAACTGGAACGCTACTGGCGCCCACTTTGGGAACACTATTTCCCCACCTCGTTGCCAAAGCAAAGCCAGCAACCGGCCAAGAAGCAGAAAACCGACATAGAGCCGATGGTCATCGTGATCTGGCCCACTGGTCACCTCGACATCGAAAAGGCCGACGTATTCAAAATGCGCTCCTATCGAGAGATGGGACAGACACTCATCGGGGCCGACGGGCTGGATGCCGTTCACTACTCGCCTCTGCTGCAGGCTGTGGCCGAGAAAGCAGAACTGGAGCAGCCCCTCGTGATGTATGTCGATCGTGACGCACAGGCGAAAGACCTGCCCGACAACGCCATCGGCACCCTGCTCTATGGCCACGGCGAGGTGCGAGGACCCATCATCATCTGCATGCAAGACAAAAGGCACGATTGCCATAGCTTCACCAAGCTCGAAGACATTGTGGACACCTATACCCAGATCGACATTCATTGTGGCGGACTGCTCATCGTTAAAGATGAAGACGACGGGCGATGGGATGCTTTTGCGTGAATGGAAAATCATGTTATAACAAGTAATATGAAACAGTCAATTTTCAGAATCATCATGAATAAGCTAAGAAGGACACCTGTTGATCGCGTGAATGTTCTGGCGGCCAAGATGCGCAAGAACGGTGAAGAAATGTGTCTGTGGAAGAACATCCCGCTGGCAAAAGAATGTATGAAACTGTTGCCCGTGATAGACGACAGCGAAGCATCGCCTATGGAGAAGGCTTTCGCATGTAGCGCAATCCTTGGCATGCTGCCCGAATACGACGTGCCGCGACTGGTGCTCACCATCTTGCGCTTTCAGCTTGAGCAGGTGCACCGCTCCACTGAGCCTGTTGAGGAGGGCGACCCCACTGAGGAAGATATTCAGAGCCACATTGAGCGGCTGGAAGACTATATTGACACCGACCACATGACGGCTGATGCTTTCAATGAGAAATATGACCGCTGGATGAAGCGCGACCCCATTGAGCGCAACGAGTGGTGGGAGCAAAACTACTACGAAGTGGAGCAGGAATGCGACCGTCGCCTGGAAGGCATGCCACGGGGCATGGGCTTCTGCTATGCTTACTGGAGCTGCATGACTGAGGTGCTTGCCGAGCGGGGCATCGAATGGCGCTCACCCAGCCGGATGAATCCAAGAGTACATTTCGACTAACTTATCTAAATAAGAACGCTTATGCTGAATCCCGGACTTGAATTGCGCTTTATACATCGCTACGTGCTATCGCTGGCCATTTGTGCGGCAGCCTGCTACTTGTTCTTCATCTACAATTTGCGCTATTCCACAGAACAAGTCATCGACCCGGCGCCTGTGACTGTCACGCTGAAGAAAGGCACGGTACTTTATTACAACTCCGCATGCAACAGCAACGTGGAGCTGTGCAAGTTGCCCAAAACGACGAAAGCCACCATTCTGGCCTCGGTAGAGGCGAACCACAACCTGCTGGTGGCCACCGAGAGCGGCTTTCGCGGCTTTGTCAACAAAAAGGACTTTGCCGATGGCGAGATTCCGCAAGACCATCCTTTCCCCGGCTTCGACGATGTGATGGGGCATCGCTACTCGTCGTCAATAGAGGGGTTCGAGGGTAAACGACTTGAAGAGCTGGAGCAGGAGTTCGGCTTTGCCACGGGAATCGTGCCTACGGAGAACGGCTTCTTAGCCACGTTCCGCATGGAGCTCTACAACAGCAGCGATGACCAAGTCTATTGGAACCCCTCTGTGCGCTTCATTGACAGCTTGGCCGTCGATACCGTGTTCGAACATAGGGGGAGGGAGTGGAGCTGGACCCAGTATAACCCGCTGTTCCGCATACCCATCTGGCTGGGCTATAAGGTGACGCCCCATCAGTGGGAGGCACCCTTTGCGCAACAGGACACCACCCGGCGCACGCTCGACATCTGGTTTGGGTTCGATCCCTGGTGGCTGCGCGCGATTTGCAATGTTCTGCTGGGCATCTTCTACATCTGGCTCGTGTTCTTCATCCTCATTCGCCTGCCCATCCTGCCGTTCTATCCGTTGGTGACGTTTGCGAAATACAGCTACCGGCTCAATGCCGACATGGCCATCGGTCTGCTGTTCATCCTGCATGTCATTGCCTACTTGGCACTGGTGCCTTTCATCGCGATGAACTTCAGTACCGGCATCTGGAACATGATATGGATGCTCGTGCTCTTCTTTGGCGGCATGTATGCGTTCGGCAAGCTGACAGGCAAAATTGAGGCTGGCAAGTGTCCCACTTGCAACCACTATGACAGCTACGACCTGACCGAACATAAATACTCTCACACTACCATTGAGCAGCGAGCCGAGACCCACACCAGCCACGAGACACGTCGCGGACGCACCACCTCTGGGCAGAGTGTAGATGTGGATGTAGAGGTGCATCACACCAGTTACTACGACGTGGAGGTGAAACACTTCAAAGACACCTATACCTGCCGGTTCTGTGGAAGCTTGAAACACGACACCAGCACTGAGGAAACGCGATTGAATTAAAATCAAACATAAAACGATATGGCAACAGTTTGTATCTACAACGTCTATAGCGGCACCTTCGACCGAGGAGCGCGAGTGACCAGTGTCCCCGAAAAGCACATCGAAGTGGACGTGGAAAGACAATTGAAAATACACAACAATCTAAAAACCAATTTTGAGACATGAACAACGAAAACAAACAACAAGAACTGACCGCCATCAAGGAGGAGTTGCGCTCCCTGCAAGAGAGGGTTGACAAGTTTGCACAGCACAACGACGAACCTGTCGCCACCGACGAGGCAAAGCCAGCACAGAGCGAGCCGGCACAAAGCGGACCTACACAGAGTGAGCCCACACAGAGCGGACCGACAGAGCAGTCTGAACTGAAAACACTGACTGACCAGATGGCTCATCTGGCTGAACTGATAGACACGGCAGCCTATCAGGAGGGCATCATCCGCGACCTGCACGAGGAGCTGCAGCGATATAAGAAAGGGCTGCTGGCCGACATCGCCAAGGGCTACGTGATGGACATCATACGCATTTATGAGCATCTGGCCGACACCAATGCCCATTTCGTCCCTGAAGCACCAGAATTCGACGCGCAGCACATGAAGCAACTGCTCAGCAATAACCTGCTCTCTATCAGCGATCTGCTGGAAGACCAGTACTCCATTGAGAGCTTCACCCCACAGCCAGGTTCGCCCTACCTGCCCAAAGAGCACAAGGCCATGCGCACCATTGAGACCGACGACGACTCGCTCGCAGCTACAGTGGCCGAGTGTCTGGGCAGCGGCTTCCGCTATTCACTCGACGGCAAACTGCTGCGCCAGGCTCGCGTGGTGGTCTATAAGAAAAAAGAAGCATAAGTAACACATTTATAATAAACTAAAAAAATACATTATGGCAGAAATGGATAAGACCCGTGCCGTCTATGGTATCGACCTCGGCACAACCTACAGTTGCATCGCACAGGTAGATAAGTTCGACCAGGCAGTAGTGCTCACCAATTTCGAAGGCAGTCAGACCACGCCGTCGGCTGTTTATTTCAGCAGTAAAGACAACTCCATCGTGGGTAGCGAGGCCAAGGGTATGCTGGCCACTGAGCCACAGAACACCGTGGTCTTCATCAAGCGTTCTATCGGCATCGACGAAGCTTTCGACAAAGAGAATAATACGTTCCCCTATCACTTGGATCCGTCGGAGATATCAGCGCTCATTCTGAAGAAACTGGTGCAAGACGCCAACGATTTGGGAGACAATCCCGAGCCCATCAAGGACGTGGTGATTACCTGTCCCGCCTACTTCGGCACGAAAGAACGCATGCAGACGAAACAGGCGGGCGAGATTGCCGGGCTTAATGTGTTGGGCATCATCAACGAGCCTACGGCGGCTGCCATCTCCTATGGCATGAAGACCACCGAGAAGAAGACGGTGCTGGTCTATGACCTGGGCGGCGGCACCTTCGACGTGACGATCCTCAATGTAAACAATGGTGCCATCAAGGTCATTGCTACCGGCGGCGACCACCACTTAGGCGGTGTTGACTGGGACACAGAACTGGCCAACTACATGTTGGAGAAATTCAACGAGCAGAACGGCACCAACTATACGATGGACAACGAGGAACTGAAATACACGCTGCTTCTTGAGGCTGAAACGAAGAAGAAGCAACTCTCGGCCAAAGACGAGGTGCGATGCAACGTGCAGTACGACGGCAAGTCGGCCCGATTCGAGATTTCTCGTGCACTCTTCGACGAGCTCACCCAGACCTATCTCGACCAGACCATCGATGCCACCCACAAAGTGATAGACATTGCAAAAGAAAAGGGCTATAACAACGAGATGGAGTTCCTGCTTGTGGGAGGCTCAAGCCGCATGCCACAGGTGAAGAAACGTCTTGACGCAGAGTTCGGTTGCGATGCTAAGCTCACCGATCCCGATCAGTGCGTGGCCAAGGGAGCTGCCATCTATGCGATGAACGAGGCATATCGGCTTGCTGTAGAAAGCTACACGACTGGCACCACTGAAACGAAGCCTAAGAACATCAGAGGCCCAAAGTCCAGTGTGGTCAACGTCACATCGAAAACCTATGGCACTGAAGTGGATTATGACGGAGAGACGAAGGTGGCCAACCTCATCTTTGCCAACACGTCGCTGCCGGCTCGCCACGAGGAGGAGTTCCAGACACTGCACGACAATCAGTCGGGCATCGTGCTTGGCATCTACGAGAACGACTTCACCAGTCCGGAGAACGATTCGGTTGTTGACGTTCAGGCCTGCACGCTACTCGAGGAGCACGAGATGAAGCTCACGAAGAAATGGCCCAAGGGAACGCCCGTCACCGTGGTGTTCGAAATCAGCAAGGAGGGCATACTCTCGGTTCATGCCCATGTGGACAAGGACCAGATAGACTTCAAACTGACCATCACGGGCGTGAAGTCGGAAGAAGAACTCGAGCAGTCGAAGAACACCATCGGCAAGACTCGCGTGTCGTAACCCGTCTGTAGCAATATGCAAGAATCGATATTCAAGCTGCGAATGCAGAAATGGAGCAAAAGCTTGTCGGTGATCAACGAGAACACCGACAAGCTGAACTCTGCTGAGCAGGATGCCATCAAGACACTCTGCAATCTGTGGCGGCGCGAGCGCTTCGGTGCGTCGTGCAACGACAGTGTGGAACGCATGGTGAAAATTCTGCTTGACAACGAGAATGCCCACGGCGGCAGCCAGCTTCCGCTGAAGGGGGTACTGAAGGATTTTCGCAGCATCTCGAAAGAACTATACACTAAAGACGAGGAAACCTTCAAACAGTTTGCCTCAGCAGCAAAAGACCTGCTCGGCGGTCCACAGCGTACTGAGGAGCAACAGCAACGCCGCCAGCAGGCCGACGAACAACGCCGCCAAGAAGCCGAACAGCGCCAGGCTCAGCAGCAACGGCAGCGCGAGGCTCAACGAGAACGCGAGGCCCGGCAACAGCGCCAACGCGAAGCTCAACAGCAGCATGAGGCTCAGCAGCAACGGCAACGCGAGGCTCAGCAGCAGCGCGAGGCTCAGCAGCAGCGCCAACGCGAAGCCCAGCAGCAACGCCAACGCGAAGCCCAGCAACAAAGACGCCAGAACCAGAGCAACCAGGCACGAAACCAGGGCAATGGTAGTCGTAAGATGTTGCTGTGGGGCGGCATCGGAGTGGCCGTGCTGGCTGTCGTTGTCGGCATCGCATTTTATTTACTCTCGGATTCTTCGGATAAGGAAGATCAGCAGTGGCGCATGACGCAACTG
Organism: Prevotella sp. UBA3675; assembly: GCA_002372235.1. Taxonomy (GTDB): domain Bacteria; phylum Bacteroidota; class Bacteroidia; order Bacteroidales; family Bacteroidaceae; genus Prevotella. The sequence continues at coordinate 13,194 of DFJI01000014.1, read as the reverse complement.
CTGAAAGGAACGTGGAGCGGAGAGTTCGACCAACAGCAGGCGCAACTATCCATCGACTCGGTTACAATCGACTCGGTATGGGGACAAATAAGTGTCAAATTCCGCCGCACTACCGAGCGTCACGACGTGGCTGGCACTATCGAAGCTACCAATAGCATCATACGCCTTTCGCTCGACGACAGGACGGCACAGGCTGGTAGTAGTGACAATCTGAACGGCAGCTACAAGCTGTTGCTCGACACGCTGAAAGGCAATCTCGTTGGCACTTACACAAACTATGAGAGTCAGAAAAACATCGACCTCAGGTTGATTAAGGACGGCAACAATCCTACCGATCAGAAAGTAGTAGAGAAGCCTAAAAAGAAGAAGACGAAAAAAGCAAAGCAAGAGTCGGAGCAAACGATTCCTGTTACGGAGGAACCACTTCCATCTGAATCTGAGGATGAGACACCTCCAGCCACACCTGAGGAGCAAAGCCAACCAGACCAAAACAGTCAGCAGGATGCGGGAACAGGCTTTAAGCTGGAGCGCATAGACCCAGACAAGATTCCTTTATAAAATGCGTTAATCTTCGAAAATGAGTTAATTGTTGCAATTTTTTTTCGTAACTTTGGCCATGTCGAAGTTACTCGCACTCGGCAATGCAAAAGAAAAGCCCGATTTTCTTTTGCATTGCACTCGTTTTTTCGTAACTTTGCGCACAATAATAATTTGAGAAGACAATGGAGTTGAAAAATACTGTTAGTAATGGCAAGGGTGTGGACTTGAGTGTTTATGTGAAGAACCCGTTTACAGCCGAGGCTGCGTTCGATTTCGAATTGTTGCATAAACACATAAGAGATGCTCAAGACGAAGTGCTGACTGCTATGGGACTCAATGTGGGAACAAAGGAGGCTGCTGATTTCCTGATGGAGGTGCAGAAATCGCTTTGCCTGCCAGAGAACACGGCAAAGTGCCTGCAATCAGCAGAACAGCGCCCACAGGTGACAGAGGTGCGTCCGCAAGTACTGGAGTGTGACGTGGTGCGGTTCCAGAACAATAAGGAAAAATGGGTGGCTCTTGTCGGACTGCTCGATGGCTACCCCTATGAAATTTTCACTGGTCTGCAGGACGATGACGAAGGTATTATCCTGCCTAAATCAGTCACCAAGGGTAAGATTGTAAAACAGACCAATCCAGACGGCACCAAGCGCTATGACTTCCAGTTTGAAAACAAGCGAGGCTATAAGACCACGGTTGAGGGACTCTCTGAGAAGTTCAATCCAGAATATTGGAACTATGCCAAACTCATCTCAGGCGTGTTGCGCTATCGCATGCCGATCAATCATGTCATAAAACTTGTGTCATCGTTGCAACTACAGTCGGAGAACATCAATACCTGGAAGAATGGCGTGGAGCGTGCCCTGAAGAAATACGTGGGCGACAACTTGGAAAATGCAGAACAAGAACTCAATGAGAATGAAGACAGTGCGGAGTAGCATCTTCATTCGTGACCTGCGGCTCTATGCCTATCATGGCGTGATGCCACAGGAACGAACGGTGGGTGGATGGTTCATTGTATGTTTGCGCGTACATTATAATATAATGGAAGCAATGAAGACCGATGATGTGGTCGATACGTTGAACTATGCCGACCTGTGCGAACTCATTCGTGTGGAAATGGAACAACCTTCAAATCTGTTAGAACATGTGGCAGGACGCATCGCACAGGCCGTACTTCATCGATATCCTGCCGTGGAGGCTGTTGACTTGACACTTACAAAAGAAAATCCGCCTATGGATGTGAATTGTAGTGGTGCGGGTGTTGAACTACATTTAATAAATGATAAAACTGAATGCTGAATCGCGAGTTTCTCGGTAAGAAAACGTAATTTTGCAACGCCTACAAAAGGAAACAGGGCGATTGATAAGCAAATAATGAGTACATGAGGTTAAAAAGATTTGTTTCTCTCTTAATCATGATGTGTTGTTTTGCAGTAGCTTTCTCGGCTGCAAAGCATAGATATACGCTGGTCATTGATGCCGGTCATGGCGGCAAGGATGCCGGTGCCTGCGCACATGGTGCTAAGGAGAAAGATATCAATCTGGCCGTGGCATTGGCTTTCGGAAAATATGTAGAGCGCAACTGCTCCGACGTGAGAGTCATCTATACGCGCAAGACCGATGTGTTTATACCTCTTCACGAGCGTGCGGCCATTGCCAACAGAAATAAAGCCGATGTGTTCATTTCTATCCATACCAATTCCCTGGCCAGCAAAAAGCCCATTACGGGCATGGAGACCTATACGATGGGTATGCGTCGCAGTAACGAAAAGCTTAGTGCGGCCAAACGAGAGAATGAGGTGATTTCGCTTGAGGATAACTATCAGCAGCACTATGCCGGCTACGATCCGCGTTCTCCGGAGAGTACGCTTATCTTTGAAGTCATCAATGAGACGAATATGGCACTCAGTGTAGAGTTGGCACAGCTCATACAGCGATATACTTGCGCTACGGCTCGTCGTCCGAACAAGGGCGTGAGGCAAGATGCTTTCCTCGTGCTTCGTGAGACCTCAATGCCGGCATGTCTGGTGGAGTTGGGTTACATCACGACGGTCTCGGAAAAGAACTATCTGACGAAAGCTTCGAATGTTGATTTGATGGGGCGTGGTATCTATCAGGCTTTTGTAGCCTTTAAGAAAGAACACGATGGCAAAGGTGCTGTGTCTGTGGTCGAAGAACCCAGAGAAGATGTGGCTAAAGAAGATGTGGCTCCTGTGGTTGAACAGCCAGCTGTAGTAGAGGAACCTGTAAGCCCAACGGAGGAACAGACCGTCACAAATGCTTCAGACATCGTGTTTAAGGTGCAAATTATGTCATCCGACGTTAAAATGAAGAAGACAGACTCTCGTCTGAAAGGACAGAAAGATGCCGACTGCTATCGAGAGGGACGCTTGTGGAAATATACTGTGGGTTCGTCAACGAACTATAGTGAGATCTATCAGTTGTGCAAGCAGCTCAGGAAAAAGTTTCCCGAGGCATTTGTCATCGCTTTCCGTGATGGCGAGAAAATGAACATTCGAGAGGCTATTGAAGAATTCAAGAGAACAAAAAACTCTTAGACAGCAGCTCGGACATTTGAGAAATAGAAAAAGACTAACAGATTAAATAAGAAAAAAGATAAGCTATGAAGTTGACCAATGAAGTAAAAATTGCGCTGGTTGCCATTACGGGTATCGTGTTGATGTACTTTGGACTGCAATACCTGAAGGGGCTGACCTTGTTCACAACAGATGATCACTATTATGCTCGTTTTGACAATGTGACGGGTATGTCGGCTTCGAGCCCCATCTATGCCAATGGCTATAAAGTAGGCGTGGTGGAAAAGGTGGACTATGACTATGCTAATCAGGGAAATATCATAGCAACGATTGCAGTTGACCCACGGTTGCGTTTGCCAAGAGGTACTCGTGCCGAGATTTCAAGTGATTTACTGGGCAACGTCCAGTTGCAGCTGAAATTAGGAGACAACCCTATCGACCTGCTCTCCAAAGGCGATACGATCGTAGGTGCCATTCAGCAGGGCATGATGGGAAAAGTGGGGGATATGGTGCCCCAGATAGAAAAGATGCTGCCGAAGCTGGATTCCATTCTGGCCAGTGTGAATGCTTTGTTGGCCAGTCCGGCTATAGCTAACAGCTTGCAGAATGTTGAAACCATAACCATGAATCTCAATTCGACAACCCGGCAACTCAATCAACTCTCAGCGACTCTCAACGGACAGCTGCCTCAGTTGCTCACCAAGGCCGATGGTGTGTTGACTAATACCGAGGGCTTCACGCGGCAGCTGAACAGCATTGACGTGGCTAATACCATGAATAAGGTGAACCAAACACTGACAAATGTGCAGCAGATGACTGATGCATTGAACAGCAAAGAAGGTACGCTGGGCTTGCTGATGCATGACCCTCAGCTCTATAACAATCTGAATGCTACGATGAGTGATGCCGATAAGCTGATGATTGACTTCAGAGAACATCCGAAGCGCTATATCCATTTCTCTGTTTTTGGCAAAAAAGATAAGTAATTTTGATTTTGTCTAAATATGAGTTGGCGAGTTAGCAATGTAAAAAAGTTGCTAACTCGCTGATTATTAGGTGAAATGATATTTGCAATAGGTTAAAGTGTTGAAAAGTTGTGAAACATCTTAATTCTCCATATATGAATAAGTTACGAACTTTGTAAACACGGCTTTCGATATTGACCAATTTGGCTGATTCGGAAAAAATAGCGAACTTTGCACCTGCAATCGCAAAAGAATAGCGTACTGCAAACCTGAAATTAAAATCAATTAAATAGAAACGCCCGATGCAACAAAGTCATAAGGCGCTTTGGGACAACTGCCTCAGATTAATCAGACAGAACGTCACGGAGCAGATCTTCAAAACATGGTTTGAGCCCCTCGTGTTCGAGAAATACGATGAGGGTACATCCACCCTGTTGGTACAAGTGCCGAGCCCTTATGTATATGAGTATCTGGAGCAGCAGTTCGTACAGCTCATGGGCTGGGCGCTGACGCAAAGCTTCAAAGCCAATGTCGTGCTCACTTACAGAGTGATGACGGATAAGTCGCACAATCTGACACAGGATGTGGAAAGCGATCGGCCTGCTGACATTGAAGGACCGCAGGCTGCAACACGTGCCAACAAGACGCCTACTGTGTTGGATGCAGCTGTACCGCAAGACCTGAATCCACAGCTGGACCCCAGAAAGACTTTCGATAATTTTATTGAGGGAGACTCAAACAAACTGCCTCGCACTATCGGGCTCTCCATTGCTGAGCACCCAGGAAAATCTACGTTTAATCCCTTCTTCATATTCGGACCGTCAGGATGCGGAAAGACGCACTTGGTTACGGCTATAGGCGTGCAGACAAAGAAAATGTACCCACAGAAGCGTGTACTCTATGTTTCAGCACGGTTGTTCCAAGTGCAGTACACCGATGCGCAACGGCAGAATACGGTCAATGACTTCATCAATTTTTATCAAACGATTGATGTGCTCATCGTGGATGATGTGCAGGAATGGGCTACGGCAGAGAAGACGGTGGCAACTTTCTTCCATATTTTTGATCATCTGTTCCGTTTGGGCAAGCAGATTATTCTGGCCAGTGACCGTCCTCCCGTCGATTTGGATTGGCTGAAGGACAGGATGTTAACCCGTTTCTCTTGCGGTTTGATAGCTGAATTGGAGAAGCCCAATGTGCAATTGTGTGTAGATATCTTGCAATCGAAGTGTCGTCGTGACGGTTTGAAGATTCCTGCTGACGTGATAGCGTACATCGCGCAAACTGCTAATGGAAGTGTTCGCGATTTGGAAGGTGTGGTCAACTCGTTGATGGCTTATAGTATTGTTTACAATTCTAATATAGACATGCGGTTGGCTGAGCGCGTCATTAAGCGTGCTGTGAAGGTGGACAACCACCCGTTGACCATTGACGACATTCTGGAAACAGTCTGCCAACACTATAATGTAACGCAACAGAACATTTATAGCAAGAGCCGCAAGCGTGATTATGTTTTGGCTCGACAGATTTCAATGTATCTGGCACAGAAGTTTACCAAGATGCCGACATCACGTATCGGTCAGCTCATCGGTGGGCGTGATCATTCTACTGTGATACATAGCTGCTCAGCTATAGAACAGCGACTGAAGGTCGATAAATCGTTTATGGAAGAGCTGAAAAGCATAGAGACTTCATTCAAACTGAAGCGTTCCTAAGCAGAGGAACCCTTCAGTTTTTTTTATTAGTATGTAGAATATCGTAAATTGCTGCATAACGATTAAACGAAATGCTATTTGAGACGTCTAAATTATTGATATTACTTTTTGGAAATAGCAAGTCAATATGGATCAAACAAAACTAACCAAAAGCATAGGAATCATGCGTCATATTCTTTCTGTATTGCTAATAGTGCTGACCTGTCAGAACCTGATGGCAGGCAATTTGGATGACATTCGGCAGGCATTGGAGCAGTCGTCGGTTTCACAACTACAGGAAAAGGTGTATCTTCATACCGATAATCAATGTTATTTTGTGGGTGATACACTTTGGTATAAGGCTTATGTCGTGCAGGCTGGTAACCTACAGCCTACGGACATGAGCCGTTTGCTTTATGTAGAGCTGTTGTCACCCGACGGGCTGCTTGTCGAGCGCCAGACGATTGTGGTTAATCCGAAAGGTTTTACTTGTGGTCAGTTCGAATTGAAAGACTCGCTCTATTCTGGCTATTATGAGCTCCGGGCCTATACGCGATGGATGCTCAATTTCAATGTCAGTCATCATCATTATAGCACCACCGATAAATGGGCTTTTTTCAATAAGCAAATGGCGGCAGACTTCTTTCGGGTATGGGATGGCCTGTATTCTCGTGTGCTTCCTATCTATAGCAAGCCAGAGAAAGCGGGCGACTACAATGCCCGACGTATGTATCAGCGCCCCAAGCAGCGAGTGCCTAAGCCAAAGAAAGACAACCTGATTGTTACCTTCTATCCAGAGGGCGGACATTTGCTGGAAGGTGTGGTGAATAATGTGGCGTTTGACGTGGTGAATCAGTTGGGTGAAGCTGTCAACCTGAAGGGTACGCTGACCTGTGATGGCGTCTCTAAGGAGATCAAAACTGAATACATGGGCCGTGGTTCCTTTGCTGTTACGCCCGGTAGCAGTCGGCTAAAGGCTCACTTCACCTATAGGGGTAAGAACTATGATTTCAATCTGCCGAAAGCTGAACGTAAAGGAGTGGCCTTGCGTTTGCAAGACAGCATCCTGGCGATTGCGACAGCTGGGCTTCCGCAAGATAAGCAATATGCCGTTTCAGTGCTTTGCCGTGGCGTGCTGCGACATTTTGAGGCCATTCCATCGGGGACTTCATCGCTGAAGCTGCCGTTTTCACAGCTTCCTACTGGGGTGAACGATGTGACCGTCTTCGATGATGACGGGCAGGTCTTGGCCGACCGTCTGTTCTTTGTGAATCATCATGAGCAGGACAGTAACACGATTTCAACAACGATTGATCCGAAGAGAGTTTACAGCGCTTATGAGAAGATAGAGGTACCTGTGCAGTGCGGACAGACAGATGGGCCGGTGACTTTCTCACTTTCCATTCGTGACACTTATACGGATGAGCCTACTTATGATGACGGAAACATCATGACCGATATGCTGTTGTCGAGCGATTTGCGCGGTTTCATCGCGCGTCCGGCCTATTATTTCGCCAAAGATGACGAGCAGCATCGCCGTCATTTAGACTTACTGATGCAGGTTCAAGGCTGGCGTAAATATAAGTGGCAAGAACTTGCCGATACCGCACACGCTATGCGCTATCAGCCTGAAAAAGGAATCACGGTGGAAGGAACGGTGCATAAGATGATTTCCATTAACGAAGTGGAGGTGGACGAGATTCCCAACTGGATTACCGGAGTGGGGCAGTTGGGAGTGAAGTCACCCGACGAGGAGACGGCTGCCGTCGATCCTTTTGCAGGAGAACCCGACGAGGCCGAAACTCTTACGACGACCGAAGATATTAATCTGATGGCTGAAAATACCGACATGGATAATATTGAATATGGCGGAATGAACGAAATCACCGCAGGCTTACGTCTCTATGGCGGTACGCTGAAGCGTGATGTGTTGGTTGAGGCAGAAATCAGTCTGGGTACTCAGGTCGTTGGCTCCATTCAGAAGACGCAGAAAGGTCATTTCCTGTTCAATGTGCCTCCTTTCTATGGCGATGGCTATCTGAAGATGAAAGCCTATAAAGAGAGCGATTCCATCAAGAAAAACATGGCCTCGCGCAAAGATACGAAGGAATTGAACGAAGATGCTTTTCCTGATTTCTATGTGAAGCGTGAGCTGTTTTTCCCCATGTTCACCCATCCATACAACTACTATGAGAATCATCAGCCCGATATTGATGCCGAACTGCTGATTGATACCCTCTCTGAACTTTCCATGGAGAACGACGTTCATGAGTTGGGAAATGTGACCGTGAAGGGAAAAAGACGTGGCAAACGTGCCATTGACTGGAAGAAGCCGGCATTTGTGGTCGATGCCTACGAAATGTATAACAACCTGACCGACCGTGGCCTGTCTTACGGTAAGCTGGACATGCGCCTCTTCCCAGTGCAAGTATGTCGTTATCTCTATGGCAACATGAACCGCTATCGCATGTTTAATGTTGACGGACGACTGGAAGGCCACACCTACTATCGGAACTACTCTCCCTATTCCTTAGGCTCTGCCACCGAAGCGGCTGGCCTTTTCCGTGCACACCGCACGCCGCAGTGGTATAAAGAACGTCTGAAACTGAACCGCTTGCTTGATATTCGTGTGTTTAGTGACTATGAGCCGCGAAATGAGGACTCTACGATGGTTGAAGGTGTCACTACGGCGGATGCTACCGTTGATTTGGTGCTGATTCCCGATGACGGTAAGCAACCCACGTTCCGCGATCGCCACATCCTGTTTCACGGCATCAATGCACCCGAGGCATTCTATCAGCCGGATTACAGTGAGCAGCGGCCTGCTGAGCCCACCGACTATCGCCGCACTCTCTACTGGAATCCCAATGCTGTAACCGATGAAACGGGGCGTTTTACGGCTGTTTTCTATAATAGCAGCAAGGATACACGTATCAAGATGAGTGCGGCTGGGCTTACAAGCGATGGTCGGTTGTTACACAGTAAATAGTCCGTTTACTTCACAAGAACTTTTCTCGTCCTTCCATTCTCGCGAATGATATAGAGACCTCTTGGCAGGATGCTCACAGACTGCTGTGGCATCAGGCGGCCTGCAGCGTCATAGATGGTTGTAGGAGCATTCGTGTCAGGCTTCACGTTCTCTATATCTTCAATACCTGTGCTATGGGTTGCCACGACGCGGATCGTATCTTCAATTACCGGTCCCGTCAGTCCGGTCAGCTTTAGTACGAATCCGTAAGTGCCAGCCTCTTTAGGCGCTCCTTTCAGTGTCAGCTTTCTCTGGGTGCTGTTATAGACGGGTCTCTCGAACCCTTCAGGAACATTGTAGCTCTTTTTCGTCCCGTCGGGCAGAATGCCTGCCGTAAACAGACAGCCTTTGGTATAGCGCAGGAAAGACTCGAATTTCACGGAATCACCCACGTTCACACGAATCTCACGATAATCCTTGTTCGCAAAATGAGGCATCATGGCATCGGGTAGGTAGTAGCCCAGATGAGGTGGCTGGTTGTAGGCCGTATTCTGCCATGCTATGCCCATGCGATAGGTGTGGTCGTGCATCAGCGTGGGCATTCGATAGACGGTCTCTGTGTTAGAAGTGAAGATGTTGATCGTAGTATAGTCGCTCGACGACCACAAGATGATTTCTTCGCGCCAGTCGCCTAAGATGTCGGCCTGAAGGTTCGGTGTCGATTTTGAGCCGTTGCAGGTGCTGGAAGCGTTGTAGTCATAGAGATTCTTTCCGTTCAGATAGATGCGTGAGGTGCCGTTGCCATTCCATTTGTCAATCTTTCCACCGTCGAACAGCTCTTCCTGCAGGTCGCCGTCCCAATAGACACGGAAGTTTGAAGAACCGTGGTTCGTTGACTCTGCAATGCCTGTCACGGCACTGCGTGCAGAACCGTCACTGGATGACCAGAACAGCGAGCCGCGTATGTTTGCATCGAACTGTCCGGCGATACCTCTGCCGTTATCCACACCGTCGGGGCCACCTTTCAGCAGAATTTCGCCAGTAGCCGCATCGTGCAAATCCCATGCGTATGTACCTTTCTCTTCGTGAATCTGGAACACTTCCAGTCCAGGACGGTCAGGGCAGTGGTCTGCCAGATGTATGGCATCACCATGACCGAAGCCAGTGCCATAAAGCAGTGTGCCGTCGTTGTTTAGTCCGGCTGAGCCCCAGATGATTTCATCGCAGCCATCGCCATCTACATCAGCGATTGACATGTTATGATTGCCATTGCTGTACATCGTTCCACTGCCGCCTGCTTTCTCTCCACTGGCAGGAGTGAAGGTGGACTTGCAGCCACTGTAGGTCTTCGATGTGCTGCCTCCATTAGCATCATAGGTTGTCACAGTATATGAAGTCTTCGACTTGTGAGAGGAGAACCATTTCTGCTTCAGGTGAGTACCATCGAAGTCGACAGCCCAGATGAAAGCGTAGTCATAGTAGCCACGGCAGAAGATGCCGCTGGGATTTTTGTCAGGTCCACCCAGATGGGCTACAGCTGCCAGATAGCGTTCGCCACGGTTTCCATACGATCCAGTGTCATTCTTTCCACCCACGCCCCAGTTTACTGAACCGTCGGCAGCACCGCCATAGGTCATGTTACGGTTAGGATTATAGAAGATGGTATGGATGGCTTCGCCTGTAGCGCCGTTGAACACTGTCAGCCATTCCTGTCCGCCAGTGATGCGCCCATCTGAACTGCGATAGAGCGCAGTGCCACTCACTGATTTGATTGAAGCATCAGTAGCCACGCTGTTCACGTAGTTACCCTTGCTGTCTAATGAGCCAGGGCCGGTCTTGCACATCACTTCAGCTTTTCCGTCACCGTCGAAGTCATAGACCATATATTGTGTGTAGTGAGCGCCTGAGCGGATGTTGCGTCCCAGGTCGATGCGCCACAGCTTAGTGCCGTCCATTTTGTAGCAGTCAATGATGGTATTGTCGGTGATGCCGCCCTGCGAGTTGTCTTTTGCGTTCGAAGGATACCATTTCATGAACAGTTCATATTCGCCGTCGCCATCCACATCGCCCACGCTCATGTCGTTAGGCTCGTAAGTACCACCATTCGCTCCTGCCGCAGGACGGTCGAGCTTCAAGGTCTTATACACATCGCCCCAAGCGGTGACCGCTTTCGAAGTGTCAACGGGCTCACCATTAACCTTTGTGATGACACGGTAGGTGGAGGTGGCATTTCCGCCAGCATCCTTATAATTGGTGGCATAGAGGTTGCGCGCCACTACGGAGTTGCCACGCATCAGGTCGAAAGTGGTCTGTTCCTCGTCATCAGTACCGAAGAAACGCCAGCTGACGAAGTTGCCGCTACCCGTTGACGACTTCAGAGCCACCACGCCGCGATCCAGCTTCTCCATCTGGGCTACGGGGGTGTTCTGTGCCTGTGCTGATGTTGCGGCAAGGGCGGCCAATGTAAAAAATACATGTTTCATTTTCATCGTAGTTTAATTTTTGTTTCAGTAAATCACTTTCCGGGTCTCAACGCCCTTGTCGGTGCGCACTCTCATAATGTTCAGCCCTTTCTTCAGACCATTTGTGCGACGGCCTTGCAGGTCGAATGTCTGAGTCGTCTGATTGACAGGTGCTGCGGTCTGATTGATGCTGTTGGGCAGCTTGCCGTTGAGATAGTCGGGCAGGAAGTAGCCCAGGTGAGGCGGCTGGTTGTAGGCAGTGTTCTGCCAAGCCACTCCCATTCTATATACGTGGTCGTGCATCAGTGTGGGAACAGCATAGTTCGTGGCCGTCCATGTAGTGTAGATCATAATCTCGGACGGGTCATTGCCGTTCCACATAATCAGCTCTTCGCGCCAGTCACCCAGAATATCGGCCTGCAAGCAAGGTGTAGCCTTGGTCGTGTTGCAGGTCTGCGGATTGTTATAGGTCGAAGAACCGAATGAGATGACGTTGGTGAAGCTCGATCCGTTCCACTTCTGTATGGTGGGTGCAGCCTTGTCGGTGTCGCTGTTGTAGCTTCCGTCAAACAGCTGGTCGGCATTGGAACCATCCCAGTAGATACGGAAGTTGACGGAGCATGACTTCTCAATGACCGTATTGCCTGAGACGGCAGAGCGAGGCTGTCGGTCGTCCGACGACCAGAACTGATAGGCGCGGCTTGTGCCGATGAGCGCTGCAGCCATGCCGCGTCCGTTGTCTGATTCGGCCTTGTCACCGTGGAAGATCACTTCACCCGTGCGTGCGTTGTGCAGATCCCAGGAGCCATGATTAGCCTTCAGCTTCTCCTCGTGCACGTCGAACACGTAGAGGTCTTCGTCATCAGGGCGCATCTTCGCCACGTGTATGGCATCGCCGTGGCCGTAGCCAGTGGCATAGAGCAGCGTGCCGTCGTCGTCGAGTGCGGCAGCACCCCACAGTATCTCGTCCTTGCCGTCGCCATCGACATCGGCTATTGAGAGGTTATGGTTACCGTTTCCGTAGAGTGTGTTGCTGCCTGCAATGCCGCCGTTGCTGTCGGTGTCTGTCACACCACCTGTGTTGGCAGGGGCGGTCTTCAAACCTTGGCGCACTAGCACGTCGCCATCCACTTCAATCTTTATGCTGGTCGTGCCTTTCGGAGTGAATACCACCGAAGATGTGCGATTGGGCGAAGCATGCAGCCACTCAGTATGCAGGCGAGTGCCGTCGAAACTCACCGCCCAGACGTAAGCCTGTGTGTAGTAGCCACGGCTGAAGATGCCGCAGGCAGGCTTGTCGGCACCGTTGATGTAGGCCACGGCAGCCAGATAGCGTTCCGAGCGGCCTCCATAGTTGTCGCCCCAGAACCCGCTGGGGAAGGTGCTCACCTTGCCCAGTTCGGAACCGCCCTCAGTAGATTCCTTGCCTGAAGGCAGTTTTGGGCCGGTTCCTGCACGGCCAGGCAGATACCATGTGGTATGGATAGCCTCGCCCGTCTCACCGTTGAACACCGTGAGGTATTCGGGGCCGCTCAGCACGTGGCCGGGGTGACTGCCGCTGGTTACGCGATACACCTTGCTGTTGTCATGCGCCTTGATGGTAGCATCGGTTGCAGCCTGGTTCACGTAGTTGCCCTTGCTGTCAATGGAGCCAGTGGCCGTCTTGCACATCATCTCAGCCCGTCCGTCGCCATTGAAGTCATAGACCATGAACTGCGTGTAGTGAGCTCCGGCGCGAATGTTGGGACCCAGGTTGATGCGCCACAGTTTCGTGCCATCCAGACGGTAGCAGTCAATATACACGTTGTCGGTATTGCCATCCTGCGAGTTGTCGTGAGAGGTCGTAGGATCCCACTTCACGAACAGCTCGTACTGTCCGTCGCCGTCCACGTCGCCCACGCTCATGTCGTTGGGGCTATAGGTGCCGCCCTCCGTTCCCTTGGCAGGCTGGTCCAGCTTCAGTGTCAGGAATTTCTTGGCCCAGGGGCTGACAACCTTTGAGGTCTCTGTCACTTCGCCGTTCAC
>DFJI01000032.1:21445-58371 GCA_002372235.1 Prevotella sp. UBA3675 | reverse complement strand
TTGAACAGCATGTTCTTGCGGGCATCGACCTTCAGGATGAAGTATTTCAGTGCGCCCAAGCCCACGATGCGGGCTATCTCGCGGCGCTCTTCCTCGGTCATATCGTCGAACTTGCCCAGTTCCATCGAGGTATTGTAAGCATCGTCTATCATGAGCTGCATCAGGTCGTCGGCATCGACCACCGTTCCCTCGCGGCTCTTCATCTTGCCGTTGGGCAGTTCCACCATGCCGTAGCTGAAGTGGGTCAGTTCCTTGCCCCACTTGAAGCCGAGACGGTCGAGCAGGATGCTGAGCACCTGGAAATGGTAGTTCTGCTCATTGCCCACCACGTAGATCATCTTGTCTATGGGGTAGTCCTGGAATCGCATCTCAGCCGTACCGATGTCCTGCGTCATATAGACGCTGGTGCCATCGCTACGCAGCAGCAGCTTCTGGTCGAGGCCCTCATTGGTGAGGTCGGCCCATACCGAGCCGTCTTCATGGCGCTCGAACAGTCCTTTCTTCAGGCCCTCTTCCACCTTGGCCTTGCCCTTCAGATAGGTCTGGCTCTCATAGTATATCTTGTCGAACGACACGCCCAGTCGTTTGTAGGTCTCGTCGAACCCGGCATACACCCAGTTGTTCATCTTCTCCCACAGCGCGCGCACTTCGGCATCGCCTTGTTCCCATTTCACGAGCATCTCGTGGGCTTCCTTGATGAGCGGTGCCTCGTCCTTGGCCCGCTTCTGAGCCTCCTCGGGATCCATGCCAGCCTCCACAAACTGTGCCTGCAACTGTGCCACTTCCTCGCGGTAGTGCTTGTCGAAGCTCACGTAGTAGTCGCCAATGAGATGGTCACCTTTCTTGCCGCTCGACTCGGGAGTCTCGCCGTTGCCGTATTTCAGCCAGGCCAGCATTGACTTGCAAATGTGAATGCCACGGTCGTTCACGATGTTGGTCTTCACCACCCGGTTGCCGTTGGCCTCCATAATCTTGGCCAAGCTCCATCCCAGCAGGTTATTGCGCACATGTCCCAAGTGCAGGGGCTTATTCGTATTGGGCGACGAATATTCAATCATGACCAGCGGACTCTCTTCCGTGGCCTTCTTCATGCCGAAGCAGTCGTCGCCGTCGATGGCCTGGAGCAGCTGGAGCCAAGCCCCCTGCCCTACGCTCAGGTTCAGGAATCCCTTCACCACATTATATTTATCTACTGCCGAGCAGTGTTCTACCAGATACTGTCCTATCTCCTCAGCCGTCTGCTCAGGGCTCTTACGGGCAACCTTAGTAAAGGGGAACACCACAAGGGTCAGATTGCCCTCAAACTCGCTGCGCGTCTTCTGCAGCTGCACCATCTTTTCAGTTGCGTCCATGCCGTAGAGTGCCTTCACGGCATCGCGGGCGGCATTACTGATCAAAGTCTCAATGTTCATAATAGCTATTTTGAATTCGACTGCAAAGTTACAACTTATTTCTTATCTCTTCACCGAATTCTTGTATTTTTTGCTTACATTTGCACAAAAAATAACCGATATTATATGACAAACGAAGAATTAGACAAGCGAGTGGAACAGGCTGTAGAGAACTTCATGCAGGGCTACGGCTGTTGTCAGAGTGTGGTTGCCGCCTTTGCCGACCTGTACGGAATGGACGACCTGACGGCCAAGAGGATTGCTGCCGGATTCGGCGGCGGTGTGGGACGATTGCGCATGATGTGCGGAGCCGTGTCGGGCATCGTGATGCTCGTAGGACTGGACTGCGGACAGACCGAGGGCAGCGACCGCGACGGCAAGTCGGCTTGCTACAAGGTGGTGCAGGAACTGCTGGCACAATCGGAAGCCGAGAACGGCAGCCTCATCTGTGCCGAGATTCTCGGACTGAAGGGGCATGAGAAGGCACATTCCAGCTACATTGCCTCGCCGCGCACAGCCGAATATTACAAGAAGCGCCCCTGCGCCGCCAAAGTGGAGAGTGCCGCCCGCATCTTCGCCCGCTATCTGAAAGCGAAGGAGGCATAAAACGAAAAGAACGGCCTATTTCGTGATTTGCCACGACACGCCCAGGCTCACGCAGCAATAGTCCGTGAAGTGGTTCAGACTGAGATTAGCACCCATATCCAACTGCACGCGCGAGGCCACCTGATAGCCCAGTCCAAGTCCCACCTTGCACTCAGTGCCCTTGGCAGTATTATGATTATACTCCTCCACAACGAGTGACAGACAGTCGTTCAGCGTGAATCCGAAAGCGAGACCGAAGAACACCGTGGGCCTGCTTTCATCCATCCAGATCAGGTCGGCCTCATAGTTCAGGGCAAGCCATGACGTGAGCTTGTTCTGAAACACCAGTCCCATCTGTCCGCCCACGTGTTCGGGCAGATAGGCGCTATTGCCGCCTCCTGGAACAAGCACATTGCCGAACAGCGAAATCGCTGGCACTGCCTTCCATCCCTCAAACAGCTTCGCCTTTGCGCCGATGGCCAGAACGTCAAGGCCGTCGTACACGCGACCGTCTTCAAACGTCTCACACCATGCTCCCTGCACCATCAGCTCGGCAAAGCCGGAGAAGCCCCAGCGCAACAGCGACTCGTTCACCGTCCACGTGTGAGCATGATTACCGCTCAAATTGTCAAATTCCCATACCATACCTGTTTCCCACTGCAGCCGCCCCTTGGGCAGCACTCCAGGGTCCGACACCACGCCCGGTCTGTCGGCAGAGAATCCTGCATCCTGAGCCGTAGCCATGAGCGACAGCTGGGCAAGAACAATCCAAATAATCAATTTTTTCATACAACTAAAAGACTTAAACTGCTTTAAGCCGCTGCAAAAGTAAGCATAAAAGTCAAAACAGCAAAATAAGATTGGTCAACTATTTTTAATCGTAGGCGATTGTTTTATTAAAAGATATTAAATGTTTTATTCATCGTGCTCATATTTAAAGAATAACTCATAATTTTGCATCGCAAACGATTTAATAGAAATATATGAGTAGTGAGAATTTGAAACTGAACCGACAGGTTTGCTTCCGCCTCTATACGGCAGCTCGATTGCTGATACAGGTCTATCAGCCTTGGTTTGCTCAGTTGGGCATCACTTACACCCAGTATCTGGTGCTGATGGTGCTTTGGGAAGAAGACGCGCTCCCCCTGAACGCTATTTCTCGCCGCCTCTATTTAGAGAGCAACACGCTCACGCCGCTCATCAAGCGCATGGAAACCATGAAGATGGTGACACGCAAGAAGAACAAGGACGATGCCCGCCAGACGATTGTTACCCTAACCGAGCACGGGCGGGCCTTGCAACAGCAGGCAACCATCATTCCCGACTGCATGGTCAACGTGCTGCACGAGAAAGGGATGGCCGACGAGGAGTTCGCAACCATGATTCCCACGCTCGACCACCTGATTGAGGCGCTTTCTGAAAAATGAAGAGTGAAATCAAGCAGCTGAGCGAGCTGGCCGAAGCCTTCAACGACGACTATCCCACCAAGAAGCTCATCCTGAAGTGGATTGACGACGAGAAGGAGCACATGGCATGGGAGGCTCAGTACCTGAACTACATCGAGAAGCTGGGCTACGAGAACTTCCTGACTGCAATGATGTAAATTATGATAATGAGGTGAGTGGTAAGATCATGGAGGCATGTCTTACCATTCACTTTTTTAGTGCACTAAAACTGAGTATCTGCAAGAGCTCACTGCTCTTTCAGATACTCTTTTGAGTAAGCCACGTAGTGCTCGGCATTATCGGTCTGTCCGGGGCGCGTGGGCTTGATGTACTTGGCCGGCACGCCGCCCCATATCTCGTGAGGGGGAATCTTCGTGTTCTGCAGCACCAAGGCTCCGGCAGCCACGATGGCGCCCTCTCCCACCTCGCAGCCGTCAAGGAGCGTGGAGCCCATGCCGATGAGGGCATGGTCGTGAATGGTGCAGGCATGCACCGTGACGTTGTGGCCTATGGTGACGTAGGAGCCGATGTGTGTGGGGCCGGTCTCGTGGGTGACATGCACGCAGGAGCCGTCCTGCACGTTCGAGCAGTTGCCGATGGTGATGGGAGCCACGTCGCCGCGCACCACCGCACCGAACCAGATGGAGCACTCGTCGCCCATCGTCACATCGCCCACAATCGTGGCGTTTTCACTGAAGTAGCAGTCTTTTCCCCATCGGGGCGAAAGTCCTTTGTAAGATTTAATCAATGCCATTGTTCTTTTGATTTTATTCTCATTTTATTCTCATTTATTCAGTTAACGCAAGCTCGATGAACACAGTTTGGTGTCAGCTTGAAGCTACTTGGTCATAGATGATAGGCACCATCATGAAAAATTATAGCTATTATTTGTGGAATTATAGCTATAATTCTCACAATTATAGCTAAAATTTTATTACCGAGGTCTCACGTCGTTGGGCGAGATGCCGAACTTGGCCTTATAGCTCTTGCTGAAATAGCTGGCCGACGCATACACTATGCGGTCGGAGCGGAACACGTCGATCTGATAGCCATTGTCGCGACAGAGCCCGGCACCGCGCGTGGCATACCACATGTAGCCCTCGCTGTCTTCGAACACCCTATAGACCTCCGACTGCGGCAGTGCCAACTGGTTGGGCAAGGGCAGCATGACGAACTGCCGGGCATGCAGACTTGCCGCCCACAATAGTAAACAGAAAGTGAAAAGTCTTCTTGGCATAGACAGTAAAAAAACATTGATAAAGCACAAATCAGGTACTCATTAAGCCTAAATCAAGAGACAAAATTACAAAACTTTCTCAGAAAAGGATGCTTTTCACATAAAACAATCTGCTTTTTGGGAAGATTTTCTTCTTTTTCTGATACTTTTTTTAATGTTCGCATATAAATAATGACCTAAATTTGCGCTTACATTCCCTTAAACACTCAAATACGTTATTTTACGAAGAAAGGTGTCGGAGCCCGCTGGCTCACGACACCTTTCCTTTTTTGTCGCTTATACGACAAGCAATCGTACCGAGGACTTCATTTCACCACCACCTTCTTGCCTTGCCGGATGTAGATGCCCCGTTTCACAGCCGAAGCGTTGACCCGACGGCCCTGGAGGTCGAACACCGTCGTTGCAGCAGGTTGCTGCCGTCCGTCAGCCGACACAGAGCCGATGGATGAAGGCACATCGTCGTTTTTCTGGAACAGGCGCACGTTGTCGATGTAGAGCAGCGTGTTGTTGGCAGCGCCCACACTGGCCGAGCTGCGATAGCCCAAGGAGAGGGTGACGGTCTGTTGCTCGGTGAGGGTGAAGTCGTAGCAGAGCTGCTGCCACGTGTTGTTCTGCGCAGGATAGCGATAGTCGGTGGCCGTGCCAATCTTCACACCCGTGAGCGAGGTGTTGGTGTTATTGCCGCTGGTGGTCACGGTGCTGCCGCTGTTTGAGGTCTGGTTAGGGCACTCATAGCGCATGTCCAGAAGCAGACGATAGGTGCCTGCAGGCAGGGCAACGTCCTGCGTGACGGCATTGGCACCCGAGTCCCATGAGTTGAGCACGGTGAGCACGCGGTCGCCACACGCATCGTCGAAGACGGGGGCCGAGCAGCGTGCGGCATAGTTACCCACGTTGCTGGGGCTGACGCAGTACATCGTAGTGCTGTAGGGCATGGAGTACATGCGGCAGAAGTTGGAGCCGCCCGAAAGCTGGTTGCCGGCAGTCCATCCCTGAACGGGCAGCACATTGGGCCACTTCGAGTTGGCAGCAGTCACGCTGTTGATATAGCAGGGATTGTAGGTCACGTTGCCGAGGGTGACATTGCCATTGGCATTGCCGTAGGTCTGGTCAGCCTCGAAGCTGGCATTCACGATTGTTTCCGACGTAATCTCTTTATATCCGTTCGTCAGGCTCTCTTCTTCGCTTACAGGAAACCCGGCTGCTTCCTCGACCAGAAGCTCGCCCCCCACGATTGATGCTTTCCATGTCACAGTTCCCAAATCCAGCTGCCTCACGATGAGCTTGCCGTCAACAGCGGCTGTGATCGTAATGGTCTGTCCGTCCGAAAGTCCTTTCACGTAGATGGCCGTGTTGTCGTTGTTCTCCTGCATGGCCTGCACGTCGGTGCCGGTGATGAAGAAGCGCACGACATTGGCCACGGAGTGATTCTCTTCGGTCTTGAAGTAGGCCGATGACTTGCTGCCATTGATGGTAGTAAGCTCGGTGAACACAGGTGCTCCGCAGGTGGTGCCCACCTCGGTGAGACGGCATTTCTGACTGCCCACGAAGTTGGAGAGCAGCAGATAGCGCACACTGTCGGGATCGGCCACCAGCACACCGTTCCATCCGTCGGCTACGCTGAGCTGCCGCGCAGCCCCGGCCAGAGAGGCCGTTGCAGCAGCATCTACGTTGGAGTAATAGACCACGTTGCGGCGATCGACCACGGCGTTGGCCTGCACCGAACGGCTCTGGTTAGTGTATGAGGCATAGAGGCGGGCAGTCATCACCGAATTGTTGTTGGCCTTCTCGCCAAAAGCGAACTGCTTGTCGCCGAGGCTGACGATGCCCAGTGCGTTATCCACATTGAGCCACTGTCCGTCGAGACGGGTGAACGTGGCGCCGTCGAGCTGGCGATAGCCTGCACTGGTGTAGAGCGTGCGCTTGGTCTTGGTCAGCTCATCTACGCTGATGGCCATCAGTCCGCCCTTCTCGGCTGTGATGGTGGCACTCTGGTTGGCACGTACATAATCTATATATATGACGGCATTGCCCGGTGTGGAGTAGATGGCGAAACGATTGTTGAGCGCGGCATCGTTGGTGTTCAGCTCGCCGTTCATCACGTAGGCATTGCCGTCGAGCTGATAGATGCCGGGAACGACGGGTGTGGCATTGGTGGCCTTGCCGCTCACCTCGTACCAGCCGAGGAAGTTGCCCGTGTTGTTGGCCCGGAAGGGAACAACGATTTTGTTCTTATCCACCGAGTTGGCTGCGATGTAGCCGGTATAGCTGCTCAGCCCCGTGCTCCACGAGAAGGTGGTGAAACGGGCATCAGTGGCGGCACGCACAATATTCTGCGAGCCGAACACCTTGGCCTCGCCGTACTCGCGGTTGAAGGCATCCCAGGAGGTTGCAGTCATACTGGCAGTGGAGAGCACCTCATGCATGAGCCATGTCATCATGACGCGATGGGCCTCGACTCCCATGCGGCGGGCACCCACATCAGCACGCAGCAGCCACGAACCGTCGGCGGTGGTGGTCTGGCGGGCCTTGATCATCTTATAGGCCAAGTTCTCTAACATCAGCGCATGCGGATCGCGCAGGAAACAGGCATTGGTGGAATAAGAGGTAATCTGGTCGTAGAGGAACAGGCTCCAGTCGTTGCCGTTAGGCATGGCCAGCTCGCCATCGGCCAGTGCCAGCCAGTAGAGCACCTCGGTCATCACCTTGTCGTTGTTGTGCATGAGGGCATTGGTCTTCCACTTCTCCTCACCGTAGAGTCCCTGCTGGAACAGCTTCAGGGCCAGGGCAGCCTCACCCAGCTCCTGAATCACGACATTCTGATAGGAGGTATGGAAATAGTTGTGGTTCTGGAGTGTGAAGTCATCGTAGAGGTTCTGGCCACGGTAGAGGCTGGCCACGGTCGCATTGTCGTAGTCGGGATCAATGACGGTCTGGTTAGTGGCATCGTCCTTCTGCGAATAGCTGTTAATGGCAAACTCGCGCAGACGGGCAAACCACTGCGGAGCAAGCGCATCGTTGGGGAACAGGCCTAGCGTGGCGGCCAAGACGTCGGCCTCCCAGCCGTTCTCCTCGGCCTTGGTGTCGCCGGCATAACCCGTGGGGATGGAGCGCTGCAGCTCGTAGTTGCACTCGGCCTTCAGCAGGTTATAGACATACTGCTTCTGCGCATCGGAGAGCTTGCTCCACTGGAAGAAGGCACTGTAGGCCACCGACATGGCCCAGAGCGATGATTCCCACACGTGGTCGCTGTTAGAGACAGAGCCCCAGTAGTTGTTGCCGGAGCACACCTTCAGTTTGTTGGCCTTATGGGTGGAATAGGCGAAGACGAGCGACTTCATGGCCATTGTCTCCAGATCGCTCCACGTCACGCCGGCAGGCAGTGTCACCTTGTCCTTGCCATATTTCACGAGGAAGGCGCAAATCATGCTGAGGTCGGCATTGGGGCGCACGCCCTGCTCGTTGTTGCCCATCGTGTTCTCACCCTTGAAACAGCCGCAGGCCTCATTGGCGCTGTTGGGGGCTGCGCAGTCCTGGAAGTCGTTCTTCAGATAGGTGGCGAAGTTGGCCAGCATCTGCAGCAGGTCGGACTTCATCTGAGTCTCGCCCACGAAGTCGCCCTTTATGGTATCTTCGGTGGGGCTGACAATGTCTTTCTCCGTGGGTTGGGCAGGCTCTACGTAGTCATCGCTCAGCCGATAGAGGCGCACGTTGTCGAACATGACGCACGAACCGCCCGACACCCATGCCACATCGAAGCCCACCTGAACGCTGCCGTCGGCTGTGAGCTCGAAGTTGAGCGTCTGCTCGCCCCATGCCATCGAGGTGAAGCAGCCGGCTGCCCCTTGCGTAAAGGCCACGGTGCTCTTCTGCGAACCGGCCACGAGGTCGAACGACGATGTGGCCGTGTTGGCATAGGCAGAGCGCACGCTGACTGCCAGCTGATACTTGCCCTTAGGAAGGGCGCTCAGGGTCTGGCGCACCGAAGTGGCTCCCCCACTCCACCCTTGGCGCAGATAGTAGGCTTGGGTGCCATCGGCCAGTGTGGTCACCTTGCCGAAGTTGTTGTCGGTGAAGCAGTCGGCTGTGACCAGCAGGCTCACGGCATTGGCCGAGTTGGTCACTGTCCAGCCCAGCGGACTGGTCACTATGTAGCCGCGCAAGCCATCGGCCTGCACGGTCTTAGACTGCAACGTGGAAAGATTGTCGTTCTCAAATGAGGCATTGGCCACATACTGTGCGGTCACGTCGGTCTTCTCGTCGGCCAGACATGGCGAGGCCATGCCCAACAGGCATGAAAGGGTCAGGATTAAGTTCTTCATTTAGCTTTACTGTTTTAAGTTTTCTGCCGACAAAGATAGTGCAAATCAAAGAAAAAGCCAAATTATTCATCCGAAAATCTTGCTCAGACTGCTGCGATTCAGCTTTTATCGCAAAATAATCTAACCTGAATCGCAAAAAAGCGGACACTACAGTGGATCGACATCGAAATAGACTTGCAGATCACAGTGGATCGACATCGAAATAGACTTGCAGGGACGAGTAACGACTGTCCTGCAACAGTTGCTGCTGAGCCAGCATGAGGTATTGGCGCACACGGGCCATGTCGATGCCTACCTCGAGCTTGAGCACGATTTTGCGGATGCTGAGGGTCTTCACACGCGCCACCGAAGGCTTGTCGGGACCCAACACGCGGTCGCCGAACCACTGGCGCAGGCGCGTGCCCATCTCGATGCTGGCCGTCTGGACCACAGCATCGCGCTTGTGTTTTAAGAAGATGTATATCAGCCGATGGTAAGGCGGATAACGGAACATCTGGCGCTCAGCACACAGGTCGGAATAGAGCGCCTGAAAATCATTACGCACTACCTGATGAATGATGGGCAGCGTGGGACTCTTCGTCTGCAGGATGACCAGACCACGACGGCCTTTCCGCCCGGCACGACCGCTCACCTGCGACATCATCATGAACGCATGCTCGTAAGCACGGAAGTCGGGCTGATTGAGCATGCCGTCGGCATCGATGATGCCCACGACCGACACTTTCTCGAAGTCGAGTCCTTTCGAAATCATCTGCGTGCCGATGAGCAGATTGGTGCGCCCTGCTGAGAAATCGCTGATGATGCGCTCGTAGGCATTGCGTGTGCGAGTGGTGTCGAGGTCCATTCGGGCAATGCGCGCCTCGGGAAACACGTCGCGCAGCTGGTCTTCTATCTTCTCCGTGCCGTAGCCACGTCCCCGGAGGTCCTTGCTGCCGCAGGCCGGGCACTCAGCGGGTATCTGATAAGTGTTGCCGCAGTAGTGGCACGTCAGCTGGTTCATGCTCTTATGATGGGTGAGCGACACGTCGCAATGGTCGCAGCGCGGCACCCAGCCACACTGCCGGCACTCTATCATGGGCACGTAGCCCCGGCGGTTCTGGAAGATGATGGCCTGCTCGCCGCGTTCGAGCGCCTCGCGCACTCGGGCCAGCAGGAGGGGCGAGAAGGGTCCGTGCATCATCTTGCGTCGCTGCAGGTCCTTGGTATCTACGACCTGAATCTCGGGCAGTTCTATTCCCTGATAGCGCTCCTTCAGTTCCACCAACCCGTACTTGCCCGTCCGGGCATTGTGATAGGTCTCCATGCAGGGTGTGGCGGTGCCCAAGAGCACCTTGGGCTTATCGCCCGAAGGGCCGAAGCCGAACGTGCTCAGCATGATGGCTGCACTGCGGGCATGATAGCGCGGAGCAGGGTCCTGCTGCTTGTAGCTGGTCTCGTGCTCTTCATCTACGATGATGAGACCGAGCCGCTGAAAGGGAAGGAATACGGCAGAACGGGCACCTAATATCACATCGTAGGGATTGGCCGAGAGCTGTTTCTGCCAGATCTCTACGCGCTCGGCATCGCTGTACTTGGAGTGATAGATACCCAGCCGATTGCCGAACACCCGGTGCAGACGGTCCATCATCTGCACCGTGAGAGCTATCTCGGGCAACAGGTAGAGCACCTGACGATGCTGCTCGAGCTCACGCTGAATGAGATGGATATAGATTTCGGTCTTGCCGCTCGACGTGACACCGTGCAACAGGGTCACGTTCTTCTTCATGAAGGAAAAAAGAATCTGGTTGTAAGCCTCCTGCTGAGCTGCATTCAGCTTCTTGATGAGTTCGGGATGGGGCTCACCTCCGTAGTTCAGGCGGCCCACTTCCAACTCGTAGGTCTCCAGGATACCGCGCTTCACCAACAGGTTGAGCGTGGGAAGGGTTGCCCCGGAGTCGTTCATGAGCTCCTCACGGGTGACCTCCATGACTGTGGGAGGCGGCTCGGTCCCTTCATATCCCTGAAAATCGAACATGTCCCATCCCGACAACTGGAGATAGGACAAAAAAGCCTCCTGTTGCTTGGAGGCTCTACTCAGCATGTTGAGGGCCACATGGAGTGTGGGCTCGTTACGATAGGCAGGAGCAAGGCGAATGTAGGTCTCGGTGCGCGGCTTATAGCCATCCTCGGCTTTCAGTCCGGCTGGCAAGGCTGCCTTATAGACCTCACCCATAGGCGACATGTAGTAGTCGGCAATCCACGTCCACAGGCGGAACTGATTCTCCAACAGGATGGGAGCATTGTCCAGCACCTGCGCAATGTCCTTCACCACATAGCCCTCCGGCTTCTCGTCGTGCAGTCGCGCCACTAAGCCCACATAGAACTTATTGCGCCCGAACGGCACTAACACCCGCATGCCCTTAACCACATTGTCCTGCCATGCAGGCGGCACGGCATAAGTGAAAAAGCCGTGAAGCGGCAATGGCAGGACAATGTCAGCGTAGGTCATAAAAAAATCTCTCTTAGAAGTAGTAAGCCAAGTTCAGCTGCCAGGCATTGGTACGGGTCTCTCCCCTTACATTGTTGATGACTTCACCGCCCACTGACTTTACGGCATCGAACACGCCTACTTCACCCGTCTTGCCTAACGCGATGTTGTAGGTGACGCCCAGTTCCAGATGCTTGAGCAGGAATGCACCCAGACCCACATTCAGACTGATGTTCGACTTCTTCAGCTGGAATTCGTCTTTCACGCCTGCAACCGTCTCTTTATTCAATTTGAAAGTCTTGTTACCCACGTTCCAACCGAACTGAGGACCGGCCTTCACAAACACGCTGGCCATGCTGCCCAATCCCAAATCGTAGCGGAGGTTGATGGGCAGGAAGATGTTCTTCTCAACAATCGTTTCGCCCTCAATTCCGGAATTACGCTGATCGTAAAGGGCCGAAACATCAACACCGACACCTACCAGGGGAACCGTGAACTTAACACTCGGGCCAATGAAGAAGCCGGCACGATTTGACGAACTCAAGACTTCCTTGGAAAGCGACAAACTTGTCAGGTTCACACCACCGCGAAGACCAAAGCCGAACTGAGCCTTAGCAGGAAGAGCCGACATCAGAACGGCTACAACCATTAATGTAAATAATTTTTTCATACGCATATAAATTAAAGATGATACAATAGTTTTTCTGCAGTCCGTGCACAGCGCCTACCTTGCTATGACTTCTTAGTGGCGCTGGCGACGCACACTGATCTTGGCACCCGAAGAGCCCGAGCTGGTGCTTCTCGAGCGGCGGGTCTTACCGGCCTTCACGGTCTTGGTAGAGTCGCCATTCTTTGCCTTGATCTTCTTCAGTGCCTTCGGGTCCAGACTGGCTATGCTGTCGAGCGAGTCGCGCTTTGCCTTGTCGCCGAAGATATTGTTGCGGAAGGTCTCCAGCTCTTTCTCGATGCGTTTCTGCTCAGCCGACAGTTTCGTTGAGTCGTTGCCCACCACCTGTGCAAGGGTCTTGCCCAGCATGTTGTTGGTCTTGTAGATCTTGCCCTTATATCGGTTCAAGGTGAAATAGTCGTCGAGGTTCATGGTAGCGGCATTGTTCACGTCGCTGGTCATCACACTCTGACGGCTCAGATAGGGCTCCACATCGGAATACTTCACCCAGAACAGCGGATATTTGGCTGCCTCACCGCCAAAGTCGTCCTCACGCAGCATGACAGGGCAGAAGGCCAGCACTTTGATGTGGAACGACGAGTTGGCCTGATCGTAATAGGCGCTCTCCTTCAGGTAGTACATCTTCACCTCCGACGAAGGTATGTCGCTGTTATCCACCTTCAGTTTTCCGTCCTTCTCCTCGTAGAAGATATGATAGTTGTCGAGCACGGTCTTCATGTCGATTTTGGCCGATGCATCCAGCACTTCCGTACCGTCCAACCGATACTCATAGACGGGAATGTAGCCGTTGAGCGCCAGCTTGAAGACATAGGTAAAGAGATTCAGCTGCCTGCCGATGGGCTCGGTGGGATGATAGAGCCCTGAGTTGGCCTCTACGTTGAGGTCGATCTCACGATAGATGTCGCGCCGCCACA
Organism: Prevotella sp. UBA3675; assembly: GCA_002372235.1. Taxonomy (GTDB): domain Bacteria; phylum Bacteroidota; class Bacteroidia; order Bacteroidales; family Bacteroidaceae; genus Prevotella. Next base: position 45,322 of record DFJI01000032.1, on the reverse strand, counting down.
CCACATCCTCGGGCATATCGACTGCCGTGGGATACATGACGCGCATGCGCTGTGACATGCCGCTCTGCTGCGTAGTGCCTTTCTGTTCGGCCTTTACCTTGCTGCTTGCCTGCAAACGACTTTTCTTCGGCTGTGCCGAGCAAGCTGAAAACTGGAAATCAAAGATTGAGAACTGCAATCCGACGGCCAGCACCATCAATCTCAGCATCCAATTTCCTTTCATATTCATGATCTGTTTCATATTATCAAAATCTTCAATTTACGATTTTCAACGTTCACCGTTCCCATTCAATGTTCACCGTTCAATGTTCAATGTTCACCGTTCAATGTTCAATGTTCAATGTTCAATGTTCACCGTCCACCGTTCATTTCACAATGATTTCCATTGACGAGGGCAGTGTGCGCTCAATGCCGTCGGGGCCGATGGCTTTCACACGCGAGATGTAGAAGCGACGGTTACGGGTGAGCTTGCGGAACGTGTCCTTCTGTCGGGCCGAGAACTTGTCGCCTTCGCCCACCATTGGCACGGCATTACCCATGTTGTCGTAGAACACGGTCTCGAACGAGAGCACTCTGAAGCCTATGTCCAGGATGCCGTCGTCGATGGCTGCGCCGATGCCGCCGATGGCCATCAGGCTCTGCTTCGGCAATCCGCCGCCCTTATAGCGCACGGGGTTGCCTTTCTCGTCCTTCATATCTATATAAGGTGTAGGATCGGGCAACTTGCGCACGCGGAAGGTGAACTGTCCCATCTGCTGCGCACGCCCTGTGTTAGTCGATGTCACCGTGATCGTGGCATCCTGGCCGATCTTAGCAGGACGGGCAATGTACTTGCCCGGGCCTACGGGCTGCAGCGTGCCGTTGGTCATTGTGGCCTGAATCTTGTTCAGGGGCACGCCCGGCACCGAAACGCTGATGGGGTTGGAATAGCCGGCATAGAGCATGTTCATCAGGTCGGCACTCACCGTGGCACTGGGATCCACGACGGTGTACTTCTGCTCGAAGTCACGACGAATCTTGTCGCCATTGCCATTGACGGTCTCGATATGACCCGCCAGGGTGAAGTCGCCCGTCCGTCCACACACAATCTCATAGAGGTTGTTCTCCAGTTCCATCTTCTTCTCACCGATATAGACATCGGGAATCTGCGTCGTATCGACAGCGGCCATCACGATATGGGCCGAGAACTTATCGCCGCGCACGATGGTCTGCGAATTGGGAATGACGAAAGCCTCAAGGGCATTCACGCGGATATCCTTCACGTCGATGTTCTGCACGAGTGTGTGCAGCACCTCGCCTTCAGCATAGCGCACGTCGTTCTGCAGCTTCGACAGGAGTGTCACGGCAGCAGCAGCAGGCATCGCCTCGAACATGTGCTCCTGCCAGTTCTTGCCTAACGAGGCCACGTTCTTAGGCACCTCGGTAGTGAGGTTGCTTTCTATGATTTTCTGTTGAGCCGTGTCGGGCACCATCTGCACCATTCGCTCACGGAATGAGTTGATGGCCTGCCGAAGCTCTTCGCCGCGTCCGCGTCCGGGAGCCAGCATCACCTGATTAGCAGCCTCCAGATCCTCCTTGCTCTGAATGTTCGAAGGGTCGCCGTGCTTGCCGTCGGCTTCCTGCGCAATGGCCAACTTCAGCTCGGCAGCAAAGTCGAAGAGCGAGTCGCTCATGTGCTTCACCTGCTGCGCCTTGTCATACCACTCCTTCACCTTCTGCGGATTGGCCTTCATCTGCTGTTCGAAGTCTTCGTATATAGCCATATTCTCCTTGGCCGAGTTCTCCGTAGTGCGGTTCAGGCTCTTCTCTACGATGTCGAAGCCATTGAGCACCTCGTTGGAGACATTCAGCGCCAGCATAGCCATCAACACCACATACATGAGGTTGATCATCTTCTGACGGGGAGATACGGGTCTTTTCTTGATTGCCATGGTTAGTTCATTTTGGGCATGTTGCTCGTCATTGCCTCAATCATGCGGGCATAGATGCGGTTCAGTTCTGCTATCTGCTCGGCCATCTTACGGGTCTGGTCGTTGATTTCCTCGATCGTGCCGATCTGCTGGCTGGCACCCTTCAGCTGCATCTCATACACCTTGCAGATGCCTGTGAGCGTGCGGTTGAGGTTCTCCATCTCCTCTGAATCCGTAGCGAGGCGTTCGCTCTGCTCCGACACCTTCTGCAGGGTCTCAGTCAGTTTCTTCAGTTCCTCCACATAGTTATTGGTGGCTTCCTCCATATCGGGATTCAGCTCAGGCAGCTCGGGAACCGTCACGCCACCGACCACAGTGCCACCGCCCACGAAGCTGCCGCCGTCAATAGCCGTACCGCCGCCAACGACTGTACCGCCACCGCCAACGATAGTGCCAACGGCACCGCCCATTGTTCCGACGGTCTCGCTACCATCTCCAGCAGAACTGCCGCCGCCGACAGAGCCCCCGCCAATGACGATTGTTCCGCCGCCAATAGCCGAGCCCGCTGTGCCTGCGAGCGTTGCATCCGACTGCTCATTCGTCATCTCGTCATCATCCACGACATGCGTGGGCAAATCCTTACCGTCCTCGGTCTTGTCGAACGGACGGTCGAAGCCGGCGATGAAGAACACGAACACCTCCGTGCCCATACCGAGGAACAGCATGAAGTTAGCCCCCGGCAGGTGGGTCAGTTTGAAGAGTGCACCCAGAATCACGATTGAAGCGCCCCAGCTGTAGGCATAGTTCATGAACGTCTGCCCCGGGACACTGTCGAGCCACTTCTGCAAGCGGTAAATGATATTGAATTTACTGTAGGTTGTCATTGATGTTTTCGTTATTACGATTTGCGGGTTGTGAAACTTTTCGTTATTACGACATTCCGGCAGTCCCAGATGTGGCTGCAGGAGATACTACTTCTTCCTGGCCGATGCTTTCACGGGCTTTGCCTTCTCGCTGCTGGTATTGGCCAGCGAGCGCACACAGCGGAAGCCGATGTAGCTGCGGGGCTGGTTCTGATACTCACTGGATCGCCATGCCGAGCGGATGTAGCTCTCAGGGTCTTTCCATGAGCCGCCGCGCACGCTCTTCTTCTTCAGCCGATAGGGATCTTCCATAGCGGCATTGTAGCTCAGCTGCGGATTCATGTCGTTCATGGCATCGACGCCCGCCTCGGTGTAGATGGTCGATGTCCACTCGGCCACGTTGCCGGCCATGTCGAAGAGTCCGTTCGAATTGGCTGAATAGATGCCCACCTTACTGGTGATGAGGTTGCCGTCCTTGGTATAGTTGCCGTTGTCGGGCTTGAAGTTGGCAAAGAAGCATCCCTTGCCGCTGGCCACGTCCTCGTTCTGCCAAGGGAACTCGTTCTGGTCCTTGCCACGGGCAGCATACTCCCATTCGGCCTCAGTCGGCAGACGATAGCGCTGCACATAGCGGGCTGCGGCTCCCAAGCCCTTGAGAAGGAACTCGGTGCGCCATGCGCAGAAGGCATTGGCCTGTTCCCACGTCACGCCCACACAGGGATAGTCGTTATAGGCAGGATTCGAGAAGTAGTTGCGCATATACACCTCATTGTCGGCATTGGGGAAGTCGTTCACCCAGCAAGTCGTGTCGGGATAGATGTTGACGATGTAGGTGTTCAGGAAATCCCACGGCCCGGTCAACTGACGGTTGATGGTCTGTCGCACGATGCGGCCCTCATCGTCTATATAAGCGGTGTCTTTCGAGATCCACACCTGTTCTTCGGGAGTGGCCTGCGCGTCGGTGTTCAGGTTGCGCTCCGAGAGGGCGCCGCCATTGTTGTTGGCAGCCTTCAGTCGGTTGCGGCGCAGGGCAGCCGTCGTGTAGTCATACACCTCGTAGCGATAGTTCATCTGACTGGCATCGAGCATCTTCTCGCCCGTGACGGGATTGGTCACATAGACACTTTCCATAGCGCGCTGCTCGTCCTCGTTCGGCTTGCGCGGCAGGGGCTTCTTCCAGTTCAGGTGAGGCTTCACGGGATCGCCGTTCTTGTCTTCCTCAATCTTATAAGTCTCGTCGCCGCCATAGTTAGGGTCGGCCAAGCGCTCACGGATGATAGAGTCACGCACATAGTTCACGAACTGCCGGTACTCTGAGTTGGTGATCTCGGTGTCGTCCATCCAGAACCCATCGACCGAGATGTCGCGCACCGGGGTCTGCTTGCCCCAGAGCGAATCCACTTTCTCCAATCCCATGTGCAGGTGGCCTCGCTTCACGAGCACCATGCCGTAAGGTGCAGGCTCCGAAAAAGATCGCCCACCCGAGCCAGTCAGTTCGCCGCCCGAGGAGGTAGTAGCCTTTCCTCCGAAACAGCTGGTCAGCAGAAAGGCTAACAGGCAGAACAGCAGTCCCACCTCTTTCCGCAATATTTTCTTTGTCGTCATCATATCATTATAATAATATATTCTCTTTCTCACTCGATTCAGCCTTACAGGATTCTCACCGACTGATGCCTGTTGCGTCCTTTCTTGAAGAAATTCAGCTCGGTCTGATAGCCCAGCCTCAGCTCGTGGCTGCCGTTGCCCAGCTTCACCCCGTTGGTATAGATCTCATAGCTGTAGCCAATGTTCACCCCGTGGAAGTTGCCTCCGAGATAGACGGTCACCGAGTTTGTGGGGCTGTAGCCCACGCCCAGATAGAGCTTCCGTTTCTCATGCTGATAGGTCAGCCGAGCCGACACATCGGCCCTCCATGCCACGCCGTCGGTTCGCCCCAAGGCAGCAGGCTGTATAGAAAGAAACGAATTTTTGAATCGAATATTGCCCCCAGCCATGAAATAATATGTACGTGCAATCTCCAGCTCGTTGGTTTCGCCCAGATGAACGGTGGGTGCCAGGATATGCTGCGCTGAGAGTCCCACATACCATTTCTTGGTAGAATAATAGAGTCCGGCTCCTAAGTCGAACGACGAGCCGGTGAGCGACGAGGTAGAGAAGGCCGGGTCGGTGCTCTCTTCCAGTTCCAGCTTCGAGCCGTCGAAGTTCTCTCCCAGCAGTGCCGGCTGCACACCGATGCTGAGCATGCCGCCCAGCAGCTTCACCTTGAAGGCATACTGAATGGCGAAGGTGTTGTGCGAGAACAGGCCAATCTTATCATCCGTGAACTTTGCGCCCACGCCGTGAAAGGCTCCTATGAAGTAGAGAGGCAGGTCGGCTGAGACATACATGGTCTTCGGGTTGTTCTCGAAGCCCGTGAGTGTCATGTTATAGGCGGCATCCACGTTGAGCATGTTCTCCCTGCCTGCAGCAGCAGGGTTATAGGCGGTCTGCATCGCCCAGTAGTGGCTGAACGACGGTTCGTACTGGGCTTTCACCTCAGCAAGCGCTGTTCCCAACAGGGCCAATATGATTAGAAGTCTTCTTAACACATTCTATTTAACGCAGGCACGCGCGATTTATTGCATTTTTCTTTTTCGAACAGCACAAAAAGAACAACGGCTTGCGCAGATGCGCAAGCCGTTGGGGGAGATGGGGACCTATGGGTCTTATGACACCTGTGGCCGTTACTTCAGCACAACCTTCTTGCCGTTGATGATGTAGAGGCCCTTCACAGCCTTCTTCACCTGCTGTCCCTGCAGGTTGTAGATGGTGTTGTCCTTCACAGGTGCTGCGGGCAGGTGCTCAATCACAGTCGGCCTTGAGCTCTTCACGTTCACCACATAGTCGGTAGCGGTTTCCATGTCGCCGCCATAGACAGAGACCGTAGCCTTGTAGCCAGTTGCCGTCTCCTCGATGCTCTTCGCCACAAGAGCAGACACGCCTTCGGCTTCAGCCACGATGTCGTTCAGGGTCAGTCCCTTATCGCCTGCGTCGATAGAGTATTCCTTCACATCAGCATCGAAGCTGGGAACGCTCTCGCCGAAAAGTTCCAGCTTGGTCAGCTTGGCATTGTAGATAAGTGCGATGTCATCGACGAGCACCTCGTCGTTGTTACTACCCTGACCTGCATCAGCATTGGTCGAGATGGTCACCAGAATGGCCTTCGGATCTTCCGTGTTCTCGGTGTAAGCGAAGGGAGCCGACACGCGCACCCACTCACCGTTGGTCACGGCGATCGTGTTGTTCTTTGCCTTAGCCACCACATTGGTATAAGTCTGGTCCTCAGGATCCTGATAACGACCGTCACCGCTGATGATCACTGCGCTTACCGTTGCGTATGGGTGATTAGGCTTTGCCGTACCCTGCTTGAACTTCACCCACACGGCAATAGAGTCAGGACGAGAGTACAGCGGTGTATAGAAAGGATCGCCATTGCCATCGACATCGGTCGAGCTCAGGTCAATATAGGCATGGTTGGCTGTGTTTGAAGCTGACATGCTGCCTGCATTCATGCGCCCTGTGGTCATAGTTCCATTCGCCACTATACCAAAAATGCTGGTCGCATAGATACGCGCACTCGCCTCTCCCGAATGAGCATCGGCAGATTTCTCTATATGATGCCCTGCCATAGCTGCAAGGGAACCTGATGCGCTCTCGAACGAGTGCCAAGCATTGGGTTCCACATAGTTGCCTGATGATGTATGCCAGTTCTCGAAGCTCTGGTTAGCCATCTGATAGCCCTTACCGATAGCTACCTGAATCACCTGCTGCAAAGATGCCATCATGTCGATATTGATGTAGCAGCGCAGATGTCCGTTTTCAATCTTACCATTGAGTTCCACGGGTACAGGAGGCAACATTCCTGCCATCCAGAACTGAACTTCTGGATCATCGCCTTCGGTGATAGTCACGATGGCAGAAGTCTTCAGAAGGGTTACGTCGCCTACGGTCTGAGGCACGATGCCCGTCAGTGCCACATTACCCACGCCCATAGGACCATCTGCACTCTGTAGCATAAAGTTCTTCATGGTCAGGTCATAGTTCTCACCATTCTGAACGATTGAAATCACACCCGTCTGTTCTGAGCTTTCGCCATTGACAGTCACAACGATAGGCTCATTGTAATCAGTTGCCCACGCAGTCATAGCAGCGAAGGCAGCCAGCATAAATGTGTAAATTTTCTTCATACGCTTTGTTTATTTAAGTTTATAAAAAATACCTATTGTTCCATAGATGGGATAGAGTGTCTGCTCCACGGTCTTGAAGTTGCCCTTCATGATGCCCGTCAGGCCCCAGGCCACGTCGGCAGAGAGGCCGAATCTGCGATAGATGTCCCAGTCGAGTCCCACATCCACGCCGAACTGCCAGTTGCGCATGTCGTCGGGGAAGTCGTAGGTGGCCCACTCGTCCTTTGTGCTGCCCATTGTCACCATTGGCCCCGTGGGGTCGTCCTTGCGCAGATAGCCGTCGGAGGCATATCCGCTGAAGTTCTTGCTGAAGAGCCACGACACGTAGGGACCGCCCTTGAGGGTCAGCTTGCGGCTTGCGTTGAAGGTGAATTGCACGGGCAGCGTGATCATCCACATTTCCACCTGCTGGCGCACATGTCCCGTGAAGTAGCCCTCCATCTCGTCGGCATCCATCTTCACCTTCATCTTATAGCCCTTGACGGTCACTTCGCCGTCCATGTCCTTACGATCCAGGTGCAGTCCGGCCAGCACACCGACCTTGCGGTTGAACTCATAGCCCACATCAATGCCCTCCATGAAGTTGGGCGAGAGGTGGAACGCATTCAACGAGCGAATGCTGGCAGGCAAGCCCAACGGTGCCGTGCCACCTATGTTGTAGCCCAGACGGCCTTTCACGTACCATCCTGCATCGCTGCCGGGTCTCCCGGCCTTGGCCGGCACAGCCAGCAGCAAGGCTCCGAGGAGGAGAAGAGCGATCTTGTTTTTCATCATCATTCTTTGTTTGCTTTAAAACTAACCTCCACTTTGTCCACGCACAGCGTGCTGCCTACGGCTCCCTCGAACGTGTCGCCCGTCTTGCTCGACGAGAACACCAGGGCCAGGTTGTAGCCGCGATTGTTCAGCACCGTCTGGTCGATGGGAGCCTGCGAGTCGAAAGTCATCTCGAACTTGGTCCACTCGGTAGTGGGGGGCAGCGAAGCCACCTGTGCCTTGCTCACGATGAGCGGACTGGTCATCACGTCGTCGCCATGCAGCACCACCGTGTTGCCATCGGCATCCTGATTGCGGTAGAACACGGCATAGATGTTTGGTTCATCCACCCTGCCAGCCACCGACTTCATGTCCTTATCGGTGAACGTCTCGCCCGGTGTGAACTTATAGTAGCCCGTCACCTTCACAGGCTCCTGCATGAAGGGGAGTCCCATCTCAGTGGTCTTCAGTGTCTGCGTGAGGGCGAACTTGCTGTTGAACTTGCCCAGGAACAGGTTGCCGGCAGCAATAGGCTTCTTGAAGGTCTTGCCCCATGAGCCCGTATCGCGTGTCGTCAATCGCACGCTGCTGCCTTCGTAGCCATTCGGATCGGGAACGGTAGGATAATCTTCGGCGGGAGCCTTCGACTTTGCCATCAGGAATCCGGCATTGCCCGAGGCCCACATCTCGCTCTCAGTGCCGCCGATGTTCTCGAACCAAAGATAGTACTGGTTCTTGTCGTTCAGCCTGTAGTTCTCGAAATCGAATTTCATGACAGCCAGACCGTCGTCACCGTCACCACCGTCACCGCCATCGCTTACTACGACGGGCATGACGGGATTGGTGAAGCTCACGGTGTACTGCTTTTTCCAGGCTCCGTCTTCTGAGGTGACGGTATAGACCACCGGCTCACCGCTGAAGTCCTGTAGCGACCCGCTGGCCGGTTCGATGGTTGCGCCCGGCGTGAGCTGGAAGTGAAGCCTCAGCTGAGGCAGCGTGGCCTTCGAGCGCACGGTGAATTCCAGTTTCTTCGAATCCGAAGGCACAGAGCCGATACGCATATCGGCCGTATTATAAAAATAAGGTGAGCATTCATCAGACACCCAAGCCTCTAATATATCACATTCCATGTTTCTCGGTTCTTCCTTGAAACAGGACGAAAGCAATAGCACCCATGACAATGTGAAAATACATTTTGCGTAATCTAATCTCATCATGGGTGCAAAGATATGAAAAAAGTTTTCAAACGAGCAAAAAAAATCAAAAAAAACGTGAAATCGACCTTATTTTCATGATTTTACTTATGTTTTCGCAAGGCTCGCATAGCATTGAACACTGCCAAGACGGTGACGCCCACATCGGCAAAGACAGCCATCCACATGGTGGCCAGGCCCAGTACGGCCAGCACCAGCACGGCCAGTTTCACGCCGATGGCAAACACCACGTTCTGCCGGGCGATGGCCAGGGTTCGGCGGGCGATGCGCACGGCCAGCGCCACCTTCGACGGCTGGTCGTCCATCAGCACCACGTCGGCAGCCTCGATGGCGGCATCGCTGCCCAGTCCGCCCATCGCGATGCCCACGTCGGCACGGGCCAGCACGGGCGCATCGTTGATGCCGTCGCCCACGAAGGCCACGTAGCGATCTTTGCTTGCGCTGTGCGCCTCGCCGAGCAGGCGCTCCATGTGGGCCACCTTGTCGGCAGGCATCAGTCCGGCATGGTATTCGGAGAGGGCCAGCTGCTGCGCCACGCGGTCGGCCACCTCCTGTCGGTCGCCCGTCAGCATCACGGTGTGCGCAATGCCCAACTGGCGCAGCTGTGCGATGGCTTCGGCGCTGTCGGCCTTCACGCGATCATTGATGACGATGTGTCCGGCATAAGTCCACTGCCCGTCGTTGACCACGGCCACATGGATGATGGTTCCCACGTCGTGCTCGCAGTCGTGCCACTTGGCTCCTACGGTCTCCATCATCTTCGCATTGCCCACACACACCTCGCGGTCGCCCACTCGGGCGCGTATGCCCTTTCCGGCCAACTCCTCCACGTGGCTCACCTCGCAGCCGTCGGTAGCCTCGTCGGGGAAGGCGTCGCGCAGGGCGGCCCCGATGGGATGGGTGGTGAAGTGCTCCACATGGGCCGCTAAGTGCAACAGCTCGCGCTCGTCCATCATGTCGGGATGAACGGCCTCTACGGCAAACTGTCCGTGGGTGAGTGTGCCGGTCTTGTCGAACACGACGGTGTCGAGCCGTGACAGCACATCCAAGAAGCTGGAGCCTTTCACCAGGATGCCGGCACGCGACGCGCCGCCTATGCCGCCAAAGAACGTGAGCGGCACGCTGATGACCAGCGCACAGGGACACGACACCACGAGGAACAGCAGTGCCCTGTAGAGCCAAGTGGAGAACTGAGTGGTGAGTGGTGAGAGGGGAGAGGTAAGAGGGGAGAGATTAGAGGTCAACAGAAGAGGCGGAACGATGGCGATGGCGACGGCTGCCAGCACCACGACGGGGGTATAGATGCGGGCAAAGCGCGTGATGAAGGTCTCGCTGCGCGACTTCCGCTCAACGGCATGCTCCACCAAATCGATGATTTTCGAGACGGTGCTCTCACCAAAGCTCTTACGCGCGCGTACTTTTATTAATCCCGTAAGGTTCACGCAGCCCGACACCACCTCGTCGCCTACCTCTACTTCGCGCGGCACGCTCTCGCCCGTCAGGGCCACGGTGTTGAGCGACGTGGTGCCCTCGGTCACGATGCCGTCGAGCGGAATCTTCTCGCCCGGGCGCACTACGATGGTCTCGCCCACAGCTACTTGTTCGGGCGCAACATCCTGTAGCTCAGGGGTCCCCGCCCCACCCTCGCGCAGCACATGGGCCACGTCGGGGCGTATGTCCATCAGGTGAGCAATACTCTCGCGGCTCTTCCCCTCGGCATAGCCCTCAAACAGCTCGCCCACCTGGAAGAACAGCATTACGAACACGGCCTCCGTGAACTCGGTCTCGGCACCCGGGAGGAAACCGATGCAGAGGGCACCGATCGTAGCCACCGACATGAGGAAGTGCTCATTGAAGGCATCGCCGTGGGCCAGTCCCTCAGCGGCTTCCTTCAGCGTGTCGTGGCCGATGACCAGATAGGGCACCAGATAGACGAGCAACAGCTGCCAGGTGGCTAAGACGAAGGAATGCTCTATCCATACGGCGACTAAGAGAAGTACGACCGTGGCAGCAATCAGGACAAGCTGCTCGCGAAGGTCGTGGTGGTGCTCGGAGTGCTCTGAGTTCTCGGAGAGCTCCGAGTTCTCCGAGAGCTCCGAGTTCTCCGAGAGCTCCGAGCGCCCCGAGTTCTCCGCGCGCTCCGCGCAACAATAACAATTCTTCTTTTCCATAATTTCTTGTTTTTTCCTGCAAAGATAAGCCAAAAGCGATGCAACCTGATTGCAAACGCCAATTTTCTTCCATTTTTTGCAATCCAGTTGCAAAAACCGGCCACCCATCGCGCTACACCTGAGAGCCGCTCCCCCTGAACGACGGGAGAAAGCGCCACACTTCAAGGGGCGATTCAGGCCATTTCAGTATAAGCAGCTGCAGCGGATTATATAGTCCGCTACAGCCGATTATATAATCCGCTGCAGCTGCTTATTCTCATCTCACCTAAATCACCCCGAAGAACTGGGCATTCAGCACCGCGATTTGAGCGCAGTCTGACCGCGATTCGGGCTTATTTTGTGTTAAATATCGGCACAAAGGCCCTGACAGGCTTGTACGTCTTGACAAAAAGGCTTAACTTTGCAATTCGTTCATGAAACATTTTGCATCAACTACGAAGATATGATTCTACTGAGCTTTGATACCGAGGAGTACGACGTGCCGCGCGAACATGGCGTTGACATCAAACTGGAAGAGAGCATGCGCGTGTCGGTGGCCGGCACCAACCGCATACTCGACGTGCTGAAAGCCAACGGCGTAAGGGCCACGTTCTTCTGCACAGGCAACTTCGCACAGAACGCACCCGACACGATGCGCCGCATCATGGACGAGGGACACGAGGTGGCCTGCCACGGGGTGGATCACTGGCAACCGGCTGAGACCGACTTTGCCCGCTCGAAGGAGATTGTGGAACGGGTGACGGGACGCACCGTCTATGGCTACAGACAGCCCCGCATGTTTCCCGTGATAGAGTCGGAAATCAGGCGCGTGGGCTATCGCTACAACTCATCGCTCAACCCGGCTTTCATCCCAGGCCGCTACATGCACCTCACGGCTCCGCGCACGTGGTTCATGAAGGACGGCGTGATGCAGATTCCGGCCTCGGTGACGCCCTGGCTGCGCTTCCCGCTGTTCTGGCTCTCGCTGCACAATCTGCCCGAAGGGCTCTACCACTGGCTCGTGCGCCGCGTGCTGAAGCACGACGGCTACTTCGTGACTTATTTCCACCCCTGGGAGTTCTACGAGCTGAAGGAGCATCCCGAATACCGCATGCCCTTCATCATACGCAACCACAGCGGACGGCAGATGGCCGAACGACTGGACCGCTTAGTGAAAATGCTGAAAAAAGATGGTCACGAATTCATCACCTACAACGAATTTGCTGATCGGGTGACAGCTGAAAAATCCTGACACACTCCACACACTTTTTTCCCCACTGTGCCACATGCAGGAACGTGCATGCGGCACGCTTGTTGTATTGTCTCAATTATGGGTTACGATTTGGCAACCTAACTCTTTCATTATTCTGCCCAGATTTGCATAAACCCCATTTACCGGATTTCCCCGTTTTTCCCCTGATTGCCTTTATTTATGGGCTTTCTTGCGTTAATCTTCCGAAATCGCTTTGCTATTTCAGCATTATTTTGTAATTTTGCAAGAGATTTTTGTGCTTTTGCAGCGGAAATACGTAGCTTTCACATGTACGATCATCAGATACAGGAAGATTTTTTTTATATGATGCTCTATGGAGCAGTGGCAATGATGTCCACGATGGCCAGTTGTTACCTGCTGTTCCGGCGAGCCAACGCCATTGCGCCCGACGTCACATCGTCAGTACGACTGCGGCGGTGGACCGCAGCCTTCTTTGCCTGCATGACACTGAGCCACCTGTGGTATGTGCCGGTCGCTTTTCACACCTCAAGCGTGGAAATATTGCAGAGCTATCTTGTAGGTGCAATGCTCGACTTCATGACGCTCATCCCTTGTGCGATTGTCCTTTTGCTCGTTTTGCTACAAGACCGCCGACGACCACTGTGGCCCGTAGGCGTGATGGTAGCCCCTGCCATCATAGGACTGGCGGTGAGTCTTGTCTACAACTACTTTGACATTATGCCCCAGTTCTATGGCTATTATCTGTTGTTGGCCATTGGCTTAATAATATATATGGTTCGCGCGACAAGACAGTATGGCCACTGGCTACGCGACAACTATGCCGACCTTGAGCACAAGGAGGTGTGGCAGAGTCTGGCGGTACTGGCTATTATCCTGCTGGTGTTCGGCATCTACGCATTCGGCATCAAGAACATGATATATAAATACATCACGCAGGTGAACAACATTATACTCATCTGCTATCTCCTGTGGCGGGTGGAAACGCTCAGCGACCTGAGCATATCCGTTCATGATGCAGAAGAACCAGTAACCTCAGAGAATGTGGAAGACCATGCCCAGTCGTCGACCGTCCGAAACAACATTGGACCGCTGTTGAAGCAATATTGCGAGGAACCTCAGCTCTACTTGCAATACGACATATCCGCTACCCAACTCGCCAAACTGGTAGGCACCAACCGTGCCTATCTTAGTAAGTACTTTGCCGCCCAGGGTACCACCTACAATGCCTACATCAACAGTCTGCGTATCCAGCACTTCATCCAGCTCTACCATGAGGCGGTCGCTACCAGCCAGCCAGTGATAGCCAAGCAACTGGCCTACCAGAGTGGTTTCCGCAGCTACAGCACATTCGGCGCCGTCTTCAAGCAGGTCATGGGAACGACTGTCACCGCCTGGATGCACAGCACGACGGAATAGTGAGGCTTTCAGAATTGTAAATTCAGTTTTAGAATTGTAAAAAACCTACCGTCCAAGACTTTTCAGATATTGCAATTTCAAGGGGAATTAACTACCTTTGCGCCATAATCAAAATACTAACCCCAATAATTGTAATATGAGAAATCTTAAAAATTGGATGCTTGCCGCCATTCTGATTTGCGGCACAGGTGTATTCACAGCATGCACTTCAGACAATGGTGACAACCCAGCTCCACAGCCTGAGGGCGGAACTGTCGACAATGATTTGGCAGTCAAGTGTATTAATGGCACCTTTATCGGCAAGAAGACAGACAATGTCATCGTCTATAAGGGCATCCCGTTTGTCGGTCAGCAGCCCGTAGGCAACCTGCGCTGGAAGGCTCCGGTGGAATATACAGCGGACAACGGCGTGTATGAGGCCTTCGAATATGGAAAAGGTGCCTGTCAGGCTGAAGGAATCGTTCCCTCAATGGGTGAGGACTGCCTGTATCTGAACGTTTGGAAGGCAGAGGACAAGTCGGATGAGAAGAAGCCCGTCATGGTATGGATTCACGGCGGTGCCTTTGTGGGCGGCGGTACGGGCATGGACCTGTTTGACTGCACCAATCTCATCAAGGAGAATCCCGACGTCATCGTCGTGACAGTTGCTTACAGACTCGGTGTCATGGGCTTCCTCCATCTGTCTCACCTGCCTGACGGCAAGGATTATCCCGATGCACAGAACCTGGGACTTCTTGACCAGAAGATGGCACTGAAGTGGGTGCATGAGAACATCGAAGGCTTCGGCGGCGATCCCGACAACGTGACCATCTGGGGCGAGTCTGCCGGTGCGGCCAGCTGTACACTGCAAGCACTGATCGATGGCTCCCAGAACTATTTCCAGAAGATCATCGCTCAGAGCGGCTCCCCCGCTGTCACGCGTTCTACGGAAGAGGCTATCGCCTGCACAGACGGCATTATGAAGGCATTAGACTGCAAGACCGTTGCCGACCTGCTGAAGATCGATGCCAAGAAACTGGTAGAGGCTGCTTCCCCGTATGCATTGAACACATTCCCGGAAAGAGACGGCAAAATACTGCCTTTGGAGCCGCATACGGCATACGCCAACGGCGCTGCGAAGGACATCACATTCCTGCAGGGCTGCAACAAGGATGAGTTTAATTTCTTCGCCTTGGCTATGGGTACGGATGGCTTTATGGCATGGGCCGCAGACCGCAAGGCAAAGAAGTTTGCCCAGATGACCGAAGACGAGATAGCACTTGTCAACAGCTACCTCGCTGACCAGCAAGGCGAAAACTGGGAGCCCGACTGCCGTCTGTTCAGCCAGAGCTGGTTCCTTGCACCGTGCATGAGAATGTCGGAGAACCAGACCAATGCCGGTGGCAAGTCGTACACCTATTTCTATAGGGTGGAGGCTTCTGAACCAAAGTTGAAGGCTGCACATGGTGAAGAGCTCCCCATCGTATTCTGCCATCCGGATCAGACAGACATCGACCCCACCTTCTGCAAGACCATGCGCAAGATGTGGGTGCAGTTCGCCAAGACTGGCAACCCGTCGCTCACTGCCGAACAGTCTCCTGACGGCAAGGCTAAGGAGTGGCCTCTTTACGACACGACGGACAAGAAGGTGATGGTACTCGATGTGAACGCCATCCATCCGGCAAAGGAGTCTGAAGTAAAGATCGTTG
Source organism: Prevotella sp. UBA3675 (assembly GCA_002372235.1). GTDB lineage: Bacteria > Bacteroidota > Bacteroidia > Bacteroidales > Bacteroidaceae > Prevotella. Next base: position 29,868 of record DFJI01000032.1, on the reverse strand, counting down.
ATTGGAACAAGAGCTATTTCCTGACCAAATACTACATGTTCTGATTAGTTCACAATACCGCCCGAAAGCCATCGGTTAGCTTTCGGGCGGTATTTTTTTCTGAATCCACTAACCATAGCACAGCTTTTCTGTATAGGGAAGCAGATTCTACATCAGTTCGGGATAAGAAAGTTGCATAAAAAGTTGGTAATCTGAGATATTTTTTGTACCTTTATATCTGAATTCCAATCACTTATAAAGTAAAACAAAAGAATAAACTCATGATTACCGACGACAAAATTACAGAAATTTTCTGTGCTACGGATGAATTTAGTAAGAAATTTGATGAAGAGATTGAAAATATGCCTCTTCTGGGCTCAGGGGGAAAGTCCCGCCGAAGACGTGCTGCCAGCATGTCCGACAGTGAGATTATGACGATTCTGATTATGTTCCATTTCGGCACATTCGACAATTTCAAGCACTACTACCTGCACTTCATCCGTGTTCATCTCAAGCGTGACTTTCCTGATGCGGTGTCCTACAATCGCTTTGTGGAACTGGAGAGCAGGGGGTTCTTCAAGATGATGTTCTTCCTGAACCTCCACTCCTTCGGACGGTGCACTGGCATCACCTTCGTGGACTCCACCATGATACCCGTATGCCACAATCTGCGCAGGTATGTCAACAAGGTATTCGCCGGACTGGCCACTGACGGGAAGGGGACGATGGGATGGTGCCACGGATTCAAGCTGCATTTCATCTGCAACGACCGGGGAGAGATTATAATGTTCTGTCTTACAGGGGCCAACGTGGATGACAGGGATCCGAAGGTATGGGCTGTGCTTGGCAAGAGAATCTACGGGAAACTCTTTGCTGACAGGGGATACATCTCACCTAACCTGTTTGATGCGCTCTTTGCCGACGGAGTACATCTGGTCACTGGAATCAGAAACAACATGAAGAACAAACTGATGCCACTTTGGGACAAGATCATGCTCAGAAAAAGGTATATCATCGAGTGCATTAACCACTTGCTAAAGGACAAAGGAAACCTTGTACACTCCAGACACAGGTCTGTCAACAATTTCCTGATGAACCTCATCGCTGCACTTGGTGCATATTGTTTCTTCGACAACAAACCTGAGGCTATTCAGGGGTATTGTATTGAGGACACCAATCAACTCTCTTTGTTCTAATCTTATCCCGAACTGGCGCATTATTATAAGAAAAAGAGCCATTTTGATTGTTTTTTAATATAATTTATGTACCTTTGCAAACGAGCATGAAAGGATACAATTATCATCTACAATCATAAAAGCAACACTAAAGAAAAATGAACAGAAAGTATTATGCGAAGTGGGCTTTTGCCCTCGGCACAGTGGCTATCGGACTGTCCTCATGCGGGATAGACATGCCCAAGGAGACGCAATCGTCGTTTGAAACGATGACAGTGAAGAAGTCGGACATTGAGCTGCCCTACAAGTTCAGTGCAAGGATGAAAGGTCAGAACGACGTGACGATCACCCCTCAAGTGAGCGGACAGCTGATGAAAATCTGCGTGACGGAGGGCCAGCAGGTGAAGCAGGGACAGGTGCTCTTCATGATTGACTCGCGCAATGCCCAGCTGGAGCTGGAGGCTGCACAGGCCAATCTGCAGGCTGCCCTGGCACAGGAGAACTCGGCCAAGCTGGAATACGAGTCGAATAAGAATCTGTTCGACAAGAAGATTGTGAGCAGCTACATGCTCAACAACAGCGAGAACGCCTACAAGCAGGCACAGGCTGCCGTGGCTCAGGCCCGCGCATCGGTGAACCATGCGAAGGTGAACCTCGGCTTCTGCACCATCACGGCCTCGGTGTCGGGCGTCATTGGCGAGATTCCCGTGCGCACCGGCGACCAGGTGTCGCCCATGACGCAGCTGACCATCCTGAGCGGCAACGCCACGATGTATGCTGAGTTCTCGGTGACCGAAGCCATAGTGGAAGCTATGGTGCAGGAAGGCATGAAGGCCAATGAGGTGGACGACTACATCGCCAAGTTGCCCGAAGCCACGTTCATCATGAAGAACGGCACGGAGTATCCGCACAAGGGCCGCGTGGTCAGCTTGACGGGCGTGGTCAACGCATCGACGGGCTCGCTCACCAGCAAGGTGCTGTTCCCCAACCCCGACGGACATCTGTACTCAGGCATTCAGGGCACAGTGGTCATGCCTTTTGCCGAGAAGGGCGTGATCGTGATTCCCCAGTTCGCCGTGGTGCGCCTGCAGGACAAGTCGCAGGTGTATAAGGTACAGGCCGACAGCACGGCAACGGCTGTTGAGGTGACGACCGAGGACACTGGCAACGGCAAGGACTTCATCGTGACCAGTGGCCTGAACGAGGGCGACCAGATTATAACCACCGGCGCAAACAACGTAACGGAAGGACAGAAGGTGCTGTTCCCAAATGAGTAATAATTGCAGGTTATGAAAAACAATATATTTATCAATAAATACGTGATGGCATGTGCCATCTCGATTGTGATAGCGCTGGTAGGCTACATCTCGATGAGCACACTGCCAGTGGAACAGTACCCTGACATTGCACCGCCCACGGTGCAGGTCACCACGAGCTACACCGGTGCCGACGAGAACACGGTGATGAAGTCGGTCATTCAGCCTCTGGAAGAGGCCATCAACGGTGTGAACGACATGACCTACATGACCTCTAAGGCATCGTCGAACGGTGAGGTTGAAATCAACGTCTATTTCAAACAAGGCACCGACCCCGACATGGCGACGGTGAACGTGCAGAACCGCGTGACCCGCTCGCAGGCCCTGCTGCCTGCCGACGTGAACAAGGTGGGCGTGAAAGTGGAGAAGCGCCAGAACAACATTCTGCAGATCTTCGCCGTGAAGAGCGCCGACGGCAAGTATGACGAGGACTTCGTGTCGAACTATGTAGATATCAACATCAAGCCGCGCCTGATGCGTATCACCGGCGTGGGCAACGTGCAGGGCCTGGGCAACACCTACGCCCTGCGCATCTGGCTGAAGCCCGACGTGATGGCACAGTACGGACTGACCCCGAACGATGTGTTCAACGCCATCGGCGGACAGAGCTTCGTGTCGGCTGTAGGTACGCTGGGCGAGCAGTCGGGCAACTCCTATCAGTACTCCATGCAGTACAAGGGTACGCTGAAGACGGTCGATGAGTTCAACGACATCGTGCTGCGCACCAGCGGCGGCGGCATACTCCACCTGAGCGACGTGGCCGAGGTGCAGATTGGTGCCATGAGCTACAACTTCACCTCTAACATTCAGGACCGTCCGGGTGCCCTCTTCCTGGTGTTCGCTGCGCCTGGTGCTAATGCCACCCAGGTGAACGCCGCCATCAAGAAGACCTTTGAGGAGGCTAAAAAGACGATGCCTGCCGGACTGGAGTTCGTGACCATGATGACCAGCGACGACTTCCTGTTCGCCGCCATCCACAACGTGGTGGAGACACTTGTCATTGCCATCATCCTCGTGGTGCTCGTGGTGTTCTTCTTCCTGCAGAACTTCAAGGCCACGGTCATTCCTTCTATCTCGATTATCGTGTCGCTGCTGGGCACCTTTGCCATCGTCAAAATGGCAGGCTTCTCGCTCAACATCCTGACGCTGTTTGCACTCGTGCTGGCCATCGGTACGGTGGTCGATGATGCCATCGTGGTGGTGGAGGCCGTCATGGCCAAGATGGAGAACGGCATCAGCGATGCCCGCGAAGCCACTCGTCAGGCCATGAACGAGGTGTCGGTAGCCGTCGTATCGTGTACGCTGGTGTTCATGGCTGTGTTCGTCCCCGTGATGTTCATGCCAGGCACGTCGGGCACGTTCTTCACCCAGTTTGGTGTGACCATTGCCTCGTCGGTCGGTCTGTCGTGCGTATCGGCCCTCACGCTCTGTCCTGCCCTATGCGCCATCATGATGCGCGTCACCGAAGGCAAGAAGGAGGGCAAGGGCCTGACTTACTATACCAAGAAGGCTTACGAGGTCAGCTACAATGCCATCTATAACAAATACAGCAAAGCCGTGCAGAAGTTCATCAAGCGCCCCATCTTGGCATGGAGCTTCCTGGCCTTGGCTGCCGGACTGCTGGTGTTCTTCATGAAGAGCCTGCCTTCAGGTCTTGTGCCTCAGGAGGACCAGGGTGTGTTCCTCGTTGAGGTGCGCGCTCCGGAGGGCACCACGCTGAAGCAGACCCGCGAGATGGTGAAGAAGGTGGAGGAGAAGGTGAAGAAGATTCCCGAGCTGGAGAGCTTCTCCATGACCTGCGGCTACGGTATGCTGTCGGGTGCCGGTTCTAACTACGCCACGATGGTGGTACGCCTGAAGAACTGGGACGAGCGTCCGGGCATGAACCATCTGATCGACCTTGTCATCGGTCGCTTCTATTATGACTGTCTGGACATTAAGAACCTGCAGGTGCTGCCCTTCCAGATGCCTCAGATTCCTGGCTACGGTACGAGTAACGATATTACCCTGATTGTCGAGGACCCCACCGACGGCAACCTGTCGGAATTTGCCAAGCACACCGAGCACTTCCTCGCCAAGCTGTCTGAACGCCCGGAGGTTTCATCGGCCTCGTCAACCTACTCAGAGCGCTTCCCGAAGTATCAGGTCGATGTGGATGCAGCCCAGTGCGACCGCGCCGGCGTGTCGCCTGCCGATGTGCTCAACACGCTCGGTGCTTACTGCGGCGGTGCCTATATCGGCAATTTCAACCAGTTCGGTAAGGTCTATCGTATCATGGCTGCCGCTTCGCCCGAATATCGTCTCGACCCACAGTCGCTGCACAACATCTTCATGCAGGTGAGGGACGGCAAGATGGCTCCCATCTCGCAGTTTGTCAGCCTGAAAGAGATTGTAGGCCCGGCCAACATCGAGCACTTCAACCTGCTGCAGTGCATCACCTGCTACATCACTCCCGGTAGCGGCTATACTGAGGGCGACGTCCACAAGGTCATTGCCGAAATGTTCAAGGAGGAAATGCCTGCCACCGCCACATACGAGTATAGTGGTATGTCGCGCGAGCTGGAGGAGGCTGCCGGTTCTAATGCCACGGCCCTCATCTACGTGATTTGCGCCATCCTGATCTACCTCATCCTGGCTTCGCTCTACAACTCGTGGTTCACGCCGTGGGCCGTGCTATTCAGCGTGCCGTTCGGACTGATGGGTGCCTTCGTATTCGCCTACTTCGGCAACACGATGGGCCTGCCGGGCATGGACAACAACATCTACCTGCAGACGGGTGTGATCATGCTGATTGGTCTGTTGGCCAAGACGGCCATCCTGATTACCGAGTTCGCCACCGAGCGCCGCGCCCAGGGCATGAGCATCGTCGATGCCGCCTTCGAGGCTTGTAAGGAACGTCTGCGCCCCATCTTGATGACGGTGGCTACGATGATTATCGGTATGGTGCCCCTCGTGATCGAAGGCGGTGCCGGTGCCAATGGTAACCGTGCCCTCGCCCTTGGCGTCATTGGCGGTATGAGCATCGGCACCGTGGCCCTGCTCTTCGTGGTGCCTGCCTTCTTCATCGTGTTCCAGAAACTGCATGAGAAGTTCCAGGGTGCACCCGTAGCGAAGAAATCTGAAGAGTAAAAAAGTAATGAAAACATTCGCTGTCACAACCCGTTGTGCGGCCAATTACGATTAACGCAATTATGAATTACAAAAATATTATCGCAGTCGCAGCCGTGGGCATGATGCTCACGGGCTGCGGCATATACAATAAGTACGAGCGCAAGGTGGAAGCTCCTGAGCATGCCTTCGGCGTTGATGCCAACGGACATGCACTCGGCGCTTCAGCCGAGGGTGGCGAGTCTATCGCCCAGATGTCGTGGCGCGAGTTCTTCACCGATCCCTTGCTGCAGCAGCTCATTGACCAGGTGCTGGCCAACAACAGCGACCTGAAGTCGGCCCGCGTAGCAGTGGAGAAGAGCGAGGCGTCGCTGAAGGCTGCCCGTCTGGCCTACCTGCCCTCACTGTTCTTCGCACCTCAGGGCACCATCTCAAGCTTCGACGGCAGTGCTGCCGCTAAGACCTACACCCTGCCCCTGCAGCTCTCAATGGATATCGACATCTTCGGCGGCATCACCAACAAGAAGCGTGCAGCGAAGGCCGTGCTCCTGCAGACGCAGGTGAACGAGGACGCCGTGCGCAGCAACCTCGTGGCTACCACTGCTCAGCAGTACTATCTGCTGCAGGTGCTCGACCGTCAGTTAGACATTCTCATACAGACCGACAGCCTGTGGAACGCCTCATTAGAGACGCAGCGCTCGCTGTGGGAGAACGGCAAGGCATACTCTACTGCCGTGAACCAGATGGAGGCATCCTACCTGAACGTGAAGACGCAGATCGTTGACACCAAGCGCGAGATTCATAGCGTAGAGAACGCTATCTGCGCCCTGCTGGCCGTCACACCGCGCCACATTGAGCGCTCCACATGGGAGAAGTCGGCCCTGTATAACCCCGAGAGCGAGGGGCAAGGCCATCAGCGCATGTTCGACACCAAGTATCTGAAGGTGGGCGTACCTGCCGCCATGCTGGAACAGCGCCCCGACATTCGCATTGCCAATCATGCGATGGAGGAAGCCTTCTACAACACGCAGGCGGCCCGTTCTGCCTTCTATCCCAGCATCACCCTCAGCGGACTTGCCGGATGGACGAACTCGGCTGGCGGTCTGATTGTCGATCCGGGCAAGCTGCTGCTCTCCGCCGTTGCGTCTCTCACGCAGCCCATCTTCAACCGTGGCAAGATCAGGGCTAACTACAAGATAGCCAAGCTCACGGAGAAGGACCTGCAGCAGAACTACGTGCAGACGGTCATCAATGCAGGCAATCAGGTGAACGAGGCGATGGCCGACTGTCAGGCTGCCCGCGACAAGCAGCAGTACTATCAGCGCCAGCTACAGGTGCTGAAAGATGCCTATACCGGCACTCACGAACTGATGGACAACGGTAAGGCCAGCTACCTCGAAGTGCTCACCGCTCAGGAATCACTGCTCAACTCGCAGCTCAGCGAGGCCATGAACATCTACAATGGTAGCAAGGCAATCATTGCGCTCTATATCGCCCTCGGTGGCGGAGCAAGATAATCGATATCTATCTTGCAACAATAGACAAAAAAAACAGGCGATGGATTTTTTCCATCGCCTGTTATTTTTCATAGCAATTCCATTGCTTCACGATTCCATTGCTTCATATTTTCAAATAGGATTTAAATACTCTAAAAGATTTTGTAGGCTACACGTATCTCCAGGTTGGGCCATGCTTTCAACCACGACACCACGCTGGTGACACCCGACTCCTTGCCCGACGACTTGATCTCAGTGCCATTGTTCAGCACGAACTTCGGTGAGCCCCAGAACATGAGACCGGCATCGACAGCCACGCTGACGCGGCGCATCTTGGCAATGTGCTGGCCAAAGCCTATGCCCACATAGGGCTTCACGGCATTGATCTTCATGCGCACGTCGATGTTGCCGTTCTCGTCGGCAGTGAACACGTAGTCGCCAAACTTCAGGCCGATGGGAGGATAGTTGGTACGGAAGAGGCGGTTGTAGTCTTGCACCTTCATATTGGCGTCGTTGAGGAAGCCCAGTGCGCCGTCGTTGGTGTTGCGGAAGTGCAGGAAGTTCTGGCTACCCATGAACAGGCCAGCCGAGAAGTAGAAAGGAATGCCCTTGAAGGGATGCACCTCGCCCAGCACATAGAAGTTCCAGAACTTGGGCTTGAGCGCCAGCTCCACCTTGTCCACCATTTTCGAACGTCTCACGGCATCGTCCTCGGCCAGCGTTGCCTCGTTCAGCTCCGTGGCGGTGTTGATGGCCTTGAACTTAATGTCGCCAAAGGGCATGCCAGAGAAGCCGGCCCTCAGAGTCACCAGCCTGTGAACAGGCATGACTGCATCGATGCCAAGTCCTGTCAGACCTACGTTCAGTCCCACTGAGAGGTGGTTGAACAGACCTGCCTCAGAACGCAACTTGGCGAGGCGCTTTGCTCTCTTCTCAGCCTTCAGTGTTTCGTCCTGTTGAGTGCTCTTGGGGGCATCCTGTACTTCGGTCTGCGCCTTAGCTCCTGTCATGGCAAATAGAACAGCAAGGAGCATGATGAGTCTTTGAATATTGTGTTTCATATCTTTAATCATTATGTAATGTTATTTGAAGTATGATTTGTTCGACTTGACAAGCAGGTTAACGAGCGACTGACTCAGCGGATGGAAGCCATACAGGTAGTCGCTGGTGTAGGGCGTACCGCCGTTGATGACGCAGTGTACGTAGTCGTGGCAGGCCATGTCGATAGGCATGATGCCCACAGTGCCTTCCTTCTCCTGCAGATTTTTGATGACCAGCGGATGCAGGATGGAGGCATTGGTGAGATAGCCGCGCGGCGACACTTCGGTATAGGCCGAGCAGTGGTTCAC
>DFJI01000032.1:0-21383 GCA_002372235.1 Prevotella sp. UBA3675 | reverse complement strand
GTTCTCGTCGGAGGCGGTAGCCGCGCGTGCGCTGTTCATCATGTCGATCACCGTTGTCTTCTTGATTTCCATGCGCTTCTGGCTGTTGCTCTTATAGTAGTCCTGCACGTAGAACGTGGTCTTGATGGTAGTGTCGGCCACGTTGTAGATGGCACGGTTGCGCTGCTGGGTAGCATTGATATTCTCGTCAACGTCAGGATCTTCATCGGTCCAGGTGCAGTAGGCTGCAGGATAATCCAGCGTGCGGAGGTCGAAGCGGCTCAGGATGAGCACCTTGCCACGCATTTCGCCCACCGTGATGTCTGGTTTCCAATTGGTGACGAACAGCGAGCTGTATTTTTCCTTGTGCAGCAGTTTGTGCAGCAGCACGGTCCAGTTGCTCTGGTTCTCCATACCGTTGTCGGCCTGAATCTTTGCAATGAAGAACTCTGTGGGGTGAGTCTTCAAGTAGGCCTGCATCTGGTCGAGCGCCTCCTCGAAGGTCATGTTGATCTCGCTGATGCCGTGGGCCAGGCGCAGGATCTGCCTGTCAGCAGGATTCTTGGCCAGGGTGTCGAGTCCCACCACCGGACGTATGTCGAAGAAGCGCACGCCCTTGGTCATTTGCTCCTCAAACGTGGCAATCTGGCTGATGGCCGTGATGTTGAACACATACTTCAGCGTGGAATCATAGAAGCCCATGCCAGTCATGGTGTCGTGCGTGCCGGGTATGCTCAGCTTGCACACCTTGGTCTCGTCCCTCACCATGCCCAGCCAGTCGCTAATGGGAACAGGCAGGTCGTAGGGATGGACAATGGTGTCCTGATAGCCCTCAGAGAGAATGAACGGCGAGTCGAGGGAGGTCTTTTCGTCATAGACTTTCTTCAAGTCTTCTTCCTCGCAACTACTCAGTGCTGTCATGGCCGTTATGGCCATCAACGCATACATTAGTTTTCTTTTCATAGGAATAATCATTAAAAAATATTTAGATATTATCGGTTATTGCCACTTATTTGCGAACAAAGACAAAAAAAATTTTTTCATAAACATCCATTCTGCCAAATGTTTTCTTTCCATAAAGTTCTTATTTAACATATAAATAGGTTTTCGGCTACTTTAAAATTATTTTGCAAATTTAGCCAAAATTATCCAAAACCACAACAATCCGAAGACTTTTATCAACGGAATTTGACAATTCTGAAACGATTTTTACGATTCAGAAAGCTTTTCCCATAAGGAAAGAGTGTTTTTTCCTGTTTTTTTACTTCTTGAGATTACGCATCCACTCCGTTGGCGTCATGCCCATCATCTGTTTGAAGGCGCCGCTGAATGTGCTATAGCTGCGAAATCCGCTCTGACTGGCCAACTGTTGCACCGTCTGTGGTTTCTGCAGCGCGTCGGTCTCGCGATAGAGCTTGGTATAGAGCTTCATGAAGTACTGTATGCGCAGGCCGTTGATGTAGGCATTGTAGGTGATGCCCTGCATGGAGAAATTCATGTTGCAAAGTTACGACATTTTTTTCGAACTACAACCTACTTCATGACAAAATCTATCCAAAATCACAAAACAAGGAGCTTGCCACGTAGCCACACACATCATCTACAGAAAGTTTGCAAAACATCTGCTCCATCTGCTCCGCTTACCATAACTTTTTATTTATCAACCACTTGCCAAAGGAGCAGACGGGAGCAGACGGGAGCAGATGACAAAAAAAACATCAAACGAGAGAGGCATACACAGGGCTAAACAAATGGGCGCTGTGTATGCCTCTTCCATTAATCTTTTAATAATGAATGTTGATTTGCTTCACTCCCTCGCCCGGCGTCTTGTCGGCCTCGCGGGGCAGGTAGATGGGAGCATCAGGCTGTAGGGGCAGGATGCGCAGTTCCATCTCGGTGCAGCCGTCGGGCAGTCGCCAGAGACCATAGAGGAAGGGACGGCCATTGTAGAAGTTGTCGGCCACGAGCTTTCCGCCAGCATAGAGACGGGCGCAGTCGCCACGGTAGCCTATGCTCAACAGCCGACGGAACTTGGTGACAGCCTCTTTCGGAACCGATATCTTATAGACCGCAGCCTGCTGCCAGTCGGCCTCCGAGGGAGCCGCAGCCACCTTGGCACGGCCCTTTTCTATCTGGCGCAACGGACCGGCCTCTTTCACTTTCTGACAGGTGGCACCCAGTCCGATGTCCTCATGGGGGGTGTCTTCGAAGAAGAGTCGCTCAGCATCTTGCTGCGTGAGCAAATAGAGGTTGCCACAGACGGGCACCTGTGTGCCCTTCGGCTTCACCCCCTTCAGCATCTTGCCGCTCTGCAAGGCAATGGTCGTGGGAATGCCCTTCACCTGCATCAGATAGATTTTACCATCGCGCTTAGCAACGAGCTGGGCCGTGGCGTATCGGATGCCGTCAATGTTGACGGGGAAGATAGCCATGCAGTTAGCCGGGATCGTGAGGCGTGGCAGCTTGATGCCGCAAGCTTCCAGCTGCACGTTCTTCTTTGCCGTGAGATTGGCGAAACGCTCGTAGTTGTTGATGAAGATGAAACCCGAGGCCACTCCTCCATCCTGCGAGGAGGCAGCGCTGCTCCTCACGCTCCAGCGCAGGCAGCTGTCGGCACCCTGCTTCATGTTCTGCGGCGTGGGAAAACGGGGCTCCATCGGGGCGAGCAGCTCGGCATAGTCGTGCATGAAGAGATGGAGTGGTCGCAGACGGTAGTAGGCATCGCCCTTCTGTCCGAACTCGCCAAGAGGAGCCTGGAAGTCGTAGGTGAGCAGCGGCATGTCGTTGTTGGCCGTGCCGGGCGATGTCTGCACTTCGTTGAGCGTGTGGAGCTCGCCCTCGGGATTGGTGCCGCCGTGGTACATGTAGTAGCCCAGCAGGTTAGAGCCCGAGCCCAGTTTGACCAGTGCCATCGAGTAGGTGTCGTCGGCATGGATATAGGGTCGCCGGTGGTAGGCCGTGGCCATGCCGCCGCCCAGCTCACAGGTGAAGTAGGGCAAAGCCCCCCCTACGGCCCCCGAGGGGGCTTCATTCGTCTTTGCGGTCCCTATAGTAGTCCCCTCGGCGGCAGAGGGGGGCGCCTCCCCCATCGCCGTGGCAGGTATGGGACTCTCCTTGAACTGGAACGCCTTGTAGTAGCTGCCCACGCCTTCGCGCACATCCTTGTCCCAGAAGCCGTCGGCATAGTCGCCATAGAGGGGCAGCATCTCGCCAAAAGGCACGGGCGTAGAGAGCTCGGGCCAGCCGGTGCGCGTGTAGAAAGGCAGGTCGAAGCCTATCTTGAGGGCCATCTGCTTGAGAGCCATCAGGTACTCGCCGCGCCCGCGATACTCGTTGTCAAACTGTGCGGCAATGACCGGGCCGCCGTCTTTCCACTGCAGCCCCTGCACCTGTGTGAAGATCTGGCGGTAGAGCCGCTCCACATAGTGAAGGAACTCGGGGGCCGTGCTTCGCAGTCGGCAGCCTTTCGCGAACATCCAGTCAGGAATGCCTCCGTTCCTCACCTCACCGTGGCAGAACGGGCCCAGGCGCAGCACCACTGGCATGTCCTGCTGACGGCACACCTCGAGGAAGTCTCTGAGCGAGCGTTGTCCGTCCCAACGGAAACGGCCTTCCTGCTCTTCGATATGGTTCCAGAACACGTAGGTGGCCAGCATCGTCACGCCGCCCTCCTTCATCTTGCGTACCTCAGCTGCCCACTCTCCGGCAGGTATTCGCGAATAGTGTACCTCGCCCATCACGGGACACACGCGCCGCCCGTCAATCAGGAGCGAATGGCGGTCCCACGTCACGGTAGGCACGGTCTTGGCTTGTGCAAAGGTGGCGGCACAGCACAGGAGCACGCCCCAGAAAAGAAAAATTCGTTTCATCGGTATTATTGGTTTCTGTTACTATTCGCTAAAAGACAGTGGCTGTCTGTCAGTGTGCGCAACTGAAGGATGCCCTGATGGTTGTTGTCAAGCGCTTCCACTTCGTTCAAGTAGCGCTCGGCGTGCTCCCTGTCGCCCATGCCGAGATAGCCGAGGGCAAGCATGTACTTGCAGTGAATGAGATTCTTGCGCGAAAGAGAGTCCTCCCAGATGAGCAGGTCGGGCAGCGACACGGCAAAGTAGTCCATGACGACATGGTCGAACACGTGCTGTTTGCCGTAACCGATGAGCTTATTGAACAGCGAGCGGGCTTGACGCTCCTGTCCCAAGTGGCGATAGCAGAGGGCGGCATAGAATATTTTGTCGGGCTTGGCATCGTTGTAGTACATGGCGGCAGCCGGTTCGGTGGGTCCGTTGGTTCCCTTGGCGAAGCAGGCGCGGGCTTTGTCGTCATCGCCCTTCATGCCGTAGGCCAGTCCCATAAGGTAGTAGAAGTCATTCTCCTGAGCGCCGTAGAGCTTGCCTTCGCCCAAATGATGGGGGAAGGTCAGACACTCGGTGAGCAACTGGATAGCCTCGTCGGCCTTGCCTTGCTCCAGTGCTTGTTTGGCCAGCTCCACACGGCACATCTGGTACTGTCCGCTCACCTTGCCTTCACCGCCCTCCCAAGGATGGAACGTGCGGTGGTCGATTATGCGCTTTGCCTCCTCGTAGTGGCCGAGGCTGTTGAGCAGGGTGGCCTTCTCGAGCACGAGGTCGTCGCGGCGCTCCACGAGCTGCGGGTATTTCTCATATAGAGCCAGGCGCTCCTCATGGCTTCGGTGCAAGCGCTTATAGAGCTGGTCGAGTTCCATGAACACGCGCTCGTCGTTCTCGTCGAGACGGAAGGCACGCTCCATGCAGTCCAGTGCCTCAGCCTGACGGTCTTGCTTGTTGAACCGGGCCAGGGCGAGGTTGCGCCACACGGTGGGGAACTGCGGGTCGAGCTGAGCCGAGAGTTCCCAGTTAGCGATGGCCAGGTCGTACTGACGGGCGGCATAATACAAACAACCGAGATAGTAAGGGGCCTTTGCGCCTGCCGGATGCTGCTTCTTGGCGGTCTCGAGGGCAATGACGTCCTCGGCACGGTTGGGGAAGCAGTAGGCCGAATCGGCCTCTTCGGCCTTTTCAAAGGCATCATGGTCGCCACAGAAGGCCGCACGGTAGTACCACGTCATGGGAGTGACGGCACCCTCGTGCCCGGCAATCGTCCAGATGTCCCTGGCCTCGTCGGCGAGCCCTGCGCCGCAGTAGTCGAGGGCCAGCTCGTCGTAGTTCTGAGCCGAGTGGCGCAGCATCTGCTTCATCTCGGCAAGCAGGGCCTTGTCGCCAGTGAGCAGATACTGCTCGTAGCGGCAGCCATAATTGAAGAGGTCGGACTTCAGCGATTCACCGATCAGGGCCAGTGCCTCGCTGTGGCGTTCCATCTTGCGGAGCACGGTGGCTTTCAGGGCGCGGGCCTTGTGGTTGTGCCAGTTGTTGACGAGGCAGCGGTCTAACTCGTCAAGCGCATCCTCGTAGCGGCCCTGCATCACGCTTATCTTGGCGGCCTCGAAGTAGCCGGCATCGGCCCAAGCCTTGTTCCATGTGGCTTTCCAGAAGAGCTCGTAAGCTTCGCTGGTCTTTCCTTGATACTTGAGCGCCAAGGCCAGGTTGTAGATAGGCTCGCCGTCGTAGGGATTAGGATTGCGCTTCTGCGACAGGCGGACGGCTTTGCGCAGGTAGGTCTCGGCTTTCTGGAAGCGCCCCTTGCGGATATACCACAGACCTAAGGCATTCAGACAACGTATGTCGTTGGGATCGCGGCGCAGGGCCTCCTCGTAGTAGTCGGTGGCGAGCCACGTGGCATGACGGTACTGCTCTAAGTGCAGGCCGGTGAGATAGAGCTGTTCGTTGGTCTTCACCTGCTCGGGCAACAGGGCGGCCTCAGCCGAGTCGGGAATGGGCCGTATCTCGTCGGCCTCAGCGTGCCAGTGGAGCACGGTGCGCTCGCCATAGGCAAATGTCTTCACAATCTCGAAAGTCAGCTCGTCCATGCGGGCCCCCTTCACATCTACCGACTCGGTGAGCACTGCCTCAGGCGAGAGGGTCATTGCTTTCTTGTAATAGACTTCGCCACGATCATTGCTCAGGACGATGCAAACATCCTGCTTGCTGGTGGCAAAGACCTTAAACTCTACTCTGCCTTTGCCCGTTTCGCCGATGTTGAACAGCAGGTCCTTCGATGCTTCCTTCACCACTCCCAACTCGCGGTAGGGCATGAAGTACTGCGTGAACTGTTTCTCCTCATAGGGCATCAGCCAGGTGAAGTCGGGCTGGTTCTCGGTATAGACGCCTGCCATCAGTTCGATGTAGGGACGGAAGATGGTCCCGCCCTGCTTCCCTGAGGGAGAGAGACAATAGTCTGACACCTGGCCTTTCCAGCCCCCGTCGGGAGGTGTCAGTGGGGCCTCGTCGGTCAGGTTGCGATCCCAGGCGCGTCCGAAGTCGCCATTGCCCCAGGTCCACTGCTTCTTGCCGGGCGAGAGGTGGTGGCTGGCCACATGGAGCATACCCGCCTTGGTGTCGTTCTCATAGCCTCCCTCGAAATTGAAACGCGAGTTCACGCCCATATAGCTCGTGGGCACGAAGATGTTCTTGTAGTTCGAGATGTCAACACCAGCCGAATAGTCCATCTTGTAGTAGGTGCCCGTGGCGATGGGAAACGACGAAACGGCTCGTTTGCCGTGGTCGAAGACGGCATTGATGTCGGGTGGGAACACGCTCTGGTAGGCATCGTTCACCTCGACGGCAGGATTGGCCCACCAGAGGAACGTCTGCGGCACGTCGGTACGGTTATACAAGCGGCCTTTTATTTCCAGGTAGGCACAGCCGGGGCGTAGCGTGAAGCCTGCCATGCCCTTCTGATGGAACATCTTTTCCATTTCGCTCACCCATACCGAGACCGAGCCGTCAGCATTCTCCTCGATGCAGGTGTCAACGGGCATATAGGTGGTGGGGCGGTGGTGCTGCGGCCAGTTGAACTCTATGCCGCCCGAGATCCAGGGGCCGACCAGTCCCACCAGTGCAGGTTTGATGACGTGGTTGTAGTAAACGAAGTGGCGATGGGCTATCTTATCGTAGGCCATCTGAACGCGACCGCCCAGCTCAGGCAGTACCATCACCTTGACGTACTCGTTCTCAAGCCAGATGGCCTGATAGTCTTTATCTACCTTCTCGTCGCTCATCGACTCGATGACGGGATAGGGATAGACCACACCACTTGAGCCCTGATAGACGCGCTTCTCAAGGAACATCGGGTTCTTCTCGGGCTTACCAACCTCGTAAGTGGGGATGGTAACAATTTCTCTCCATGCTTTTACTGACATAATCGTATCGTTTTATTTCTTAATTTATAACAAGTTCGCTCTCAAGCTGCTCTAAGCTCTTGCCCTTCGTCTCTGGACAGCGCCGGAGAAGGAACAGGAAAGCGCAGACACAGATAAGGCTGTAAATCCAGAACGTACCACTGCTGCCGAGGACGGCGTTCATCGTGGGGAAAGAGAACGTGAGCGTGCAGCAGCCCACCCACAGGGCAAAGGTGCAAGTGGCCATAGCCACGCCGCGCACGCGATTGGGGAATATCTCGGCCAACAGCGTCCAGGTGACAGGCCCCAGTGTCATGGCATAGACCGAGATGGCTGCCACCACAAGAGCCACCATCAGCAGGCCGGTCATGCCAAGGGCGTAGCAGGTGCCCAGAACGAGATAGATAAGCCCCAGTCCGCCGGCACCTATCAGCATGAGCGTGCGACGGCCCCACCGCTCAATGGTGTAAAGGGCAACGACGGTGAACACCACGTTGGCAATGCCGGTGATGACAATATTGATAAACATGCCATCCACATCGAATCCGGCACCGACGAAAATCTCCTGCGCGTAGTTGAAGATGACGTTTGTGCCACACCACTGCTGGAACACGGCAATAACCAGTCCGAGCAGCAACACGCGACGATACTTAGGACGGCACATCTCTTTCAATCCCGCCTCTTCATTCTTCACGCTGAGCACTTCGCTCTTCATTTTCAGATAGACAGGGCTCTCAGGAATGAAGAAGCTCATCACGAGGAACAGCGCGGCGGGCACCGTCTCGGCCCAGAACATCCAGCGCCAGCCCCACTCCACATTCCAAGCCTGGCTCTCGGCCACGGTAGTGTCGCGGGCCAGCAACAGGTTCACGATCTGCGCACCGAGTATTCCCAGCACGATGGTCATCTGGTTCAGGCTGACCATGCGTCCGCGAATCTGGGCAGGGCTCACCTCGGCTATATACATCGGGGCTAAGGCCGAGGCCACGCCTATGCCCACACCGCCCACGAAGCGCCAAAGATTAAACAGGGTGAAGTCGTCGAACCATCCCGTGCCTATGGCCGAAGTCGTGAACAGCACCGCCGAGAGCATCAGCAGCGGCTTGCGGCCATAGCGGTCGGCCAGTGCGCCAGCCACCATCGCCCCGAACAGACAGCCCACGAGGGCCGTGGTCATGGCCACACCCTGCATCAACGGCGAGTCGGCAATGCCGAAATAGAGTTCGTAGAACGGCTTCGCACCGCCTATCACCACCCAGTCGTAGCCGAAAAGCAGGCCACCCATGGCCGACACGGCACAGATGAAATAGAGAAATCCCTTGTTACGAGTGTTCATCATTCTTAGTTTTTTTATTTTGACCGACTGCAAAGGTAGACATCTTTACTTATAAAAAAAATGGAAAATCTTTTGACTTTCATGGATTTTATTACTATCTTTGTCACCACGTATGAAACAAGGCTTTACGGGCGAACGTTCCATAGTACTTCCACGGGTGGCCATCGAGGCTGAAGAAAGCGACCCACTGGTGTCGAGCCTGTACATCACCGACATAGGCTACTATCCCCATGCCGACAGCCATTTCGTGCAGCGCAAGGAACCCATCAGCGAATATGTGCTCATCTACTGCGTAGAGGGGGCTGGATGGTTCCAGACAGACAGCAGGCGATATGAGGTAGGCGAAAACCAGTATTTCATCCTGCCGCCCAACAAGCCTCATGCCTATGGTGCCCATAAGACCGACCCCTGGACCATCTATTGGATTCACTTCACTGGAGCGCATGCCGCCATCTACTCCGAAGGAGCCACGACACCGGGCAGGATTCCGCCAGCAGTCAACTCCCGCATCATGGAGCGCAACACCATCTTCGAGGAAATCTTTGCCACGCTGCAACGGAATTCCGACCTTGAAAGCCTGCGCTATGCTTCCAGCCTGCTCCACCACTACCTCGCCACCATGCGCTATCTCCGCCTCTACAGACAGGCCGCACCCGACACCGCCAGCCTTTCACAGGCCGTCATCCACTATATGCGAGAAAACATTGAGAAAAGAGTCACCTTGAAACAAATGGCCGACTACATGGGCTACTCGCCCTCTCACCTCTCCATGGTTTTCCATAAAGAGACAGGACACAGCCCTCTGAGCTACCTCAACCTCATGCGCATTGAGACGGCCTGCCAATGGCTCACCGACACCAGCCAGAAAGTCAACCAGATTTGCCATAAGGTTGGCATCGACGATCCCTACTATTTCTCTCGTCTTTTCCGATCCATCAAAGGCTGCTCGCCAGTAGAGTACAGAGCACAGGAGAAACATGAATAATTGAGGCTTGTTTTTGCCGTTTCAGTCGAATCACGTTGAGTTTTCATTGAAATCACCTTGCGTTTTCAGCTGAAGCCATGACATGAAATCAATGGAATCGCAATGAGATATTGCTCGACGAGCAGGACATCCATCCGGCCAAGGAGTCTGAACTGAAGATCGTTGATTGGGAGAGAACCTATTTCCTGCCCAACTATTACATGCCTTGACAGTTCTTGAGATTCTCTTCTCATGGCGCACATGGTGGTGCTGACATTCTCATAATGCCAGCACCACTAATAGCAGGAAAATGATGACAATCCAGGCAAAACATCCCAGTGAACGGAAACAACCGTCAAGGAGAAAGTCAAACACGATGCCTAAGACCTGAATAATCTTTCCAAACGCTCCGAGGAAGATGAATGAAAAGATGCCGAAGAGTATAACTCCAATTATTGCCATGAGTGTTAATCGAAGATGCTGCCCTGTCACAGCGAGGCATCGGGGTCGGTCTTGCGCGCAGCCTCGAATCGCTGTTTGGCAGCGGCATACTGCTGCTGGAAGATGTGATCAGGGTAATTGAGCATCTGATCATACTTCTCCATGACCTTGAGGCGGCTCGCACGGAGCCTGCTCAGGAGGTCGGTCTTGCCTGTCTGCTGGAAATGCTCGTAGAGCGCAGTATAATCATTGAACAACTGTTGGTAGCGGTAGAGGCACATCAGTTTGAGTTCAGCCCCGAGCAGCTGGCTCTCGTAGTCGCCGCTGTAGGCAAGCAGCTCCGAGCCGTAGCTGCGAAGTTCGTCGGTGGCTGTGCCGCGACGCTCCATGCCGGCAAGCGTGGCGGCAGAGGCGTGCTGGAGGAAGGCTTCCTTCATCGTGGCCTCCGTAGCGCCGCATTTCTGGGCCGCCACGATGGTTAGCATCTGACCGAGAAGGTCGTTGATATGGTTCAGGAGGTAGCCTCTCTCGCTGCTGTCGCCGGTGTCGGTGACGAAGCCCTGGCACTGCAGATGGGTGAGTCCGTTGTCGAGGATAGCCTGGAACAGCTCTTTTTCGGTCATGCCGGCTGCCTTGGCCAGTGTGGCGTAGGGGATGCTGATGGTCTGCGTGTGCATGAACTTCTGCGGCGTGATGAAGTCGCCTTCGGGGTTGGTGGTGCGGCCGCCATGATATGCGGTGCGGTTGCGGTTCCATCCTCCGCGCGACACGGAAATCACCTTGTGTGAGTGTCTGCACGTGACGCTTGCCTTGGCATCGTAGCGCGTGCGCCCCACGACAAACATAAGGTTGCGCTGCGCTGTGCCGCCGCTACAGCCGAAGTACTCGCGGTAGGGGTCGGAGGGCCGCCGCGGGGCACCGGTGGCTTCGTCGAAGGTGGTGTTGAGCTGCACGTCGTTGTAGGTCTTGATGGTGATGCCCGTGGCCGTCAGCGTGAGCGTGGTGCTGCCCGTGGGGCGTGTGCGGTTGTCGGCATGGTCCCAGGCCGTGGTGTTGACGGCGGAGTAGTCGTAGCGCACCCCCAGGCCTCCATCCCAGATGAAGATCGTCCCAGTGCCGTTGGCAGAGGGGGTGTATTTCAGGCTCTGCCAGTCGGCGTACCACGGTCGCTTGATGGTGGCGGCCTTGGGTGTCATCTGCTTGTAGGCTGCCATCTGGTTGCGGGCTTCGCACCACCGCTCATAGGCTGTGGTCTGTGCCCATGCCGCCGTGGCTGAGGTGAGTGCCAGCACGGCGACGATAGTCTTGAGCAAGGTTTCCCGTTTCATGCTTATCATGCTTTTTCTCTAATTTTCGCACTTTGCCATAATTCCCATAAAGAGGAAGATGCAGACTAACGCGATGAAGTACCACTTTATCGCGTTGAGTTCTTTCTTGCCCTCATTAAGGAAGCGATCCTCAACATCCTGAAGCAGTGCCATTGCCTCGGGTACTTGACCCTTGAGATAGACTTTCTCCACCTTCTTGGCCTTAGCAAGCAGCATACCGCGTAGCCCTTTCAACTCGACCTGGCCGCCCAGGCGACTTTGGATATATGCCAGCAGCTCGGACTTTTCCCAGTCCTGCTGCTTGAAGTAATCGTAGTTGATGTCGAAGGTCTGCGCGAAGAGCAGGAAGTTTTCCTTATCGCGAGGCACCTGCCAAGCGTTGATGAGCGTTTGGGCGTTGTAGAGATCGCCATGCTTCTCATACTCGTGGACGAGTTCGAGGATGGCATCGCCTCGGCCTGAGGCGGCTATGGCTTTGATGTCGCCTTTCTTCACCTTTGTCTCGCGGCGCAACTCCATTTCCTCCTCGTGTTCGAGTTCCGCCTCGCGTACTCTCTGTCGTGACTCGGCGGCGCGGCGCTTATGCCATTCCGCCTCTTCTGCGGCTTCTGCAGCGCGACGTCTCTCGCGCTCCGCTTCTTCGTTGTCGAATAGTCCCATGTTGTCTTTATGTTTTAAAGGTTAGTTATTCGCATGTCGCCACGGCTATGGCAAATAGCAGGATGCTAACCACGGCAGCGACGGCACAGCCGATGTATATCTTGCGCGTCTTGCGGTTCTGGGCGTTGCGCTGACCGATGGCACCGGATGTCACCTCCTTGTAGTTGCCTGCCTTGATGGCCTTGTCTATCTTGCGGAGCAAGTGAGAGTGGAGCGTGTCACGGTATGTCTTGAGGTCACGGCCTATATCTGTGTATTCCGTGTTGTCGGAGTGCAGCTTGAACTGCAAGCCGTGGCGTTCCTGCAGCTTGTCGAAGTCGTCGCGGTTGTTGATGACATAGTCGGTGTACTCCTCCAGCGCTTGCTGCTCCGTTGGGGGGTCATGGCGGAGGATATACGTCAGAGCCTCCTGTGCTGCCGGGCTCATGTCCTTGTCTCGGTGTGAGCCGTGGGGCATGGGGTCGGCGAATCGATAGTAATAGAGCATCATCTTCTTCAGCACCTCCACGCCCTTTTCCTTCTTGAGCTGGCGTATGTCGTCGAGGGCAGCCTGCTCCTCGTCGGTCATCTCGTGGACGTAGTCGCGGAAGGCTTCGTCCCAGGCGGCATCACCCTTCTTGACGAGGTTTTTCCACCACTTGAAGACACTGCTCGTCTCGTCGCCATGTGAGTATTTGTCAACAAATGTCTTGATATAGTCCTCATTGACTTGTAGTGCTTTGAAGAAATCCCGAATACCTTCACGGTCTGTCGGTGGTGTGTAGCCGAGAATAAGCTCCCAAATAGCCCTAGAACTTACCTCTGTATTGTCGAATCCCTCGTAGCGCTGAATCAGCTCCACTAAGGACTCACCGCTTTTCGACCTGGCCAGTCGGCGTGCATCTTGAATCTCCGATATGCCTGCAGCACGCTCCGCTATCTCGAATGAGCGGTCGCGAGTAGCCTCGAGTTCGGCCTTTCTCATCTCGGCCTCGGCTTTGAGTCTATCATTGCGGGATCTGCTTGCGCGTGCCTCTTCTGCCAAGCGTTTTTCTCGTTCTTCTTCTTCGTTTGTGAAAAGTCCCATAATGTGTAATTGATTATTAAGCTATAGTTATTTATAATGTCGGATTATATCATTTGCAGCCGCCCCAACCGCTCCACGGAATTGTCGCCCTGCAAAGGTAATGAAAGGCGCATAGAGAAACAACCTTTGAGCGTTTCACTTTGGTTCAAACCTTGGTTCAAATTGGTTCAAATTGGTTCAAATGCCGCCCGTGCCTGAGTATCAGCGGGATTCTAAGGCACGGGATGCATGTGTGAAGGATGGGAAGAATCAGTTGCGCAGTTGTTCCAGATAGTCGAGGTTGGCGAGGTCACATTCCTTGGCTACGCGCTGCCAGACGAGGTGCGTGGAGTCGGATTGTCCGATATTAAGGCGGTAAACGCCGAGGAAGGTGTAGGCGGAATCGGCCGTGGCCTGCGGCAGATTCTTCATGAAGGTGATGCGCAACTCGTTGAACGACGATGCGCGGAGGTAGTTGTCGGTGTTGCGTGTGCTGATGGACACTGGGGTGAAGTGGGTGGTGTCGGCTGGTTGCCAGTACTCGGTGATGGTGGGCATGAGGCTGTCGGCACAGCCTTCGTTGTGCCAGTCGGGGTGAAGGTATGCCGGTCCCCAAAGTATGATGCCCGTGCGGTGGGGCAGCGGCGCGCTCCAATCCTGCTGGGCATAGCTTATGCCGAACAGGCGCAGGTAATCGTTGGTGGAGGCAAACCTCTGGCCTGTGCGAATGACGTATGCCTTGGGCGAGGCGGCCGTGCTGCCGAGACGGGGCAGCACGAGAGAGGCAGCCACGACCGCAAGGACGAGGAGAGGCAACATCCATGTCAGGAACGCCCGACGCCACTTCCTGTCAACGTGTGGGACGGCTGCTTGCAGCGGCGTCGGTTGTTGGCCAGCCTCGCTATGCATGCAGTCCTCCGCACCCTGAAGGTGGGCTGGCGGAGCGTCCGCTTCGTCGGGGGCTTGGCAGGCAGTAGCAGTCTTGACAAAGTTCTCCCAGTCATCTGCGCCCACAAACTGTGCGAGCACGTCGAGCGTGCCAATGCGAGGCATACTCGTGGTGCTGACATACCCCCAGATGCGCTTGAGCGTGCTCGTGCTGACACGCTCGCCGAGACACTCGGTAAGCGTCTCGGCAAGAAGGTCGAAATCCTTGGGTGTCCGTAGCTTATGGCAGAACTTAGCCTCTACAGCCTGCCTCAGGAGCAGGACATATTCATTACAATCTTCCATCGGCTCATTGCTGATGCTTATGCCAAAAGCTTCTTCACGATTTCAGAGATGACACGGCCATCAGCTTTCCCTGCCAACTGCTTGCTGGCAGTGCCCATCACCTTGCCCATCTCCTTCATGCTGGTGGCTCCCACCTCGGCAATAATCTTCTTTACTTCTGCTTCTATCTCCTCCTGAGAGAGTTGCTTTGGCAGATAGCTTTCCAGGACTTCCACCTGAGCCGACTCTGCATCGGCCAAGTCCTGACGACCTGCCTGTGTGTAGGTTGCTGCCGTTTCTTTACCTTGCTTGGCCAGCTTGGAGATGATTTTCAGCGCATCGGCATCGGCCAATGTGTCGTTGGCTCCTGGAGCCGTCTTTGCTTCCAGGAATACTTTCTTGATGTTGCGAAGCGTCTCCAGACGCACTTTGTCGCGAGCCTTCATCGCGGCTTTGATGTCTTCACTAATTTGATCGAACAGTGTCATAATATCTATGTTTTAATTATCTTTCGTTAACGTGCTATCTGCACCAAGGGAGAACCAAGTGCAGTGACCCTCCGACATCAGAACGCATCAGCCATCAGGTCCTAGCGTCCAATAAGACTAAAGATTCGGATGTCATTGTCCTCATTCAGAATACGCAGGCAAAATTAGCACTTTCTTTTAAACTAACAAAAAGAATTACCGAAAAAAGCGACGACACAAGTTTATCCCACACTTTGCAAAAGCAGGAAATGATTTTAATTTACCAGGATGATTTAGGCCATTTCAGCATAAGCAGCTGTAGCGGATTATATAGTCCGCTGCAGCCGATTATACAATCCGCTACAGCTGCTTATACTCATTTAGGCAGTATCCTCCCGCGTTACTGTTCGGTTTGTCTGCCAAGCCCGTGTTAACAAAAAAAACGTAAACAATTGTAAGCTGAACAATGTTTTTGTGCATCTTTTTTTTCATAACTTTTGCACTTGGAAAGTCGTGAGACTTAGCCATACGTTTTTTTATTATATTTTTGGTCTCCTTTTTATTGCAGAAGCCAGGCTCGTCTGTACCGATTTGATAGTCGATGACTGGTAATTGAGCGTTTGTCTTTTGGTCTGGGTGAGAATGAGGAAGCTGCCGTCCTGATTCCTGTTGGCTACCCTGCTGACGAACTGAAGGAGAAAAAGCGTAAGGCTGTTGAAGAGATCGTCATCTGTGGTGCCAATGGGGAAGACAAATAGTAACCATTATCAGTGTCTTTGTGATGTTGCTTGCATAAAGTTTTTAATATCTGCTCCTCATGCGTAATGCGCTGAATTGCAAAAACTTACAGGTGGAGCAGATGGTGACAGATAAAAAACATCTGCTCCGCTTGTAAGCGGCTGTCATCCAAATGGTTGCAGACGGGAGCAGATGGAGCAGATGTTTTGAAACTTTTCTGTAAAGCGTGTGTGTGTAGTTGTCATTCCGTTTCAGTTTCGTTCACACTGCCTCTGCGCCAAAGTCATCTTGCCTTTTAGGCTAAGTCACGTCACGATTCTGCCTATATCACGAGATGATATAAACTAAATCATGTCGTGATCCATCCTAAATCACGACATGAAATGGGCTGTTCTGCTACTTGTTTCTTGCAAACTTACGGTGCATATCCTCAAAACGGTCATGATAGTTCATCCTGAATCCAGGGTAACTTCTTTTCCCCTTTTGCAAGGCTTGTTCTTTTTTCGCAAGCCACGTTCTCACCCTCACCGTGCCGTTCTCTTTCAGCAAGAGACTGCTTTTTCTGATTTTTTCAAATATAGCAAAACCGCACCCAAAGGATGCGGCTTGTTTTAAAATCGGGTAGTGACGTATACGGCTTGCCCTCTCAGGAAACTTACCTGGATAGCCAAAATATCCATCTTGACGTTGCAAAGATACGAACTTGTCCCAATATTTGCAAATAATGCCCACTTATTTTCTTGTTTCGCATAAAATTCGTATCTTTGCCGTCGGTTCGGGGAGAAATCCGGACTTATGAAGCATTCGCTATTATTTCGCGCATAGCCAAGAAAAGCGTAGGAAACTCAGATTGGTATAACAAGCACGGAAATAACAAGTGACAGGTGGGCTGTAGGCAATATGGTTCTCTCTGTTCTACCAATAGCGATGTACGCACTCTTAGAGTGTGGTGCATCTTGGTAGACAGGGGTTCCAAAAAGTATTCCTACGCTTTCACCTCTTGCTATGCGCATTAAGAGCACCGCGCTCTTTTTATGTGCCGTGGCGTGATTGATAGTCTGAGTGCGCTGACTAAAACTATCAATCGTTATGGCAAACAAGAATACGAATCTTCATCAGGCAAAGGAAGCTAAGAAGGACGAGTTTTATACTCGTCGCGAAGACATTGAGAGAGAATTGTATCATTACCGCCGACAGTTCGAGGGAAAGACGGTACTTTGCAACTGTGACGACCCGCGTGTAAGTGAGTTCTTCCAGTATTTTGCTCTCAACTTTGAGTGGCTTGGATTGAAAAGACTTATTTGCACGTGCTACAAGAATAATGATATTGACCTTTTTAGTCAGCACGATAAGGAGCAGGCTGTATATATCATATATGAAGGTGACAAGAACGGCAATAACCATATAGACCTTGAAGAATTAGATGTGAAGCCGCTAAATGGTGATGGGGATTTTCGCTCAAAAGAGTGTATAGAGTTACTAAAACAAGCTGACATCGTTGTGACTAATCCGCCCTTCTCCTTATTCCGGCAATATGTAAAACAATTGATGGACTATAATAAACAGTTCCTCATCATTGGACACCAAAACGCCATAACATACAAAGAAATCTTTCCATATTTTATGGCAAATCGTATGTGGCTGGGGTATGGTTTTAACCGAAACTGCGCACATTTTATTAGTCCTAAGTATGAAGATACAGCCAGCGACTCAGACCATAGGGAGGGTATGATTAGGGTATCTGGTGTGATGTGGTTTACAAACCTTAGAGTGAAGAAACGTGAAGATGAAATGGAATTCATTAGGAAATATAAGCCTGAGGAATATACAAAGTATGACAATTTTGATGCTATTGAAGTTTCTAAGTCGCAAGACATTCCAGAAGACTATGATGGAGTTATGGGAGTTCCGATAACCTTCCTGACGAAATATAACCCCAATCAATTTGAAATTGTCGGCAACGAATATAGCCTTAACATTGAGAAAGGTCGTGTCTATGTAAATGGCAAAAGAATGTATAGCAGAATATTTATCCGACATAAAAGATAATGCCCTATGGAAATTCAATTAAAAGAAGTAACGATTGCCGATCTTTACGACGGCTACGAATACGATGAATTGAGTGATATTCTCGGTTATGGTGGCAAACTCAATATTCGTCCTGCTTACCAGCGCGAATACATCTACAAGCCAGAACAGGAGCAGGAAGTCATTCGTTCCGTTATGCAAGACTTCCCTTTGAATGTTATGTACTGGAGTGACGAAGGTGACCACTATGAATTGTTAGATGGGCAGCAGCGCACACTCTCTATATGTCGGTATCTTGACCGTGCATTTAGTGTTGATAGATTGTAT
This sequence comes from Prevotella sp. UBA3675, assembly GCA_002372235.1. Lineage (GTDB taxonomy): Bacteria > Bacteroidota > Bacteroidia > Bacteroidales > Bacteroidaceae > Prevotella. The sequence continues at coordinate 3,603 of DFJI01000032.1, read as the reverse complement.
ATTCATAATCAGACACCTGATGTACGCCAGCGCATCATGGATTACAAATTGCTGATATATGTCTGCAAAGGCACAGTATCAGAGAAGTTGAAATGGTTTAATGTTATCAACATCCAAGGAGAACGTCTTAGCGAACAAGAAATGAGAAATGCCGTATTTACAGGTGCATGGCTTACTGATGCCAAGAAACGTTTCTCGAAAGCGACAGGCAAAGGTGTTCTACTTGGTACACGTTATCTTGCTGGTGACCCCAAACGTCAGAAGTATCTGGAGACTGCCATCAAATGGGCTGCAAACAGTGACAAGGAACGATTTTGTGGCGATATTGAAACTTATATGGGAATCTACCAAGACAAGCCCAATGCTAACGACTTGATGCTTTACTTCCAGAAAGTCATCAACTGGGTTGAAGCCACATTCCCTAAATACGACCCACTGATGAAGGGCTTAGACTGGGGAAACATTTACGAGACCTACAAGGATAAGGAAAATATAGACACTAATGTTCTGCAACAGGAATTAGAACGTTTATGGATGGACGATGACGTCACACACAAGGCTGGTGCCTACGAGTATGTTCTCGGTGGAGACGAAAAGGTTTTGAACATTCGTAAGTTTTCACCTGCAATGGCAAAGGCTGCATATACACGCCAACAGGGAATTTGTCCGATTTGTGGAAAGCATTTTGAGTTGTCAGAAATGGAAGCAGACCATATTACCCCATGGAGTCAAAATGGACCGACAAGCGCAGAGAACTGTCAGATGCTGTGTAGGGAGTGTAACCGAAGAAAAGGAGCGAAATAAAAAGACCAAGATATGCTAGAGAAGTGGAACCAGTTCGTATATGACTTATGCGAAGCGAAGAAGAGAGATGTTGATGAGGACATCTACCATTCGCTTATAGAGACCCAGATGCAACTGCTGGGATGGGCCAAGTGGAAAGGTGAGATTAGTCACAAGCCTAACATCCCAATAGGCAACAGCAAGTTTATTCAGCCGGACATCCTGATTAAGCGCGACGATGAGGATCAGTTTGTCATTGAGGTAAAACGTCCTATCCATTCACAGACGGAGCGAGAGCAAGTGCAACTGGAATCGTATATGCGCCAACTGAAACTTGATGTAGGCATCTATATCGGTGAGCATATCGAGGTGTTCTACGACAAGCCCAAGAGCAAGGATGCCGTTTCGGTGTTGCGTATTCCATTGGAAATAGACAACAAACTTGGTGCTAAGTTTGTGGAGAAATTCTCTAAAGAGTCTTTCACGAAGGATGGCATCGTGGAATTCTGTGAATCGCGAATGGAAGAAATGAACCGTCAGGCCAACCTCAATAAGATAAAAGAAGGACTGATAGCCAATGCACAAGTGCAGATAACGGAGAGTCTGACACCCTATTTGATGGAGAAATATGGTAGTACGTTCTCAGAAGCAGATATCAAGGGAATGCTTTCTCAACTACGTTTCTCTGCCTCACTGACTGACGCTCCCGCATTGCCTGTACACAAGGACACTCCCACAGAACCAATCCAAACCTTGCCAACAGACGATACAAAGAAGCGAGTATACGACCATACCGGCTACTCGCTTGAAGGTGGCGAATTCTTAGGAAAAAACAAGTTTGTCTATGCCGTTGTGTCGACTTACGTCGAACAGCATCCAAAGGCTACCTTTGCAGATATTGAACGTGCGTTCCCGCCAGAGTTGCAAGGTTCGTTTGGTGTGGTGCAGACAATGGACTATATCAAGGAAAGAAATTTCAAGGGACGGCGTTATTTCAAAGAACCAGAATATGTACTAAGGAGTGGTGACGGTATTCCCTTTGCCGTTTCAACAGAATGGGGAAAAGGTAACATAGGGAGGTTCCTAAAGGCTGTCAGACAGCTAGGCTATCGTGTGGAAACTTCTCAACCCGCTACATCTGGTTCAGAGGTTGCCAGTCATAATGAAGGGAATGAGCCTGTAGGCAACCTGTTCCATATCACCGTTCGTGGTTGTGATGCCCATGCCATCTTCAACGAGACCGACCACTCGATGCGAATTCTTAAAGGTAGCCTGCTGCCACAGAGCACCGTTCCGTCGTATCGTGACGGCGAGAAGCGTAATGCCGTTATCGCCGCCATGTCGAAGCCAACAAAAGATGGTCTCTGGGAACTTCAGCGTGACTATGTGCTCAACAGTCCCAGCACAGCAGCCAGTTATTGTGCGGGCCGCAGTTGCAACGGCTGGGATGAGTGGGTGAGCGATGCCGGACAGTCGCTAGACGAACTGTATAGGAGTGACCGACAAGAACATGCTGCCGCTGAAGCGGATTTCGTTCTTGGGAACAACGGCTGAGACAATAAAGGATGCAGGACAATGGTCAGTCTTGCATCCTGTCGCTTGTCTTTGACTTATTCTGTGGTTCTGGAAAATTGCACTTAGCAGTAAGTGTACATATCAAACTGATATGAGTTTAATGTCATTAATTACGGAAAATAATCTTAAAAACAAGATTAAGTATAGGTAGTCTCACCAAAAAGTTGTATCTTTGCGGAAAAGATTTATAAATGGAGCAGTATCTATCCCATATAGCTGATGCCACGGAGTTCTCCAAAATCGCGGGGAACTTTTTCAAGGCAGTTTTCACCACCTCAGCAGAGGTGGTGATGAAGGCTAGTGGGCTGCGCCTTGAGGCTATTCGTGTGATAGCCCGTGAGCAAGGCGTAGAGATAGAGGACACGGTGTGCAGATGTATTGACGAAAGCCTGCTCGCTGAATTAGCGGATGCTCACGTCCGCAAAATGAGGGCATACTTCAATAATGCCCAACGACACATTGCCGAACTCGCTGGCGACGAGTTGGCAACGTTCATCAATTTTTGTCAAACCTTTAACAATCGCCAATCTTCAGATTCCGCTGCTCAGACATGGAGCGACATTGACACGGATGCCATTCGCGAGCAGTTCATACAGAAAGTACACGAACAAACACCATCTGCCTATAGGCGATTTACGCTGGGAGGCTTTGCATTAGAGAAGATTCTTTCTTCTCTGAGTTTAGAATCTTGTGGTAACCTCAGCTTCGAACTAAATGATAATCCAGACACGCTTGAATATAAGCAGCGTTGCGAAGCCATTGAAAAGGTTCTCAACAGTCATTTGTTCTATGAGAAACCGTCAGGGACACAAAAGCCCTGCATCGATATTCGATCTGTTGTCAGGAGGGTTACCTTGTCAGCAAGATACCACCTATTTTCATCTGAAGATGATGACCATCAGCAAGACGCGATTAATATTCTTAGTATTAACCGTGCCCCTGCGATGGCTGCATGACATTTTGCATCATTGAGGGGCCATAACAAATAATATAGTTATGACACCCATAATAATTATTTTTCGAGATAAGATAGATGGTCACTTACCTACAGCGGGTGAGATAAAATGGCTGGTGCTGGAACAACATAATAACGGAGGACTGAGATATGGGAGGTAGAGGCAGTTTTGACAAGGCCACCATGTCAATCCCCGTTCAAAATAGAAAATACAAGACGCTTGACGTAGTGGATGGTATTAAGATAATTGAAGACTTTGAGAGTGGTAACGGCAAGACACCTGTTATGTC
>DFJI01000001.1:17679-71531 GCA_002372235.1 Prevotella sp. UBA3675 | reverse complement strand
CTACGGACAGTTCCAGCCCTCGCTGGGCATGACGCGCGAGGAGGTAGGTGCCTATGGGCTGCCTTTCCGTGAGGAGTTCTTCCTGGAAGACCATAAGCGGAAGGGACTGTGGCATCCGCGCATCAATGCTGTTCGGATGGAGGCATTCGCTCAGCTGTCTGAAGACGAGCAACATCGTTTCTGGAATCTCTATAACGACTATTTCTATCGTCGCAACAATCAGTTCTGGTATCAGGAGGCCATGAAGAAGTTGCCCCGACTGACCCAGGCCACGCGCATGCTGGCCTGTGCTGAGGATTTGGGCATGGTGCCTGAGTGCGTGCCTTGGGTGATGAACGAGTTGCGCATCCTGAGCCTGGAGATTCAGACCATGCCAAAGGAGCCCAATCTGCGCTTCGGCAAACTTTCGCATAATCCTTATCGCAGCGTGTGTACTATCTCTACCCATGACATGCCGACCATGCGCCAGTGGTGGGATGAAGACTTTGAGCGTGCGCAGCAGTACTACTCTATCCCCTTGCGCCGGGGCGAAGGCAATGCGCCTCATCCCATGCCGGGGTGGCTGGCTAAGGACATCGTGTCGCGACATCTCACCTCACCCTCCATGCTTTGCATCATTTCCTTGCAGGACTGGTTGGCCATGAGTGAAAAACTGCGCCTGCCCGACGTGAACGGTGAGCGCATCAATATCCCTGCCAATCCGCGTCACTATTGGCGATACCGCATGCACCTCAACATTGAGCAGTTGCTGGAAGAGAACGACTTCAACAACGAGATTGCCGAAATGATTATAAGCAGTGGAAGAAAATAGAGACTCCGACGGTCTCATGAAATAAGAAAACGTCACTCACGCTGAGAGAATGATATTCTCATTAAGCGTAAGTGACGTTTTCTGTTTGAGTGACTGACGTTATTCGTAGTTGAAGGTGCCGAATTCGCTTTCGATGGTGAGTGAGCGAGGTCCTTCTTCGATATGTCCCACAATCTGTGCATCAATGTTGAATGACTTCGAGAGGTCTATCACCTGCTGGGCTACTTCAGGACGGACGTAAATCTCCATGCGGTGTCCCATGTTGAACACCTGATACATCTCGCGCCAGTCAGTGCCTGAGCAGTCGTGGATGGCTCGGAACAATGGCGGAACGGGGAACATGTTGTCCTTTATCACGCGGCAGTTTTCGCCTACAAAGTGAAGCACCTTGGTCTGAGCGCCGCCTGTGCAGTGTACCATGCCGTGAATCTCAGGACGCAGCTCGTCGAGCAAGCGCTTGATGACGGGAGCATAGGTGCGGGTGGGGGAGAGCACCAACTGGCCCATCGTCAACTGAGAGGCGGAAGCTGTGGCTTGAGCGCTGTTCTTCCCCTGAGCGCAATCATGCTCCTCGGCTTTAAGGTCTAAGTTCTCAGTCAACTTGTATTTTCCGCTATATACTAATTCGTCGGGCACGGCGTGGTCGAAGCTCTCAGGATATTTTTCAGCCAGATACTTGGCGAACACGTCGTGACGGGCAGAGGTAAGGCCGTTCGAGCCCATTCCGCCATTATAGCGATGCTCGTAGGTGGCTTGGCCTGTTGACGACAGTCCTACAATCACGTCGCCGGGACGTATGTTGGCATTGTCAATGACCTCGCTGCGCTTCATGCGGCAAGTCACGGTACTATCTACGATGATGGTGCGCACTAAGTCGCCCACATCTGCCGTTTCACCGCCCGTGGGATAGATGCCGATACCCATTTCGCGCAGTTCGGCCAGCAATTCGTCGGTGCCGTTGATGATGGCCGAAATGACCTCGCCCGGAATCAGCATCTTGTTGCGTCCGATAGTGCTGGATACGAGAATGTTGTCAACGGCTCCTACACAGAGCAAATCATCAGTATTCATCACAATGGCATCCTGTGCAATGCCTTTCCATACCGAGAGGTCGCCCGTCTCTTTCCAGTACATATAAGCCAGGCTCGACTTCGTGCCGGCACCATCGGCATGCATGATGTTGCAATAGTCGGGATCACCGCCTAAGATGTCGGGGATGATTTTGCAGAAAGCCTGTGGATAGAGCCCTTTGTCTATGTTCTTGATAGCGTTGTGAACATCTTCCTTGGCGGCAGAAACACCGCGCTGCATATAGCGATTGTCCATTTTCAAATTCTTGTTTTTCTATATTCGGTTTTCAATTAGAACTTCACTTGCGGAGCCTTCTCGGCACCTGTCTCAGCCTCAAACTTCTGCATCTTCTCGAAGCCGAACATGCCGGCAAACAGTGAGTTGGGGAAACGGCGAATCTTCACGTTGTACTTCTGCACAGCTTCGTTATAGTTGTTGCGTTCCGTGTTGATGCGGTTCTCTGTGCCTTCAAGCTGCACTTGCAGGTCTCGGAAGTTTTCATTTGCCTTTAAGTCGGGGTAGTTCTCCTGGATGGCAATCAGGCGACCCAAGGCTGAAGACAGTTCACCCTGTGCTTCCTGAAACTCTTTCATCTTCTGAGGTGTCATCTTTTCGGGGTCGAGTGTCACCTGCGTAGCCTTTGAGCGAGCTGCTACCACACCTTCCAATGTCTCCTGCTCATGTGTGGCATAGCCCTTTACGGTCTCCACGAGATTTGGAATGAGGTCGGCACGGCGCTGATAAGCCGACTGCACTTTGGCAAAGGCTGTCGTGGCTTCTTCCTCTACGGTCACCATTCCGTTGTAAGTACTTGTAGCCCAGCCAAAGATGCCGACAATCACTACAACAATCGCGATGATAATGACATAACTTTTCTTCATAATTCTTTTCTCCTTATTGTTTTGTTTCGATATTTTGCAATTACTTTATTACGATATTCCGCAATGGTTCTGTTACGTTATTTCGTTTGTCACGTTCTCTCTCGGTTAGGAAATACTTTCAATTCTGGTCAGACATGAATTTCTTTACCAGCTCGATGTGGCACCGCCGCCGCCTGAACTTCCTCCGCTGAAGCCTCCTCCGCCTCCGAAGCCCCCTCCTCCGAAGTCTCCGCCATGACCTCCGCCGAAGCCTCCGCCACTCATAATGATGATTGGGGAATCATGGAAAGGATTCCCTCTCAGCGCGTTTCTGTAGCTCTTTCCGTTGTAGCGTCTATAGAGATAGAAACCAGCTATGAACCATCCGAAAAGCATCATGAACTGTGCCATCAACATGCCTGCCAGTTCATCGACTACATTTTCTTGCTGTTGCTCCCATGTGAGGGGCAGGTCTTTGTTCTTTAGCGTGTTATAGATGGCTTCTGTCAGATAGAGCATGGCGCTGTCGGGCTGTTCGGCTTTCAGGAAAGGAATGGCATAGTCCTGTTGCAGGCGGGAACATTCCACATCGGTAAGGTCGGCTTCCAAGGCTCTGCCTGTATGCGTGCGCACTTTATGGTCTTGATAGGCCAGCAGCACCACCATGCCACGGTCGTCCTTGCCTATTTTGTATTTGTCAAACAGCTCTTGGGCCATTGTGAACACATCTTCATTCTCTACGTGGTTCACAATAATCATGGCCGATTCTATCTGCAGCGAGTCATCCAGCCGTTTGAGCCATTGGTTGAGTCGTTGCTCCGTCTGAGCGGTTACAACGCCGTCGGGATTTGACACATAGCGTGAGCCGTCTGTCAGGTGAGGCATGGGAATGTTCTCAGCGTTCCATTCAGTTGCTTCTCCATTTGTCGGTCTGCTTGTGGTGGCTGCGACAGGTTCATCTGAATATTGTCCCATCACTCCGCTTGTGTAGCAGCAACTCCCAACATTCAGCAGAATGCCTATGACAAAGACGGCTGTCCAGAATCTCTTGAACTGTCGCATTCTGGACGGCTCATCTGCCATCTGTCGCTCCAGTCTCTCCGATTCATATTGGTATTCGAGCGCGTGTTGGTTATATAGGCTTCTGTATTTGTGTCGTAGTTCTTCGTTTTCACGATGAAGCCTAAAGAAAGAATCCCGATTTTCATAGTTGTAGGAATCTTCCAACATGTCAATCACCTCGTTGTATTTCTTTGCGAGTCGCTTCTTAGGTGCAAAACGGGCCTCGAGTTCCCTGTTCAGTTGTTTGTCGGTTCTGTCGGCAATTATACCGCCCCCCAACAGTCCAGCCATATAAAGAGCTGTCATTCCGCAAAGCATCTCCACCATCTCCACCGAGCCGCTGCTTCCCATGTTGAGCGCAAAGCCTCCACCCATGATGGCAGCCAGCGTGCCCACCATCATGCCCGTAACTGATATGTTGCTTTTTGTTGCGATAATCGTTCCTCCTTTTTTCTATGAAAGCTATTCCTTACCCTTTCGGAACTTCTGTGAGAGCTATTCCTTACCGTTCCAGAACTCCCATGATGCGAAAGCCTGTAGGAGCAGCATCTCCAGTCCGTTCTTTGTCTGTGCACCATATTGTGCGCCTCGCTTCATGAAGAGCGTTTCGTCGGGATTGTAGATGAGGTCATAAAGAATATTGTTCTCGTTCATGGCCTCGTATGGCAGGTCAGGACATTCTTCCGTATGGGGATACATGCCTATGGGCGTGCAGTTCACAATCACATTATATTCTTTCACCACGTCGGGTGTAATCTTGTCGTACTGAATCGTGTTGGGCCGTTCGTATCGGCTCACATAGACCGTTTCCAGTCCCAATGCCTTCAGTCCATAGTTTACGGCTTTCGATGCACCGCCTGTGCCCAAAATAAGTGCTTTCTTATGATATGGCTCCAGCATGGGCTCAATGCTTTTTGTGAAGCCGATTACATCAGAGTTATATCCTTTCAGAATGATGCTTTTCCCCTCATGAATCACTTTGATTACGTTGACGGCTCCGATGGCCCGTGCCTCTGGGCTGATGTAGTCGAGAAATTCCATCACCTTCTCCTTATAGGGGATGGTGACGTTCAGTCCTTTCAATTCAGGATTAGAACTGATCACTTCGGGCAGTTCGTCGATTGACGGAATCTCGAAGTTCACATATTTGGCATTGATGCCTTCGTCAGCAAACCGCTGGTTGTGGTAGCTGATGGAAAATGAATGGCCCAGTGGGTAGCCGATGAGTCCGTACTTGTCCATAATGATTTTTTATTTAGTTGCGAAATATATTGTGCAGATGCCGAAGGTGAGTCGTCGGAAGCTGGCCTCACTGAATCCGGCCTTGTGCAGGATCTCGGTCATGCGCTCGCCTTGTGGAAAGGCTTCGATGGTCTTCGTCAGATAAGAGTAGGCACTAGTGTCCTTTGAGATGAGCCGTCCATAGACGGGCAGCACCGTGTGGCTGTAGATGTGGAACAGCTGCTTCATGGGGAAACTGACGGGTGTGGTCAGTTCGGCAATGCTCAGGTGTCCGCCCTTTTTCAGTACGCGGCACATCTCTTTGAGGCCCTTGTCCAAGTCGGCAAAGTTGCGAATGCCGAAGGCGGCTGTCACCGCATCAAACGACTCGTCGGGGTAGGAGAGTGCCAGACAGTCTTCCTTTGCAAAGCTGATAGTCTCTTGCAGTCCCAGTCGTTTCACCTTCTCTCGTCCCACTGCCATCATTCCCTCGCTGATGTCGGCTCCGATGAGCTTTTGTGGCTGAAGCATCTTTGCGGCCAGAATGGCAAAGTCGCCCGTACCAGTGGCAATGTCGAGTATTGTCTGAGGCCGGAAAGGCTCCAGTTGCCTGATAGCCTTTCGGCGCCATCCTCGGTCAATGTCCCATGACAGGTGATGGTTCAGTTGGTCGTAGGTGGGGGCAATGTTGTCGAACATTGCTTCCACCTGAGCGGCCTTCTCGCCTTCGTGATAGGGATTGATTTTCTCTTGTTGATAGGTCATGGGGGATAGGGGGTATGGGGCTTATAGGTCTTATGGGACTTATAGGACCTATGGGTCTTATGAGGGTCTATTTGTTCTTCAGCCAGTTGCTTACGTTCTGTTCTATGCGCTGGGCGATGTCGCCTGTCTCTGCTGCGCGGTCGAATTTCTCACCCACGATGTGCTCATAGAGCTCAATGTATCGCTCTGATACGCTTTCGGCATAAGCATCCGTGATCTCGGGCATCACCTGTCCGGGCTCATTCATGAAGTCGTGCTCAATGAGCCACTGGCGCACAAACTCCTTAGACAGCTGTCGCTGAGGCTCGCCCTTGGCCAGCTTTTCTTCGTAGCCGTCGGCATAGAAGTAGCGTGACGAGTCGGGCGTGTGAATCTCGTCGATGAGATACACCTTACCGTCGCGCTTGCCGAACTCATACTTCGTGTCCACGAGAATCAGACCGCGTTGTGCGGCAATCTCCTGGCCTCGGGCAAAAATCTTGCGTGTATAGTCCTCCATCACGGCATAGTCTTCAGCCGATACGATGCCCTGGGCAATGATCTCTTCTTTCGAGATGTTCATGTCGTGGCCCTCGTCGGCCTTGGTTGTCGGGGTGATGATGGGTTCGGGGAAACGCTCGTTCTCCTTCATGCCGTCGGGCAACTTCACTCCGCACAGCTCACGGCATCCGTTCTTGTATTCGCGCCAAGCTGAGCCCGTGAGAATGCTGCGGATGATCATCTCCACGCGGAAGCCTTCGCACTTCAATCCTACGGTCACCATCGGATCGGGCGTAGCCAGTTTCCAGTTGGGGCAGATGTCGGTTGTGGCATCCAGGAACTTGGCCGCAATCTGGTTCAGCACCTGTCCTTTGAAGGGAATGCCCTTGGGCAGCACTACGTCGAAGGCCGATATGCGGTCGGTAGCCACCATGACCATCAGATCGTCGTTGATGTTATACACATCGCGCACCTTTCCGTGGTACACGCTCTTTTGTCCCTCGAAGTGGAAGTCAGTCTTTGTTAAAGCTTTCATTGTTCTTATATTCTTTGTCAAATTCTTCGTATGCATTCACGATGCGTGTCACCAGCTTGTGGCGCACGATGTCGCTTCGGTCCAGTCTCACCACGCCGATACCCTCTACGTTGCTCAGTATGTGCAGCGCCTCGATGAGTCCGCTCTTCTGCGTCCTGGGCAGGTCTATCTGTGAAGTGTCGCCCGTGATAATCATCTTTGTGTTCCATCCCATACGGGTGAGGAACATGCGTATCTGTGCCGGAGTTGTGTTCTGTGCCTCGTCCAGTATCACCACGGCATCGCTCAGTGTTCGTCCGCGCATGAAGGCCAGTGGTGCAATCTGAATCACGTGCTTCTCCATCATGTCTTGTAGCTTCACTTGTGGCAGCATGTCCTCCAGTGCATCGTAGAGCGGTTGCAGGTAGGGGTCAATCTTGTCCTTCATGTCGCCTGGCAGGAATCCCAGTTTCTCGCCGGCCTCTACAGCCGGGCGCGAGAGAATGATTTTCTTGGCCGTCTTCTCCTTCAGCGCCTTCACTGCCAGTGCAATGCTCAGATAGGTCTTGCCCGTTCCGGCAGGCCCAACGGCAAACACCATGTCGTTCTCGTTGTAGGCATCTATCAGCTGTTGCTGATTGGCTGTGCGTGCCTTGATGGCCCGCCCCGACATGCTGTAGCACACCACATCGTCGGGCATCTCGTCTTTCGTGCGTTTGCCCTTCACGAAGTCCAGTATGTCCTCTTCCTTGAGTGAATTGAATTTCAGTACGTGTTGCCGCATTTTCTCGGTGCTCTCTTCGAACGAGGCCATTTGCTCTTCGTCGCCAAGAACACGCATCACATTGTCGCGAGCCACAATGCGAAGTTTTGGATAGAGCGCCCTGATCATCTGCAGGTGTGAGTTGCCTACACCATAGAAGACCACAGGGTCAATATCTTCTAAAACAATATGTTTCTCTGTCAAAATTAGTATGAATCATTAATTTCTGTGTGCAAAATTACGAATAAAAGCTGAAACACTTGCACGTTTTTTGAAGAAACTTGCTACCTTTGCAGCATAAAAATCTTTATCAAAGACCATGACATATAGTATTGAGAAGGTTGCGACGCTCATTGGCGCGCGCCGTTATGGTGAAGCCGATACCTTTGTAGGGTGGCTTCTGACCGATAGTCGTTCACTTTGTTTCCCCGAGCAGACCTTGTTTTTTGCACTCCGCACCCATCGCAACGATGGCCATAAGTACATCCCCGAACTCTACCGTCGCGGGGTGCGCTCGTTTGTGGTCGATTCGCTTCCGCCTGTAGAAAGTGATGGCATTTCCGGTCTCACCTGGGATAATCTGAATGTGTTCTTTCCGAATGCTAATTTCTTGCGTGTCACTTCGCCGCTGGCTGCCTTGCAGCGACTGGCTGAGCGCCATCGCGACGAGTTCTCCATTCCTATCGTGGGCATCACGGGCTCCAACGGCAAGACGATGGTCAAGGAGTGGCTCTACCAGCTGCTGCTGCCATCGCGTAAGGTGACGCGCTCGCCCAAGAGCTATAACTCGCAGATTGGCGTGCCCTTGTCGGTATGGCTGCTCAATGAGAATTCTAAGGTGGGACTCTTCGAGGCCGGCATCAGTCAGCCGGGTGAGATGATGACCCTGCACGACATTATTCAGCCCACCATCGGTGTGCTCACATCACTGGGTGCTGCCCATCAGGAGAACTTCCGCTCTTTGGAGGAGAAATGCATGGAAAAACTGCAGCTTTTCCACGGCACCGAAGCCATTGTCTATCCCAGCGACGACGATGTCGTGAGCCGCTGCATTCGTCGCTCCGGCTATCGCGGTCAGCGCATAGGCTGGTCGATGAACGACGAGCGGGCTGAGATGTATATCGCGGAGCTCTCGGAGCACTCAGAGAACTCAGAGAACTCAGAGCACTCGGAGCACTCCGGCACCACCGTCACCTATATATATAAAGGTACGCGAGGCGAATACACCATTCCCTTCATTGACGAGGCTTCTATTGCGAACAGCGTGACCTGTGCTGCTACGGCGCTTTATCTGGGACTCACGCCTGAAGACCTTGCTGAGCGCATGCCCCGACTGGAGCCTGTAGCCATGCGCCTGGAAGTGAAGCAGGGACAGCGCGGACTGACCCTTATCAACGACTCCTACAACTCCGATGTCAACTCGCTCAATATAGCCCTCGACTTCATGAGCCGTCGTGGCGGTCGCAAGACACTTGTGCTGAGCGACATCTATCAGAGTGGTGAGACCCCATCCTCGCTCTATCGTCAGGTGTCCAACCTCTGTGTGGAACGTGGCATCGACCGTTTCATCGGCATTGGCGACGAGGTGACGCAACAGGCCATGCAGATAGCCGTAGCCGACAAGCACTTCTTCCGCGATGTAGAGCATTTCGTGCAGAGCAGTGTGTTCCGCCAGTTGCACGACGAGGTGTTGTTGCTGAAGGGAGCACGCAGTTTCGGCTTCGAACATATCACGGAGCTGTTGGAACAGAAGGTGCATGAGACCATTCTCGAAGTGAATCTGCAGGCTGTGGTCGATAACCTGAACCACTTCCGTTCCTTCCTGAATCCCGATACGAAGATGGTGTGCATGATCAAGGCCGATGCCTACGGTGCAGGGGCCATTGAGATAGCCAAGACGCTGCAAGACCACCGCGTGGACTATCTGGCTGTGGCCGTAGCCGATGAGGGCGTTGCCCTGCGCAAGGCGGGCATCACCGCCAATATCATGGTCATGAATCCTGAGATGACCTCTTTCAAGACCCTTTTTGATTACGACCTGGAGCCCGAGGTCTATTCCTTCCGCCTGATGGATGCCTTGATTCGTGCTGCCCGCAAGGAAGGCATCACGGGATGGCCCGTTCACATGAAGCTCGACACGGGCATGCACCGCTTGGGGTTCGAGCTCCATGAGATCGACGAGGTCATTGAGCGCCTGCGCCATCAGTCGGCCATCATTCCCCGTTCGGTGTTCTCTCATTTCGTGGGGTCCGACAGCGATGAGTTCGATGATTTCTCTGCCCGTCAGTTTGCCATCTTCGATGAGGGCAGTCGCAAGCTGCAGGCTGCTTTCAGTCATAAGATTTTGCGCCACATGGACAATTCGGCAGGCATTGAGCATTTCCCCGAGCGACAGATGGACATGTGCCGACTGGGCATAGGACTCTACGGTGTGGAGCCTTATAGCAATGCGGCTCAAAAAGCCTTGCGCCCTGTCTCTACACTGAAGACCACCATCCTGCAAATGCACCATGTCAAGGCTGGCGAGTCGGTGGGCTACAGCCGCCGCACGGTGCTGGAGCGTGACAGCGTGATAGCTGCCATCCCCATTGGCTATGCCGATGGGCTGAACCGCCGTCTGGGCAACCGCCACGGCTATTGTCTGGTGAACGGACAAAAGGCCGACTATGTGGGCAATATCTGCATGGATGTGGCCATGATCGATGTGACCGACATTGACTGCAACGAGGGCGATCAGGTGGAAATCTTCGGACAGAACCTGCCCGTGACCACGCTCAGCGACGTGTTGGAGACCATCCCTTATGAGGTGCTCACCGGCGTGTCAAATCGCGTGAAGCGCGTCTATTTCCAGGAATAAGACATAGTAACTGGTTTTTCTAAGACATAATAACAGAAGAACATATATTTTTTCTGAGACAGAGTAACAGAAGAACATATATTTTTTCTGGGACGGAGTAACAGAAGAACATATATTTTTTCTGGGACAGAGTAACAGAAGAACATATTTTTTCTAAGACAGAGTAACAGAAGAACAGAGATTTTTCTGGGACAGAGTAACAGAAGAACAGAGATTTTTTCTAAGTATAATAACATAACGTGAGCTCGATGAATACAGTTTGGTCTCAGTTTAAAGGTACTTGGTCATAGATGACAGGCATCATCATGAAAAATTATAGCTATAATTGATGGAATTATAGCTATAATTCTTTCAATTATAGCTAAAATTTAATTTCATGTGCCGTAGAAGACAAAAGAACTGATGTCATATCAAGTCTTCATCTTTGCCTTTTCTGGAATTCGTTGAACTCACGTTAACATAAGAACAAAGATTTCTAAGACAGAGAGTAACATAGGGACAAATATCTGTTTAGATATAATAACAAAAGAGCATAAGCGGTGTAAATCTCTTATGCTCTTCTGTCATTAATATATGTTCTTCTGTTATTATGTCTTAGAAAAAAATATGTTCTTCTGTTACTCTGTCTTAGAAAAATCTCTGTTCTTCTGTTACTCTGTCTTAGAAAAATCTCTGTTCTTTTGTTACTCTGTCTTAGAAAAAAATCTCTGTTCTTCTGTTATTATGTCTTAGAAAAAATATATGTTCTTCTGTTATTATGTCTTAGAAAAAAATATGTTCTTCTGTTATTCTGTCTTAGAAAAAAATCTATGTTCTTTTGTTACTCTGTCTCAGAAAAAATCTCTGTTCTTCTGTTATTCTGTCTTAGAAAAACCAGTTACTCTGTCTTCTTTGTCACCAGTACCGACAGGCCCATTGAGCTCACCAGCACACCGAAGATGATGGCGAGGCTGAGCGTAGTGGGTACCTCGATGTGCGGCATGTTCAGGTTCAGTCCCACGAGTGAGCCGAGTGCGTTGATATATTCGTTCAT
Organism: Prevotella sp. UBA3675; assembly: GCA_002372235.1. Taxonomy (GTDB): domain Bacteria; phylum Bacteroidota; class Bacteroidia; order Bacteroidales; family Bacteroidaceae; genus Prevotella. Next base: position 60,094 of record DFJI01000001.1, on the reverse strand, counting down.
GGCCAGCAGCATCTTTATGCCCACGAAGATGAGGATGACCCCTAACCCATATTTCAGGTACTTGAAGTATTTGGCAACGGCAGCCAAGGCGAAGTAGAGGGCACGCAATCCCAGGATGGCGAAGATGTTGCTCGTGAGCACGATGAACGGATCGCGGCTGACGGAGAACACGGCGGGAATGGAATCGACGGCGAAGGCCACGTCGGTGGTCTCAATGACCAGGAGGGTGATGAATAGCGGCGTGGCCAGCCATTTCACCTTGCCGTCTTTCTCCTCCTTCACGAAGAACTTGTCCTCGTGCATGTGGTCGGTGACGGGAAACAGCTTCTTGAACCAGCGCACGATGATGTTCTTCGACGGGTCGGCCTGCTGTTCGTCGCTGTGGCCAAACATCTTGCCGCCCGTATAGAGCAGGAATAGGCCGAACAGCCCCAGCACCCACTCAAAGCGCTCCACCATTGCCGCACCGGCAAAGATGAACACACTGCGCAGCACCAAGGCTCCGAAGATGCCCCAGAACAGCACCTCGTGCTGATACTTGCGCTCCACGCCGAAGAAGGAAAACAGCATGAGGAAGACGAACAGATTGTCCATCGACAGCGATTTCTCTATCAGATAGCCGGCCAGGAACTCCATGGCCTTCTCGTGTGCATCGACGGGATAGAACAGGTAGATGCCACCACAGAAAAGGAGCGAGACACCTATCCAGACAGCCGTCATCTTCAGTGCTTCGCTCACGTTCACCTCATGCTCGCCTTTCTTGCTGAACATCTTCAGGTCGGCAATGAGCATGATGAATACCAGAATGTAGAATACGATCCAAGCCCAAAAGGGAATAATATCCATAATAATCTTGTTTTTTTATACAGTTCTTTTATATGTTATGCTTCCGACAAATCTCGGAAAAAGCGCTGCAAAGGTAAGAACAATTTGGCAAACGACGAAAGAAATAGAGTTACGAACACGTTACAATTCTTCTTTTTTAATCTTTCATGGGCCGAAACTCGTTTTTTTTGTCTAATTTTGTAGCATGAACCTTCACCGTGACATTCTCTGGCTGGCTGTTCCCAGCATCGTGTCGAACATCACCGTTCCGCTCTTGGGGCTGGTCGATGTGGCCATTATGGGACATATCGGCGATGCCCGTTTCATCGGAGCCATTGCCGTGGGGTCGATGATTTTCAACGTGATGTACTGGCTGTTCGGCTTCCTGCGCATGGGCACCAGCGGGCTCACGGCACAGGCTTACGGCAGGGAGAGCTGCGCCGAGACAGCCCTCATCCTCCGACAGAGCCTGACGGTGGCGCTCGGCATCGGTCTGCTCATCGTTCTGCTGCAATGGCCGCTGCGCCTGTTGGCCTTGTGGCTCATGCAACCCTCGGAGGAAGTGGCCCGGTTGGTTACACCTTATTATAATATATGCGTGTGGGGCGCTCCAGCCGTGTTGGGCCTCTATGCCATGACGGGCTGGTATGTAGGCATGCAGAACACGCGCATCCCCATGATGGTGGCCATCACGCAGAACATTGTCAACATCCTGGCCTCGCTCTTCTTCGTCTTCGTGTTGCACATGCAGGTGGAAGGCGTGGCGCTCGGCACGCTCGTGGCGCAGTGGACCGGCTTTGCCCTGAGCTTAAAGTGGAGGAGTCTTAGTGTAGAGTGGAAAGTGCAGAGTGTAGAGTTTGCTACAGCACGACAGGATACCTTGAATGAAAAAACTAACGCGGTAGCAAACTCTACACTTTCCACTTTACACTCTACACTCTGCACTTTCCACTCTACACTCTTCACCGTCAACCGCGACATCTTCTTCCGCACGCTCTGTCTCGTAGCCGTCAACCTCTACTTCACGTCGGCAGGCGCACAGCAGGGCACGCTCGTCCTGGCCGTCAACACCCTGCTCATGCAGCTCTTCACCATCTTCAGCTACTTCATGGATGGCTTTGCCTATGCAGGCGAAGCACTGGCAGGCCGCTACTACGGCGCCGGCAATCGACCAATGCTGCATCGCGTGGTGCGCAGCCTGTTTGCCTGGGGAGCGCTCATGGTGGTGCTATTCACGCTGCTCTATGGGGTAGGGGGCGAGACATTTCTCTCCCTGCTCACTACCGATGCCGAGGTCATTGCTGCTGCCGCCGACTACTTCCTGTGGGCGCTGCTCATCCCCGTCTGTGGCGTGGCGGCCTTTGTGTGGGACGGCATCTTCATCGGCATCACCGCCACACGAGGCATGCTGGAAGCCTGCTTCGTGGCCGCACTCGCGTTCTTCGCCATCTGGTTCGGGGGGCGCAATGCGCTGGGAAACCATGCCTTGTGGCTTGCACTCAACGCCTATCTGCTGTTGCGCGGCGTGGTGCAAACCGTTGTTTTCCGAAAACGATACGCATACTGAGCCGCCCTCGCTTAGCGACCAGTGGTCATTTGGCGATTTGTACTGAATCATCTGAAAAACGGGGACACTCCCTCACTCCGTCCTGTAAAGAAAACTTAATTTCTTCGTTCAGAAGATGGCCGAATCATGCTTTTTCTCTAAATTTGCAGAGGAAAAAATCAATCATCCCCCACAATGACCCATATAAGTCTAAGGAAAAGAATAGCCGACGGATTCATCAACACGTTGCTGGCACTGAACCTGCTGGCTGCTTTCCTCATGACCGATCAGGACATCTCCGCACAATATGGATATGCGCTCTATATCTTCAGTGATATCAGCATCCTGTTCTTCGTCGTTGAGATTGCAGTGCGTATATGGATATGTCGGCGGGGAGGCAGCATGTGGAACTTCTTCCGCTCCAATGGCAAGTGGCGTCACTGGAACTGCTTCGACTTCATCGTGACGTTCTTGGCTGCCGTGAGCCTCTTTTCCGGTCTGGGCGTGTTCGTGGGAGCCCGCACGCTCCGAATGTTGCGACTGCTGAACACCATGCGCCTCTTCTCGCGCTATCAGCGACTGCAGAGCGTGTCGGAGGCCATCGTGAAGTCGGTGCCGGCCATCGTGGGAACGGGCATCTACTTCTCCATGCTCTACAGTGTCTATGCCATTGCGGGCACCAATCTCTATGGTCACATCCATCCTGATTATTTCGGCAACGTGGGCCGTTCGTTTCTCACGCTGTTCCAGATGATGACCCTCGATGACTGGAGCGACGTGATGTATGTCATCATGGGCGAGGACCCGTGGGCCTGGCTCTACTTCTTCTCCTTCATCCTGATAGCCTCCTACGTGTTGCTCAACCTGATAGTGGGTGTCATTGTCGATTCGCTGCAGCAGGTGCGCCGCCGTCGTGAGCTGGAGGCCCGCAGCAGCAGTATTGAGATTGAGGTAGAGCAGATGAAACAGCAGCTGCGCGAGTTTCAGCTGGCCTTGGAGAAATGGGAAGAAGAGAAGGAACTGGCGCAAGAGAAGAGACAGCAGCAGAACGGTCAGTCCCACAGTTCGCGCAAGACTTCGAGAGACCGCAAGTCGGGGAAGTCGGGCAGGTGCAAGCGATAGAACTGCAGGGCCACCTCGATGCAGCGGTTGCGCTGTTGGCGACTCATGCGGAACAGGTGCAGGTTGGAGTAATCCATGCGCATCATCAGGCGTAGCGTGGTAGCTTCTTGCGGCAACAGATAGTCGCGATGGAAGGGAGGAACTGTACAAAACGAGGCTGCACGCAAGTCGAAGTAGAGTTTTTCCCCACCCTCGTTCGCGCCACTTTCCTCATCCCTCCTTGCTCGGCCTTCCTCCAAATTGGGATAGAAGCCGAGGAAGCGCGTGAGGCGCATGAGAAACACAAGATGGAAGTTGGCATAGTCGCGCTCACGACTGTCTAACCACTGGAGGCTGGACAGCACGTAGTCGAACAGCGGTGCGTTCTGTTGCTCGCCTTTCAGCGCGTGATAGAGAAACTCCGACAGAAACAGGCTGATGGAGAGCTTAGTGGGGTCGTAGAGCAGTGAGGACAGCGGCATGAGCAGGCTGGCCTCTTGCAGCTTCTGAAGTTGCGCCTGAGGCTTCACGTCGCACTCAATGGAGAGCGGCGTGAGCGGTTGGAAGTACTGCTTCTTCAGTTTGCCGTGATTGCTCTTGGGTAGCGACACGATGAACGAAAGCCTGCCGTGCTGGCGGGTGAACATATCGACGATGATTTTCTGTTCGCCGTACTTGATGGAATGGAGCACAATGGCCTCGGTCTTGCTGAGCATCGGAGGCAAAGTTACTAAGTTTTTCCCGAAAAAAGACTAAAAACAGGAGGAAAGGCGAAAAAAACAAAGAAAAATTTGGTGGGACAGGAAAAAATCCGTAATTTTGCACCCGCTTTCAGTCAGGAGCTGACTCGTTCGGCGTTTCAGCGATGCGTAAAGCGATGGTCCCTTCGTCTATCGGTTAGGACGAGAGATTTTCATTCTCTAAAGAGGAGTTCGACTCTCCTAGGGACTACAGATAGGTTAAATCCGCCATCTGCGCTGTGGTGCGCTACCGGCCAACGGTCGGGAAGAGGTGACGGAGGTTCAATGAGAAGCGGTTTGGCCGCTTTTATTTGGAACCGCCCAGGGCAACCCGAAAGAGGTGTAAGACCCATAAGCTTTAATTATTAATTCCTTTAAAAAAACAACAAAAAATGGCAAACCACAAATCGTCGGTGAAGAGAATTCGCCAGGACAAGAAAAAGGCTCTGCACAACAGGTATTATGCAAAGACCATGCGTAACGCTGTTCGCAAGCTGCGCGCAATGACTGAGAAGAACGAGGCTGTAGCCCTGTATCCTAAAGTTCAGAAGATGCTGGACAAGCTTGCTAAGACCCACATCATTCACAAGAACAAGGCTGCCAACCTGAAGTCAAGCCTCTGCAAGCACATCAATAAGTTGGGCTAAACAGAGCGGCTCATCGGCAAAAATCATAATGGCCGCACACTCTAAATAAAATGGGTGTGTGGTCATTTTTTTTTATTTTTTCACTAACCCAAAACAACATTATACCAATTATGAGAACCCCAGAGACCGACCTGGTATTGCGTATAAGCTGCTTGGTAAACTATCGTGAAGCCACTGAAGAGCAAAAACAGCGTGCCCTTGCAGTTGTCAAAAAATTTGAAAGCTCAACAATCGAGTGGGATCTACCTTGGACGGTGCATATTCCCCAGAAATGGGGTGGGTATGATCATCTCATCAGTTTCTTCCTTCTTGGACATTCCTTTGACTATTACTGGGACGGGCAAGCTTTTGTCATCAGTAGCACTGTCAATCATCAAGAGGTGCGCACTCAACCGCTTCTGCCTCAGCATGAGGTGACTATCGACGTGCCCCTCGAAGTGGAAGAAGAAAATGCCAAGAGGAAGTACGTGATGCGGCTGCATGTGACCTGGCCTAAGTTTGAGCGGCCCAACGCCCGTTCACTGGCCGAGGTGCTTGGCATGATTGAGAATGAGCCTGCTTGGCGCAAGTTCAATCAGGAGAGCGACGAGGTGTGGGTGTCTATTGCTTACGGCTATCATAAAGAGGAACATTACAACAAGTATCCCATAGCGCAGTTCCCACAAGCTTTTCTGGCTGATGTGGTCAAGGATGGCAAGACCTTCGACGGCGTGGGCTTCATCGAGCTGAGCCATTGGTACTACACGATGGAGATACACAGTCATAGCGACGACTATATCGATGCGGCTCGTGCCCATGGTGAAGACGCAACCGGCGAGTGGCATAGTCGCGAGAGACACATGGACGAGAAAAAATGGCTTTATGAGGTGCTGTTCTAAGATGAGAGACGAACTGGTTATTTCGAGTCTGCAGAATCCGAAGGTCAAGCGACTGCTACTGCTCCAGCAGAAGTCGCAGCAGCGCAAGAAGGAAGGCGTGTTCGTAGTGGAAGGTCGCCGCGAGTTGGAGCATTGTGTAGAAGCAGGATATGAGGTAGAGAGTATTTTCAGCCTCTCCCCCAACCCCTACCCAGGTTGGGAGGGGAGTTGCTACACGGTTACTCCGAAGGTCTATGAGAAAATGGCCTATCGTGGCTCTACTGAAGGGATTGTTGCAATAGTAAAAGCGAAGTACCTGCGGCTGGAAGATTTGCAGCTGCCTGAGCATCCGCTCATAGTGGTTCTAGAGAGTGTAGAGAAGCCGGGCAATCTGGGGGCTGTGCTTCGTTCGGCTGATGCGGCGCAAGCCGATGCCGTGATAGTCTGTGATCCGCTCACAGATCTCTACAATCCCAATCTCATACGCTCTTCCATCGGAGCCGTCTTCACCGTGCCTGTGGTGGCCTGCACGTCGGCGGAAGCCATCGCTTTCTTCCAAGAGCGCAATATTCAGATTCTCACCGCCCAACTGCAGGACTCCAAACTCTACTACGATACCGACATGACGGGCGGAACGGCCATCGTCATGGGAACCGAATCGACGGGCCTGACCGACCAGTGGCGCAAGGCGGCCACCGCCCATATCCGCATCCCCATGCTGGGGCGGCTCGACTCGCTCAACGTCTCCGTCTCAGCCGCCATCCTGCTGTTCGAGGCCGTGCGGCAAAGAACGCCATAGCCTTCGTGTGGTGTAAGCCCCACGATTGTCAATATATTAAGATGAAACGGCAAGGCATTCTTTGTCGTTTCGTCTTTTTTTTTGTGAGCGAAACCTAAAAATAATGTAGAATTTGTTCATAACACTCTTTTTTTTATTACTTTTGCAACAACAAAACTGTTATGGCGTTTTGAGAATACATAGTTTGCCGAAAGGCGTTGCATCAGCGAATGCAAGGAAGAGCCGCTCCGCCTTTAGCTTCTATGAACCGTACTATATAAAGAAAAAAGCTTCGGACATGAGCGGCTTCTCCGGGCAAGAAACAGAAAAGAGTCATCATGAAAAAGTTTTTCTTAGCAGCAATCCTCGCTACAATGACACTCGCCTCACAGGCACAGATACAATGGTTCTCGGCTGAGCGTCCCGCACAGCGTGTCACCAAAGGGGCTTATATTGGCGTAGATGTGAGTAACCAGAGCTTGGAGACCAGTATCAGCCTGTTGGACAGCCGCTATGGCGCTGTGTCGCCGAAAGCCAAGGCAGGCTTTGTGCTCGGTGCCGCACTCGACGTGGCCATCATCAAGAGCATTTCAATAAAAGGCGCATTGGAGTTCTCGACCAAGGCGTGCTCCACGTCGAATGAATATACACTGGATCTCAGTAGCAGTAGCGCAAGTAGCGCAGAGCGCCACTGGGTTAAGATGGACATGACCTCTTCCTGGCTGTCGTTACCCATCGTGGCCAATTATCATTTCTTTATCAATAAGGACATGCAGGTGCAACTGGGCTTAGGTGAATATATTGCTCTGGGTCTGGGCGGAAGTCTCAAGCATAATTACGGCAATGAATTCTACGATTCTAAAAATTATGCTCTGAACAAACTTTCTGAGACGAGCAACAGCTATAGCTATTTCTCTGAAGGACGCTTCTCGCGCTTCGATTACGGACTGGTGCTCTCGGCTGCATTCCAGTGGAAGAACCTCATAGGCAACATACAGTATCGTCATGGCTTCCAGAATCTCGTGAACAACACATCTGTGAATGGCGATGGCATTCGCTTCTCTCCTGTACTGAACGCAAATTCCAAGATGCGCACCTGGTACTTTACGGTAGGCTGGATGTTTTAATGTTTAGCTACCGGCGCATTTTTTTATGAAAAGATGCGAAAATAAGCGCGACGTTCTGCTAATTAATTAAAATAAGTTCGTGGAAGTCGCCTTTTTTTATTAATTTTGTAGCCTATTTAGTAGAGAACTAACAAATGGCAGAAGAACTGAATCAAAACGAAAACTATTCAGCGAGTAATATTCAGGTACTCGAGGGATTAGAGGCCGTGCGCAAGCGCCCCGCTATGTACATCGGCGATATTAGTGAGAAAGGACTCCATCACCTCGTAAACGAAACAGTAGATAACTCTATTGACGAAGCAATGGCGGGCTATTGCACGCACATCGAGGTGACTATCAATGAAGACAATTCTATTACAGTACAAGATAACGGTCGTGGCATTCCCGTCGATGAGCATGAGAAGATGCACAAGTCGGCACTTGAGGTGGTCATGACCGTCTTGCATGCTGGCGGTAAGTTCGACAAGGGCAGCTATAAGGTGTCGGGCGGTCTGCACGGTGTGGGCGTGAGCTGTGTGAATGCACTGTCAACCCACATGAAGTCGCAGGTGTTCCGCAACGGCCACATCTACCAGCAGGAATACGAGAAGGGCAAGCCCCTCTACGACGTGAAGATTGTAGGCAATACGGATCTGACGGGTACACGGCAGCAGTTCTGGCCCGACGGGTCCATCTTCACCACTACCGAATACAAGTACGACATCATCGCCAAGCGTATGCGTGAGCTGGCCTATCTGAATGCCGGCATCACCATCACCCTCACCGACCTGCGTCCTGACGAAGAGGGCAACCTGAAAGAGCCCGAGGTGTTCCATGCCAAGGAAGGTCTGAAGGAGTTCGTGCGCTACGTGGATCGTCACCGCACCCACCTCTTCGACGATGTCATCTATCTGAAGACCGAGAAGCAGGGCGTGCCCATCGAGGTGGCCGTGATGTATAACACTGACTACACGGAGAACATCCACTCCTACGTGAACAATATCAATACCATCGAGGGCGGTACGCACCTCACTGGCTTCCGCATGGCCCTGACGCGCACGCTGAAGGCATACGCCGATGCCGATCCGCAAATCTCGAAGCAGATAGAGAAGGCTAAGATTGAGATTGCCGGCGAGGACTTCCGCGAGGGTCTGACGGCAGTCATCTCCATCAAGGTGGCCGAGCCCCAGTTCGAGGGTCAGACGAAGACCAAGCTGGGCAACAGCGAGGTGGCCGGAGCCGTGCAGCAGGCAGTGGGCGAAGCCCTCAGCAACTATCTGGAGGAGCACCCGAAGGAGGCCAAGCTCATCTGCGACAAGGTGGTGCTGGCTGCTACGGCACGTATCGCAGCCCGCAAGGCGCGTGAGAGCGTGCAGCGCAAGAATCCGATGAGCGGTGGCGGTCTGCCGGGCAAACTGGCCGACTGCTCTAACAAAGACCCGAAGAACTGTGAGATATTCCTCGTCGAGGGTGACTCGGCAGGCGGTTCGGCCAAGCAGGGACGCGACCGTCACTTCCAGGCCATCCTGCCCCTTCGCGGTAAGATTCTGAACGTAGAGAAGGTGCAGTGGCATCGCGTGTTCGAGGCTGAGTCGGTCATGAACATCATCCAGAGCATCGGCGTTCGCTTCGGCGTTGACGGCGAAGGCGACCGCGAGGCCAACATCGACAAGCTGCGCTACGACAAGATTATCATCATGACCGATGCCGATGTCGATGGCTCTCACATCGACACGCTCATCATGACACTCTTCTATCGCTTCATGCCGCAGGTCATTCAGGGCGGCCACCTCTACATCGCCACACCGCCGCTCTATAAGTGTACTTACAAGAAATTCTCTGAATACTGCTACACTGAGCAGCAGCGTCAGGCTTTCATTGATAAGTATGTGGCTGGCGACGAGAACTCTAACGCGCTGCACACCCAGCGCTACAAAGGTCTGGGTGAGATGAACCCCGAGCAACTGTGGGAGACAACCATGAATCCCGAGAACCGCTTGCTGAAGCAGGTGACTATCGAGAACGCAGCCGAGGCCGATGAGATATTCTCCATGCTGATGGGCGACGACGTGGAGCCTCGCCGTGAGTTCATCGAGAAGAATGCCACCTACGCCAATATCGATGCTTAGTCTCTGAACCGAGAAAAGTTTTGTTTTTATCTGCTCCATCTGCTCCCATCTGCATTCTCTTCATAATCAACGGGTTATGAGGGAGCAGATGGGAGCAGATCGTTAGTCGCCGCGATGCGGAACTTGAGAAGTCCGCTTCGCGGCGACCTGATGGGAAAGGGCAGAGCCCTCTCTGTGTTACTTCAACAGATGTTCGGGCAGTGTGGGCATGGCACCGTTCTGCGTGCAGACATAGGCGCTCACCTCTACTGCGCGCTTGTGAGCCTCGGTCACTGACTTGCCGTTGAGAATGGCTGCACAGAAAGAACCTGTAAACGAGTCGCCTGCGCCTACGGTGTCGGCGACTTTCACTTTGGGTGTCTCCTGGAACGACATCTGTCCGGGCGTGAAAACATAGCTGCCGTTGGTGCCGCAGGTGAGCACCAGCATGTCGAGGTTGTACTTACCCAGAATGAGCCAGCACTTGTTCTCAATGTCGAGACCGGGATAGCCGAACATACGGCCAATCAGTACCAACTCTTCATCGTTGATTTTCAGAATGTTGCAGCGCTGCAGCGACTCCTTGATCACTTCCTTCGTATAGAACTGCTGGCGCAGGTTGATGTCGAAAATCTTCACGCAGTCGGCAGGCGTGGCATCAAGGAACTTGTGAATGGTCTCGCGGCTCACCACGTTGCGCTGGGCCAGTGAGCCGAAGCATACGGCGCGGCAGTTGCGGGCAATCTGCTGAATGTCCTCGTCGAAGGGAATGTTGTCCCATGCCACGTTCTCCTTGATGTCGTATGTGGGTATGCCCTGCTCGTCGAGCTGCACCTGTACCGTTCCTGTGGGGTAGGGCACGCGGGGCAGCAGGTCGTTCAGGTTGTGCTCGCGCAGCGCGGTCACCGTCTCTTCGGCCAGTTTGTCCTCACCCAGCGCACTCACGGCAATCGTGTTGTCCATGCCTAAGAATTGTCCGGCATGATAAGCGAAGTTGGCAGGTGCGCCACCCAGTTTCTTTCCTTCGGGAAGCACATCCCACAGCACTTCTCCGAGTCCTACTACATAACGTTTCTGTTCCATTGTCTTATGCGGTTTTTAGTTGTTTGATATACGTAAACAGATAGAGCACGCCCACTGCCATCACCACTACGGCACCAGCCTGTCCGGCGGCATCGCTGGCAAAGCCCATGAGGAGCGGGAAGATGGTGCCGCCGAAGAGGCCCATGATCATCAGCCCCGACACCTCGTTCTGCTTCTGCGGCATGGCGGTCAGTGCCTGTGCGAATACGATTGAGAAGATGTTCGAGTTGCCGTAGCCCACGAGGGCGATGGCCACATAGAGCTCCCAGGCATCGTGGCCGATGAAGAGCAGCAGCATGGAGAGTGCCATCATGGTGACAGAGGCGATGAAGAACGTGCGGTTGTTCATCACACGCAGGAAGAACGAGCCTGTCAGACAGCCGATGGTACGGAAGATGAAGTAGAGCGATGTGGCAAAGGCGGCCTCGTTGAGGGTCATGCCCAAGCGCTCCATCAGAATCTTCGGAGCCGTCGTGTTCGTGCCTACGTCAATGCCCACATGGCACATGATGCCGAAGAACGACAGCAGTACGACGGGCGTGCCTAAGAGCTTGATGCACTCCACGAAGGTTGAGGGCTTACCCTCGATGGGCTGCTCCTCAATGGGCGTTACGGCCAGCCAGAGGGTAGAGAGCGTACCCACCACGAAGAAGATGGCGAACAGCACGCGCCAGTCGAGTCCGAACGAGGGAATGACCTGCGTGGCACCCCACATGGCCAGATAGGGAGCCGAGAACGAGGCGATTGCCTTCACGAACTGGCCGAAGGTGAGGGTCGAGGCCAGGTTCTCGCCGCCAATCACGCCGCTCACCAGCGGGTTCAGTGAGGTCTGCATCAGCGCGTTGCCGATACCGAGCAGCGAGAAGGCCACCAGCATCACGTAGAAGTTGTTGGCGAAGAGCGGCAGCAGCAGCGACAGCACTGTGACGACGAGCGACAGCAGCACCGTCTTCTTGCGGCCTATCATGTTCATCAGCATGCCCGTTGGCACTGAGAAGATGAGAAACCAGAAGAATACCAGCGAGGGCAGCACATTGGCCACGGAGTCAGACAGATTCAGGTCCTCTTTCACATAGTTTGAGGCAATGCCCACCAGGTCAACAAAGCCCATGCAGAAGAAGCAGAGCATCAGTGGGACGAGTGCGAGTTTTTTGTTTTGGCTCATAGTTGTTGTTTTTTTAGTATTTCATTTCGTAAACGGTTGCCTTGCCGCCCTTCACCTTGAGGGTGTTGTAGGGCTCTGAGGGGAACACGATGTTGGTCATCGCCATGCGGCCCTCGCCGTCGAATGCCTCGACAGAGCTGCGGTCAATGAAGATGTGCAGCTTCTTCATCTGCCCGTAGGTGGGCGCCTCGGTAGTGCAGGGGAAGGCTTCGCTGAAGCTCACGTTGCCGCTCTTCGTGCGGTCCATGGCAAACGTCTGCTTCTTGGCATCGTAGCTCATCACCACCTGCTCGCCCTTGGCATTGCTCAGCGTCAGTTCCATCGTACCCTTTACATCCACTACAATCTCGCAGGTCTCTGTGGGAGTCTTCACCTTCTGTCCGCGCAGGGCTGTCACTTCCTTTGAGGGCGTGCTCGTCAGGATGGTCTCGCCATTGGCGGTTGCCAGACCGAGATCGCGAGGCAGACCGTTGGCTGAACGGAACTGCTTGGTGGGTACTACGGTGGCATACTGCCAGTTGCTCATCCAGGGCAGAGCCACGATGCGGCCTTCGGGAGCGTTGTGGAAGGTGACAGTGGCATAGTGGTCCTTGCCGTAGTCCATCCACTTCGTCTCTTTAGGCTCATCCTCACAGGTGAACTTGTGACCGTCGAACTGTCCCACGAAATACTGAGTAGCACTTCCTCCGAACGGGCCGCCAGGGTTGATGTTGAGCAGCAGCACCCACTTCTCGCCGAAGCAGAGCATGTCGGGGCATTCCCACACACCGTCGTGATTACCGTATTCGCGACCGAACGAGCTCTCATATTTCCAATCCTTCAGGTTGGTTGAGCTATAGAACTGCACCTCCTGTCCGGCAGCCAGCACCACCATCCAGCGCTTCGTCTGCTCGTGCCAGAACACCTTCGGGTCGCGGAAGTCGGGGGCATTGAAGGTGATGACGGGGTTGCCAGCATACTTTGTAAACGTGCGACCGCCGTCGGTAGAGTAGGCGATGCTCTGCGTCTGCGATGTGCCAGCCGAGGTGTACATGGCAATGACGGCACCCTTGCCAAATCCTGCCGTATTCTCTTTATCTACCACGGCACTGCCTGAGAAGATAGCGCCCAGCCAGTCGGCCTCGATGGCCGTAGGCTCAGCCTGCCAGTGAATGAGGTCGCGGCTGGTGGAGTGGCCCCATGTCATGTTCTCCCACTGCGATCCGTAGGGGTTCCACTGGTAGTACAAGTGCCACACACCGTCCTTATAGAACATTCCGTTCGGGTCGTTCATCCAGCCATACTCGGGCGTATGGTGATAGGCCGGGCGGAAGTGCTCGCGATTCGTCTTGTCGAACGTGTCGCTATACTTCATCTCCTTCCAGCAAGCAAAGTCCTTGATGGCACCCGTGGTGCGGCGGTCGCCACGAAAGAAGATGTCGAGCAGACAAGCGTTCTTCAGTTCCAGTGGCACGTAGTAGTCCACCTTATCGACTGCCAGTTTCACGTTCAGTCGCATCACCATCTCGTTGCGTGCATCCACCACGGCGATGGCAGCCACCTCTTCTTTCTCCTGCACCGGCAGCAGCAGGTACTTCTTGCCCTGCTCCAGTCTGAGCATGGCGTGCGTGTCGCTCAGAATCATCTGAGCTTTCGTGCCAATGAAAGTCATCATCGTGACCATCAATACGAATAGTTTTCTCATTGTCTTGAATTAGGTTTTTAGTTGCAATGTTTGTGCAAAAGTAGCGATTTTACCGCTACGTTTGTATAAATAATGATACAAAGTATGAGAAAAATCGTTCATTGCAACCTCTTTTTCCTGCAATGAACGATTTTTTCCGGGTCACCTGCATAACCGCGTGGATTAACCGAAAATCTTGATCAGTCTGAAGATGAAGAATTTCTTGTCGATAACACCTCTTAGCTGAGCCCTTTTTCCTGCATTTCCAGCACCTGTTCCCTTGAACCTAGAGTGGGTAGCATTGAACCTTTTTGTATATCCTATGCTCGCCACTTTCAGTAGCCTGTCTTGCTTGTCGGTAGCAATAGGGAAAGAGCCATCATCCTTGGATATAGTATAAGAAGAATGCCAACCCTATGGTTACATGTGTTTTTTTCATAGAAAGCCATAGTCTAAATGCTACTTCCTCCATAAATGGCCCTATAACTATTACTGAAATCCAAGCATGTAAGGAAAAGGATTTAATTTCTTTTATCGTTAATGCTTCTGCTTTGGTGGCGACAATGTTTGTCATTTCAGACGGCAATAACGAATAGCATATGCCCATAAGAAAACGGGCACATGCAGAAAGGATTATAAACAGAAAAACGGTTTTAATTACAATATATAAATTTGAGTGATTACACTTGTCATATGTGCTAAATAATCTTTTGATGTCGATAAAATCTCTCATGAACCAATTTTTATACGAAATAATAAGCTGAGATGATTCCCATGAGATTACATGTGACATGCGTAATCACACAATAGCGAACGTCTCTGGTTCTCATATACATCAGGCAAAGAACGACCGCCATCATCAGTGTGTCTAATCTCCAAACGCCTGTACCTATATGCGCCGCGTAAAAGATGAGCGCATTGGAAACGACAATCGCTATCTTGCCGAAAGAGGCTCTTTCCATCATGGATATGTACCATTTCCGTAAAAACAGTTCCTCTGCAATGGGGCCGATGATGGAAAAGGAGAATATATGCAGGATAAGGGTCGCCAACGTATAGGCCTCCCGAGGGTCTGTGTTAGGCGCGTCAAACAAGGAGGTCAGCAGAAGTATAATGAGCTGCCAGAGGCCTCCCAATGCCAGGGACAGAACAACCGTTTTAAGGTTCACTCCAAGGCTCGGATTACACCATATTCCCAACTTCTCTTTCTTGTCTTCGTAAAGTAAGACGGCAAAAATTGCTAAAGGCCACAGAAGGTTTCCTATATCTAATGTTGTACGACTGAAAGGAATATCCCGTGAGAAAATATAGGCGAAGTAGGGCAACAGGAAAACACACATCAAGATGAAGGAAGCAAGAAAGACTCTTGTCATCTTGAAAATACATTCTTTTTTAGAATACGTCATAAAAATAGTTTAAAGTGAGACAAAATTAGGTTGTATCTTATCTGCTTATGTGCGAGCCTATAGTTTCTATTATCCGCATATCGGTAAATTTCTTTCTGTATGGATCGAACTTCTGCATTTTTACAGCATTAGGACTAATACTCCATGTTGACCTTTTCCCTTTGAGGACAAAAGATAGTCTATGCTGCTGTTGGCAACTATCTTTTCTAACGGTATCATAATTGCACATAGCATTCCACTGGCATAAAGAGTCTGTTCTAATGATTATGCTGTCTTGCTTGACCGTTGTACTGTCCACGCTGTTTTGGCCAACAGCGAAACAAGGTATAAACAACAGAACGATTAGTCCAATAAGTTTTTCTGATACTATCATATCTTATTTGTTATAATAATGTTTGTACTTTCTGTCTTATTAAACGGCAGAGTGAGCGAAATCCTGCACCGTCGGGCGTTAAATGTTCTTAAACAATCGGGCATGAAAGAAGCGTGAACTTCTTTATCTCATCCGAAGGCTGTAGGAGATGCCCTGTAGTAAAGATAATTCCGCCCACGCCTATTGCGCGGGCATTCATTATCTATTCATTACTAACAGTTCATTCTCAAACTCCTACATTCTCGAATGCCGAATAAATAGCGAACGCCATTTCTTAACCCGCAATGTCTTATCGGAAACCGCACAAGTGCGAAATCCGTCTGCAAAGGTACAACAAAATAATGAGAAATTGCACAAAACCTCCCCACCTTTTATATACCTAAATTCCTGCGGAATTTAGGAAAACAATGCTTTTCGTAATTGTTAACCTGTATCTTATAACGAAAAGCGTATCATTCTCCGTATGTCACCATCATGCCGCCCATCTCGTTCAGGGCCACGAAGCGGTAGCGCTGCGAATCGGTAGGGACTGGGGCGTAGGTGAAATGCTTCGCTTCTGCCTTCGCCCGTAAGGTGGCTTCTGTCGCTGCTTTCACCGAAGGGTGGATGAAAGCGCTGGCATCGGGCTCTAATAATAGTAGCTGGCCGCTTGAGCAGGCATCGAAATAGACACCGCCCGGCTTGAAGAAACGCTCGCGAGGGGAACCGGCTGCGGGGAAGCCGTCGTTGAGCAGTACTACCAAGGGAAAGCCTTGCTCGCGCACCTTTCTGGCTATCGTCCGTTCACCTGCGCTGATGGCTGCCGTGTAGGTCACGGCTCCGTTGTGGGCCGAGGCCAGGACGGCTTCCATCCGCTCCATGATCTGTGTTTCGGTTGCCCTTCGGGACATCTCTACCAGTTGGCGGTCGGGCCAGTTTAGCAGGAAGTGGTTGCCCATTGAGGTGAACAGCAGGCCGCAGACAGCTGTCTGGCGGTGTATGCGAAAGAGGTCCGGGTTCTGTCTGCGCTGCCAGGCACGGTAGGCATTGGCTTTCACATATTCAATCATGGCGTGGAGCTGTCCCTTGTGGGTCAGCACGCGGTAGAAGGGTGGGCCGTCGTAGATGTTGGCCGTCACTCCGAGCTTGCGAGCCTCTGCCTTGCAGCCCTGCATGTAGCCACGCAGCACCTCCTTGATGCTGCGGGGCATGGTGCGCTGTACGTAGAGCACTATGTGGTGATGGTCGGGCATCACCTTGTCTGCCAGGATCTTCACCTCTGGGCAGAGCTCAAGCATTTTCTTCTCCTGGTCGATGAGCGCCCACCCGATAGGGGTCTTTTCCACTATCGCCTCTGTGCCGTTGTGGGAGAGCTGCCCAAACAGTGGCTGGCGGCCATTGGCCACCATCGTCACATGAACGATGCACGGCTTGCGCCAGGTGCCTGGCTGAAGCCAGGTGGCGCGCTCAATGGGGAGAGAAGAGGGGGAGGTGGGCATGGTGGTGAAGGGGGATGCAGCAAATGGAATTTGCCGTTAAAGGACGGTGCCGCTGTTTGAGATTGGTGAATGATTGGGGTTTGTGGATGTTTGAGGGTTGTGAATGATTGGGGGTTGTGGTTGCAAAGGTAGCTATTATTTTGGAAAAACGATGGCGATGGTGGGGAAAAAGTGATGGGGGCGTGTTCTTTTTTGAGGATTGCTTCCGAGACGGGGGTAAGGGCGCGTTCCTTTTTGAGGATTGCATCCGAGACGGGGGTAAGGACGCGTTCCTTTTTGAGGATTGTATCCGAAACGGGAGGGCTGGGGTGCGTTTTAGGCGTTTTCGCAACGGGAGGGGGGCTAAATCACGGGGGGATTGATGGTGGATGAGGGGGGAATGCGTGGTGGTTCGTGGGGCTATCTGCGATGGATGCAGGTGTTTGCTTACTGGCGAAAGGGCTTTCGGCAGTAAGCACACGGTCTCTTGGCTGCTGCCAAGAGACCGTGCGGTAGTAAGCAAAAACTTGGGGCGTTTAAGCGTGAGGTCAGACCTCAGTGTAGATGTAGGTGGCCCCTATCTTGGTGCGCTGCAGACGGGCATGCTCGCCCTCACACCAATGGTCGAGCTGCTTGCGGGCGGAGTGGTAGGTGAGGGCGCTGTGCATCATGAAGCTGCGCACGTTGGTGAAGCCGCCATTGGAGCTGAGACTGCGCTGCAGGGCTCGCAACAGGTGGGACTCGTCGGCCATGAGCGCCTGCGTGTCGGGGTTCTGGGCGCAACGGAAGCCTCGGTTCCAGTTGCGTACTTTGTCCATCATCTCCTTCGAGGGCACGAACTCAATGCCTTGCAGTTGCACATCGTGACTGCCGATCTTGTCGGCGCTTGTCTTCTCGCCGGTGAGCCCTATCTTAGGGGCAAACGAGCCGAGGGGCGTCTCCAGGCGGTAGCCATCGGCCAGCCAGGTCTTGGCAGCCTCCATGAACACGCGGAAGGCGCGGCCCAGCTCGCCCGACTGCAGCGCATAGTGGCGATGACAGTAGTCGTCGATGTTGTCGAAGGACAGGCGCAGTCCGCTGAGCGGCTTCACATAGACGTAGTTGTGGCCGTTCTTATCCTTGAGTGGCGAGGGGTGAACCTCGAAGAGCATTCCGTCTTCTTTGCGTGGCATGTGTGTATGAGAGAGTTGCTGTTGAACTGATTGATGGTTGTTTCTTTCTGCTGCAAATTTAGGCAAAAATTTTGGATTTATGAGCCAGTCGAGCTGAAAATGTGCTGAATTTGTTTGGCGTGGCGAAAAGGAGAGAACAAAAAGAGCACGGCATGCGTCTCTATCAAAGAGGGCATGCCGTGCAGACAAAAAAACTAACAAAACTACTAACTTCTTCTTTTGTCCTTTAGGTGTTTGAGGGTCTTTCTATTTGACGAACTTCTTGCCGTTCTGAATGTAGATGCCTTTCTCCTTGGCAGCTTTTACGCGCATGCCGCTCAGGGTGTAGATGGCATCGGCATCGGTCTGCTGGCGGTTGACCTGCTGAATGGCCGTTGCTTCATCGGTGATGATCTCAATGTTGGGACACTTGGCCTTGATGGCAGTCCAGTCCTCCTCCCAACGGGCGGCACCGCTCACGTTGAGCTTGGTGGCTGAGGGTGCCAGCTTGGCGCAGAGCACGGCATAGTCGTCGTAGCGCTCGTTGTGCCAGTCGCCATCCCACGTACACTGATAGTCGCCCTTGCCAATGACACCGGTTACGACGACCTCACCCGTGAGCGAGTTGTCGGCCAGTGAGCGAACGGCTACGTCGTTGACCATCGGACCTTCCAGCTTGATGTCGTCGATATAGACGGTCTGTCCCACGTTGGTCAGTGCATCGCCCTCTTCGAAGGGCCAGATCTCGAGCACGGTATTGCCCGTATCGGCAATCTTTTCGTTGTCGGGTCCTGCGGCGAACTCAAAGGTCAGGATGTTCCACTCGTTGGTGTTGCCGCACCAGAACAGACGACCAGTATTGTAACCGCCGTCACCGTCCTTGACCAGCTTGACCAGCACGTTGTGGTTCACACCCATCTTGATGCGGAGCGTCATGCGGCGCAGACCTTTGAAGTTCGACTCGCCCAGGGGCAGGGCAAAGTTGCAGTGCTCTTTGTCCCATCCGCCAGGGTTGTCCTTCAGCGTGAATTTCATGATCTTGTTGCCCTCTTCCTCAACGACCGTAGGCTCAGCGCGGTTCCAGAAGCCGCCGTCGCTGCCAGTCTCTTTGTCGTCACCGTTCCACAGAACGACCTGTGCGTTGCACACTGTTGCTACGAAAAGTGTAGCTAATGATAAAAATTTTCTCATAATAGATAGTTGTTTAATAATTAAATACCTTTACATTGCTCACTGTGATGGAGCCACCGTAGTTGTTCACGCTCCAGCAGTTCTTCTGAATGCCGTAGATGCGCTGAGTGTAGGCGCACACATCGTTGATATACATCACCATGACCGAGTTGTCGGTGTAGATGTCGATGTGATAGACATTGTCTGACGGACGTGCGAAGTTGTAGCCGTCGATGCCTTTGATGAAGCCTGCGCCCTTCTTGCCTTCCTGCTCGAAGTTCACTTTGCGCGTGTTCTCATTCTCGGGGTTGACCACCATCGTGTAGTACTTCTCTGAGTTGCCGCCGCGCACGAGTGAGATGCCGAACTTGTCCCAGTTGTTAGAGGTGGTGACGGTGAGTGACAGGTGGTTGTGAGCCTCCAGACGGTTGTAGAGCACATAGGCGTCGTCGCCCGTGAGCTTGCCGTCGGCATAGCCGTTGCTGGCCACCACCGTGACGGGTTGCTCCTTGTTGTACTTGGCGCGTATGCCGGGCACCTCGCCCAGTGAGAGCGTGCCGTCGGCATGCTGAATGACCTTGTGGCACACCAGTGCGCCAGCCCAGTTTGGCTCACCGTCGGCACCCACGTTGACGTTGCGCTCGTCGTTGGTAGCACCTGAGCGGAAGGGGCTCCATCCCCAGATGTAGCGGTCCTGTCCGTTCGATGCGGTCTTGCCTGCATAGAATGCGCGGCTGTCGAGCACGCCCTCGTGCCCGTCCTTGGGCCAGTTGGCACCTGGGTCGTCGAAGCAAGCCTTCAGCTCGTCGAGCGAGCGGGCCATCATGTACTTCACCTTGCGGCTCCAGTCAGCACGGTAAGCCTCGCTATAGACGAGATACCACCAGTCGCCCATCTTGAAGATGTCGGGGCACTCGCACATGCGGTCCCACACCATATTGAACTGTCCTACATGCTCCCAGTTGCGAAGGTCAGCCGACTTGAACTCGGCAAACTTCAGCTTGCTGGCGATGACCATGTGCCACAGGCCGTCGTCGGCACGGAATACCTGCGGGTCGCGGAAATCGACACCCGAATAGCCGTACTTGGGACCCGTGAGCGCCCATGACATGTCCTTCGTCCAGTTCTTGAAGTCGGGCGATGTGGCGCGCATCACCACCTCAACATCCTTGCACAGCACGTTGTGGCCAGTATAATAGATGTAATAGAGGCCGTCCTGCTCGTTATAGACGCAGCAGCCCGTGCCGATGGCGGCATCCTGCTCCTGTGTGGAGGTGCCGGTGGGCAGCACCTCGCCTAATGAGCGATAGTTGGCGGCATCGGTGGTAGAGATGCCCCAGATGGGGTGATAGCAGGGACCGTTGTTGTCGTACTCCTGCAGATAGAGCACCTTGAACTCGCCAGCCTTCTGGTCGTAGAAAGGCATGGGGTCGCCACAGCGGCCAATGGCCGGATTGTAATAGGTCTGGAATCCGCGCTCGTCGGCTGAAGTGAAGAGCGTGTCGGAGGCAGCCCAGTTGCGCTCAGGGTCAGGGCCGTACTCGTCTTTGCTGCAGCTGGTGGCTGCGGCAATGCCGCAGCTGACCAGTCCTGCAAACAGGATATTGCTGATGATATTGTTCATAGGTCGTTATTTCGTTAAGTAATTGAATGCGTTCTTGGTCATAATCTCAATGTTCTTATGGAACTTCTCCGTGTAGCCGGCCTCATAGGTGTAAGAGTACCAGTCGTAGCAGCCAGAGCCAATGCAGATGATGCCGCCCTTGCCGTCCTTGGCAGGATACTCCCATGCCACTACTGCACCGTCGCCGCCTACGCCGAGAATCTTACCACCCGTGCGGGTCTCCCAGGCAGCGTGGTTGTCGTAGCCACCCCAGTCGGTACCAATGTGGTACTGAGCCGTAGAGTTGGTGATGTGATAGCCGGCATCGGTCGTATAGACGTGTCCGGGCTGATCGCCTTCAATGATTCCGTTGTAAAGAGGATGGCTGGTCTGTCCTTCGTAGATGGCGAATTCCCATGGGCTTTTGCACAGTTCGGCTTTGTCCTCGTCCTGACCCCAGCAGTTGTTGGGCGTGGTCCACTCGTCGTCGCCCGTGGTTCCGATGAACGAAGGCAGGTTGGTGGCATAGCGGGTGAGCAGCAGTGCACCGCCAGCCTCATAGTAGGCGCGAAGTTGGTTTTTGGCTTTGAGCGCCTCGGTAGCCTTGGCTACGAAGATGTCGTGACCATCGACACCGCCGTCAACATGGTAGTGCCACCAGATGACCTTGCACTCAGAGAGATCGACTGTAGCGTTCTTCACATCCTCAAACGATGCATAGAGCGAATTGGGCACGTTGCCAAGCATCCACTGGCAAGCCGTCTTGGCCTCCATGTCAAGGTCGTTCATCGTGGGAGCAGCGCCAATGAAGAGTGCCTTTGGCTTGTCAATGGCAACGACTGTCACCACGTATGTGGCCTTGGCAGTATTGTTCACCACCTCGTATGTGACGGGGTTCGTGAAGTCCTGAACCACACCCGAGCCAGGCGTTACCGTAGCATAGCGACTGCAGGTGATGGTGGGCTTCAGGCTTGTTACGCCCAGCGATGCAGGCACATAGGCAGTGACGGTCTTGGCGGTCTGGTCGATGGAGGCCGTGTAGATGTCGTTGATCACGAACTGCGTGATTCTTGCCTCGTCGTTCAGAACGGTCAGCGTCCAGTCGAGATAGGTGTCGCCGTTGGTGACGTGCAGCACCTTTCCGGCATTCATGTTGAGGGTCATGCCCTGCTGAATGTTGCAGGTGGCACCGTTTGAAATTTTCAGGGCGGTCACTTTCATGGCCGAAGCGTCGTACACCTCTGGCAGGCGCACTTCGATGCTGCGGCTCTTTAGGTCGATATTGCCTGTAAAGCCATCGAGGGCAATGCTCTCAATCATGCACTCACCACTGAGCTGAAAGGTCTTGGCATCATCGTCCTTGCTGCACGATGCGAAGCATACCGACAGCAGTACTGATGCTGTGCAGAGCAACTTCGTCATGAGGCGCATGCCTCTTTCCGTGATATGGATTGTTTTCTGATTATTCATAGTTGTATGTTGTTGTCGTTGTGTTTTATTACCAGTTGCCTATGTTCTGCGTGTAGTGTCCGTTCGAGGCCGACAGCTGCTCGTAGGGAATGGGCAGATACTCGTCCTTGTTGGCTGTGAAGTGAGCTTCCTTGTAGATGGCGCAGTTGTCTATCTCCTCGGAGTAGTACTTGTTGAGTACGGTGGCGGCATCGCCCCAGCGCACGAGGTCGAAGAAACGCTCACACTCCATGCCCAGCTCTAAGCGGCGCTCCATCTTCACCATCTTTATGGCTTCCTCCTTAGAGTAAGAGCCATTGTAGTTGGATACAT
Source organism: Prevotella sp. UBA3675 (assembly GCA_002372235.1). Lineage (GTDB taxonomy): Bacteria > Bacteroidota > Bacteroidia > Bacteroidales > Bacteroidaceae > Prevotella. The sequence goes on along the minus strand of DFJI01000001.1, from coordinate 37,533 downwards.
AGAACTTCACACCATAGGTGGAGGGGTAGTTGGCTATCATCTGTGTGCTCTTGGCAGCGCGGGTGCGGAGCTGGTTGAGCAGGCTGACGGTCTGGTCGGTCTGTCCCAGCTGAGCGTATGCCTCAGCACGCATCAGCAGCACATCGGCATAGCGGAGCACAATGCGGTTCATGGAAGTTGCCCAGTAGCTGCCCTTGATGAGGTACTGGCCGATGAGGGCGGGGTCAACATTCTGCTTTAGCGACACGTAGTAGCCATACAAGCCATTGGAACGGCTCCAGATGCTGGACTTTGCCATCATGTAGTTCTTATTGAACATGTAGGGCAGGCCGGGCATGCCAACGGTGAGGAACAGGCGCGGATCGGCATTGTCGTTGGCCATGTCGTAGTCCTTCTCGTTGAAGGTGTCGAACAGGGGCAGACCGTCGGCTCCCGTGTGATAAGCGTTCACCAGGTTCTGCGAAGGCTTGTAGAAGTCGCAACCGCCATCGGTAGCTCCAGGGATGTTGGGCGGAATCAGACCGTTGCTCCAGTTCAGGTTGCCATAGGTGGAACCGTCGTTGCGCGAATACTGAATGGCCCAGATGCTCTCCTTACCATTCTCATACATCTCCTCAGGACGGAAGTTGTTGTGCATGTCGCTCTCCAGTCCGTAGGCAGGATACAGACCAGGATTGGTAAACTCAATCACCTTCTGCAGGTCGTTGTTGTCGATGGAGGTCACCTGGTTGCTCTGACGGTCGTCCTGGTGATATGCCTTGTAAAGATAAGTCTTAGCCAGCAGTGCAGCTGCGGCTGCCTTGGTGGGGCGTCCCTTCTCTTCCTGTGCCACAGGCAGGGTGTTATAGGCTTCCATCAAGTCGTCGATGATGAGCTGCCAGCCCTGATCGTTGGTGTAGGTAGTGTTTGAGAGCTCATTATATTCATCGTAATTGAGATTGGCATTCACAACGAAAGGAATGTTCTTGTAGAGTCGCTTCAGCAGGAAGTGGGCATAGGCGCGCAGGAATTTCATCTCGGCCATGCGCTGAGCCTTCGTGTCCTGCTCGCTCTCATTGAGCAGGGCGATGGCGCTGTTTACGCGAGAGATGCACTTATAGAGACGTACCCACATGTCGTTGATGTTCCAGTTGGTGGTGAGCACGCCTTGCTGCACCTCTAACTGATGGAATACGTCGCCGTCGCTGGTACCGTTGCCTCCTTTATAGGCATCGTCGGAGCGTACGTCGAAGTTCCACATGGAGAACGAAGAGTTGATGTCCTCAGCCGAAGTGAAGATGGCATAGGCAGAAATGACCATAGCCTCGGCATTATCAGGTGTCTTTACCTGATCGTCGGTGAGAGTGGCCTGTGGCACGTGCTCGTCCAGGAAGTTGGAGCAGCCGCAGAGCAGGATCATCAAATTAAAAAATGAAAAAATTAAAATATTCCGTTTCATAATTCTGTACTTTTTAGAGTTCTTGTTCCTTTAATGTTTTAACTTTCTAATTTTTTAATTTTAAAAAGACACATTAAGTCCGAAGGTTACGTTCAGAGGAATAGGATAGCCGAAGTTGGCATTCTCAGGATCAACACCCGTGAACTTCTTGCTCTTGATGGTGAGCAGGTTCTGGGCTGAGAGATACACGCGCAGACGCTGCAGATAGAGCTTGTCGGTGAAAGACTTTGGCACGTTGTAGCCCACCTGCACGTTGCGCAGTTTGGCGTATGAACCGTTTTCAACAAAGTAGGTGCTCACGCGCTTCTCGTTGTTGTTGTCCATCGTGCTGATAGCGGGAATGTTGCTCTCCATGTTGGTGGGGCTCCATGCGTCGAGCAGGCGCTTGCCCTTGTTCAGGTTCGAGATGTTCAGTCCGCTCCAGAGGTCGGTCTCCTTCTTCAGGTCGCTGATGACATCAACACCCTGCACGCCCTGCCAGAACATCGTGAAGTCGAGGTTCTTGTATTGTAGGTAGATGTTCAGACCCCATGTGAAGTCGGGTACGGGATTGTAGATCCAGTCCTGGTCCTTCTCGTTGATGACACCGTCGCCGTTCAGATCCTTCCAGCGGATGCGGCCAATGCCGGCATTGTCCTGACGGGCGTGATTGTCTATCTCAGCCTGACTCTTGAAGATACCGTCATAGACATAGCCTACCTGTGCACCCATAGGATGACCCACTACGCTCTTCACACCGTTGCCACCGAAAGTGCCGTTGGCTGCGATTGTCTCAGGCAGTTTGGTGATTTCGTTGCGATAGGTTCCTATGTTGCCGGCAATGTCGTACTGGAAGTCTCCGGCCTTGCCGCGATAGCCCAGGTTCAGCTCAACACCCTTGTTCAGCATCTCGCCTGCGTTGATCCACTGGCTGCCGCCTTCGCCCATCACACCAACGCTGGGCATGAGCACCAGAATGTCGGTGGTCTTCTTGCGATACCACTCAAACGAGCCGTAGAGTGAGTTCTGCAGGAAGGCAAAGTCGAGACCGAGGTTCAGCTGGGTGGTGGTCTCCCACTTCAGATCGTCGTTGCCCAGCTGGATGCGCTTGAATCCGCTCTTCAGGGTCTGTCCGCCGTTGGTTCCTGCAATGTCGTAGCTGGTACCGAAGCTCTGTCCGCCGAAGCTGGCCTCACCGTAGTTGCTCTCATAGAGCGTGTAGCGTGCGATGTTAGAGATTTCCTGGTTACCCGTCTGTCCCCAAGAGGCACGAATCTTCAGGTTGTCAATCCACGAAATGTTCTGCATGAACTTCTCCTGATTGATGCGCCAGCCAGCCGACACAGAGGGGAAGGTGCCGTAGCGGTTGTTCTTGCCGAAGCGGCTCGAACCGTCACGGCGCAGTGTCAAGCTGGCCATGTAGCGGTCGTCGAAGGTGTAGTTGAGCTTGCCGAAGAATGAAACCAGCGAGAATCCTTCGGCTTCGCCACGCACCTCGGTCTCGCCTACGCCGGCCTTTGGCCACATGTAGTCGGGGGTGAGCAAGGCAAAGTCGTAGGTCTTGCCACTGAAGTTCTTGTCGTCCTCGCGGTTGAGCTCTACACCGATCATGGCATCGCCACGGTGCTTGCCAATGGCCAGGTTGTAAGTGGCAATGGCGTTCCACATCCACTTGGTCCAGTGCTCCTGCTTGGGCTCAACGGCATTGGTCGTGTTGGCCACGGTGCCTTCGGTGATGGGGTAGGTGAAGATGCGCTGCATCTTCTGTGAATAGTCGATGCCGAAGGTTGACTTGATGTTGAAGTTCTTCAGGGGATTGATGTTGATGTAGGCATCGCCGAACAAGCGCCAGTAGGTGTAGCGGTTGTCCTTGTTGCGGTCCAGACGGGCAACGGGGTTCTCACGGTCAGGATAGCCGCCTACGGGACCTGCAAACTCGCCTTTAGTGGTATAGACGGGGAGTGAGGGATTGAACTGCAGCACGTTCTGGAGGAATCCGTCGGGAGCCTGCACCTCGCTGGTGCGGTTCAGCGTGAAGTGCTCACCCACGGTCACGATGTCGCGCTTGCCAATTCGCATCAGCTTGTACTCGGTGTTGATACGGGCCGAGAAGCGCTCGAAGTCTGACTGCTTGATGATACCGTTATTCTTATAATAGCCCAGTGAGAAGAACGATGAGCCTCGCTCGGTGCCGTTGCTCAGCGAAACGTTGTACTGCTGAATGACACCCGTGCGAGTGGTCTCCTTGAACCAATCGGTGTCTGAAGCTGGTGTGGTGCCGGCGTCATCGAGGTACTTGCTCATGTTCATGCTGTTCAGAACAGGCACGCCCTGGTCGTTGTAGTTCCAGTTGTAGTTGTAGCCCAGTCCGTTGCGGTTGGGGTCAAGGCCGTCGTTCACGTAGCCCTGCCACATCACCTGTCCGAACTCTTTGGCATTGAGCACATGCATCTTGTGGGCATAGGTCTGAACGGCTACGCTGCCGTCGAAGTCAATCTTCACCTTGCCTTCTTTGCCGTGCTTGGTTGTGATGATGATCACACCGTTGGCAGCACGGCTACCATAGATAGAAGCTGAGGCGGCATCTTTCAGTACCTGGATAGACTCGATGTCGTTGCCGTTCAGCTCGTGCATGCCAGCCTTGGTGGGAACACCGTCGATGATGTAGAGCGGGTCGTTGTTGTTGAGCGTACCGATACCACGGATTCGCACGGTGGCTGCGCCAGAAGGGGCACCGCCTTCAGGGGTGATGTTCATGCCAGGCACACGACCCTGCATGGCCTTGATGGGGTTGTTCTCGTTCTGCTTCTGCAGATCGTCAATGCTGACGGTCGAGACAGCTCCGGTCAGGTCGGCCTTGCGCTGGGTGGTATAACCAGTCACCACCACTTCGGCCAATTCCTTGGCATTGTCCTTCATGGTGATTTTCATACCGGCTTTGGCTGGCTGTTCCTGCTTGTCGAAGCCGATGTACGAGAAGGTAAGCGTCTTTCCGGCAGCTACCTTCAGCTTGAAGTTACCGTCGAAGTCGGTCACAGTACCGTTCTGTGTGCCCTTCTCCATGACGGTAGCACCGATAATGGGTTCCCCGTCGGAATCCACTACGGTGCCGGTAATCTCCGTTTGCGCGTACATTATAGTACTCGCCAACATGAGCATGAAGCTCAATAGGAGTCGTTCGAAATGTTTCATAAAAGTATTTTTGGTTAGTATTAAAAATTTTAGTGGCGCAAATGTAGCGCGAATACTAACGATGGGGACAAAAAAATCGTTCATTGCGGCAAAAATTTGTTACAATGAAACAATTATGCTCGACAATGAACGATTTTTCGTGCTTAGTGTTTTATTTCAGTGGGGTTGTGCCCGAACTCTTCTTTGAAGCACTTGGCAAAGTAGCTGGGTGCTGTGAATCCCACGCTGTAGGCTACTTCTGATACGGTTTTATCGGTGGTGAGCAACAGTTGGTAGCCTCGGTTGAGCCGTGCCGTTCGCAAGAGTTCAACGGGCGACGACCCCGTGATGCTCTTCACTTTCCTGTAGAGCTGTACGCGGCTCAAGTTCATGTCGGCAGCCAAGTCTTCAATGCTGAGTTCGCTGTCCGACAGACGAGCTTCGACTGCTTCCTTAAAGTGGGTGATGAAGATGGAAGATGATACAGAATTGTCAAAATCTTCGATGGAATCGGCGTTTTTGGAACTCTCAGATGGCTTTTTTTCTTCTTCTTGGGGAGAGGGCTGACTGGCTTGTTGGGGCTTTTCGGCAGAGGGCTCAGCGTTTTCGGGAGCTTTCTCCAGGTTCCATAGGTTGTTGACCACACGTTCGCGACGCAGAGTAATTCGCCCTTTCTGGTAGAGATGAAACAATATTAAAACGATGAGCAACAGACCAAGGATGCTGCAGGAGAGGAATGTGATGGTGCGCTGAGTGCTCAGCTGCTGCAGGTAGTTGTCGGCTCGCTTGTGCAACTGATCCAGATATTCGGCCTGCCGCATAATCTCGTCCACCTGCATTTGAAGCGCACGGGCATTCTCGTCTGTGACAATGGCCGACATGAGCCGTAATTCCTTGTCGTAGGGCGAATGGTTGAGTATGTCGATGGCGACACTGAGCAGGCGGTCGCCATGAGTAGGATAAATATAAGTAGCATCAAGGATGGAGTCGCGCACCAGCTGAATGCCGCCTCCTTCGCCTGGCAGACCATCAATGCCGCAGAACAATGGAAGGGATGATTCGGGCCTCATTTCGAGCATGGCCTTTCGGGCTCCCATCGCCATGCGGTCGTTCTGGCCGAACACGAAGTCTATTTGGGAAAGATCGCCACCATAGTTTTTCATCGCTTCATAGCTGCTCTCTTCAGTCCAGTCGCCCTGAAGCGTAGCCACTAAATGAAGTTCGGGATAGCCTTGCAGCGCATCGGCAAAGCCCTTGTGGCGCTCAATGGCAGGCGACGATCCCTCAAGGCCCATCACTTCGAGTACGCGGCCTTTTCCTTTGAGCCGTGCGGCAACATGCTCGCCCATCACGCGTCCCATCTCATAGTTGTCGGCGCTGATGAAGGATGTGAACTTCTTTGAATTGGTCTTGCGCTCGAACACGATGACGGGCAGTCCGCTGTCGTAGGCGCGATCGATGGCCGGTGAGATCGTGGCCACCTGATTGGGTGCCACGATCAGCAGGTCGATACCCGTGGCCACCAGACTGTCAATCTGTTGCACTTGCCGTTCGTCGCTGTCATAGGCTGCCGCAAAGCGCAGCTCAACGTCTCCGTTGAGATAGGCACTCATGCGTAACTCAGAGTTCTGCTTCTCGCGCCAGATGTCGGCTGAGCATTGCGACACACCAATCACATATTTTGCACGCTTCTCGCTCCAGCATCCTTGGCAGATGCCGGTGAGCACCAGAACTGTGATGAGGCTCAATAGCGTTGTGAATCCCTTCAAATGATGTTGCATTTTTCAGAAAAGGTATTTGTTTTGTGTGCAAATTTAGAGAAAAAATCTGAAATTAGTTGTAAGTTCGTTGAAAATTGTACTGAAAAGGTTGCACTCTTGGGCAGGATTGTCTATCTTTGTAGCCGTATCTCGCTTTATATATTAATGTATGGAAGCAGATATGGTGAGAAAGAAGATAGTATTTAACTAAATCATTTGTTTTTTTATATGAGGAAACTCGTGTTATCAGTACTGGCACTCATGAGCATGATTGCAGTACATGCCGATGACAAGACCACGCAGCAGGTGACGGTCGGCGGACAGACCGTGGCCAAGAGCGTGAAGACCATTACGTTCAGTGGCGACAATGCTACGCTCGTCTTCACCGACAACAGCGACATGACTGCCGACATGGAGAGTGTGGCCATTCATTTCGCTTACGGTTCGTCGGGCGTAACCGTTCCGACCAAGGCAACGGCTGGGGAAGAGAAGGTCTATAACCTGAAGGGACAGCACGTGAAGAACGGCACTCAGGGCCTCTCAAAGGGCATCTATGTGATTGGCGGGCGCAAAGTGGTCGTAGGCCCGACTGAGAAGAATGACCGTCAACTAAAGAAGTAGAACAATCAGGAGGACGATAAACTATGAAGAGAATATCATTTTTCCTTACGTTGCTGATGCTCATGCTGGGCATGGGTGGAAGCGTGAACGCACAGACGTGGGAGTTTACTACGGTGAATGATAATGATCAGTCGAACCTGGCCGCAGACCAGACTGGCAACTGGATGCACGACACGGCCAGTAGCAACAATCGCTGGTGCTACGTGAAGGCACTCAACGAGGAGGCTGTAGCAGCCAACGGACAGGAACTGGAGTACACGAAAGGGCTGAAGTTCACTGTCTCAGCCTCGGAGAGCGGCAACCTGCGCGTTGATATTAAGAACAAGCGCCTATGGATGGCTACGGGAAAGATTACCATTCCCGGACTGAAGGCTGGCCAGCAGCTGACAGCCATCTATATGAGCTCGAGCACATCGACGGCACGTGGCATCAACGTAACTAATCTTACGCCTGTTTCAGGCAAATTTAATGAGACGGGAACGGAGCGTACCACCAGTGTGGGAAAGGTAATTGAGGATGGCGACGTAGTGCTGACAACGACGGGCGCACTCTACTTCTACAGCATCGTGGTGGAAGACGTTGATGATGACAATGAGGAAGATACGGGCGGCGACGATACGCCTACGCCAGTCACTGACGATCACTCCACGTTTGCCAATGCTGCCTGCAATCAGGTGGTGCTGGCACTCGACGGCAGCAAGCGCTTCTATAACACAGCCGATGTGACGAGCATTGACATCAACGACGATGTGGTGACCGTCAATCAGAAAGGTGTGATTGACACCTACGAGGGTACGGTGACGGACCTCACCTTCAAGAAAGCTACTGAGGGCAATAACGGCGCCGTAGATAACAAGGACGGACTGGTGCGCATCAGCGAGGCACGCGGATGGTTCGAGTCTGCCTACGTGAAGTTCGACCTCTTCGAGGGAGCCAAGACCTATAACGTGTATGTGAAAGGCGGAAACTACGGGGAATATACCAAGATTGACGAGCAGCTGGTGCGCAACTACGGAACCTACGGACGTGCCGATGTGCTGGGACTGGTCAAGGCCAGCGACTATGCCATCAAAGTGGTTCCTGTAGGTGAAGACAAAGCTGAAATGACCAGTGCTGCCAATGAGGCTGTGGGCATCAGCGTGGTGAACTACGACCGCTCGGGATTTGCCCACAAGGGCCGTACCGAAGGTATCGGAGCCTATAATAACGACGGTTCGCTGAAGGCTGGGGCTAACGTGGTGTATGTCACGAAGAACAATGCCAAGACTGTGACACTCGACATCGCATCGAACAACAAGGGCGGTACTACAACCTACACGGGACTTCAGCAGCTTATCTACGGCTATCAGAAGGGCGATGCCAACGGCAGCTATGAGAAGAAGCCGCTCTGCATCCGTATCATCGGCACGATCTCGGCCAGCGACTGCGACGAGTTCCTGAGTTCAGCCGAGGGTATTCAGATCAAGGGCGCCAAGACGGCCATGCCTATGAACATCACCATCGAGGGCGTGGGCGACGATGCCACTACCACTGGCTTCGGATTCCTCATCCGCAGTGCCGCCAGCATTGAGCTGCGCAACTTTGCCAACATGCTGTGCATGGACGATGCCGTGAGCATCGATACCGACAATGCTAACATCTGGGTCCACAACTTGGATCTGTTCTATGGTAATACGGGTGGTGATGCCGATCAGGCCAAGGGCGACGGAACCATCGACATGAAGGGCGATTCGAAGTATATCACCGTGGCCTATAACCACTTGTGGGACAACGGAAAGGCTTCGCTCTGCGGCATGAAGAGCGAGACAGGTCCCAACTGGATTACCTATCACCACAACTGGTTCGACCACTCCGATTCGCGTCATCCGCGTATCAGGACCATGTCGGTTCACGTCTATAACAACTACTATGACGGCAACTCGAAATACGGCGTGGGCGCTGCCTATAGGAGCAATGCCTTCGTGGAGAACAACTACTTCCGCAACTGTAAGTACCCCATGCTCATCTCGCTGCAGGGCAGTGATGTGGCCACCAATCCGAAGGGTACATTCTCGGGCGAGGACGGCGGCATGATCAAGTCGTTCGGCAATAAGATTATCGGTGCCACAGGATATGTGACCTATCAGAAGAACAATACTGAGTTTGACGCATACGAAGCCGCCACGCGCGATGAACAGGTTCCCGCTACGGTAGCAGCCAAGACGGGTGGCCGTCAGTATGACAACTTCGATACCGATGCTGCCCTGTTCTATACCTATACGCCCGATGAGGCCGAGAGTGTTCCCGGCATCGTGACGGGATGGCTGGGTGCCGGACGTATGGGGCATGGTGACTTCAAGTGGACCTTCGACAATGCCACAGAAGACCGCAACTACAACGTGATTGAAGGACTGAAGACCGCGCTGCAGAACTATAAGACCACGCTGGTGGGCATCTTCGGCGACGAAAATACACAGAGCGGTGAGCAGGGCGGTGAACAAGGTGGAGAGCAAGGTGGTGAACAGGGCGGCGACGAGACGGGCACCATTCTGGCCTCGTTCGATTCGGCTCCCTCTCATTCCATGTTTACCGTAGCTGGAAACTATGGCGATGGTAAGATTACCTACAACGGTGTATATTATAAGAAAGGTGTGAAGTTCGACAGCAAGGGCTCTATCACCTTCACTCCTACACGCAACTACAATATGACCATCATTCTGGGCACGGCCAAGAGTGGCACCAATGTGAAAGTGAATGGCGTGACGACCACCGTGTCGGGAACTGCCAATGCTGCAGGAGCTTATTACGAGATGGAGCCCATTGCCATCACGGCAGGCACTCAGTACGTTCTGAGCAAAGGCACCACCGAGTCACTGGTCATGCTCATCAAACTGGAACCTGTAGGCGAGTAATTGTAGCACTATCTACGAAAGAGAAGGGAGATGTCCAATAGCGGACATCTCCCTTCTCTTTCGTGTTATACTAAATAATGTGCAGTCTTTACTTCACTAAAGCCATCGTGTCGGTAGCAATCATCAGCTCCTCGTCGGTGGGGATGACAACCACCTTCACCTTCGAGTCATCGGCAGAGATGATGGCCTCTTCACCGCGCACCTGATTCTTCTGCTCGTCGAACTTCACACCGAGGAATTCCAGACCCTTGCAAACCTCTGAGCGCATGCCAATCTGGTTCTCGCCCACACCGGCGGTGAACACAATCACATCGACACCACCCATTGCTGCTGCGTAGGCACCGATGTACTTCTTAATGCGATAGAAGTACATGTCCTGAGCCAGCTGAGCACGCTCGTCGCCAGCCTTAGCAGCATTCTCCACGTCGCGCATGTCGCTGCTGCCGCCAGTGATACCGGCCACACCGCTCTTCTTGTTGAGCAGGTTGCTCATGCCGTCGGCATCCAGTCCGCACTTCTTCTCAATGAAGGTCACGGCACCACCGTCGATGTCGCCTGAGCGAGTACCCATTACAAGGCCCTCCAGCGGAGTGAGACCCATTGATGTGTCAACACACTTGCCATCGACCACGGCAGCGATAGAGCCACCGTTGCCAATGTGGCAGGTGATGACCTTAGTGCCTTCGGGCTTCATGCCGAGGAACTCCAGGGCGCGAGCCGAGACATAACGGTGAGAGGTGCCGTGGAAGCCATAGCGGCGCACGCCATACTTTTGGTATAGCTCGTAAGGAATGGCATACATGTAAGCCTTGGCAGGCATGGTCTGATGGAAGGCTGTGTCGAACACGCCCACCTGGGGCAGACCGGGCATGAGTTCCTTCACGGCGTTCACGCCTTTCAGGTTGGCAGGATTGTGCAGCGGAGCCAGGTCGCTCACGGCCTCGAAAGCCTCGAGCACTTCGTCGGTGAGCAGCACCGACTTGTTGAACTTCTCGCCGCCATGCACCATGCGGTGGCCTACGGCATCGATTTCCTTCAGGTCCTTGATCACGCCAATTTCGGGATCGGTGAGCAGGGAGAAGATGAACTTCACGCCCTCAGTGTGTTCGGGAATGTCGTGCATAATCTGTTTCTTCTCGCCATTGGCCAGTTTCACCTTGACGAAAGCTCCGTCGAGACCTACACGCTCAGCACCGCCGCTGGTCATCACTGACTTGTCGTCCATGTTGTAAAGTGCATATTTAATAGAACTGCTGCCACAGTTAAGAACTAAAATTTTCATCGTCTTTTGTTTTTTAGGAAAGAAATTTCCGTAATTCACGTAATTTTCTAATTGTCAGGGAGAATGTACCACTTATAGTTCTCTTGTGTAAGCAATATAAAACGGTCTTCGTCCTCATTGAATATGTAGCGCTCAGCTCTGAGGCTTTTTTCTCCGAAGTTAATCAGAATACCTTTTCTTTGCTTGGCTATTCGCATATAGTTGAACAGTTGTGCACGATGATCGGAGATGATTTTATCTACAGCTTTCATCTCTATCACAATACCTTTATAGTAGAAGTCGGCATAGTATGTTTTCTCCAGAAGCTGATTTTTGTAATAGAGACGCAAAAGTTTTTCTCTTTCTACAGACAAGCCCTGTAACTCCATCTCTATGGCAAATGCCTCTTGGTAAATGGGTTCAGCCATACCGTATCCTAACGTGTTGTAAACTTCCATCGCGATGCCTACAATACTATAAATGTCAAAATATTCCTCCTTCGTAATCATTAAAAATTATGTGAATTACGAAAATTTCTTTCATTTATAAATATTTGAATTTCTTTCGGTTTACTTCTTGGCGTCCATTGCCTGGCAGGCGGTGATGGCTACGAGGTAGTAGATGTCCTCGACCGAGCAGCCGCGTGAGAGGTCGTTCACCGGACGGGCGATACCTTGCAGGATGGGGCCGATGGCTGTGGCACCAGCCAGGCGCTGCACCAGTTTGTAGGCGATGTTGCCCACTTCCAGGCAGGGCATGACGAGCACGTTGGCCTTGCCGGCAATCTCTGAACCGGGAGCCTTCTTGCAGCCCACTGAGGGAACCAGGGCGGCATCGGCCTGCAGCTCACCGTCGATCTTCAGGTTCGGGTCGAGTGCCTTGGCCAGTTTCGTTGCCTCTACCACCTTATCTACTACTTCATGGCTGGCGCTGCCCTTTGTTGAGAAGCTCAGCATGGCCACACGAGGATCGGCAAAGCCGGCAACGCTCTTAGCGGTCTGAGCCGTGCAGACGGCAATCTGGCTGAGCTGATTGGCATCGGGCATGGGGGTCACGGCCACGTCGCCGAACACCAGCACGCCGTTCTCGCCATATTCGGGCTTGTCGGTAATCATGAGCATGGCACCGCTCACACAGGTGATGCCGGGGGCGCACTTGATGATCTGCAAGGCAGGGCGCAGGGTCTCGCCTGTGGTTGAGAGGGCACCTGAGATCTGTCCGTCGGCACCTTCGGTCTTGATGATCATACAGCCCAGGTAGAGCGGATCCTTCACCAGCTCGCGAGCCTTCTCGATGGTCATGCCCTTTTTCTCGCGCAGCTTGGTGAGCAGCTGAGCCATCTCCTCGCTCTTCTCGTAGTTCAGCGGATCGATGAGGGTAGCCTTGTCAATGTGTGTCAGTCCCTTCTCCTTGGCCAGTGCGTGAACCTTCTCGGGGTTGCCGATGAGAATCAGGTCGGCAATGTCCTCAGCCAGTACGCGGTCGGCTGCACAAAGAGTGCGCTCCTCCTCTGCTTCAGGGAGCACGATGCGCTGCTTATTGCTCTTAGCACGCGCAATAATCTGTTCAATTAATCCCATGGTTTGTTTTAAGCTTAAAAAATAAATAATGGATTTCTTTGCAAAATTAAGAAAAAAAATCCGAATAGCATGCACTATTCGGATAAAATATGTTATCACGCTTACTTTTGCGGATTGTCTTGTGGAATGATGTTTACCCCGTCAACTCTCAGGTGTGTGTTATTGGGATCCAGCGTAATGCGTGAGAGCCTTGTACATTCCTTGAAGGCTTCTTTTCCAATGGCTTTCAGCGATCTGGGCAGATAGATTGAAAAAAGGTTATTGCAGTATGAAAAGGCATAGTTGCCTATTATTGAAGTGCCTTCAGGAATGCGTGCGGTGAGCAGAGCTTCACACGATGTAAAAGCATTAGGACCTATCATTGTGAGTGTGGTAGGAAGGTCGGCTTTTAGCAGATTGACACATCCGCTGAAAGCTCCCCGGTCTATCCGGCGAAGCCCCTCATGGAACACAACATGGTTCAGGTTCCTACAGCGGAAAAACGTGCGGATGCCTGTGCGTTGCAGGTTGTGGGGGGCAATGAAGTGCGACAGATAAGTACACTCGAAGAAGGCTGAGTCTGGTAGTTCTTTTATGTCCACTTGTTCCATATCGATGGTACGTAGCAGTCCTTGCATGATCATTTGCCTCAGCACAGGGAAATCCCTCTTGTCCATTCTCCCACTCAACTTGATATGGCGTGTCGTAAGACGTTCCTGCGCTGTCAGCTCGCGATCCAGAGTCCCAGGGACAGAGAGAGTTATCTCCAGTACTGGTGCGTGATAGTTAGTATCGGCTACCTCAATCAGCATCCATTGATTTTTTTCATAGCCGCCCAACTGGTCTGGCAGATAGTAGCCATCCTTAATTCCGGCCCATCCCATATTGACGTGTACCTTCGTGCCTTTGCAACCGTCGATGATGAAAAGATGCCCTTCTTGCGTTTTTGGGGAACTGCCGCGATAGAGGACTGGTCTTCCGGCTTTTAGTTCTGAAAAAAGCAAACCGAGGTAGAGACTGTCGCGCGATGGTGATGTCAGGAAGCTGTCTCGCTCATATATGCACATGTCGTTACTATAGCCGAACAGCCGTTTTAATGCGCCCATGAGATAGGAGAGTGAGGTGCTGCTTGCTCCTTCACCATATTTAGTGAATGATGAAACACCGCAATCGCTAATCAGTTTCGCTACTGCTACGACTTCTTCTTTTGCAAGCCCGTTGCGTAAATGTGGGAACATCAGTTCCCAGTCGTATTCGTAAGTCCCGTCTGGACTCATAGACGGGAACCTGTGGTAATTCACAATTTGTGCCATGGCCACAGGTCCACAACCAGCCAGCATGTGTGCTGTTTCTTCGTCTTTCTCATATTTAGGACAGAGCAGGTTGAACGGGTGCATTTGTCCCCACCGTGTCTTTATGAGTGGCTTGATATCTTCAGGGAATACATATTGCTGCTGGGCGGCAATGTCTGTAAGCAGACATAGCAATGCTGCCATGATTAATAACCGTTTCCACATGTCGTTTCTCATTTTCGGTCTTCATTTGTGGGCAGCATTACTACGCCTGTCTGCTTCTTGCCGTCCATCATGATCTTGAGTGGACGGTCGAAGCGCACGTGGCGCACGTGTTCGGTCTCCTCGATGGCAGGCATCTGGTCGAGCAGCTCCTTCTGCATGATGCCGTCGCCTGTGTAGGTGTTGATGGTGAAGTAGCCTACGCCGAACGAGGTGAGGTTCTGGAAGAAGTGAGTGCCCTGCGAGGGGTCAACGTGATAGTTCTTCAGTCCGGCCTCCACGATGACGCGTGCGGCTGAGATGTGCGGCCACTTCACGGGAATGCCTAACCAGTAGTCGCTCGAGCCCCATCGTCCCGGGCCTATGAGCACGTAGTTGCTGCCGCCCGTCTGTCCCTCGGGGGCAAGGAATGCGCCGTTGAGGAACTTGCGGTTGATTTGTTCAATCTCGCTCGCTATCTGCGGGTTGTTGGCTGCGGTGAAGTTCTCGTCGGTCTTCACATAGACCACATCGACCACGTCCTCGGATATGCCGTGCCCCAGTGAGTTGTAGGACCTGAGCAGGCAGTCGCTGTCAGGAATCTTCTGCAAATCTTCGTCGAGCACCTGCTTGGAGTCAACGATAGGACGAATCTGCAGCAGGTAGAAGTCGCCTTGACAGCCGTTGTCGGTGTTCAGGTTGCAGGCAAACTCAATTTCCACGGGACGTCTCATCTCATCGGCTCCAAGTTTCTGAGAAAGTTGTAGCAACTCTGGCAGGGGGAAAACGCCTTGCTGTAGCACACCGTCGAACGAGATGACCTTGCGCCCTCCTTCGTAGATGCCGGGACGAATGACTTGGTCTACGGGGTCGTAGGTAGAGGCGATGAAGTTGAGCGATCCGTCCTGGTCGGCCTGCTTCACGCGCAGGCTCCTGATGTTGAACCCGTCGTCCACCTTGAAGTCGTCGCCCACATGGCTCATGTCCAGTGCGTAGAAGCGGGTCTGCGTGTCGCGCAGGGCGGTCTCCATCTCGCTGGTCTGCAGCACCTGGTGGGGGTGATAGGGCGAGACGCGCAAGGTCTGGCCGCCATCCACGATGTACTTGCCCAAGCCTAAGGCCAGCGATGCAATGCCCTCCTCGGCAGTCTCGTCGCCGATGGGGTAGTAGTTGAGCGAGCGCAGCACGCCCGAGAACGAGGGATAGTAGAGGTCGCCGTATTGCTTGCCCACCACCTCTTGCAGGATGACCGCCATCTTCTCCTGGTCGATGACGTTCTGCGTGGCGGTCATATAGGCTTTTGAGTCGCGGTAATACACCGAGGCATAGACACTCTTGATGGCACAGGCCAGCATGCGCAGCATCTCGTACTTATCCTCCAGATAGGGTATCATGTAGGTAGCGTAGATGCCTGCGAAAGGTTGGTAGTGGCTGTCCTCGAGCAGCGAGCTGGAGCGCACGGCTATGGGGCTCTTCACAGCATCGAAGAAGGTGAAGAAGTCGGCTATCAGCGCGTCGGGCAGCTGCGCATGCAGGAAATGCTGCAGAATCTCCTCGTCGGGCGCGTCGCTCAGGGCTATGCCCCACAGGTTGTTCTTGTCCATGAACTCGTCGAAGAAGTCGGTGCAGAGCACCACCGTCTTCGGAATCTGCACCGAGGCATTGGGAAACTGGTTGAGCTCAGGGTGCTTCTTGATGATGTTGTCGAGGAAAGCCAGACCGCGTCCCTTGCCGCCCAACGAGCCTTCGCCGATGCGGGCAAAGTGGGCATAGCGGTCGAACTTCAGACGGTCGAACACGGCCACGATGCCGATGTTCTTCATGCGGCGGTACTGCACGATGGCATCGAAGATGATCTTACGGTGGGCATCCACGTCTTGCAGCTTGTGCCAGGTGACGTGCTTCAGGAAGTTGCTCACGGGGAAGATGGCACGGGCGCAGAGCCAACGGCTCATGTGATTGCGCCGGATGTGGTGCATGAGTGAGTCGTGCGGAATCTTGAAGATGTTGTCCTGCAGTTCCTTCAGCGATGACACGCGGGCCACCTCCTCATGAGTCTCAGGGTCGCGGAAAATGAAGTCGCCGAAGCCCATGTGCTCCTCGAGCAGATGGCGCAGATCGACATTGAACTTCTTCGAGTTCTTGTCCAGGAAGTCGTAGCCCGCATCCCAAGCCTTCTGCCGGTTCACGGTCTCCGAGCTTTGCAGGATGAGGGGCACGTACTCGTCTCTGTGGCGAATCTCGCTGAGCAGTTTCAGTCCGGCCTCGGCATCGCCTTCCTCCACATGCGACAGGCGGCCCGCCACCGTGTGCATGGGGAAGCGCGTGTCGCTGATCACGCCCAGCACGTTGTCGTGATACTTCTCGTAGATGGTCATGGCCTCTTCATAGTTCGTGGCCAGCACCACCTTGGGGCGCCCGCGCTTGCGCTGTGCGGCGGCATGGGGGTTCAGGGCCTCGGTCGAGAAGCGTTTGCTTTGTGCAAGAATGTAGTTATATAGATTGGGCAGTATGCTGGAGTAGAAACGGATATTGTCCTCTACCAGCATAATCATCTGTACACCGGCTTCCTTGATGTCGTGTTCCAGGTTCATGCGGTCCTCAATCAGCTTGATGATGGAGAGAATGAGGTTGGTGTTGCCCAGCCAGCAGAACACGAAGTCGAAGATCGACATGTCCTCGTCCTGCATGCGTTTGGTGATGCCGTGGGAGAAGGGGGTGAGCACCACGCAGGGTATGTCGGGGTGCTGGCTCTTCACCTCGCGTGCCACGGTGAAGGCATCGTTGTCGGCATTGCCGGGCATGCAGATCACGAGGTCTATGTTGGTAGTGCGCAGCACCTCGTTGGCCTCGTCGGTGGTACTCACCTGCGTGAAGGTGGGCGGATAGCGCATGCCCAGTTCGGTGTATTCGTCGAACACCTTCTCATCTACTCGCCCGTCGTCCTCCAGCATGAAGGCATCGTAGGGGTTGGCCACTATCAATACGTTGAAGATGCGTCGCGTCATGAGGTTCACGAACGACACATCTTTCAGAAAGAAGTTATTGAATTCTTGGGGAATGTCTGCCATCTTCGTAACTGTGTGATTCGTTATTTTTTTTGACCACAAAGTTACGGTATTTATTTCTTTTCTCCAATAAAACAGGAAGAATATTGATTATTTTCCGTGGCGGAAGTCGCTGGGCGACACACCGAGGTGCTTGCGTGCGTAGCTGCCGAAGTGCGACATGTTGGCAAATCCCATCTTGGCCGAGATCTCCTTGATACTCAGGTTCGAGTTTCTCAGGTAGAAGCGGATGTCTTCAATCGTGTACTGCACAATCCAGTCGGATGCCGTCTTGTTGCTGTACTTCAGACAGAGCATCGTGAGATACTTGGGCGTGATGGCCAGCAAGTCGGCATAGTAGGTGATGGGGCGGCGCTTCACGTCGTTGGTGGCCACAAGCCGCAGAAAGCGGTTGAAGAGGGTCTTTCCCTGCGATTGCTTGGGCTCGTTGCCCATGTTCTGCGCCGATTTCTCCAGAATGACACACAGCTCGAGCAGCAAGGCTCTGATGATGACCTGTATAATCTCTAAGGGAGGCTCCTTGTGATTGTCAATCTTTGATTTGATTAGTCCGTAGTAGTAACTGAACTCGTCGCGGCACACGTGCGACATGGGTATCACGTTCTGGCGGCTCACGTAAACAGCTTGGTTCCACACGCTGATCTTGTCGTGGAGCAGCCCCTGGATGATGTGGTCGGAGAGGAACAGGATTTTGCACTCAAAGTCGCTTGAACATTCAATGTGGTCAATGAGAAGATTTGACGGGCAGAATATCACATCATTGGGCTTAACCTGTATGTCTTGCTCGGTTATTCGTATGGTCATGTGACCTGAGTTACAGATTCCAATCAAGTTCTTGAACTCCTTGAGAGGATATATTTTGTTCATGTCGGTCACATGGTCGAAAATGGCTACATCTCCATCCGAGTAATCTACGACAAGATTTTCAAATTCTACGAATTTTCTTTGGTCATTCATTTTTACATTGGCCATACACTATAATGTTCATGAGGTTTTTAATTCGCTACAAATGTCTGCATTTTTTTTCAAATTGCGGTGTATAAATAGGCATAAATGTTGTTCATTTTTTTTGTTTTTCTTTTATTCGTTACTGATTCTGTGTTTTTGAACACTTTTAGGGGTTTCCCTATCTCGATTTCGGGATTTTCTCTTTGCTATTATTTGCAGAATTGTTATTTTTGCAGCATCACTAAAATGAATAGAGAGTTATGAAGAAGTCGATTGTGATATTGGTAGGAGCCTCGCTGTTGATGGCCAGTTGTGGCACTTATAGTGAAACGGGGGCGCTCATGGGCGGCAGTTTCGGTCATCTGTTGGGCTCGTCGATTGGCGGCATGTCGGGCGGATGGCGTGGTGCTCATGCGGGCTCGCTCATCGGCACCTTGGGCGGAGTGATAGTGGGCGCAGCTGTAGGAGCCGCTATTGATGATGCGAAGAACAAGTCCTACGACCAACGGGTCTATGACGATCAGGCTCCTGTGCGCAATCGCCGGAACTACGACGACGAGCCTCCTGTGCGCAACCGTCAGACCTACGACGACCGCATTGAGATGGAGCCGTAGTGTGCAATTGTGCGCGACGGGCTTAGTGCTTCTTATACAATGTGTTGATGCGGTGCTGAATCACTTTCCGTGTAGTTTTCTTCATTCGTTGCTGCACTTGCTTGTGGTCTATCAGCAAGTCTTCCTGCCAGATGGGCTTCAGACTGTTTTTGAGCTCAATGGAGTCAATCGACAGCTTGGGAAATGTGATGGTCTCGGTGGGGGGCAGTAGGGGGATGGTGATGCCGTCGGCCAGTTCTACGTTTACTTTTGCAATGCCTTTCCCAATCATACCAATCTCGTTGGCCGCGCCCCACGACAAGTCGATGACCCTGCTGCGAACGAAAGGACCTCTGTCGTTCACGCGCACCACCACCTGTTTGTTGTTGTCCAGATTCGTCACCTTGAGCAGGGTGCCGAAGGGATGGGTCCTGTGGGCGCAGGTCATTGAGTCGTGGTGCAACCGTTCACCGCTGGCCGTTCGGCTGCCCGTGGCACGCTTGGCATAGAACGAGGCCATGCCCGTTTGCCGGGGCTGAGCCATCACTTGATGGACTGAAAGATAAAAACTGAAAAATGAGAAATGAAAGATGAAAGATATGGTTAGACCCAAGCAGCGACACTTGCTGTAAGAATGTCGGAAGAAGAGTTGCGTTACAAGTCTAATCATATCTTTCATCTTTCACCTTTCATCTTACACGATTCCTTGTGCGAGCATGGCCTTGGCCACCTTCATGAAGCCTGCCACGTTGGCACCCTTCACGTAGTTGATGTAGCCGCCCTGCTCCTTGCCGTACTTCACGCACTGCTCGTGAATACCGGCCATGATCTGGTGCAGTCGCTGATCCACCTCCTCGGCTGTCCACGACATACGCATGGAGTTCTGTGTCATTTCCAGACCGCTCGTGGCCACACCGCCGGCGTTCACGGCCTTGCCGGGTGCAAACAGCTGGCCGGCGGCAATAAACTTGTTCACGGCCTCGGCTGTGCAGCCCATGTTCGACACCTCGGCCACGCACAGCGGCTTGTGGGCCAGGATGCGGTCGGCATCGTCGCCGTTCAGCTCGTTCTG